>PMZR01000124.1 GCA_003170135.1 Acidobacteriota bacterium
TGTGGACAGCCTGAAATTTGGCCGGGACTACATCATTCCCAAGCCGCTCGACATGCGCATCATGCTGTGGGAATCCACCGCCGTGGCAAAAGCCGCCATGGAAACCGGTGTTGCCCGCAAGCCGGTGGATATCGACGAGTACCGCGAACAGTTGGCATTCCGCCAGGGCAAAGGCGCACGGATGCGCTACTTCTTCACCAACAAAGCCAAGACCGCTAAACCCAAGAAACGGATCGTCTTTGCTGAAGGCGAGGAAACCAAGATCATCCGCGCGGCCCACCAGGTGCTGGATGAGGGCATCGCCACACCCATCCTGATCGGCCGTCCGGAGGTGATCCAGAAGAAAATTGCTGAGCTTTCCATCAAGCTCAAATGCCCAATCGTGGACCCGGGACAATATGAAAAGTTTGATGAATACGTGAAAGCCTTCTACGAACTGCGGTCGCGCAAAGGAATGACCATGGCCAAGGCCGCTAAACGCGTGCGGGAACCGAACATCCTCGGTCCGCTGATGGTCAAGATGGGTGATGCGGATGCATTTGTCTCGGGATTGACCGCTGAATACCCGGATGTCATCCGCCCGGCCCTGCAGATCCACCACACCCGCCCCGGCGCGGATCTGGTGATCGGTGTTTACATCATGATCGTAGAGGAGCACGTTTTCCTGTTCACTGACGCGACGGTCAATATTGACCCGACCGCCGAGCAGCTGTCCGAGATCGCCTGCCTGGCCGCCGACACGGCGAGGTACTTCGACGTGGAGCCGCGCGTGGCGATGCTCGCCTTCTCGAGCTTCGGGTCGGTCCGCCACGAAAAGGCCGAGCGCGTGGCCCGCGCCGTCGCGATCGTCCAGCAGCGCCGCCCGGATCTCATCGTGGACGGCGAGATGCACCTCGACACCGCGGTCGCGCCGGAAATCGTGCAGACCAGTTATCCGCACTCGCGCATCAAGGGCGACGCCAACGTGCTCATCTTCCCGGACCTCAATTCGGGGAACATCGGCTACAAGCTGGTGCAGCGCCTCGGGCGCGCGGATGTGATCGGGCCGATCCTGATGGGCATGCGGCGGCCGGTCAACGTGCTGCAGCACGGCTCGACGGTGGCGGAAATCGTCAACACCACCGCGATTACCGTGGTCGCGGCCGAGATGCTGGCGCAGGGCGCCATCCATCCGGCCGGCCTGCCCGCGTCGTTGCTGGGCGGGGGAGTGGTGGGCGTGTAGCAGGCTCCGGACCATGGGCAACGGGTCTCTGGCAGGTGCCAGGCTCGTTGCCCATGGCCGATCTTCATAGCGGTCGTTTCATTCGCGCCGGGTCAGTTCGATTCCGAGCTTTGCGATTCTCACTCCCGGTCCCCTGAAAGGAGTCCGTTCCCTCCTGGCGGTTCAGCACGAAGGTTCAACGCGATCATATCTTCAGGCGTTCATACCCGATTCCGCAGTCGCGTCACGACCACCCTCGCGGTGGAGCTCTCATCAACGACGGTGATCGCGTTCGACCTTACGTCTACGGCCTCATCCGAAGGGTCTCGGAGAACGGGCGCGCGGGGCGCTCCCGTTGCCAGTTCGTCCAGGAGGTTTGCATGTCGAAGTTGCAGGAGAAACTCGCAGGACAGATTCCCTCGATTCGCGACGCGGTCAAGAAACTCCAGAAGGAACACGGGGCGAAGGTGATCTCCCAGGTCACCGTCGAGCAGGCCTACGGCGGCATGCGCGGCGTGAAGTCGCTCGTGTGCGACACGTCCGAGGTCCCGCCGGACAAGGGGCTGATCGTCCGTGAGATCCCCGTCGCGCGCCTGACGGACCGGCTGCCCGAGGAGGTCCTCTGGCTGCTGTTGGCGGGCGAACTGCCCAACGCCGCCGAGCTCGCGGATCTGCAGGCCGACCTGCATGCGCGGGCGAGCGTGCCGGACTACATCTGGGCGGTGCTGGCCGCGATGCCGGCCGATTCGCACCCGATGGTGATGCTCAGCACCGCGATCCTCGTGCTCGAGCGCGAGTCGGTGTTCCGCCAGCGCTATGACGCGGGGCTCAAGAAGGACGAGTACTGGGTCCCCACCCTCGAAGACACGCTCAACATTGTCGCCAAGCTGCCGGCCATTGCCGCCGGCATCTACCGCCAGCGGTTCGGCAAGGGGCCGCGCATCGCGTCGAACCCGTCGCTCGATTGGTCCGGCGATTACGTGCACATGCTCGGCATTCCCGATCCGAACGGCGATTTCGCGCAGTTGATGCGCCTCTACATGGTGCTGCACTCCGACCACGAGAGCGGCAACGTCAGCGCGATGACGACCGCCACGGTCAATTCGGCGCTGTCGGACCTCTATTACTCGCTCTCGGCCGGCCTCAACGGGCTTGCGGGCCCGCTCCACGGCCTCGCGAACCAGGAATGCCTCGCGTGGATCCTCGACACCAACAAGCGCTTCGGCGGCGCCCCGACGCCCGAGCAGCTGAAGAAATACGCGGAGGACACGCTGGCCTCCGGCCGCGTGGTCCCGGGCTACGGTCACGCGGTGCTGCGGATCACCGATCCGCGGTTCGATGCGTTCCTGGCGTTCGGCAAGAAGCACTGTCCGAACGACCCCGTCTTCCTGACCGTGGCGCGCGTGTTCGACACCGTGCCCGACGTGCTGAAGCAGGTTCAGAAAATCAAGGATCCGTGGCCGAACGTCGACGCGGGGTCCGGGTCGCTGCTCTACCACTACGGGCTCACCGAGTTCCCGTACTACACGGTGCTGTTTGCCGTGTCGCGCGCGCTCGGCGTGTGTTCGCAGGCGGTCATGGCGCGGGCGCTCGGCCTGGCGATCACGCGGCCGAAGTCGGTCACCACGAAATGGATCCAGTCGGCGATCGTCACGGCGCCGCCCGCGGGTGCGGCGCCCGCCGGGGTCTAGCCCGAGCGCCGCGCGCCGCACGATCGGCGAAGCAGGGACAGGGACCAGGGACCGCGACAGACGCGATCCCCGGTCCCTGCTCATTCGTGCCTGCGCCGAATCCCCACCGCTTCCACCGGCCCGCAGATGATCCGCGCTACTGGTCGCCCGGCGTCGGATCCAGGCGCGGCGTGTAATACCGCTTCAGCCAGCGGCTCAAGCCGTCCAGCCCGGGCTGCATCACGCGCTCGGTGATGTTCGCCTGGTCGAGTTTGTCGCGCACTTCCCACTTCAGCGACGACGGGATCACGATCTTGCGGCAGACGTGTGGATAGTTGGCAAGCCAGGTATCGAGGCCGAGTTTGTAGTTGGACACGAGCGAGAAGAGGGCGAACTGGACGACGATGCGCTCGTCGAGCGACGGCGGCTCGAAGAAGGCGACGAAGGTCTGCTGCGACAGCCGGTCGAACTCGGCGAGCGTCGCCGCCGCGCGCTCGAGCATCTCGGCCGTGAACACGAACGACCCCTCCTCGGCGAGGATGCGCTGCAGGGTATCGGGCAGCAGCGCGTTGGTCTGCACGTAGTCGACGCACCAGATCACGCCGTCCGCGGCCTGGTCGGCCACGTTCTCGGTGGCGAAATGCATCGCGACGTACGGCGAGTACGTCCAGTCGAGCAGGCGGGTGGGCAGGCCGTGATGCTGCGCGACGGCCAGCCAGTTCCACACCGAGTCGCCAGGCGCGGCCTGGTGCTGGGCGTACTTCCGGAAGTTGCGCAGCAGGTGTGCTTCGAGATCGAGGTTGCCGCCCAGCCGCGCGACGCTGGTCTTGAGGTCGCCGCGCACGTCCGACTGCCCCCGGAAGGCGTACGACGACCGGAACCGGCGCAGGTCGGCCTTCCACGAGCCCTCGAAGAGCCGTTCGTTCAGCTCGGGCCAGCTTGCCACGCGGATTTCGTCGACGGGTGTCGGCATGTCGGATCCGAGGAGTCAGGCGGATGGCAGGATCCGCCCCCCTTACGACGGGTACTCTACCCGCAGATGACGCCCGGCCACACCGGTTATCTTCGCGTGCGCGCGACGCCCCATCGGCCGACTGGCACAGAACCGGCAGCGTTCCTCGCGCGTGGACCTGCAGGGCTGGCGGTGACGCGCTAGGAGACGCGCTCGGCCAGCACGCGCCGGATCTCTCCGAGCAGCGTCTCGGGCGGACACGGTTTGACGAGCACGGAATGGACCCCGGCTTCGCGCGCGAGTTCGCGCTGCTCGGGCTGCGCGCCCGTCACCGCCACGATCGGAATCTCGCGCGTGTTCCGATTGCTCTTCAGCCAGCCGATCACTTCCCACCCGTCGAGGCGGGGCATGAGCAGATCCATGAGGATGAGGTCGGGATGAAGCTTGTAGCCCTTGTCGACCGCTTCGAAACCGTCTATCGCCTGCTCGACGCGGAACCCCGCCCTGGCGAGCGTTGCGGTATACATCTCCCGGCCATCCCGGTCGTCGTCGACGACGAGCACCAGAGGCGACTCCTTGGGCACGATAGGACACCTCCACCACGAAGTATGACGGGCCCTGCCGAGGTACGTCCGGCCGGGTTTTGACACAGCGATTCAGCGCCGAACGTTATCGCGGGCCGCCGCGCGAGTCAAGCGTGCGCGCCCGCCGGTTCACGAGTGAAGTTCGCCAACCGAGCCGCCGCGGGTCAGCGGCTGGCTGGCACCAGGTGGCGACCATCCTGCACGCGCCCCTTGATGTGTTCGTGGTGCGCAAGCTCGGCCTGCCCGGCCAGCCCGCGGCCGCGAGGGCGGCGGTGACGCGCGAATCGAGGTGAACCGTGGGGCCGCCAACCGAACGACGCGCCGCAAAGGGCATCTCGATCGCCGCGGTCGGCGACCTGCATTGCACCAGGAGCGCGCAGGGCGCCTTCCAGGGACTCTTCGCGCAGATTGCGTCGAGCGCCGACATCCTGCTTCTGTGCGGCGACCTGACGGCATACGGGCTGCCCGAGGAAGCCCGCGTCCTGGCGCGCGAGTTGACGGTCGCGGCGAAGATGCCCATCGTCTCGGTGCTCGGCAACCATGAGTACGAGTCGGGCAGGCAGGACGAGGTCCGTCAGATCTTTCTCGACACCGGCATCCGCGTGCTCGACGGCGAAGCCTGCGAGATCAACGGCATCGGCTTCGCGGGCGTGAAAGGGTTCGGCGGTGGATTCGACCGGCGAGCCCTCGAGCCGTGGGGCGAGCCGACGATGAAGCAATTCGTCCACGAAGCGGTCGACGAAGTGCTGAAACTGGGATCCGCGCTCGCACGCCTGCGGACCGCCTATCGGATCGCCGTGCTGCACTACTCGCCGATCCGTGCGACCGTCGTCGGCGAGCCGCTGGAGATTTTTCCGTTCCTTGGGTCGAGCCGGCTGGAGGAACCGCTCAACCGTTACACGCTGGCGGCCGTCTTCCACGGCCACGCGCACAACGGCCAACCCGAGGGGCGGACGTCGGGGGGCGTGCCCGTGTACAACGTCGCGATGTCGCTGCTCGAGCGCCACTTCCCGGGCAAGCCGCCGTTTCGCATCCTGGAGCTTCCGTCGCCACCGCGGTCCGAGCCGCAGCCGGCGCCGGACGCGCCTCGAACGCGCGAGTCGATCGTCGTGCACGAAGGGCGATAGGGACGCCCGAAGGCACGAAACCTGCAACGGTGTCCGCACCCGAAACCCAACGCGGGAGGCCTGTGGCCGCACCTGAGACGTCGCATCCCGTTCAGGACTTTGGCGACCCCGACGCCAACCGGTTCTACGCGCACGTGCTGGCCACGCTTGCGCGCGCCGGTGCGCCCTTTCTGGTTGGCGGCGCCTACGCGTTGTTCCGCTACACCGGAATCGCGCGGTTCACCAAGGACTTCGACATCTTCGCGCTGTCCTCCGATCGCGATCACATCCTGGATTTGCTCGGGCGTGCGGGTTATCGCACCGAGATCAAGTTCCCGCACTGGCTGGCGAAGGTCTACCACGATGACGCCTTCGTGGATCTCATCCACAGCTCCGGCAACGGCGTGGCTCAGGTGGATCGCGGCTGGTTCGATCACGCGGTCGCCGACGTGGTGCTTGGACACTCGGTGCAGCTGATCCCGCCCGAGGAGATGATCTGGTCGAAGGGCTGCGTCATGGAGCGCGAACGGTACGACGGCGCCGACATCGCGCATCTTGTCCGGGCTCTCGCCGAGAAACTCGACTGGCACCGATTGGTGGCTCGTTTCGGCCCGAACTGGCGCGTCCTGCTGTCGCACCTCCTGCTGTTCGGGTTCATCTATCCCGGCGAGCGCACGCGAATCCCGGGGTCGGTCATGGAAGGACTGGTGGCCCGACTCGAGTCGGAGGTGTGGACGCCGCCGCAGGACGAGCGGGTGTGTCAGGGCACGATCCTGTCGCGCGAGCAGTACCTGGTGGATATCGAACGCTGGGGTTATCGCGATGCCCGACTGCGCCCGACTGGCGCGATGACGCCCGAAGACGCGCAAACGTGGACCGCGGCGATCGACGACGACAAATGAAGGGGCAGCGGAGCGCATTCTGGTCCAGCTTGCGGCCTTGCCCGCCCTGCACTCCCCAGCTATACTGAACCTTCTACCGGTACGGATCCCATCGCACTCCTGCGCTCCGCTCGTCAGTGGCGGAAACCACCGGCGAGGCCGGGGGCTTCGGCCGTGTGTCACTCGCAGCCGCATGAAGAAACCAGTCCTCCAGACGCCGCTCGTGCTGGTCGTCGAAGACGATGGCGACGCGCGCGAGATGTACGAGGTCGTGCTGGCCGGCTCGGGGTTTCGCGTTGCCTCGGCCGCCAACGGCATCGACGCGATCGACAAGGCGCGGACGCTGCTGCCGGGGCTGATTCTCATGGATCTGTCGCTGCCATCGCTGGATGGCTGGGAGGCAAGCCGGCGGCTGAAGGATGGGGCCTCGACGCGCGACATCCCGATCGTGGCGCTGAGCGGAAATCCGATCGACGACGAGGCCGGCGCCGGGCAGGTGTTCGCTGCGGCGCTGATGAAACCCTGTTTACCCGATGACCTCATCGCCGCGGTCAGGCGACTGGTCGGGCCCTTTCACCCCTGAGTTTCCCGACCGGTCGTCGCCGGTCGTTTCGAGGTAGTCGATATGGGAGATGCGGCCGAAGGATTGGTCGACGCCGAAGCGCGGATCCAGGAACGCCTCGATGATCTGGCGCCCCGCAAGAAGGCCCGTGCGCGGGTGAAGGACCCCGACAAGCAACGCGCGATCGAGTCGTGCCGCCTGGCGAAGGCGGAACTCGAACGCCAGATGACCGCCACGCGGCACCCGATTCGGCGCCAGCAGATAGAGGCGGCGATCGCGGAACTGGACCGGCGCATCGCGCAGAACACCGCGGTGGCCGTGTGAGACGCGCGGCCGTGTCAGAGCGGGCGGCGGTCGTCGCCATTGCGCTCGCCGCGGCCGTCGGCCTGGCTCGTGCGGCGCCGCGCGTCAGCCCCATCCAGATCGGCATCACGACGGCCGACATCGAGCGGGCGATCGCCCTGGGGCGGTCACCCGACGTGGCACCGCTGCAGCGGTTCCACGAGGCGTACACGATCCCGCTCGGGGACCCGCTGCTCGATCGCCTCGAGATCATCACCGAGTTCCGGCGTGTCGTCCTCGGGACCGAGGACCGGGTGCGGCTTGCCGATATCACGTGGGGACCGCAGCAGGCGGCGGCGATGCTGGGCCCGTGGCGCGACAAGGTCTCGCTGGTCCTGCATGTGACCTTCTCTCCCCGCAACGTGTATTACACGATGCCGCGCTTCGACATCGTGCTCTACGAACGCCCGCAACCGCAGGCCGCCGGTGCCATCGGGCCGATCGAGCTGGTCGAGACGCCGCGTTACGTGTTGGGACAGCCCGCTCCGCCCGGTACCCCGATCCTGGGCGGCCTGGTGGAGGCGACCTACACCGCGCGGACGCTCGATCGCCGGGGCACCTACCTCGCCGGGATCGCGTTCGAAGGCCGTGAGCTTCGCCGGGTGGAGATCGACTTCAGTCGCATCGACTGATGCCCCGCCACACCGAGCCCTCGCCGCCTGCCCGCCAGCTTCGCCGACTTCGCGACATCGCGACCATTCTGGTCAGGTACGGTTTTGTCGACGTGCTCGCGCGTCTGCGGCTGGAGCGCTACCTCGCCTTCGGCCGGCGGATGCTCTTTCCCTGGCGACCTCGCGACGCGGAACGCGTGACGCAGGCGCAACGCCTGCGGCAGGCGCTCGAGGCGCTCGGCCCGACCTTCATCAAGTTCGGGCAGGCGCTCAGCACGCGTGCGGACGTGCTCCCACCGGACTTCGTCACCGAGTTCTCGAAGCTGCAGGACGACCTGCCGCCGCTCGCGCCAGGCGAGGCGGAAGAGGCGATCGAACGCGAGCTGGGCGCGCCGCTGTCGTCGACCTTCGTTGAGTTCGACCAGGCGCCCATCGCCGCGGCATCCATCGCGCAGGTGCACCGGGCGCGCCTCGTCACGGGCGAGGAAGTGGCGGTCAAGGTGCGCCGCCCGGGCATCAGCCACGTCATCGAGAGCGACCTCGCCCTCATGGGCTACCTGGCGCGGCTGGCCGAGCGCTACCTGCCGGACGCCGACGTGTACCGACCGTCGATGCTGGTGCACCAGTTCGCGCTCTCGATCCGCCGCGAACAGGACCTGGCCCGCGAGGGGCGGACGATTGGCCGCTTCGCGCACGCGTTTGCCGGCGATCCGACGGTCCACTTTCCGCACGTGCACTGGAAGCACACCCGGAGCGGTGTGCTGGTGATGGAGTTCGTGCACGGCGCGAAGCTGTCGGACATCCTCGCGGGGCGCGTCGAAGGCCATCGCCAGGTGGTGGCGCGGCGTGGCGCGGAAGTCCTCCTGAAACAGATCCTCCTGCACGGCGTCTTCCACGCGGATCCGCATCCCGCGAACGTGTTCGTGCTCGCCGGTGACGTGATCTGCCTGCTCGATTTCGGCAACATCGGCCGCCTCGACCGCGCGCTTCGCGAGCAGCTCGCGCGGCTGGTCGGCGCGGTCGTCCGCGAGGACGCGGACGCGCTGGCGGACGCCGTCATCGCGATTGCGCAGACGCAGGAGGTGAACCGGACCGAGCTCAGGGGCGACCTCGTCGAAATGCTCGAGTCGTATTCGGTGGTGGCGCTGGGCAACCTGCCGATCGGCGAAATGCTGCGCGACATCTTCGGCGCGATGGCACGCCACCGCCTGCGGATGCCGCCGGACCTGCTGCTGCTGGCGCGGGCGCTCGTGACGAGCGAAGGCGTCGGCCGGCAGCTCGATCCCGAATTCAACATGGCCGAGGCCGCGCGGCCGCTGGTCGAGCGGGTGCTTCGCGATCGTCTCTCGCCGTCGGCGCTCACGGAACGGGCGGGCGAGATCGCGCGCGAGGTGGTCGAGGTCGCCCAGACGGTGCCCCGCGGCGTGCTCGAGATTATCGAGAAGGTGCGGACCGACCGCCTGCAGATCCAGTTTGTGCACCGCAACCTCGAGCACTTCGTGCACGAGATGGATCGTTCGAGCAACCGCCTCAGCCTTGCCATTCTCGTCGCCGCGCTCATCGTGGGGTCGTCGCTCATCTTCCAGGCGAAGTCCGGCCCGGCCATGTTCGGCTATCCGGCCCTTGGCATGGTGGGGTTCCTGGCTGCGGCGCTGCTCGGCCTCTGGCTGGCGGTGCTGATCCTGCGGTCCGGGCGCTTCTGATCCGCAGATTGGCGCAGATACTCGAACCGAGCCGCAGATTCACGCCGATTTTCACCGATGGGGCCGAGCCGCAGATTCGTGCAGGTTCCCGCCGATGGGCATGCAGATGGCGCACCCTAGGCCGGTGTGCAGTGCGGAGCAGCCCGCGGTTGGCTCCGCGGCGGGCCGTGCGTAGCGCTCCGACGGGCAACGCGACGAAAACGGAGCGGAGGTAGCGCTGTTTTGCCCGCCGCAGGCGCTTTGAGCGCCCAGGCGGCGCGAGGATCTGAAAAACAGCGCGGACGGAGCGCAGTTTTCCGGAGCACGGAGCCCGGCACGCGGCGGAGCCGGCTGCGGGCTGCGCCCCCAGCCGGAACTGCAGCCAGCCGCCACCTGAGGGTCCAGGTCGCAATCCCGGTTTGACTGCTCTCACGTGGCTCACGTACGCTGAGGATCTCAGGACACTCTGTGTATTGCCTGCCCTGCTTCGGAGCGGCGCGCGCCGACTCCATTCGGACTTCGCTGTTTCTATGACGCCATTCACCGTCGGTCCTCGCGAGTTCGTTCTCGGCGTGTCAGGGTTCAGCTTCGGGGACCTGCACCGGCCGGAGCGTTTGCGCGATCTGTACGATCGGTTCTGCGAGGAACTCGCGGCTGCGGAGCCGGACTTCTGGGCGGAGTGGGACTCGTACCGCGCGGCTCCGGACCAGGTGCGGCCGGCGGTCGAGGTGTCACGGCTTCTGGTGGCGATGTCGCGCCGCGTCAGCGCATTCCTCGCGCGGCTGTTTGGCGTTGGCGAGCGGGCCGAGGGTCTGGCGCAATGGACGCGCGCGCAGGATGAGTTGTTCCGGTTCAAGGTCGAGTTCGTCCGGCGGCGCGTCGTGCCGGGTCTCAAGACCGGCGGCGTGCACTCGACGGCGGAGGAGCAGGCGATCGTCGAGCGGTTGGTGGACGCGACGCGGGTGGAAGACGTCGAGCTGGCGGTCGCCCGTGCGGGATGTGCGCTGCTCGATCGGGAGGCGGCATCGCTGAAGGGGGGCGTGGAAGCGGACGCGGCACACGAGAAGGAGGAGGTCGCGCGAGAGGTCGAGGCGCTCAAGAAATGGTGCGCGGCGCGCCTTCACGATCCGGCCTACCACGGCTGGGTGACGTTCCGTTTTCCGGAGACGCTGGATTACCAGGCCCTGGTGCCGCTGCAGCAGGTCGCCGTCGGCACCTCCGACGGGCCGCGTGCCGCCGACATGGCGCCGGCGAGTGCGCCCGCCGCGCCGTGCGCGGCTTGTGTCGGTCCCGAGTCGCGCCTGCGGCACCGCGATGGCTTCGAGCTGACCGATCGGCGGATGGACGGGGGTGACGTGCTCGGCGAGCTGTACTACTGCGTGCTGTGCCACGAGCGCGACAAGGACTCGTGCTCGAAGGGCTACCGCGGCAAGGAGGGGAGCCTGTTGCGGAACCCGCTCGGGATTGAACTGGCCGGGTGCCCGCTCGACGAGAAGATCTCCGAGATGCACGCCGTGCGCAGGGAAGGCGACGCCCTGGGGGCGCTGGCCCTCGTGATGCTCGACAACCCGATGTGCCCGGGCACCGGGCACCGCATCTGCAACGACTGCATGAAGGCGTGCATCTACCAGAAACAGGAACCGGTCAACATCCCGCAGGCTGAGACCGGTGTGCTGACCGACGTGCTGGGCATGCCGTGGGGCGTCGAAATCTACGGCCTGCTGACGCGCTGGAATCCCCTCAACGTCCGCCGTCCGTACGCGTTGCCTTATAACGGCAGGAACGTGATGATCGTCGGCCTCGGCCCCGCCGGTTACACGCTGGCGCACTACCTCCTCAATGAAGGCTTCGGGGTCGCCGGGATCGACGGGTTGAAGATCGAGCCGCTGCCGCCGGCGCTCGTTGGCGCAAACGGCCAGCCGCCGCAGCCCATCGCGGCGTGGTCCGAGATCTATCGCGCGCTCGACGAGCGGGTGCTCGAAGGCTTCGGTGGCGTGTCCGAGTACGGCATCACGGTCCGCTGGGACAAGAACTTTCTGACGCTGATTCACCTGACCCTCGCGCGCCGCGATCGGTTCCGTATCTACGGAGGTATCCGCTTCGGCGGCACGATCCCGATCGAGGACGCGTGGGCGCTGGGTTTCGACCACGTCGCGATCGCCGCCGGCGCCGGCCGGCCGACGATCATCGACATGCGCAACAACCTCATCCGCGGCGTCCGGAAGGCCAGCGACTTCCTGATGGCCCTGCAGCTGACCGGCGCGTTCAAACGCGGCGCGTTGGCGAACCTGCAGGTGCGCCTGCCGGCGGTGGTCGTCGGCGGCGGCCTGACGGCCATCGATACCGCCACCGAGTTGATGGCCTATTACCCGCTGCAGGTCGAGAAGTTGCTCGACCGTTACGAGGCGCTCGTCGCGGAACTCGACGAACAGGCCGTGCGCCGGATCTACGATGCGGAGGAACTGCTGCAGCTCGACGAGTTCCTCGCGCACGGCCGCGCGGTGCGCGCCGAACGGGCGCGGGCGGCCGGGGCCGGCGAGCCACCCGACTTCATCGCGCTGGTGCGAAGCTGGGGCGGCGTGTCGATCGTGTACCGCAAGCGGCTGCTCGACTCACCGGCCTACCGTCTCAATCACGAGGAAGTCACCAAGGCGCTCGAGGAAGGCATTCGCTTCATCGAGAAACTGAACCCCGAGGAGGCGGTACCCGACGAGTTCGGCCACGTGGCGGCGGTCGTATTCCGGAAACAGGACGTCGTGGACGGGAAGTGGGTCGACCTCGCCCAGACCGTCGAACTGCCGGCGCGGTCCGTGCTCGTCGCGGCCGGCACGTCGCCCAACGTCACGCTCGAGAAAGAGCATCCGGGGACGTTTCAGCTCGATGCGCGCGGCCGCTTCTTCCAACCACACGCCGCGGTGCGGGCCGGCGACGGCTTCCGCCTCGAACCGTCCCCCAACGGGTTCTTCACCTCCTACGCGCTCGACGGCCGCTTCGTCAGCTACTACGGCGACAACCACCCGCGCTTTGCCGGCAACGTCGTCACGGCGATGGCGTCCGCGAAGAAGGGGTACCCGGAGGTGGTGAAGCTCTTCGCGCGCGATCTGGCCGCGCTCGATCCCTCGAAACAGGACGAGCGCGACAAGGCCTGGCGGGACCTGGTCGTCCGCCTCGACGCGGACCTGCTCGCGCACGTCGTCGAGGTGCGCCGGTTGACGCCGACGATCGTCGAGGTGGTGGTGCACGCACCGGCCGCGGCCCGTCACTTCCATCCGGGGCAGTTCTATCGCCTGCAGAACTACGAGGTGAATGCGGTGCGGCTCGGGTCCGATGGCTGCGCGACACCGGACGCCGGACGTCGCACCTTTGACGTCGGACCTCGGACGCCGGACCTCGGACCTCGGACTTCGGACTTCGGACTTCGGACGGCCGACGACACCGCCCTCCTGATGGAAGGCATCGCGCTGACCGGCGCCTGGGTGGACCGCGAAGCCGGCCGGTTGTCGCTCATCACGCTGGAACTCGGCGTGTCCAGCCGCCTGTGCGCGTACCTGAAACCGGGTGAGCCGGTCGTCGTGATGGGACCGACCGGGGCGCCGACCGAAATTCCGCGCGGTGAGAACGTGCTCCTCGCCGGCGGTGGCCTGGGCAATGCGGTCCTGTTCTCGATCGCGCGGGCCCTTCGCGACCATGGCAACCGCGTCATCTACTTCGCGGGCTACCGGCAGGGCGAAGACCTGTTCAAGCGCGAGGACATCGAATCGGCCACCGACCAGGTGGTCTGGAGCACCGACACCGGCGCGGCGATCGAGCCGCATCGGCCGCAGGACGCCGGCTTTCGCGGCAACATCGTGCAGGCGATGCTCGCCTATGCGCGCGGCGAACTCGGCACGCCGCTCGTGCCGCTCGACACCGTGGACCGCATCATTGCGATCGGGTCGGATCGGATGATGGCGGCGGTCAAGGGCGCCCGTTACACCGTCCTGCAGCCGCACCTCAAGCGCGAGCACGTGGCGATTGCCAGCATCAACTCGCCGATGCAGTGCATGATGAAGGAAGTGTGCGCGCAGTGCCTGCAGAAGCACGTCGACCCGGCGACGGGACAGGAAACGATCGTCTTCTCGTGCTTCAACCAGGACCAGTACATGGACCGCGTCGACTTCTTCAACCTGAACGCGCGCCTGCGCCAGAACACCGTCCAGGAGAAGCTGGCCGGCCTCTGGTTGGAGCGCCTGCTCGCCGCGCATCCGCTGGAGCACGCCTGACCCGCGCCGGCCCGGCCGGTCCCCGCGGCCGGGGCTTGCGCCAGCCGCCGCGACCCCGTGTGGTAACCTGAGAACGAACCGCCCGAACCGGAAGGACTCAACCCGCAATGGCCTCGACAACCGAACAATCCGTCCTTGACGCGCTGCGCAGCGTCCGGGATCCCGATCTGCACAAGGACATCGTCACGCTCGGGTTCGTGAAGGACCTGCGCATCGAGGATGGCCGCGTCGCGTTCACCATCGACCTGACAACCCCCGCGTGTCCGGTGAAGGACCAGATGCGCGAGCAGGCGAGGGCCGCCGTCGCCGCGCTTCCCGGCGTGACCGACGTGCAGGTGACGATGACGGCGACCGTGCGGACGGCGAGGCCGGGAGACGCGCGCGCGCCGATCCCGGGCGTCAAGAACATCATCGCCGTCGGCGCGGGCAAGGGCGGCGTCGGCAAGACGACCGTCGCGGTGAACCTGGCCATCGCGCTGGCGAGATCGGGCAGCCGCGTCGGCATCATCGACGGCGACGTGTACGGTCCGAACGTCCCCATCATGCTCGGTGCCGGCAAGACGCAGTTGATGGCCGACGAGGAACAGAAGATCATCCCGCCCGAATTCCACGGGATCGCGGTCGTGTCGATGGGATTCCTCGCGGCGGAGGATTCGGCAATCATCTGGCGAGGGCCGATGCTGCACGGCATCATCCGGCAGTTCTTCCAGGAAGTTCGCTGGGGGCAGCTCGACTACCTCGTCATCGACATGCCGCCGGGCACGGGCGACGTCGCCCTCACCCTCAGTCAGACGGTGCCCGTGGCGGGCGCGATCGTCGTGACGACGCCCCAGCAGGTGTCGCTGTCGGACACGCGTCGCGCGGTCCGGATGTATCAGAAGCTGAACATCCCGGTGCTCGGTCTCATCGAGAACATGAGCTACTTCGTCTGTCCGAGCTGCCGCCATGAAAGCGACATCTTCGGGCGCGGCGGGGGAGAGGAGACGGCGGCCGCCATGGACGTGCCGTTCCTCGGGCGGATTCCGATCTACCAGCCGATCCGGGTGGGCAGCGACACGGGTCGTCCCATCGTCATCGGCGAACCCGAGTCGCCCGCGGCACAGGCGTTCGTGCACGTCGCCGAGCAGGCCGCGGCCCAGGTGTCGATCGCCAGCTATCAGCCGGCCGCGCCGGTCCCCGTGACGCAGGTCGAGTAGTTTGTTCCTCGCGGGGCCGCGTCAACCCGGCCCCCGGTGCGCCTCTGGAGATCCTCACTTGGCCGGTCTCGGCGTGTCGACGTACCCGCGCCGGGCGCGGACTTTGTACGCGCCGTTGCGCACGCGCACCCGGATGCTGTGGTACTTGCCGTCGGCGGGATGGCCCGGCATGTAGGCGAGCATGTACTGGTGGTTCAGCTCGTTGGCGATCCGCCCGGTCGCCTGCGGCAGATCGGCGCTGGTCTTGATGACCTCGGTATAACCTCCCGTTGGTCCGGTGATGTCGTTGAGTGCCTGCGGCGAGAACTTGCTCGCGATGGCGGGGCCCGAGGGCTCGTCGATCGCGATGGCGTAGACGAACGCGTCACTGGGATTGAGCGCGCGGATCGCGTCATAGAGCGTGTGATCGCTCGAATTGTCTTCGCCGTCGGAGACGACCACGAGGCCGCACCGCTGGTTCCGCCTGGACGAGAGCATCGGGATGGCCGCGACCAGCGCGTCGTACATGGCGGTGCCGCCAAACGGCTTCACGTCGTCCAGGTGGTGCGCGAGCCCGGGCGGCGGATACGTCCACGGGGCGATCAGGCGCGGCGCGTGGTTGAAGACCAGCAGGAACGCCTCGTCTGTCGTCGCCAGCAGATCGAGCACGAAGCGATCGAGCGCCGCGCGGGCATCGGCGATGCGTCGCCCGTACATGCTGTCGCTGATGTCCACGAGGATCCCGAGACTGACCGGCAGGCGGTCTCGCGACAGCAGCGCAACCGATTGTTCGACGCTGTCCTCGTGGATGATGAAGTCGTCGCGGCCCAGGGTGGTGATGAGGCGCCCGTCCTGATCCGTGACGGTGGCCGTCACTTGCACCAGGTCGACCTGTGTTCGATAGACCTGCGCGCGACCATCGCCGACGAGCGCCACGGCGAACGCCAGCGCCGCCGACGCAACCAACAGCCATGATCGAGGCGACGCCATCGGCATGTGGCTAGTGTACGCCAGCGGGGCGCCGGACGCGGCCAGGCACTTTCTGCGATGGGCCCTGCGCGGCCGTGTGGCCGTACCTGCACGCTCGCGGAACGCCTGCGTCGATCAACGTCGAGATCATGAGGGCGTTCGTCCGCCTGCGCCGGATGCTCGTGTCGCACGCCGATCTGGCGCGCAAGGTGGGACGCGCGATGACGGCGTTCAGGACGTCCGGCCCCGCCGTCTTTCAGTGCGCCGGCGCAGGATGCGCATCCAGACCGCCAGCACCGAGAATCCTCCGCCGGCGATGATGGGCAGCCACGGGTTGTTCCCGCGCTCGA
Organism: Acidobacteriota bacterium; assembly: GCA_003170135.1. Lineage (GTDB taxonomy): Bacteria > Acidobacteriota > Vicinamibacteria > Vicinamibacterales > Fen-181 > Fen-181. The sequence continues at coordinate 16,348 of PMZR01000124.1, forward strand.
GCACCGCCTGTTCCGGGTCCTGCGGGTCGTGGAACACCTGCACCGTGCTGCCGACCGGGTACCGCGCGGCGACCTGCGCGGCGTCCTCGCGGCGGGAACTGGCGAGCGAGCGGAACGCGATCCGGGTGCTCATGAAACGGGCGCCGCTGTCCGAGTAGGCGTAGATGACCATGGGCCGGTAGGTGCGCCCGCCCTTGGTGGTGAACTCGGTGATCCGCGACCCGATGACCTTCCCCTCAACCGTCACCCAGCCGCGCGAGCGCGACGTCTCGCGCATCGTGTAGAGGCCGAAGATGATGAGGCCGACGGCGAGCGCGCTGAAGACGACGCGGAGAGTATTGAGCGTGCGGACGCGGCCGGCCGCGTCATCCGAAAGGCTGCCTTGATCCGCCATGGAGAGAGCTTACTGCGTGCGGGCCGTTTTGGAGAAGGCGGCGCCGGGGCCTACTTCAGCGCTTCGTCTCCCCCGAAGTCCCGGTACGGCGACAGCGCGTCGAGCGTCTCCTGGTCGCCCGCGCAGAGCGCGTTGCGCACCAGCCGGCTGACCAGCGTCCCGACGCCCGGCCCAAGCATGTACCCCTGCCCGCACATGCCGACCGCGTGGACGTAGCCTTCGAGCTCCCGTGACGGGCCCAGAATCGGCGAGCCGTCGGGCGTCATCGGGTAGAGGCCGCGCCACGTCCGGCGCACCTTGATGCTGGCGAGCTTGGGGACGAGGCCGACCATGCGGCGCGCGATCATCGGCAGGTAGGCGGACGTCTCTCGCCGATCGGTGCCGACGATGGGCGGATCCGGCGTGATGCAGAAGACGACCGCGCCGGGCCGGTGCTGGTAGAAGTAGTAGTTGCGGGAGCCTTCCGCGGCGCGGATGTCCACCAGCATCGGCGCGAGGAACGGCGCGACCGGTTCGGTGACGCCCGCCTCGTGGCTGTCGGGCACCACCGGCACGTCGAGCCCGCCCATCTGCGCAATCGGCCGCGCCCAGGCGCCGCCCGCGTTCACGACCGACGGCGACGCATAGCCACCCTTGTCGGTCCGCACGCCGACGACCTTGCCGCGCCGGCGGATGATCCCGGTGGCCCGCTCGTTGAAGCGGAACTGCACGCCGAGCGCTTTCGCGCGCTTGTAGAAGGCGTGCGACGACAGCAGCGGCGAGGCCGACCCGTCCTCCGGCGAATACGTGCCGCCGCAAAGGCCGTCACGATTCAGATCCGGCGCGAGCGCGATCATCTCGTCGCGATCGAGCCAGCGGATGTTCAGCCCGTACTGGATCTGCACCCGCAGCAGATCCTTGAGCGAACGTTCCTCGGCTTCCCGATAGGCGACGAAGACGTAGCCGCCCCGGGTCCACTCGATGTCGTCGCCGTGCGCCTCGGTCCACTGCGAGAACGTCCGGAGCGAGTCGAGGCACAGCCGGATCTTCGCCGGCGACGAGTGCGTGGCGCGGATCCCCCCGATCGCCGCCTTGTTGCTGCCCTGGCCGGGACTCGCGAACTGCTCGATGACGAGCGTCGACACGCCGGCCTCGGCCAGGTACATGGCCGTCGGCAGGCCGGCGCTGCCCGCACCCAGGACGATGGCGTCGAAGGTCTGCGTGCTCATCACATGCCTCCTTCGTGGGCGTCAACGGCGTGTTTGCGCGGCGCGTCCTTGACCGGGCCTTCGCCGTCCACCACCCCTGCGAATGCTCCGAGCGGGACTTCCATGACGAGCGGTCGCTGCGTCAGATCCGTCACCTGGGCGGCCGGGATGCCTTCTTCCCGGAACAGGCGCTTGACCAGGTTCGGGCACGTCTTGCCGCCGCACGCGCCCATGCCCGCGCGAGTCGCCGCCTTCAGATGGTTCATGTCGCGGATGCCCGACCGGATGAGCGCGCGCAATTCGGCAGCCGTCACCCGTTCGCAGCGACAGACGATGTCCTGGTCCGCAATCGGCTTCGCGTCATAGGCGGCCGGCTGGGTCACGGCGGGGTCCTGCACCCGGATGCCCGCGATCTTCTTCGCGATCTCGCGCGGCGCCTTCACGCGCACCAGCAGCGCGCGGTCCGCGTACTTGTCGGTGCGGACGCGCTGCACCTCGACGTTGCCGAGCATGGCGCCCTCGGTGTCGAGCACGGTGACGACATCGCCCTTCGCGATCGACTTCTTCGTGAACTCGTACGGAATCGTGACGATCGGGTGCTCGGGATCCTTGCGCAGATCGACGAGCGTGAGCGCGAGGCCGGGGCAGATGGCCACGCACTTCTCGCACGCGTCGCACTCGTGGCCGACGAACTCGGGCAGCCCCATGATGTCGTCACCCTCGATCCGGATCGCGTGATGCGGGCAGACCGAGGTGCACGGGTTACAGGGGATCTCCTGCGAGCAGTGGAATACCGGGAAGCAACCGGTCTCGGCCTCGGGCACGTCCTCGGTGATCGTGGCGCCGGGCCGCGCCTTCAGCACCTCGGCCGTGCGGTGCCACTCGGGCGGGACCTCGCCGACATCACGCCCCAGCCGCCGCGCGATCTCCAGCCCGCGGATGCGCCCCGTGAACATCGCCGCCGACGCTTCCGCGATCTCCTCCGCGTCGCCGGCGGCGACCACCGGCAGGCCGAACTCCCGCGCCTTGCGCAGGAACTCGTCGCACGGATCGAGGCCGACCGCCACCAGCACGGTGTCGCACGCGAAGGTCTTGTCCGTGCCCGCGATCGGCTGCCAGTGCTCGTCGATGGCGGCAATGGTGACCGACTCCACCTCGTCCTGCCCGTTCGCGCTGACGATCGTGTGGGACGTGTACACGGGCACGCCCATGCGGACGAGCTTGTCCTTGTGCACCTTGTAGCCGCCGCACTCGGGTAGCGCCTCGCACAGTCCCGCCACCTCGATGCCCGCCTGCAAGGCGTGGTACCCGGCAATCAGCCCGACGTTGCCGCCGCCGACGATGAACAAGCGCGCGCTCGATCGCACGAGATCGCGATTCACGAGCGTCTGGAACGCGCCCGCGCCGTACACGCCCGGCAGCGAGTTGCCCTGGAAGACGAGCGATTTCTCGCGGGCGCCGGTCGCGACCATCAGCACGTCCGGCTGGACCAGCGAATAATGTCCGTCGCGAAGCAGGCCGACCTTGCGGTCTGAGAAGACCGCCAGCGCCGTCGTGTTGAGCCAGACCCGCACGTTCTCGAACTGCCGCACCTCGTGCTCCAGCCGCGTCGCGATGTCGATGCCGCGCGTGCCCGCGTGGCACGCATCGATCGACCCGAAGAACTTGTGCGTTTGCAGGACGAGCTTGCCGCCCACGCGGTGCTTGTCGTCCACGACGAGCGCGCGCACACCCGCCTTGCCCAGCTCGATCGCCGCCGTCAGCCCCGCCGGGCCGCCGCCGACGATGAGGCATTCGACCTCTTCGGTCTCGATCGCGCGCATCCGCGGGCCACGTTCAACGGATGGCAGAACCGGCTTGCCGTCGAGCGGTTCGACGCGCATGCCGGGGCGTACGGGCACCATGCAGGACTTGACGGGCAGGCCGTCGGCGACCACGCTGCACTGCGCGCACTGCCCGTTGGCGCAGAAGATGCCTTGCGGGGCGCCGTCCTTGTGATGATGGCCGAAGATGCGCACGCCGTTGGCGAAGAGCGCCGACGAAATCGTCTCGCCTTCAAGCCCCTGCAGCGGGCGTCCGGCCCAGAGAAAATCGAAGGCCGGCCGGTCGTCCACCGTCAGGATGGGATGTTCGCGAATGCGGTGATCCGTCACGATCTGCTCCTGTTGCGCGAGCGCTGCTCTACGACAACGCGGTGCCGCGTTGCGACCGCGTAGGGCCGCACCGGGGCTACGCGAACGACGAATGCGACCCAGGGAGCAGGGGCTCGAGAATCTCCAGGTCGGCCTTCAGGCCTGCTGGTGTGGAGGGCGGCGGAGGCGTCCAGCCGAGCTGAGCCAGCCGCGCAGGGAAGGATATCACGAGGCAGCGTTCAGCGGCGCGTGTCGGGCGCGGGCAGCGCGAACAGGGGCGGCGCGAGCGGGTAGTCGCGGCGGTCGCCGGCGTAGAAGACGCGTTCGAGAAACAACCCCGAGGCCGGCGCGGTGATGCGAGCGGACAGCTTCGAGGGCGACTGCAGCAGCGCCGTCACGCGTGCCGGCGTCAACCTGCCGCGTCCCACCTCGACGAGCACGCCGATCATCCGGCGCACCATCTTCCAGATGAAGTGCGAGCCTTCCACCCTGACGAGCAGCAGGTCGCCGGCGTCCTCGACCTGGACTCGCTCCACCTGCACGGCCGTCGACGTTTCGTCCGGGTCGGCGTCGGTGAATGCCTGGAAGTCGTGCATGCCCGAGAACCGCGCCGCCGCCTGTCGCATCAGTGCCACGTCGATGTCCTCTTTCACCCACCAGACATACGGCTTGGCGAAGGCGGTCCGGCGGCGGGCGATCTGGTACACGTAGCTGCGGGCGACGGCGTCGTGGCGCGCGTGGAAGCGATGGGGCACGCAAACGGCGCCGAGGATGTTGATGTCGGCGGGCAACTTGTCGTTGGTGGCCGCCACCACGTCCTCGGGCGACAACGGCGTCGCCAGGTCCAGGTGCGCCACCTGTGCGAGCGCGTGCACGCCGGCGTCGGTGCGGCCGGAGCCGTACAGTTCGAAGTCGCGACGGCCGGAGACCTCGCCTACGGCGCGGTCGATCTCGCCCTGCACCGTGCGCGCGTTCTTCTGAATCTGCCAGCCGCTGTAACGCGTGCCGGCGTACTCGATCAGGAGCTTGAAGCGCATGACGCCACCGTTCCACGTCGACTGTACAATGTGGAGTGTCCGATCATCAAACCCGCGTCCCGGGTCCCGCTTGATTCGACGTGCGGAACCGCGCGCGCCGCCACCGGCAGCTCATTGTGGAGCTCCCACAAAAGGGCGCCCATCGCGCGTCACCCATGATTATGCTGTTGCGAACGGAGGCGTGTCGATGAACCGGTGCAGATTGCTCGTGGTGGCGGGCCTGGTACTGTCGGCCTCATTGGCCTTGGTGTCCGTCGCCCTGGGCGCAGGCCCCTACGCCGGCTTCGTGACCGTCGTCGATGGCGAGACCGCCACCGGGATGCGTGGGTTGACGGCGAAGGAAACGGACCAGGGACCAGCTGATCGCGATCGGCAAGATCATCGCCGGTCGGCTGTAGCGCCGGCAGACCGCCCGTCACGTAGCGATCTGGTGGTTTCTGGCGCCTGGGGCCAGCGGCGTCCGATCATCTACGAATGTTTTCGTTGACAAGTACGAAGAGCGTCGTATAATCGGCGGCATGGGAACGAAGACGCCAAAACCGACCGACGCCGAACTGGCGATCCTGCGGGTCCTGTGGGAACAGGGGCCGAGCACCGTCCGTCAAATCCAGGAGGTCCTCGACCGCGTCCGGACCACCGGATACACGACCGTTCTCAAGCTGCTCCAGATCATGACCGAGAAGGGTCTGGTGCGGCGCGACGTGACCGAGCGCCGGCACGTCTATCGCGTGCGGTTCTCCGAGGCGCAAACCCAGCAGCGGTTACTGGGCGACCTCCTCGAGCGGGCATTCGCGGGATCCACGAGCAAGCTGGTGATGCAGGCCCTCTGCAACCGCAAGACGTCGCCCGGAGACCTGGCGGCCATCCGGAAGCTGCTCGATGAGTGGGAAGAAGGAGCAATCGGATGAGCCCCGATGCGGTCAGCATGCTCCTCGGCCCGGCGGCGGTGCCGGTGCTCGGCCGGACGATCCTCTATTCGATCTGGCAGGTCGGCCTCGTCGCCGGCCTGACGGCGCTGGCGCTGGCGGCGCTTCGCCGCGCCACGTCCAACGTGCGCTACCTCGTCGCGTGCGCCGGCCTCGTCGTCTCCCTTGCGGTTCCGGTGACGACGTTTGTCGCGCTTGCGCGGACTCGGCCGACCGGCAGCACGCCGGCGACCTCGAGCGCCGCGACGCGCGATTGGCCCGCCGTCCGAAGTGACCTGAAGGTGGCGCTTGTCATGCCCGCACCAATGCCGGCGGTATCGCGGGCGCGCCCGCGCGACGGGCGCCTGGACGCCGCGTTCCCATGGCTGGTCTCGGCCTGGGCGATCGGCGTCCTCCTGCTGTCGCTGCGGCTCGTCGGCGGCTGGTGGGCGGTGGTGCGCCTGGCGACCCGTCGTGTGTCGCCGCCGCGCGACGAGTGGCGGGCGCTGTTCGATGGCGCGCTCGAGCGGATGGGGATGACGCGCGCCGTTCGCGTCCTCGAGTCCGCGGCGATCGGCGTGCCGACCGTCATCGGCTGGCTTCGGCCCGTCGTCCTGCTGCCTGTCAGCGCGCTGTCCGGCCTGACGCTGCGGCAGGTCGAAGCGATTCTCGCGCATGAACTCGCGCACGTCCGCCGGCACGACTATTTGGTGAACCTCTTCCAGTCCGCCATCGAGACCTTGCTCTTCTATCACCCTGCCGTGTGGTGGTTGTCGGCGCGTATCCGGGGCGAGCGCGAGCACTGTTGCGACGACGTGGCGGTCGCCGTGCTCGGCGACGCGATTGGCTACGCCCGCGCCCTGACGGCACTCGAAGCGCGGCGTGTGCGCACGCCACGACCGGCGGCCGCCGCCAACGGAGGACCTCTGATGCGCCGCATTGCACGCCTTCGCGAGACCGCTGGCGTCCCGAACGCGCAGGCCGGCTGGTTGCTTCCGATCGTTTTCGTCCTGTTCGTGGTGCTCGCGCTGGCATCCGCCACGGCAGTGCGCGCGGCGTATTGGCAGGTCAACAGGAACGAGCCGGCCCGCCCGTCCACACAACAGGCGGCATCGCACCAAACGACCGACCCACAGAGCCTGGCCGTCGAGCTGGAGCGCGTGCGGGCAACGCTGCGCGCGGAACTGGAGCGGACGGACCGGGCGCTGCGGGAGCAGGCCCGCAGCGGGCCGGCGAGCGAACAGATCGCGCTCGCCCAGCAGACCGTTCGCAACGCGCTCGATCAGATGGAACGGGTGCGACGGGAGCAGATCGATGCGGATCGCGCGCTACGCGACGGGGCGCGGACGCGCGGAGTCGCGCAGGCTCAGAGTGAGCGTGCCTTCGAAGTCGCGCAACAGTCGATTCAGCGCCGGATGCAGCTGATGGAAGAGGCGCTGCAGCAGCAGCGGGGCGGCGAGGCGAGTGGGGCTCTCGAACGCGCCGGCGACGCGCTCCGGCGTCGAATGGAGCAGATGGACCAGGCGTTGCAGCAAGAGGCCGAACGAATCGGCAGAGTGTCACAGCGGATGGCCCGCCTGCAGGTCGGCGCCATGCCGTCCGTGCCGCCGTTGCCGTCCATGGCACCGATGCCGGCCATGCCGGACTTCGGCCTCGCCATGCAGGCACCTCCGGCACCTCCGGCACCCCCGGCGCCACCTGCGCTTCGCGCGCCAGCGGCGCCACCAGCGCCTCCGGCTCCGCCTGCCTCGGTCCCTGCTCCTGCGCCGCAGGCGCCACCGGCACCGTCCACGCCGCCGGCACCGCCGTCACCTGCGTCTCCTCCGGCGCCGCCTGCGCCTCCTGCACCACCGGCGTTGCCGGGCTCGGGCCTGTTCTCGTGGTTCTTCGGCGATCGCCAGGGGGAATCACACTCGATCTGGTCGCACGACGGCCACAAGACCGACGTGCGGATACACGGCGAGGTCGTCCTCACCGACGACGACAGCGACATCAAGAGCCTGTCACCGGGCGGATACGTGACGATCACGGAACGCACCGGCCTGTTCAACGCTGTCACGTTCGAGTCGCGATCGGTGAACGGGAAGATCGAGCGTACGTGGAGTGGACTGGACGGTGACGCCGAGCGGCGCACATGGCTGGCCGATCACCTGCTCGCGCTGGTGCGCAACAGCGGCTTCGCGGCCGAGGCGCGGGTGGCTCGCATTCTGAAACAGGCAGGCCCGGACGGCGTGCTGCAGGAAATTTCGCGCCTCACCTCCGACTACGTCAAGCGCGTCTACATCCAGCGCCTGCTGGTTGCCGCCCCGCTCGATGACGCAACGCTGTCACGTCTCATCGCGCAGGTGGGCCGCGAGATGCACTCGGCCTATGACATCGCATCGGTGCTGTCCGGCCTCGCGCCGCGCCTGCGCGAGGACTCGACGCGGATCGCGTACCTGCAGGCGGTCAGGGCGGTCAACTCGGACTACGACCGGCGTCGTGCGCTCAGCGCGCTGATGCAGGCGGGCGCGCTCAGCCCGGCGGTCGTCACCGCGCTGCTCGATGCGGCCACGGCGATTCGATCCGACTACGACATCGCGGGCGTGCTCACGGAGTTGCTGCAATCGAACGACGTCACCGACGCCAGCCGCCAGGGGTTCGTTGCGGCGCTGGACACGATTCAATCCGACTACGAGCGACGCCGGGTGCTCACCGCGCTCGCCGATCGCGCCACGTCGACGCCGGCGGTCCTCACTGTCGTCTACAGCAGCGCGTCACGCATGCGATCGGACTACGACCTGGCCTCGGTGCTCGCTGACTGCCTTCGCCGCCACCCGCTGGACCCGACGCTGCGGCCCGCGTTCTTCGCGGCGTTCGCCGGCCTCAAGTCTGATTACGAGCGGCACCGGGTCCTGTCTCTCGTGCTCGACGATGCCCGCACCGACAACGAAACGGTGCTGGCGGTTCTGCACGCCAGCACGCAGATCCAGGGCAGCTACGACCGCGCGGCGCTCCTCTGTTCCATCGCGCAACGGCACCAGCTACAGGGACCGGCGCGCGACGCCTATCTTGCCGCGGCCCGCGGCATCTCCTCACGCTACGAGCAGGACCGCGCGCTGGCGGCGATCACGCGTTCCGAGATGCGCTGAGTCACGGGCCTCGCAAATCGCCGGGGTTCCGTCCCGGCCGGCGTTTCTTCGCGATCGTGTACACTCGAATTGTCCCCCGGCGAATTCAGTTTCGCGAAGCGAGGAACATGTCCGTCCAGATTCAATGCGACTATGAGGGCGACCTGCATTGCGGTGCGGTACACGGGCCATCCGGGAGCACGCTCTCGACCGATGCCCCTGCCGACAACCAGGGACGCGCCGAAACGTTCTCGCCCACCGATCTCGTCGCCACGGCGCTCGGGTCCTGCCTGTTGACGATCATGGGCATCTATGCGCGGCCGCGGGGCATCCGGATCGAAGGCGCCCGCGCCGTGGTCGAGAAAGAGATGACGACCACGCCGCCGCGGCGCATCGCGAAGCTGAAGGTTCGCGTCTCGTTGCCCGCCACGCTCGACGACAAGGCCCGCGGCGGTCTCGAGCAGGCGGCGCGCCTGTGCCCCGTCGCGGCATCGTTGCATCCGGACGTGACCCTCGATCTGACCTTCGACTACGTGTGAGCGATGGCACGCCCTGGCTCGTCGCGATGATTCACCGCGCGACGCGCCAGGGCGGCCAGCCTTCGACGCGGCGGGCGCGAAAGGCCGGTGGGAGCGCAGGGGCAAGCTGGTGAGTGCGACACCGACCGAAGACGGCGACGTGCGAGCCGATGTCGCGATCGTCGGCGCAGGGCCGGCGGGTTCGGTGGCCGCCTTCGTCCTCGCCCGCGCGGGCCTCGATGTCGTCCTGATGGACCGCGCCAGGTTCCCGAGGGACAAGGCCTGCGGCGACGGGCTGATGCCCGACGCGCTGGCGGCGCTGGCGGCAATCGGGCTCGCCGATCGCGCGCTGGCCGGGGCACGGCGCCTCACCGCGTTGCGCATCTACACACCCAACGGCACGCCCGTCACCGTGAACGGCGAATTCGCGGTCGTGCCGCGCGAGCGCCTCGATGCCTGCCTGTGCGACGCCGCCGTGGACGCCGGCGCGCGGCTGCTCACCCCGGTCCGTGCCATCGGGCCCGTCGAACAGAATGGCCGCGTGGCTGGCGTGGTGGGCGAGACCGCAGGTGGCGGGAGCGTCTGCGTGCGGGCGCGCACGACCGTGCTGGCCACCGGCGCCGGCGCCGGGCCGCTGACCGCGTTCGGCGTGTGCGAGCAGAGCCGGCCCAGCGGCATGGCCGCGCGGTTCTATGTGGTGCCGGAAGACGAGGGCGCGCGCGTCGATCTCGATGCGCTCTGCGTCTCCTTCAACCGCAGCATCTGTCCGGGATACGGCTGGGTGTTTCCAGGCCCCGGCGGGTCCTTCAACATCGGCGTCGGCTACTCGACGGCCGCTCCACCCGAGACGAAGAACCTGCGCGTGCTGATGGCCCGCTTCGTAGAGAACTTCCCACCCGCGCGCGAACTGACGAGGATGGCCGGAAGACGGTCCGACGTCCACGGCGCGCCGCTCAGGACCGGCCTGACGGGGTCGCGTCTGTCAGAACCCGGCGTGCTCGTCGTCGGCGACGCGGCAGGGTTCACGTATCCGATCACCGGAGAGGGCATCGGCAAGGCGATTGAGAGCGGCATCCTGGCGGCCGAGATCATCCGCGACGGAGTGCGCGCCAATCGCAGCGCTGAGGCGATCGCGAACGCGTACCGGGACGGGGTGGAGAAGACGTTCCGAGCTCGTTTCCAGGCGTACGAGAATGCGCAGCGCTGGCTGGCGTTTCCGAGGCTCCTGGACTTCCTGGCCTGGCGCGCCAATTCGGGAAGTTACGTTCGCAAGCAGTTCAGGGCGCTCGCCGCCGACATCGTCGATCCCCGGGCGATTCTCTCGTTTGGCGGCCTGATCCGGACGCTGTTCACCTGAGCGCCGCGTCGACGGATCGCTCATCGCCCGGCAATGTGCGGTGGCGCGCGCCTTCCGTTCGACAGGCCCCGGAGCCACAAGGCCGGCGCGCGCAGGCCGAGCCACCAGACGAAGTCCCCGTACGATCGATCGCCTCTCGCGACACCCAGGTATCGGTCGAGGACGGTTCGTTCGGTTGCCAGGAGGCGCATGAACATCGACGGATACCGCCGCGCCAACCGGGCGAGACGAAGTGCGTAGCGCAGGTTGCGACCGAACGCCATCTCGCACGTTTGGCCATAGGTGGTCAATGTCGCCGGGCCCGCGTCCTTTGCCTGCACCGCGCGGGCGGCCACCTCACCGGAAATGCGGCCGGACCGGATCGCGTAGGTGATGCCTTCGCCGAGGAACGCGTCGACGAACCCCGCCGCATCTCCGGCCAGTATCACGCCATCGGAGACGAGATTGCGCCGCACGCCCCCGCACGGGATCAGGTGACCGTGCACCTCCGTCCTGTCCACGTCGATCTGCAGGTCCCGACAGAACGTCTCGAACACGCGTCTGGGCGCCGGGAGATCTGACCGCAGGCCGCCGATACCCACCGAGTAGAAATCCCCGTGAGGGAAGACCCAGCCGTAGCCGCCCCGCGCGACGCCGAGGTACACGTCGATGACGTCTTTCAGATCGGCAAACTGTGGCAATTGCGCCGACGGCACCCGGCACTCGAGGCATACGCCCGATTCGTCGTTCCGGTCGGGGCGCCTGACGTCCTTCGCCAGTCTGCCCGCCGTTCCTTCCGCGATGATGACGACGGCGCACGTCGTCTGGTCATCCCTGGTCTGGAGCACCATCTCGTCTCCAACCCGCGTGATCGCCGTGACCTCCCCCACGCGGACTCGCGCGCCTGCCTCCTGCGCCTTCTCGACCAGGAAATGATCGAAGTGCTCCCTTCGCACCAGCACGGCGACGCGTTCGTCCGATCGGCCGAGCATGGAATCGGAACCATAATGAACGCGCGTGCCAAAACACGCCGCATCCACCAGCCGCTCCGGAAGCGCAAACCCCAGCGAGCGCAGCGCCTGTTCCGACACCGCCCCGCCGCATAGCTTGGGTCGCGGCATCGCCGCCTTCTCGAAGAGAACCACGCGGCAGCCGAGCGCTGCCGCCTGGCGCGCGGCCGAACTGCCCGCGGGACCGCCTCCGACGACGGCGACATCACACCGGTCACCGCCCATGCCGGAATTCCATGTCGAGCGCGAAGATGACGATGGGAATCAGCACGCCCACAACATTGGCCTCCAGCACCGCAGATTCTTGACGAGTGTACCGTACAGATAATCAGTCAGGAGCCGCGCACAGCCATGAGCAGGCCAACGCGCTCAACCCGATGAGCGGGCAGGGCAGAGGAGCGTCGAACACGTTGGCTCACATCGGGTCCGCACGTCGCCGTGACTTTTGGTACAGTACGGCGTCGTGGCAGCAATGAAGCGGGCTTCGGCATCGTCGGCGACCGGTTCCCGGCGGGGCGATCAACTCGCTCTGCCGCTCGGCAAGCCGGCCTCACCGGCCGACGTGGAAGCCGTGTCGATCGGCCGGCGCCTCGTCACGGTGCGCTTCGTCCGGCACCGCGGCGCGCGCCGTTACGTCCTGCGCGTGTTGCCCGACCTCACCGTGCGCGTCACCGTTCCCCGGGCCGGTACCCGCGCGCACGCGATCGCCTTCCTGCGGCGCGAGCTGCGCTGGCTGGACCTGCAGCGGTACGCGGCCGCGCGAAACGCCGGCGCGCTTCTTTTCCGCGGTGAGCTTCTCGCGCTGCAAACCGACGGTACCTCACCGGACCGCGCGGTGCACATCGGCGGCACGCGCGTCCCCGTGCGCGCCGGGGAAAGCCCGAGGCAGGCGGCGGTCCGGCACCTGCGGGCGCTGGCCGGGCGCGAACTTCGAGACCACCTGCTCGCCCTCGCCGATCGGTTCGGCCTTCCCGTCAAGCGGATCACGATCCGCAACCAGCAGACGCGCTGGGGCTCGTGTTCGCCGCACGGCGCCGTCGCGCTCAATTGGCGGCTCATCCAGATGCCGGACAGCGTCCGCGACTACATCCTCATTCACGAGTTGATGCACCTGCGCGAGCGCAATCATTCCCGCCGCTTCTGGACGCTGGTGGAGCAGGCGTGTCCCGATCACCGGGTCGCGCGCCGGTGGCTCAAAGGACACGAAGCGGAGTTGCTGTGAGGGCCCGGCGTGCCGTGCCGGGCTGCCAGGACGCGGCTAGGACGCGGGCTGTCCGCGGTACTTGAGCACGAAGATCGTCAGGTCGTCGCGCGCGGGCGCGCCGGCGCAGAACTGCGACACCTCCTGCAGGACGCGCTCGAGCAGCGCCGGCGGGTCGAGCGTCGCCGCGTGCCGCATGACCAGATCCTCGATTCGCGCGTCGCCGAATTCGTTGCCAGCCGCGTCATTGGCCTCGGGCAGTCCGTCGGAGAAGAGCAGCAGCAGGTCGCCGGGCTGCAGCGTCAGGCGGCCTTCCTCGTAATGGTTGTCCGCAAACAGGCCAAGCACGCAGCCGCCGGTTTCGAGTTTGCCGATGGCGCCGCCGGCCTTCACGAGCAGCGGGGGGTTGTGCCCGGCGTTGCAGTAGGTGAACGTCCCGTCCCGCGCCACGGCGCCGTAGAACATCGTCGCGAACTTGCCTTCGAACCGCCCGTAGAGCACCGTGTTGCCGACCGTGATCGCGGCGGCCGGGGAGGGGTCCGCAGTGACGTAGGCGGCGAAGGCGCCCTGGAGGGCCGCGGCGAGCAGCGCCGCGGGCACGCCCTTGCCCGAAATGTCGGCGACCGCGAAGCCGAAGCCGCCGTCCGGCAGGTCGTACACATCGAAGAAGTCGCCGCCGATCGCGCGACACGGGATCGTCGTCCCCGCGGCGTCGATGACCGGGGTCGATCGCTCGCATGAGGGCACGAGCATGCGCTGGATTTCGGCCGCGATATTCATCTCACGGTCCATTTGCGTCTTCTCGATCGCTTCCCGGTAGAGGCGCGCATGCTCAATCGCCACCGACGCTTCGGTCGCCAGGGTTTCGATCGCCTCGACGGTCGGCGGTGACAGCAGGTCGCCCTTCTCGCGGCCGTCCAGGTAGAGCACGCCGATCTTCCGTGGTTCGCGCGGCGCGTCCGGTGCGCCGCCGTAGGGCACCAGGTGCAGCGGCACGCACAGCACGTGCCGGATGCCGAGCGCGATCGTGCCGGCGTGCAGGTTGGCCACGTCGCCATCGAGCAGGTCCGAGACGATGCGAACCTCGCCGCTGTCGAAGACCTGTTCGGGGATCTTCCGCGACGTGTCGAAGCGGGTGCCGGGCAGCGTCTGGCGGTGGCGCGAGCGGCCGAGCATGAATTCGAGCGCGCCCGCGGGGTTGGCGAGCATCACGAAGCCGCGCTCGGCGCCGGCCAGATCGATCGCCGAATCGATGACCAGCGCGAGGACCTCGTCCAGGACGCGGCCCGAGCCGAGTGCCCGCAGGCCGTCGAGCAGGGCCGTGACGTGGCGCAGGCCGCTGACGACCGAGGTGGACGTGGGTTCCGTGGACGCGGCACTCTCCAGCACGAACACGGCCATGGCGCCGCCGCTCCTGCCGAAGCGGATCGTGTCGCGGTGCTGCAGTGTCTGCTCGGTGACCTGCTGGTCGTTCACGAACGTGCCGTAGCGCGAACCGCGGTCGCGGATGGCGTAGACGCCCGGCGCCTGCATCACGATTTCCGCGTGGTCGCGCGACACGTCACTGCCGGCCAGGCAGAGGTCGTTCTCGGCCCGCCGGCCCAGCGTGAGCTTCGCGCGATCGATCGGCACGACCCGCCGGCCGTTCTGGTCGGTCACGTCCAGCTGCGCGACGGGCTGCGTCGTCAGCGTCGGCGAATCCAGGCCGATCATGGCTGCACTCCCGCGTTGCGAAACTCCGCACCGTGACAGGATCAGCCGAAATGGTAGGATGCCGCCGGGCGCCAGTCAACGGGCATTCAGACCCCCGTCACCTCGTCCAGCAACCGCCGCTGCCCGGTCAATTGCTGAATCGCGGTGACGTCCTGCACCGTCTCGAGGCACCCGAGGTAGGCGCCGTCCTGGCCGTGGACCGCGAAGTAGCGGATGTGCACCTTGCGGCCGGCGAGATCCATCCAGAACTCGGCGACCTTGCGCTGACCCGCCTTGAAGCTGGCCAGAATCGCGTTCACGCGGTCCACGCTCTTCTCCGGGTGGCACTGCTGCACCGGCATGCCGATGACGCCACGCGTCCGGCCGAAGATCTTCGGCAGGTTCTCGTGGCTGAAGTACCGCACGCGATCCTGCGCGTCCACGAAGGACAACTCGATCGGCAGCGTGTTCAGCATCGCGGCAAGCACGTGCGGCTCGAGGCCGGCGACGAGATCATCGAGACGGCCGGCGGCGATGATCCGGTTCGCGAGCGCGTAGTAGCGCTGGCGCGTGTCGGGTCCGGCCGACGCTTCGACGCGTTCGATGCCCGTCACGACGGCCTGCGCGTGGGTTGGCTGCATCACGCGCCTGGCCATCGGGTAGAGGATGTCGTTCTCCTTCCAGTAGTGGTTCTTGAGCAGGGTGGCGTATTCCGCGAAGATGGCCTTCAGGCCCTCCAGCCGGCTGTCGTCTCCGGCGACGTACGCCCGGCCGAGCGCGACGAAGCGCGCGAGGAGCCGCTTGCTCTCTTCGTGCTCCTGCAGCATCACGCCCAGCGGGCCGCCCTGTCGGGGCACACCGAGCCGCTCGATGAGGGGGAACAGGTGGTCTTCCTCTTTCCTGTTGTGACACTGGTCCACGTAGCACTCGAAGTACTCGACGGTCTCGCCGACCAGGCGCTTCGGCGGCCCGCCCGGCGTCTCGAACGCGCGCCCGACGGCGTCGATCACGCGCTCGGTCATTTCATGGTCCGCCATCAGAAGATCAGTCCACGTCTCACTCATCAATACCTCCGTTTCGACCCTCCAGTCTTGCCCAGTTTCCGGCGGCGCGTCTATGACGACGGTCATATGGCGCGGCAGATCATGTGGCAGAAGACGTTCAGTCCTGCGCTTGCCGTTCGATGATCGACACCTGCTCGATGGTGTCGCCTTCGAGGATCGCGTCGACAACCTCCATGCCGCGCTCGACCGTCGCGAACACCGTGTAGGTGTGGTCATAGCGGGCGTTGTCCACGAGGTTGATGTAGAACTGTGCGTCGCCGGTGTCCCGGCCCCGCGTCGAGATGCCCACGCTTGCGCGGCGGTTCGACGCCAGCCCGACTTCGTCGCGCATGAACGGACCATCGCCGGCGTACTCGTTCGCGCCGGGACTGCCGCCCTGGATGAGCGAGCCCGGTTCCACGCGGTGGAACGTGAGGCCGTTGTAGTAGCCCGCCCGTGCCAGGCGCGCGAAGCGCACCACGCTGGCCGGCGCGTCGGCGGTGAGCAGGGCGAGCGTGAACGTCGCGCCGCTCTTCATGCGGACGATCGCGGTCGCCCCGTCCAGTTGCCGCACGTCGTCCAGTGTCGGCGGCGCCGCCGCAGGCGAGGCGGCCGGCAAAACGGCGCGGTCGACGCCGGTCCACTGCCTGAGGATCGCCGCGGCCGAGGCGCCGACGCGCGGATCGGGATCGCGCACGTACGGCTCCAGCGTCCTGGCCTGCTCGCGGCCGCCCACCTCGCCGATCCGCTCGAGCAGCGCCAGGCGCGCGTCGCGTGAGGTGTCGCGGTGCGGCGTGGTCAGCGCGCCGAGCGCGCGGACGAGCGCGGGGAACGCGCGGGCGCGATCGGGCGTTCCCTTGAGCGCCCTGGCGGCGGTCAGCAGCAACTGGCCGTCGGTTCGCGCCAGTTCGCTGATGAACACCTCGTCTGCCGCGTGCTGTTCGACCTCGGACAAGCCGCTGACCGCGGCCGTGCGGACGTTGTCGTCGGTGTCGGCGGCCAGCGTCCGCAGCACGTCGCTCGATTTCGCGACGGCCGCGGCGCGCGCCGCATAGACGCGCACCTGCCAGACGGGACTGGCCGCGAAGCGGCGCAGCTGCGCGTCCGCCTGCTCGGGCGCCAGGCGCGCCAGCGACACGATCGCGTGCGCCGGCCGGTGCCACGGACCGTCGGCCGGAGGCAGCACCCGGACGAGGCCGCCCAGGATCCGGGGCGCATCCGAGGTCGGCCCGCACTTGGGCAGCAGGTCGACGGCAAGCAGCGACACGTGCGGGCTCGGGTCGGCAACCGCCGTGAGCAGCACGCGGCATTCGGTGCCCTCCTGGTTGCGTCCCAGGGCCGAGAGCGCTTCGTACCGGACACGCCAGTGCGCGTCGCCCAGCCCGCGCATGACGATGGCCAGTCGCGCGCTTCGCGTGGCGCTGTCCGGCGCGCGCAGGCCGGCCGCCGCGTCGCGGACGGCGATGCGCCGCACCTCCCACTGCTCATCGTCCATCGCCGATCTCAGCGTCTGGTCGTCGGCGTCGGAGTGCGGCGCGAGCGCCAGCAGCGCCAGCCGCCGAACCCGCGCGACATCGTCCAGGTCCGGTTGACCGATGGCCCCCGCCTGTAGCTGCGACGGCAACTTGCGATCCGCGCGGTGGCCGATGGCGAGCGTTCGCAGGCGATCGATTGTTGCGGCGGCCGGGGTGAAGATCTTCGCGTTCTGACGCAGGAGCGACTCGAGCCCCTTCACGACGCGCACGAGCGCCGGGACGTCGGCATCCTGCGGCTTTGAGCCGGATCCGGCGGCCGGCGCAAACGTGGCGGCGACCAGGAGTGCCTCAATCGCCTGCGCGTCGGCGGCGGCCCGGTAAGGAAGGCGCCCAAGGCTCTCGCAGATGACGCCGCCTACCATAGGATCGGTCTCGCGCCCCAGCTGCCTGCGCAGCTCAGCGCCTGCCTGGGCGATGGCCGCGACCGGTGTGGCGGCTGCGGCGTTTGCCTGGCCCGTGCCTGCGCTGGTCGGCACGGCCTGCGCGAGCGCGTTCGCCGCCTCCGCCCGGACGCCGGCGTCAGGCGAGACCAGCAACGGCGCGATCAGGGAGATGAGGCTGGGACGTTCCAGCCGGCCGAGGGCGCGGACGGCGAGACGCTGAATCGCCGGATCCGGGTGGGCGAGCGCCGAGGTGAGCACGCGCAGATCGGCGTCCCCTGGCGCCCGTCTATCCTCGGCGGCCAGAATCTGTGCGCGCAGGCTCGCCGGCGACCCTTGCGCCGATGGGCGTGCGGCCGGGCTCCAGACGGATCCGCACAGCACGAACGCCACGATCCCACTGACGGTCCAGATCTTCTTGTCGTTTTGCATATGCCTCCGCTCCGCGACGCCGACAGTATGCCGGGAAAATGGGGCGCCTTGGCAAAATACTCCCGACCCCATTTCGCCGCGGGCGGCGGGTTGACCCTCTGCCGGGCTGGCGCGCGGGGCTTGACGGCGGTCCGGGCCGGCGATATATTTTGGTTGTTCGCCAAACAACGAACAACCGCTGCCGGGGGCGAGGCCGTCTCGGACATCGAACATCGAACTGCGGATTTCGGATTTCGGCCTTCGCCCTTCGGCCTTCGAACTCCGGACTCCGGACTCCGGACTCCGGACTTTGAACATGGGCATCAACGATGTGTTCCAGGCGTTGAGCGATCCGACCAGGCGCGAGATCCTCCGCATCCTGCGCAAGCGCGACATGACGGCGGGGGACCTGGCGGAACGCTTCCCCTTGGCCAAGTCCACGTTGTCGGGGCATTTCCTGGTCCTCCGGCACGCCGGCCTCATCGTTGCCGAAAAGCGGGGCACGAGCATCGTCTACAGCCTGAACGTGTCGGCCGTCGAGGAGGCCGTGTCGGGTGTCATGGAAACGCTCGGCGTCGGGCGAAAGAAACAGGGGGCGCGGTGATGAGAATCGCGTGGAAGATCGAAGTGCCGCAGTGGATCATCCTGGCGGGCATGTTCGTGGCCGCCGGTGTCGCGTGGCCGTACGCGCCCGATCGGATCCCGGTACACTGGAACATCAACGGGCAGGTGGACCGCTACGGCGGCAGGTTCGAGGGCCTGTTCCTGATGCCGCTCGTGGCGTTGGGCATCTACGCGCTGCTGCTGGTGCTGCCGCGGATCGATCCCGGCCGCGCGAATTACGCGAGGTTCCGCGGTGCCTACAACGCCATTCGCATCGCCATCCTCGCGCTCTTCGCGGTGTTCGAAGCCGCGATGCAGGCGTGGGTCTGGACCGGCCATACGGACATCGCCGTCCTCGCGCCGCTTGCGACCGGGGCGATGTGCGTGCTGTTTGGTGCCGTGCTCGGCAAGATCCGGCCGAACTGGTTCGTCGGCGTCCGCACGCCGTGGACGCTGTCGAGCAAAGTCTCCTGGGTGCGCACTCACCGGGCCGGAGGCTGGGTGCTCATGGCGGTCGGACTCGCGACGATTGTCGTGACCTTCCTCTCGGCCCGCCTCGCCATCTGGGTCCTCGTCGGCGGCCTGCTTTGCGGGTCCCTCGCCCTCGTCTTCTACTCCTACCTGCTGTGGCGGCAGGATCCGGACAAACTACCGCCGGCCGGCACGTTGCCCGCGGATTAGAGCGCGGGCTCGCTTGCGTTGACGCCGCGGGGATCGTGGATCTGGGGGGCTTCTCTGGGCCGCGGTTCGCGGCGGGTTGTGCGGACGCGTTCGTTGTCCGCGCCGCGACACACCGCTGTCTCTGTCAGAGGTCAGTGCGGCTGGACCGTTCGCTGCGCCGCCGATGCCTGCCCCGAGGAGGCAACCGACGACGCAATGCCTGGCGCGGGCACGAGGTATCCCGGCTGGTGGCCGGGGTTGAGGCACCTTACCCCTTGCTCTTCAATGATTTGCACGGTTGGGCCGTCATAGGTTTCGTAGAGGCCCACGAAGCATCCGCACGAGATCACGCCGCTGCCGACGACTCGGAGAATCCGCATGGCAGCACTCCGGGGGGCAACGGGGCACGGGCCGCGTTCGAGACAGCTGAGCCGTGTGCAATCTGCGGACCGACTCCTCCGGATCGGCCGATTTTCTGTGCAACGCTGCGGTCAGTGAACACGGGTCGACATCGGGCCGCTGGGACGCGGACCCTGAGGCCGGTCCGGCCGCGGTCCGACTTTGACCGGAATTGAAACGCCTCTCAGCGCTTGCTCGCAAAAGGCCACGATGGTCGCGAAGGGCGGCAAGCCGGTGTCGGCAACCGCCCGGGTCACCATCGCGAGGCCCAGGCCGGCGAGCCACATCCCGGCTTTGTCGTGTCGCAGCAGTCCCAGCGTCGTCAACGCGGCGCCGCCCGCGCCCACCAACGATTTGAGTGCCGGCGGCCAGGCATACGCGATCGGCGACACAATTCGTGCCGGTCGACCCTGGAGCGCCGGGACGTGCTCGCCCACGTCGTGCGCCTCGAGGCGATTGTCCACGCGAGTCACGCCTCGCACCGACGACACACCGCGGACAATCCCGGCGAGCTCGCTCCTGAACGCCGGCCCGCGCAGCGTAATCGCGCCATCCCGGACGGTGATTTCCACCGCTCCGGGATGCGACGACAGTCGTCCCAGCCTGGCGCGCACGCGCGCCTCGATCACCTCGTCTGGCGCGTCACTTTCGAAGAAACGCGACTGCAGCGACGCCGCGAGGCCCGTCGCCCGGTTCGCCACGTCGCGCGAGGTAGCGCCCACGACCCGCCCGGTCCTGTGCGCGGCCTTCGACAGTTTGTCTCGCGCCCGCGCGCGCCGCCGGTTGCCCAGTTGAGGATCGAGGGCGTACATCAGGCCGGCGCCAAGGCCTCTCGCGACGAGAATCACGGACCTGTTCATGATGTCCTCATCAGTCGGACATTCGGGCTGCATCCCGTGGACCTTCGCACACATGACTTGCGTGGAAGCTCGACCCGCCCCATACTTCGACAATAGGCGCCCATGGCCGGCACTCCGGCTGCGGCCGATACACCAATCAGGAAAATGGCTCTGCTGCCGACGGTCATCTCGAGGCGTAGCCGGCTGCTACTCGTCTGTTTGGTGTCTCTCGCCGTTCGACTCGCCTCATCGGCGCCCTCCGCTGCTCTCAACCCCGCTGCCCCGATCACGCCGCCCGATCGGTTCGTCGGTCACCGTGTTGGCGACGATCAGAAGCTCGTCAGATATCCGACCATCGTCGGCTACCTCGAGCGCCTGGCGTCGGAATCCGATCGCGTGCGTGTCGTGGATATCGGCACGACGACGCTCGGCAGCCGGATGGTGGCGGCGGTCATTTCCGCGCCGGCCAACCTCAAGGCGAGCGACGAGTACCGCGACATCGCGCGGCGTCTGCACGGCGCGCGAGGCCTCGATGAGGGCCAGGCCCGTCAGCTCGCCGAACGCGGCAAGGTGATTGTCGCCATCACGCTGAACCTGCATTCGACCGAGATCGCCTCCAGCCAGATGGCGCTCGAGCTTGCCTATCACCTCGCGTCCGATGAGTCCGCGGACACGCGACAGATGCTCGACAACGCGATCCTGCTGCTCGTGCCCTCGCTCAATCCCGACGGCCAGATCATGGTCTGCGACTGGTACGACAAGGGCCTGGGAACGCCGTTCGAGGGTGGGCGGCTGCCCTGGCTCTACCATCCGTACGCGGGCCACGACAACAACCGCGACTGGTTCATGTTGAACCTGGTGGAGACCAGGAACGTGACCCGGTTCCTCTACCAGGACTGGTTCGCCCAGGCGATTCACGACGAGCACCAGATGGGCACGAAGGGGCCACGCCTCTTCGTCCCGCCCTACTTCGACCCGATCAACCCGAACGTGCACCCGTTGATCTGGCGCGAGATTGCGGTCGCGGGCAGCGAGATGGCCGAACGGCTCGAAGAGAACCGTTACGCGGGCGTCGTGTCGTCGGCCACCTACGACGGATGGCGGCCCGGAGACATGGACACGACACCGTGGTGGCACAACGTGCCGGCGCTCATCACCGAGGCGGCCAGCGTTCGCATCGCCTCGCCGATCTTTCTCAAGAAGGAAGAACTGACGGGCGAGTTGCGCGGCCTGTCCACCTACACCGCGCAGATGAATTTCCCGAATCCCTGGCCGGGCGGCTGGTGGACGCTGCACGACATCGTCGACTACGAGCTGACCGCCGCGCTCGGCTTCCTGCAGTCCTGCGCCCGTCACAAGACCGACCTGTTGCTGAATTCGTGGCGCATGAACCGCGACGCGATCGACCGCGGCCGTACCGAGGCGCCCTACGCGTTCGTTCTGCCGTGGCGCGGGAATGACGCGTGGACGCTGGCCCGGCTGCTCGATCCGCTGATCGCCGCCGGCGTGGAGGTGCACCAGGCATCGGCGCCCTTCATCGCCGATGGCGTGTCCTATCCCGCCGGCACGTGCGTGGTGCTGATGGCGCAGCCGCTCCGGCCCTATGTGAAGGATCTGCTCGAGGCGCAGCACTACCCGGATCGACGGCTCTTTCCGACCGGCCCGCCTGAACCGCCGTACGACGAAGCCGGATGGACGCTGCCGTTCAAGATGGGGCTGACCGTGGTCGCCGTGCAGAAGGCCTTCGACGCGCCGCTGGAAGCCGTGACATCCGTGCCGCTCCCGAGGGGCGAGATTGCGCGCGCCGCCGACGCCTCCCGTCCGGGCGGAGCGGTCCTGCCTGTGGCGCTCGCGCTCTCACCGGAGAGCAACGCCTCCACGATCGCGGTGAACCGCTTGCTGAAGGCCGGCGCGGACGTGATCTGGAGTGACGAGCCGGTCCAGGCCGGCGACGGGTTGCTTCCCCGTCACAGTTTCGTGGTGCGGACAGATGGGAAGGGTGCGGCCGCCGTCGCGCGGGCGATCGAGGGGCTGCCACTCATCGCCCATCCCGTGTCGAGAGTTCCGGCCGGCCGGCGCCTGGCGGCCCCGCGCGTCGGCCTGTATCAGCCATGGGGCGGCAATCCCGATGAAGGCTGGACACGGTGGGTGTTCGATCGGTTCGAACTGCCATACCGGACGCTGCACAACGACGACGTCAGGCACGGGGATCTGGCGCGCACGCTCGACGTCATCATCCTGCCGAGCATGGGCACGCGCGAGATCGTCAGCGGCGAATCGTCGGTGCAGGGCGCGCCGACGCTTCCCGCACCCTACGCGGGCGGTCTCTGGTCGGATGGCGCCGCGAGCCTGGCTGACTTCGTGCGCGCCGGCGGGACGCTGGTGGCGCTCGATGCCGCGGCGGATTTCGTCATCCAGCAGATGGCGCTCCCCGTGAAGAACGTGCTCGCGGATCGCAGACCCCAGGAATTCTTCTGCCCCGGTTCGATCCTCCAGGTGGACGTCGATCCGCGGCATTTCCTGACCGCGGGATTCGGGCCGGCGGCGGATATCTTCTTCCTGCGCAGCCCGGCGTTCGAACTGGCGCCGGCCGTTGGCGACCAGGCGGCGACACCGCTGGCGATCTACACCGCCGAGCAGCCGCTTCGGAGCGGGTGGATTCTCGGGGAGAAGCTCCTCGACAGGCGCGCCGCGCTGGTCGAGGTGCGATCGGGCAAGGGCCGGGTCATCCTGGTCGGTTTCCGGTGCCAGTTCCGCGGCCAGACATACGGGACATTCCGCGTGCTGTTCAACGCCGCGTACTACGCCGCCAGCACGCCGATCGCGACGACCGACGACTCGCGGTGAGCGAGCGCCTGGCGTCACTCAGTCAGGCGGCACTCTTGTTTGCGGCATGCCCGCCTTTCGCTCGTGCAGCCGGTCCTCGACGACTCTTGCGACCAGGTCCGCTGCGGCGTCCAGGCCGATCTTGCCCGGGTCGACCGTCAGGTCGTAGTGGCAGGCGTTGGTCCAGTCGCAATTACAGACCGCTCGCACGAACTTCCCTCGGTCCCGATCGCTCTTCCGAATCAGATCGCGCATGGCAGGGCGGTCCTGCGGGCCGAGCGTCTTCTCCAGTTGCGCGATACGAAACGCTTCGGGGGCGTGGACGAAGACCCTCACGAGTCCCGGGCGATCGGCCAGTACGAAGCAAGCCCCGCGGCCGATGATGACGCAGTCCTCGCGCGCGGCCAACTCGCGGATGACCTGCCGTTCGATTTGGAACAGCTCCTCTTCGAAAATCGTTTCACGGATTCTCGGCGGCGTGAACAGCGCGTCGGGGGGCCCGAGCGAGAGATGGCGGGTGAACCTGACCCACGTGTTGGCGACGTGTTCTTCGAGGTGCGCCAGGTTCTGGTCTTCGGCCCCCAGCATCCTGGTGGCCTCAGCGAGGATCTCGCGGTCCAGGTACTTCAACCCATGGCGGTGGGCGACGGCCTGGCCGATGTACGACCCGCCGCTGCCTATTTGCCGCGAGACGGCCAGCACGACGGTTGATGGCGGTTCCATGATGGACCTCCCGGGACAGCCAGGTGCACCGTGCTTCGTGTCCGCCTGGATTGATTGTCGGTCGAATCGGGCCGCTTGTCACGTGCCCACAAACTCCATGCCTCGTCCGCGGTGCTTTGTGGCACAATCGCGACCGTGCACCCACAGGTCAACTCGCACATCATGCATCCCGAGGTCGGCTGCTCGGCGCGCGTTCGGCGCGGAGTCGAACGCAACCAGTCGACGCCGCCCGAGTTGTTCGCGGAGCGCGCCCTGTCGGTGACGCGCGGCCACCGCGAGACCGAGGGCCAGCCGCTTGCGATTCGGCGTGCCCGCATGCTGCAGCGGGTTCTCGAAGAGCACCCGATCGTGATCCAGGATGGTGAGCTGATTGTCGGGATGAAGGCGCGAAAGCCCCGCGCATCGCCGGTGTATCCCGAAATCAACGCGGCCTGGGTCGAACGGGATCTCGACCGCCTGGCCACGCGGAAGGACACGCCGTTCTTCGTCAGTGACGAGACCAGGCGCCTGCTGCGCGACGAGGTGTTTCCCTACTGGCGCGGCCGGCAGGTGTACGACCGGATTCTCGAGGCGGTGCCCGCCGAGCAGTGGCGCGCCGACGAGCGCGGTGTCCTGTATCACTACTTCCGCTCACGCACGATCGGCCACTTCAACGCCGCGTACGACAAGATCCTCGCGCGGGGCGTTCGAGGCGTGCGCGCCGATGTCGAGCGCGTCCTCGCCTCGCTGCGCGCCGACGATGCCTTGTACCAGCCGCGCACGCGGTTCCTGGAATCCGTTGCGATTGCCTGCGACGCCGTCGTGGCGTTCGCCGGCCGTCACGCCGAGGAAGCGCGGCGCCTGGCGGCCGTCGAGCCGGACGCCAGGCGTCGGGGCGAGCTGAACGCGGTGGCCCGCATCTGCGCGCGCGTGCCGGAGCATCCGGCCGAGACGTTTCATGAGGCGCTGCAGTCGTTCTGGTTCACGCACCTCGTGCTGAACCTTGAAACCAGCGGCCACGCGTTCGGTCCCGGGCGCTTCGACCAGTACCTCTATCCGTTCTATCGCCACAGCGTCGGGAACGGCGACCTGACAGAGGACGAGGCGCAGGAGCTGCTCGACCTGCTGTGGGTGAAGTTCGACGAGATCACGCTGGCCAAGGACGCGGGCGAATCGCAGACGAGCAGTTCGTACCCGGATTTCCAGAACCTGAACATCGGCGGCCTGACGCGCCAGGGGCACGACGCGACCAACGAACTGTCGTTCATGTGCCTCACCGCGCTGGACCACACGAAGCTCCCGCAGCCGGGCCTCTCGGCGCAGATCAGCTCGAAGACGATGCCCGCATTCCTGCTCCGGTGCTGCGAGCTCCTGCGCCAGGGCATGGGCATGCCGGTCATGTTCAACAGCGACGTGCTCGTGCTCGGCATGGTCAGCCGCGGCAAGACGCTCGAGGACGCCCGCGCAAGCAGCCTGAACGGGTGCGTCGCGTGCTACTGCGACGGCAAGGATCGGATGGCGTCGAGCGGCTACTTCAACCTCGCGAAATGCCTCGAGCTGGCGCTCAACGACGGCGTCGATCGGCTGACCGGCGAGCCACTCGGCCCGCGCACGGGCGATCCGGCGTGCTTCTCGACGTTCGACGCCATCGTCGCGGCATTCCACGCGCAAGTGGCGTTCTTCGTCGACATGAAGGTGCGCTACGACAACATCGTCCGCGGCATTTATGCGACGTGGTGCCCGGTGCCGTTCACCTCCGCCGTGATCGACGACTGCGTCGAGCAGGCGCTCGACTGGCACGCGGGCGGATCGCACTACAAGATCGCGACGATGTCCGGCGTGGCGATCGGCACCGTCGCCGACAGCCTGGCCGGCATCAGGAAGCTCGTCTTCGACGACGGCGCGTGGACGATGGCGCAGCTGAAGGACGCGCTCGACCGGAACTGGGAAGGCTACGAGCTGCTGCGGCAGGCGCTCGTGAACAAGACCCCGCAGTACGGCAACGATGACGACGCCGCCGACGATCTGGCGGTGCTGACGCAGCAGATATTCTGCGGCGAGGTGGAGAAGCACCGCGACGTGCAGGGCGCGCGCTATTTCGTGGACCTGCTGCCGACGACCGCGCACATCGCGCTCGGGGAGACCACGGGCGCGACGCCGGACGGTCGGCGCGCGGGCACGCCGCTGTCCGAGGGCGTCTCGCCGGTCCAGGGCCACGACCGGCGCGGCCCGACCGCGGTGGCGCGCTCGATTGCGAAGCTGGACCACGCGCGGACCAACGGCACGCTGCTCAACCTCAAGATCAGCCCGGAATGCCTGAAGACCGACGCCGATCTCCACAAGCTGGCCGCCCTCATCCGCGGCTACTTCGACCAGGGCGGCCATCACGTCCAGTTCAACGTCATCGATCGCGCGATCCTCGAGGATGCGATGGCCAGTCCCGAACAGTACCGCAACCTGCTCGTCCGTGTCGCCGGCTATTCGGACTACTTCGTGCTGCTCAGCCCTGAAATCCAGCGTGAGATTCTCTCGCGGACCGAGCACGCGCTGTAACTGAGGCGGACGGCGGCGGAAGGCGGAAGGCGGGGGAGGAAGGCGCGGACAGCGGACGTCGGAAGGACTTCGGACCACATGAACGGTACCGTCTGGGACATCCGCCAATACAGCCTGCACGACGGCCCGGGCATTCGGACGACCGTATTCCTGAAAGGCTGCCCGCTCTCGTGCCGCTGGTGCTGTAACCCCGAATCGCACGCCGCCGAGCCGCAGCTCACGTGGATTCGTGAGAAGTGCCTGTCGTGCGGCGCATGCGTGGAGGTGTGCGAACGGAACGCGATCGCGCTGGACCGGTCCGGCCGGCGCCACGTGGATCGCGTCCGGTGCGACACGTGCGGTGCGTGCGCGACAGGCTGCCCGGCCGAAGCCATGACGGTCGTCGGCCGCGCGATGAGCGTGGACGAGGTCCTGCGCGAGGTGGGACGCGATGCGATCTTCTTCAGCCGCTCGGGGGGCGGGCTGACGCTCTCGGGCGGCGAGCCCTTCGCGCAGGCGGCGTTCGCCGCCGAGCTGCTCCGGCGTTACAAGAGCGACTACGTGGGATTCCACACGACGGTCGAAACCTGTGGCGAGGCGCCGTGGGAGGACGTGGCGCTCGTCGCGCCGCACGTGGACCTGTTCCTCTTCGACATCAAGCACATGGACCCGATCGAGCACCGCCGGCTGACCGGCGCCGGCAACGCGCGCATCCTCGAGAACGCCACGCGCCTGGCCGCGTCGGGCGCTTCGGTGGTTGTGCGCCTGCCGCTCGTGCCCGGCTGCAACGACCAGGCGGACAACCTGCGGCGAACCGCGGAGTTCGCGCGCTCGGTGCTGCGCGTCGATCGCGTGGACCTGTTGCCCTACCATCGCCTCGGGGAGCCCAAGTACCCCCGCCTCGGCCGGAGCTATCCTCTCGCGGGCACCGCGGCCGCCTCCGACGCCGATATTGCCACCGCTCGTGCCGTGCTCGAAGCGTGCGCGATGCACGTCCGCATCGGGGGCTGACCTGCGGCGCTGCGACTAGCCCGGCGGCCAGCCGAAGTGCCGGCCGCCGAGCACGTGCAGGTGGATGTGAAACACGGACTGCAGGGCATCCCGGTTGCAGTTGAAGACCGTGCGGTAGCCTCGCTCGGCCAGTCCCTGTTCCTTGGCGATCGCCGCCGCCCGTCTCAGCATCTTCCCGACCAGGGCGTCGTCGTCGGGCGCGAGGTCGTTCAACGTCGCGATGTGCCGGCGCGGCATGACCAGTGCGTGCAGCGGCGCCTGGGGGTGGATGTCGTTGATGGCCACGATGTCGTCGTCTTCGTAGATCGTCGACGCGGGAGCGGCGCCCGCGATGATGCGGCAGAACAAGCAGTCGGTCATCTCTGGTCCCTCGCCTCCGAATCCGTGGCCCCGAGCCCCAGGCGCTGATTTCCCCTCCCAGGCGCTTCGTGTCCGGGTTGCCACCGCACGACGGCGGTCCTCGGAATCCCCTGCAGGTCGCGCCGGATCGTGTCGAGACGGAACACCGGGCGCGCCGTGATCGCGCGGCTGACCGCCGTCTCCTGCCCGAACCCGAACTCGAAGATCAGCAGGCCGTCCTCGTGCAATCTGCTCTCGCATTGCAGCAACAGGTGCCTGATCACGTCGAGGCCGTCCTCGCCACCGAGCAGCGCTTCGCGCGGCTCGTAGTCACGCACGTCCGAGGGCAGCTGCGCCATGTCGGACGCGGGAACGTAAGGCGGGTTCGAGACGATCAGATCGAAG
Source organism: Acidobacteriota bacterium (assembly GCA_003170135.1). Classification (GTDB taxonomy): domain Bacteria; phylum Acidobacteriota; class Vicinamibacteria; order Vicinamibacterales; family Fen-181; genus Fen-181. The sequence goes on from PMZR01000124.1 coordinate 44,555, forward strand.
CGCGCATCGGCTTCCGCCAGCAGGTCCGTCTCCAGAAAGTCGATGCGATCGGTCACGTCGTAGCGCGCCGCGTTGCGCCCGGCGATCCTGAGCGCCGCGCGTGACGTGTCGGTGGCGACCAGCGACGCGCCCTGCAGCTCGATCGCGAGCGTGACGGCCAAGCAGCCGCTGCCGGTGCCGACGTCGGCGATGCGAAGCGGAGGCCGCCCGGTGCCCGGGACCGAGGCGACCCCGCGATGGGCCAGGCGGCCGAGCGCCTCCTCGATGATGATCTCGGTCTCCGGCCTGGGCACGAGCACGCCCGGCCCCACCTCGAAATCGCGGCGCCAGAACTCGCGCTGCCCGACGATGTAGGCGGCCGGCTCGTGGCGGCAACGCCGGCCGATGAGCGCGTCATAGGCGTCCTGGAAACCGGGCGGGGCGGGTTCGGTCAACGACGAGAGCAGGCGCGCCCGGTCCCAGCCGAGCACGGTGCGGGCGAGCAAATCGGCATCTATCGCGGCCTCGACGCGGTCGATGCCGGCCTGCTCGAGCGTGTGCCGCGCGTGAGCGATCTCGGCGTGGAGCGTCACGTCCCTCCTCATCGCGCGAGCGCGCGTCGGGGCCCGCGCGCAGATCTTCTGCGGCCGACCCATCGCGTGAACCTGCGGCTTACGACTCGGAATCCGTCGCGTCCTTCAGCTTCCTGGCCCGATCGTCTTCGACGAGGTGCTCGAGCAGCTCCGCGAGGTCGCCGTTCAGGACGTCGGTGAGCTGGTGCGTGGTGAAGTTGATGCGGTGGTCCGTGATGCGGCTCTGCGGGAAGTTGTAGGTGCGGATCTTCTCGGACCGCTCGCCGGTCCCCACCTGGCTGCGCCGGTCCTTGGCGATCGCTTCCTGCTGCTTGCGCATCTCCATGTCGTAGAGACGCGACCGCAGCACCTTGAGGGCCTTCGCCCTGTTCTTGATCTGCGACTTCTCGTCCTGCTGGCTGACCACCAGGCCCGTGGGGATGTGCGTGATGCGGACCGCCGAATAGGTCGTGTTGACGCTCTGGCCGCCGGGGCCGCTCGAGCAGAAGGTGTCGATGCGCAGGTCCTTCTCGTTGATCTGAATGTCGACCTCCTCGGCTTCCGGAAGCACGGCGACGGTCGCCGTCGAGGTGTGCACGCGCCCGCTCGCCTCGGTCTCCGGTACGCGCTGCACCCGGTGCACGCCGCTCTCGTACTTGAGCTGGCTGTACGCGCCCCGACCCTCGATCATCGCGATCACTTCCTTGAGGCCCCCGACGCCGGTCTCGCTGCTCGACATCACCTCGACGCGATACCGTTGCCGCTCGGCGAACCGCGTGTACATCCGGAAGAGTTCCGCCGCGAACAGCGCCGCCTCGTCGCCGCCGGTGCCGGCGCGGATCTCGAGCATGACGTTCCTGTCGTCGTTCGGGTCCCGGGGCAGGAGCAGGAGCTTCATCTGCGCGAGCAGCGCCTCCTTGCGCGCTTCGAGGCTGCGCACTTCGTCCTGGGCCAGTTCCCGCATCTCGGCGTCCTGGCCCTTCAGCAGTTCCTGGGCCTGTCCGAGTTCAGACGCGACGGACTTGTATTGCTGGAAGGCCTGGACCAGCGGCTGGATCTCCGCGAGCGCCTTCGCGTGCGTGCGGTACTGCGTGGAGTCCGCCTGCACGACGGGATCCGCCAGCAGCGCCGACAGCTGGTTGTATTTGCGCTCGACCGACTCGAGCTTCTCAAGCATAACGACTCATCCCACCTGTTGCCCGCCCGACACGGGCGGAAGAAACGCCACCTCGTCGCCGTCCGACACGGCCGCGTCCATGCGCGCGAAGTCGGCGTTGACCGCCGCCGACACCGACGAGGCATGGGGCGCGAGGCCTGGATGCTCCGCGACCACCGAACGCCAGACGTCCGCCACGCGCGCGCCGGCCGGCACCTCGAGCGTGAGTTCGCCGGCGCCGGCGAGATCGCGCAACCGGGCGTAGAGTCGGACCGTTATGCGCATGCGCGACGGTAGGCCTGCTCGCGGGCGGCGTCGTCGTGCGGGTCGGCGGTCGCGCCTTCAATCCACACGTCACCACCCTCGAAGAACTCCCGTTTCCAGATGGGGGCAATCTGCTTCACGCGTTCAATCGCATACCGGCACGCCGCGAACGCGTCGGTCCGGTGCGGCGACGCCGCGGCGATCACGACGCTGGCCTCGCCCGGCGTGAGGCGACCGGTGCGATGCCGGACTGCCATGCGCACGCCCGGCCAACGGCCAGTCGCTTCCTGCAGGATCAAGCGGAAGGTGCGCAACGCAAGCGGCTCGAACGCCTCGTAATCGAGATGGCGTACCCGTCGCCCGGCGTTCTCGCCCCGCACCACGCCAACAAACGTGACGACGGCGCCGCAGGCGCCGTCCGAGCCACCCGCCCGGTCCACGACAGCGGCAATGCGCGCCGGATCCAGCGGATCCGCCGTCATGCCGACCAGATCGTCCATCGCGTCAGTATATCAGCGGCCGGCCGGCGGTTCCGGTCCCAGGCTGAGGCCCGGCACGTTCCAGAAATGATCGAGCACGCCGTGGCCGCCGCCGATCGGAAACCCGGCACGCATGGCGCCGGCGACGTACTGCTTGGCGTTGGCCGCCGCATCGCGCAGGCTCCTGCCGAACGCGAGGTTCGCCGCGAGCGCCGCCGCAAACGTGCAGCCGGTGCCGTGCGCGTTCCGCGTTTCGATGCGCGGCCCGCGCAATTCCACGAACCCGTGCCCGTCGAAGAGCAGGTCGATCGCCTCCGCACCTGGCAGATGGCCGCCCTTGACGATCACGGCGCCCGGCCCCAGCGCAAAGATGCGCCTGGCCGCCTCGCGGGCATCGTCGAGCGAGACGATCGTCATGCCTGCGAGGATCTCGGCTTCCTGCGCGTTGGGCGTGACCACGCGCGCGCGCCGCAGCAGTTCCAACCTGATGGCCGTGACCGCCTCGTCCTCGAGGAGGCGATCGCCGCCCTTGGCGATCATCACCGGGTCGACGACCACGTTCGGCAACTCGAGCGTGTCGATCGCCGCCGCCACGGCCTCGACGATCGCGGCGGTCGCGAGCATGCCGGTCTTGACGGCATCGACGCCGATGTCGGCGGCGACGGCCTCGATCTGGGCGGTCACGACGTCGGCGGAAAGGGCCTGCACCGCGGTGACGCCGAGCGTGTTCTGCGCGGTCACCGCGGCGATGGCGCTCGTCCCCCAGACGCGGTGCGCGGCGAAGGTCTTCAGATCGGCCTGGATGCCGGCGCCGCCTCCCGAATCACTGCCCGCAATTGTCAGCGCTTTCTTCATGAGCTACAATCCGCACAATGGGTCCGAACAACGTCTCGGCTGTCAGGTACTCGCCGCTGGTGTCGACTTTTGCCGGTGAGGCCAGGTCGGAGCCTCTCGCCCGGGCAATCCGGGTCGGATCCGTCATGTTCGTGGCGGCGCTCACGGCAGCGGCCGCGCAGGTCAGCATTCCTCTTCCGTTCACCCCGGTGCCGTTCACGCTGCAGCCGATGATCGTCCTGCTCGCCGGCGCGGCGCTTGGCAGCCGCCTCGGTTGTTACAGCCAGGTGCTGTACCTGGCGGCCGGCCTGGCAGGGTTACCGGTCTTCGCCAGTTCCCCGCTGCTGCCGCCGGGCGCGGCGCGGCTGCTCGGGCCGACGGGCGGCTATCTCATGAGTTATCCCATCGCCGCCTGGATCGTCGGTGCGCTGGCCGAGCGGGGGTTCGATCGACGGTACCTGCGCTCGGTCGTGGCGATGGCGGCGGGGCTCGCCGTCATCTATGCGTCCGGCGTGGCGTGGCTCGCCTTCGGCGCCCGCCTGCCGCAGGCACTCGGCGTGCGAGCGGCGCTCGTCTCGGGCGCCGGTCCCTTCTTCGTCGCCGACGTCATGAAGATCTGCGTGGCGGCGTCCGCGCTTCCCGCGGTCTGGCGATTGACCGGCCTGGGGCGGGCACCGACCGACACCCGTCAGTGACCGACGCCCCGGGGTTTCGGCCCCGGGGTCGGCTCACTCACTCCGACCTTTCCACGACAAACCGCGCCAGCTCCCGCAGGCGGGCCGCCCGCGGGCCGAACCCGTTGAGCGACAGGATCGCGGCTTCGACCAGGTCCTCTGCGCGGCGTCGGGCCTCCACGACGTTCTCGATGGCCGCCGCATGGCCTCGCCGCTCGCCCGCGTCGTGCGGCGCCACGTCCTTCTCGTTGTCGAGAATGTCGTCGACAATCTGAAACGCCAGCCCGATCCGGTCGCCGAAGCCGGCGAGCGTCTGCGCGTCCGCGCCGCCGGCGCCACCAACGATGGCGCCGCACTCGGCCGCGGCGCGGAACAGGACGGCCGTCTTCCGGCGATCGACCGGTTCAATCTCCGACAGCTGTAACGGGTGCGCCGGAAGCTGCAGGTCCGCGGCCTGTCCGCCGATGAGCCCGTCCGATCCGATGGCGTCGGAGAGGACGCGTGCGAGGGCGGAGGCCAGCGGCGGTGCGTAGGCCGCCGCCAGGCGGCCGAACGCGAGGTTCAGCAGCGCCACGGCCGCGAGGATCGCCGTCGCCTCGCCGAACTCGACGTGATTCGCGGGCCGGCCTCGCCTGGTCGGCGTGTCGTCCATCGCCGGCAGGTCGTCGAGGATGAGCGACGAGGCGTGCACGAACTCGATCGCGGCCGCGGCCGAGGTGGCCTCCTGCGGCGACGGAAACAAGTCGGCGACGACCAGCGTCAGCACGCCGCGTACGCGCTTGGACGGCCCGAGCAGCGTATAGCGGATGGACCGGTGAACGTCCGAGGGCGGGCGGTGCGGCGGCGGCGCCATCCGATCGAGTGCTGTGGCGAGCAACCGCTGCTGCTCGAGCAGGAACGCGGGCATCAACGGATCGGGCATATCAACATTCGACGACCGGGGCCGGCGCGTCTGCGCGGGCACGCGCGTCATTCCTGCTTCCCGAAAATCAGGAAGAACTGAAAGGGGAGGAAGGTCTCCCGCTCGATCAACCGCAAGCCCGCGGCATTCGCGTCACGCTCGATCGTCGCCGGATCGACGCGGTCCTCGAGCGACGGGCCGGGCCCCAGCCCGTCCTTTTTGTAGTCGATGATCCCGATCCGGCCCTGCGCCTTCAGGGCGCCGGCCGCGTTGCGCAGCAGCGTCACCGGGTCTTCCATCTCGTGGTACGTCTCGACGATGAGAATCGCGTCGAGGCGGTGCGGGGGCAGGTGCGGATCCCTGGTGTCGCCGAGCACCGTCCTGACGTTCGGCAGCCCTTCGCGCTTCACGCGCCGCTCGATGGCCTCGATCATCTGCGACTGGACGTCCTCCGCGTAGACGAGGCCGGCTGGCCCGACGAAGCGGGCGAGGCGGATGGTAAACCAGCCGCCCGCGGCGCCCAGATCGCCGACCACCGAGCCGTCAGCGATGCCGAGTGCCATCATCACCTGCTCGGGTTTCTGCCAGCGATCGCGGTCCGGCGCCTCGAGGAGTCCCAGGTCGACCGGCGCGAACAGCTTGCCGTGCGGCGACTGTGGCGGCGGCTGCGTGGTGGCGGTCGCGGCGTTCTGCCGGACCGAACAGCCGGGCAGTCCGATGCACGCGGCCACTGCCAGCACGACGCAGAGAACCAGGCAGGCGCGAGTCGCGTTCATCGCCCCTCCGGTCCGCCGGCGATCCCCGGTCTGGTCATGGCCTCGACCGAGAGGATCGCATCCAGGCGTTCTGCGTTCAGCAAGCCGCGCGCGAGCACGATGTCGCGAATCGACTTGCCGGTTCGCACGGCTTCCTTCGCGATCTCGGCCGTCGCCGCATACCCGATGTAGGGGCTGAGCGCGGTGGCCGTCGCGGTGCTTCGATCCAGCAGCTCGCGGCATCGCTCGACGTTCGCCTCGATGCCCTCCACGGTCTGCGTTCGCAGCACGGTCATCGACTGGCGCAGGATCGTCGACGCGTGGATCGCGTTCCAGGCGATGACCGGCATCATTACGTTCAGTTCGAGCTGGCCCGCCTCCGCCGCTGTGGCCACGGTGAGGTCACATCCCATGACCTGGAAGCAGACCTGGTTCACCATTTCGGGTACCGACGGGTTCACCTTGCCCGGCATGATCGACGAGCCCGGCTGCACGGCCGGCAGCGTGATTTCGCTCAGCCCGGCGCGCGGCCCCATGCTGAGCAACCGCAGGTCGCTCGCAATCTTACCCAGTTCGACGGCCAGCCGTCGAAGGGCACCCGAGTAGGCGACGATGTCGCCCATGCTCTGGGTGACGCGGAACAGGTTCGTCGCCGGCCGCAGCGGGAGGCCCGTCGCACGCGACAGATTCGCGATGACCCGCTCGACGTACGCCTCGCCGGCGTTCAGCCCCGTTCCGACGGCGGTCGCCCCCAGGTTCAACTCGCCCAGATCGCCGGCCGCCGTCTCGATGGCGTCGGCGGCGCGATCGAGGCAGGCCTGGTAGCCGCTGAACTCTTGGCCGAGCGTGATGGGCACGGCATCCTGCAGGTGCGTGCGGCCGACCTTCAGCACGCCGGCGAACTGCTCGCTCTTGATGCCGAACGAGGCCGCAAGCGCTCGCGCTGCCTTCAGGAGATCGCCGGTTCGAAGCAGCAACGCCAGGCGGGTCGCCGCCGGGAAGGTGTCGTTGGTCGACTGGCCCATGTTGACGTGGTCGTTCGGGTGCACGACCGTGTAGGCCCCGCGCGGTTCGCCAAGGGTCTCCGCTGCGCGATTGGCGAGGACCTCGTTGGCGTTCATGTTGTGCGACGTGCCGGCGCCGGCCTGGTAGACGTCCACCACGAACTGGTCGCGCAGGTGGCCGGCCAGCACCTCGTCCGCGGCGCGCACGATGGCCTGGCCGATGCGGCCGTCCAACCGGCCAAGCGACATGTTCGCCTCGGCCGCGGCCTTCTTGATGAGCACGGTGGCGACGACGAGGTCATCCGGCGCGCGCAGGCCGCTGATCGGGAAATTCTGCACGGCGCGCTGGGTCTGGATGCCGTAGTAGGCGTCGGCAGGAACGGGCAGATCGCCCAGGGGATCGCGTTCTATGCGCTGTGCCACAGGAAGCGGCGTTCCGCAGCGGGGCGACATGCCCGGCCGCTGCACGGGGTGCACAAGTTCAACGCAAGCATTATACTCTCCGGCATGTTACCAGCATTTTTCGATAGCATGCTCGAACTCGTCGTCAAGACGTCCACCGAACTGCCGCCCGACGTCCGCGCTGCCATGAGAGCCGCCCGGCAAGGGGAAGCGGCTGGCACGAATGCAGCGCAGGCGTTCACGATCATCGCGCAGAACATCGATCAGGCATCCGAGAGCGAAGGGGCCATCTGCCAGGACACCGGCATGCCCACCTTCGAGGTCAAGGTGCCGGTGGGCGTCAACCAAATCTGGATCGCCGGCCAGATCCGCGAGGCCATCGCCGAGGCCACGCGACGCGGCAAGCTCAGACCGAACTCGGTCGATTCCATCACGGGCAAGAACTCGGGGAACAACCTCGGCCCGGGCACCCCGGTCATCCACTTCGAACAGGGGGATCGGGATGAGATCGAAGTCAAGCTGCTGCTCAAGGGCGGCGGCTGCGAGAACTGCAACACGCAGTACGCGCTGCCGGCGGACCTCGGCAGCCTCGGCCGGGCCGACCGTACACTCGAGGGCGTGCGCAAGTGCATCCTGCACGCGGTGTGGCAGGCGCAGGGCAAGGGATGCGCGCCGGGGGCGATCGGGGTCTGCATCGGCGGGGACCGTAACGCGGGCTACAACTTCGCCAAGCAGCAGCTCTTCCGCACGCTCGACGACGTGAACGGCGATCCCCAGTTGCGCGACCTCGAGGCGACCATCATGGGGACGGTCAACTCGCTCGGCGTCGGCCCGATGGGCTTCGGCGGGAAGACCACCCTCATCGGGTGCAAGATCGGCGCAATCAACCGCCTGCCGGCGTGCTTCTTCGTGTCGGTGGCCTACGACTGCTGGGCGTTCCGGCGCCTGGGCGTGGTGCTCGACGCGAAGACGGGCGCGATTGGCCGGTGGCTGTATCGCGATCCGGCCAGCCCCGTCGTGCCCATGGCGGACCAGGCCGGCTTCGTGCGCACCGGCCGCGAGATCGCGCTGACGCCGCCGGTTGACGAGGCGACGATCCGATCGCTGAAGGTCGGCGACGTCGTGCTCATCACCGGACGGATGTACACGGGTCGTGACAACGTCCACAGCTATCTGATGAAGAACCAGCCGCCCGTCGATCTGCACGGCGCCATGCTGTATCACTGCGGGCCCGTCGTCCTCAAAAACGGCAATGGCTGGAAGATGATGGCCGCGGGACCGACCACCAGCATCCGCGAGGAGCCGTACGAGGCCGACGTGATTCGCCAGTACGGTGTGCGCGGGATCATTGGCAAGGGCGGCATGGGGGCGAAGACGCTGCAGGCGATGAAAGAGTGCGGCGCGGTGTACTTGAGCGCCATCGGCGGGGCGGCGCAGTTCTACGCGAGGACCGTCGAGCGCGTGGACGGCGTGTCGCTGCTCGAGTTCGGCATCCCGGAAGCGATGTGGCACATGCAGGTTCGCGACTTCGCGGCCATCGTCACGATGGACGCGCACGGCAACAGCCTGCACAAGGACGTCGAGACCGAGTCGGCGGGCCACCTGGAGGCGTTGAAGGTGTAAGACGTGCCGCGTTTGAAGATCGGCGGTCCCGCCTCCACGCGGCGGGACCGCCGGGCTTCAGCCCGCGTTCACATTCCCCGACCCGTCTACGACCCGACCTCCTCGTTCACCACCATCAGCCGCAGCTCCGTCATCTCCTCGATCGCGTAGCGAGGGCCCTCGCGGCCGAGGCCCGAGTTCTTCACGCCGCCATACGGCATGTGGTCGATCCGCCACGACGGGACGTCGTTCACGATGACGCCGCCGACCTCGAGGCGCTCGAAACCGTGGAACGCGTGGTGGAGGTTGCGGGTGAACACGCCGGCCTGGAGGCCATAGGCGGACCGGTTCACCGCGGCGACGGCCGCGTCGAAGTCGGTGAAGGGATAGAGTCCCACGACGGGCGCAAACACCTCCTGCGCGCAGACCTTCGCGGTTTCCGGCACGTCGGTGAGGACGGTCGGCGCGTACATCGTGCTGCCGAGAGGGCGGCCTCCGGTCAGCACCTTCGCCCCGGACTTGACGGCCTCGTGCACCCAGGCGTCGATGCGGCCCACTTCGGCCGGCTCGATGAGCGGCCCGACGTCGGTCGCCGGATCGAGCGGATCGCCGACGCGGAGTCCCTCGACGCGCGTGATCAGGCGGCGCGTGAAGTCGGTCATGATGCGTTCGTGGACGAACACGCGCTGGACCGAGATGCAGCTCTGGCCGGCCAGCGCGAAGCCGCCGAGGCTGATTCGCCGGGCGGCGTAGTCGAGATCCGCCGAATCGTCCACGATGACGCCCGCGTTGCCGCCCAGTTCGAGCAGCACTCGCTTCGTGCCCGCGCGCGCTTTCAGGCTCCAGCCGACCGCCGAGGAACCGGTGAAGGTCAGCAGTCGATAGCGTTCGTCGGTGACCAGGCGATTGCCGGTCTCCCGCGTCATCGGCAGTACGCTCAGCGCGCCGTCAGGCACGCCCGCGCGCTGCAGAACGGCGGCGAGTACCAACGCGCTGAGCGGCGTCTTGCTGGCGGGCTTCAGCACGACGGGATTGCCCGCCGCGATCGCCGGCGCGAGCTTGTGGGCGCTCAGGTTCAGCGGAAAGTTGAACGGTGAGATGGCGGCGACCGGGCCGATCGGAAAGCGGCGGGTCAGGGCGAAGCGTCCGGTGCCGTGCGGGGCGAGATCGAGCGGGATGACCTCGCCCCCGATGCGGCGCGCCTCTTCGGAGGCGACCTTGAAGGTCATGGCCGCGCGGTCGACCTCAGCGGTCGCATCCCGGATCGACTTGCCGACTTCCAGGCAGACGATCCGGCCGATCTCGTCACGCCGCTCGACCAGTTCGCGGGACGCGGCGGCGAGGATCTCGGCGCGCCGGTAGGCGGGGAGCGCACGCATGAGGTCGGCGGCGGCCACGGCGGCGCGGGTCGCCTGCTCGAACACGTCATCGCCGGCGAGCCAGGTGCGCGCGACCACGGTGCCGTCGTACGGATAAATGACCGGCAGAGGCGTCGCCGACCGCTCCCACCGTCCCGCCAGGAAGAACGGGTACTCGGACGTCACGGCTCCCTCCCTCGCTTTCAGATTTGTAATGGGGTCTGGCACCTTTTCCTCCGTTCAAGATCTGCGTGAAAGACACAGGAAAACGATCGGGCGCCCGAACCGACGGGGCGTAACCAGCCAAAACCGGCCGTCGAAAATGAGACTGACATGAGAAATGGTGCCTGACCCCATTACGGATTTGTTATGGGATCGGCCGAGCGAGCAGCTGTGCCGTTCAGTATGCGGCCGCGCGCCCAAGCGAGGCAAGGTGTGAGCCGCAACCTGCGCTGGAACAATGAGATACGGCCGGCCTGGGGCGCCTTGCCCGGTTGCTCCCGTATCGTGGCCGCGTCCGATGCAGGTATAATCAGGGCAGGAGAGCGCTATCCCATGATTAACGTGTCGCAGACAGCAGCATCGAAAATCACCGATCTCCTGGCCGAGGAGAACAAGCAGAACAGCGGACTGCGCGTGTTCGTGCAGGGCGGCGGCTGCTCGGGCTTCCAATACGGCCTGATGATCGAAGACGCCCCCGGCGCGGCGGACCAGACCTTCGAATCGAACGGCATCAAGTTGTACATCGATCCCATCAGCATCCGGTACCTCAAGGGGGCCGAGGTCGATTTCGTCGAGAATTTCGCGGGCGGCGGCTTCACCATCAAGAACCCGAACGCGGTCACGACGTGCGGGTGCGGCCAATCGTTCACCGTCGAGGAGAGCGACCAAGGCGAATCGCACGACAGTCATCACCACGCATAACCCGATCGTTGACAGGTGACCGGTCACCGCGCGCCCGGCAGCGGTCGGCCGAGGCTCCCCCGGGACGGCCGGGGATTTTTATGGTCGATCTTCTTACGGACCTCGATGACCTGCGACCGGCCGGCGGCAAACGGTCGGGCAAGCGGGAACTGATTCTCGAGGTGTTCCTCCGCCAGGAGGGGCACCTGAGCGCCGAAGATCTCGTCGATCTGAGCCGGCGCGAGGATCAGCGAATCAGCCGGGCCACCGTCTACCGCACGCTGCAGTGGATGGTCGAAGCCGGCATCGCGCGAAAGGTCGACTTCGGCGAGGGGCGATTCCGCTTCGAGCATTCCTACCGGCATCCGCGCCACTTCCACCTCATTTGCAAGGTCTGCAATCGATCGTCGGAGTTCCTCAGCTCCGATATCGAGGTGCTGATCGAGGAGATCGCGGCGGCGCGCAGTTTCTCGGCGAACCAGAGCGTCCTGCAGATCTACGGCACGTGCGAGCAGTGCCGGACCGGGCGCCCACCCACCGTCGATGGCGGCACGACCGAACTGCTCTTCGCGCGCGACGCGTTGCGGATCGCGATCGCGACCGAGCGCAGCGGGCTCGAGTTCTACTCGCGCGCGTCCAAATCCGCCAGGGACACGCGCGCGTGCGCGGTGTTCGAGCGGCTCGCCAACGAGGAGCGCGACCACCTGGCGAAGCTCGAGTCGCGCTACGAGAAACTCCTGGCGAAGGACCCGCAGCTGGAGGCGAGGCCGACCTTCCTCTTCTTCAAGGGCGCGGCCAACGGACTCTTCGCCGCGGGCGCCGAACAGGTGGCCCGTGGCATCACCGACTCGCAGGCGCTGGTGGTCGCGATGAAGTGCGAGCGGACGTCGTACCGGTTCTTCAAGCGCTACGGCGAGAAATTCGAGGATTCGGAAGGCAAGCAGATCTTTCTCGAAGTCGCCGACGAGGAGCGTTCACACCTGGACCTGCTCATCCGCGAGGCGCGCGTGACGTCCCGTCGTCGCAACGCCAGGCCGCGCCGGCAGCCCGCGGGCCGGGTGCGGCGGGCACAGGCATGATCGCGCGCTGAACCCCGCCCGGCCGCCGCGGCGCACGTGGCACAGGCACCGAACCTGCCCCATGGTCGATCTACACCTTCATACCAACGCCAGCGACGGCCGATGTTCTCCTGCAGAGCTCGTGGCGCGCGCGTCAGCGGCCGGCATCACGGTCCTGAGCGTTGTCGATCACGACACGTTCGACGCGCAACCGGACGTCGCCCGTCATGCCGCGACCGCGGGACTGCGTGCGGTGACCGGGATCGAGATCACCGCCGTGTGGAACGGCATCGATGTGCATGTGCTCGGCTATTTCCTCGATCCCCCCAGCGCGGATCTCCGCCGCTTTCTCGAGCGGCAACGCGAGGATCGCGTCCGCCGCGTCCAGGCGATGCTCGACCGGCTGCGCGCACTCGGCGTGCCGGTGCCGTTCGAAGACGTGGTGGTTCCGGTTGGCAGCCGCCCGCCGCACGCCATCGGCCGGCCGCAAGTCGCGCGCGCCATGGTGCGTGCCGGTCACGTCGCAAACATCCACGAGGCCTTCGATCGCTATCTGGCCGAAGGGCAACCGGCCTTCGTGCCCCGTTCGGGTTCGGCTCCAGCGGACGTCGTGCGGCTCATCGTCGCCTCGGGCGGCATTGCCTCGCTGGCTCACCCCGGTCTGCTCGGCCGCGACGAGTTGATTCCGGCACTCGCGACCGCCGGCATGCAGGCGATCGAGGTGTACCACCCCGACCATTCCCCCGAGGTCGTGGCATGCTATAGCGCCATTGCGCAGCGCTGCGGCCTCGCGGTGACAGGCGGTTCGGACTACCACGGCGAGCAGACGCACGGCGCGCCGCTGCTCGGGCGCGTGACGCTGCCCTCGAAGGACTTCGAGCGCCTGGACACGTTGGCGCGCCGCCAGTCGTCGCATGGCAGCGCTTCCTGACGACTGTCTCCTACTGACTACTGTCTACTGCCGATGCCGCCCGCGTTACAGCTGACCGCGCTTTCGAAGGACTACCACGGTCTGCGCCCGCTGCGCATGCGCGGCCTCGTTGTGGCCGAGGGCGAAATCGTCGCGCTCAGTGGCCTGGACGCGGCGGCGGCGGAGGTCCTGACGAATCTCGTGACCGGCGCAACCCTGCCCGATGAGGGGTCCGTCCGCGTATTCGGCGAGGAAACGGCGGCGGTCGCGGACGCCGACGCGTGGCTCGCCGGCCTCGATCGCTTCGGCATCGTCAGCGACCGTGTCGCGCTGCTCGAGACCTTTACGATCCGCCAGAACATCGCGATCCCGCTGACGCTCGAGCTCGACCCCCTCACCGAAGAGGTAGCCGCGATCGTGTCGGCGCTCGCGACGGAAGTCGGACTTCGCCCCGACGCGCTCGACGTGGCGGCGGGTCTCGCGCCGCCGCCGACACGCTTTCGCGTGCGCGTGGCCCGGGCAGTCGCGACCCGACCGCGGCTCCTGCTGGTCGAGCACCCTACCGGCGCGATTCCGCGCGCGGAGGTCCGCAGCGCGGCCGCCGACTTCTTCCGATTGGTGCGCACCCGCGGCGTGACGGCGGTCATCGCGAGCAGCGACGGTGATTTCACCGCCGCCGCGGATCGACACCTCGATCTCGATCCCGCCACGGGGGTCTTACGGCGACGCGGTCTTCGCGGCTGGTTCTCCTGACGAGCCATCGGACCCCATCTGGAATGGAATTTGATCTCTGCGGGACGGGAGCGACGCTCGACCAGACTCGACCGCGAAGGAGCGAAGGAGATTCGATGCCGCAGGGAACGATCAAGCGACTCGTCAGGGACCGGGGTTTTGGTTTCATCCGCGACGACGGCGGCCAGGAGTGGTTCTTTCATCGGAGCGCGGTGCGCGATTCGTCCTTCGATCAACTGAACGAAGGACAGCGCGTCAGCTTCGAGGAGGAACCCTCGAGCAAGGGACCGCGCGCGGCCGACGTACGGCCTGAGGCCGCGTAGGCGACGCACCACGCGCTGCGCACTCCGCAAGACGCGTCGGACGAGACAAAAGTCTACAATGGGTAGTCCACGCGCCACGTGGCCGTCTCGGCGGCTGGCGCGCCGAGGGAGCGCCTCGCCCCGGACGTCCCGATGCCATACCTCATCCTCTTCGACATCGACGGCACCCTGGTGCTCACTGGCGGCGCCGGCGGCCGCGCGATGACGCGCGCGTTTCGCGACGTGTTCCTCGTTGACGATGCGTTTCGGGGAATTCCGATGCCGGGTCGCACCGATCCGCACATCGTGGCCGATGCCATCGCACGCGCCGGCCTTGGGCCCGACACGGCTCTGCTGTCGAGTTTTCGCGAGCGATACCGCGAGCGCCTGAGCGAGGCGATCGTGGAACCCGGCCCGCGCAAGGGCGTCCTGCCGGGCGTGCGGCCGCTGCTCGAGGCCCTTCACGCGCGGGCAGACGTGTTTCTCGCACTCCTGACCGGCAACTACTCGGACGCGGCGCGCATCAAGCTCGAGTACTTCGGCCTCTGGCAGTACTTCGCGTGCGGCGCCTACGGGGAGGAAGCGCCGGACCGCAATCGCCTCGTGCCGGTCGCCCTGGAACGTGCCCGCGCGTGCGGTGCGCACGCAGCCGCCCTCGAACGCGTGATCGTCGTCGGCGACACGCCACTCGACGTCGCCTGCGCACATTCGGCGGGCGCCACGGCCGCAGCCGTCGCGACCGGCGGACACACCACGCAGGAGCTGGCCGGGAGCGGTGCCGACGTGGTCTTCGAAGACCTTTCCGACACGTGCCGCTTTCTGACGCTGCTCGATAATGGGTTCGGTGGCCGCGGTCCAGGGCGTGAGTGAGCGGCCCTGTTAGACGTGTGGTCCCGGAGTACGAGGTCCACCTTCGCCCTGCAGTCTGCGCTCAACGGGCTGGGTGGACAACCTTCGCCCGAGCGAGCAGGCGGCGCCTCACGCGAAGGTTGGTTGACCAACCGTAGCTCGGTTCCCGTCCAAGTGAGCGAAGGTTGGCGGAAGCGCCTGGGAGTCGAACCCAGCCCCCCCGCAAACGCGGGGAGCGACCGATTTTGAAGACCGGGAGGGCCACCGGGCCCCGTTCGCTTCCGAAGCCATCTTACCGCATTGCGGTCACGACACCCCGAGGCCGTACGCGACCAACTTCTCGACTTCGAGCAGGACGAAGCGGACGTCCGGGCGCCGGCGCCAAGCGTGCGCCCGATCGGCCGGACGTAGCGCGACGCTCGTGTTGGTAAAGGTCGTATGGCTCAATGGCGTCGGGCCGCTGTAGGGGGATCGTCGGCGTACAAGAAGCGACCGACAAACGGCAGGAGTGCCAGAAGGGCGCCCAGCCCGGCAAGGCAGAACACAAGTGTGCGGCTGCGAGCCAGCCGGGCGCCTGGCAGACGGAAATTGGACGACATTCCGCCGAGAGAAGGTGCGCAGACCGCCTGGTGCGGTCGGTTTTAGCTTTCGACGAGCCGAACTTCTCCAGCTCTCGGCCCCTTGGCCGATTCCTCCGGCGTGAACTCGACGCGCTGCCCCTCGCGAAGCAACTCGAAGACGGCGCCGCGTACCGCGCTGCGATGGAAGAAGTGCTCGATCCCTCCCTCGTCCCGGATGAAACCGAAGCCCTTGTCGATGAGAAGTCGTGCGATCGTGCCGGACGGCATACCCGTGTCCTCCGCTCTACGAAACCTGGGCTTATCCCAGGAACTGGGCCCGCTTACAACGGCGCCCCTGCTTGTCACATGACAAGCGGTATGAGGCCACCCAGGGAAAAACGCCCTGCGCCCTGGCACGGCGGCGCCAGGAACGAACGCTGAGCTCAAAATACGCGGCCAGTGTAGGGACTTCGCGTAGGGAAGTCAAGCGGCCGGTTGACTATATGTGCACGCCGCGCGACGCAGGTGCGACATACCATTTCTCGCCGTTCTCGCCGTCCTCGTCCTCGTCTTCGTCTTCGTCCTCATCTTCTTCGTTCTCTTCGTCTTCCTCGTCGTCGAAGTCATCGGGATCGCCGGCACAGCCGGGATCGCGTCCGAGACGAACCGCTGGAAACATCGCTCTCCACCCTCACATATCTCGTTCTGACTGGACCCCAGCCGGCTGTACGGGCTTTTCTCCGGCCGGGGGCGACGGGAACGTTGACCAGAAATGGCGCCCGCAGTGCGGACAGACCCAGAACTGGTCGGGTTTCCACGGGTCGCTAGGCGCAGGATCGCGCTGTTCCATCTGTTCGCCACACCGCTGGCACCGGATCCGGGGTTCGGTTTCAGGCATGGCTGAATTCTAGCACGGCGCTCTGCCGCGTCCGATGTAGCATCAAGGGGTTCGTATCGCGCTCGAGGATAGTCCACAGGCAGGATCCGATGATTCCCGCGGTCATCCTGGCGGCTGGCGCGTCGACCCGCATGGGCCGCCCCAAGGCGCTGCTGCCGATCGGGCGGGACGGAGAGACGTTTGTCAGCCGCCTGCTGCGCACGTTCTCGGAGGCCGGTGTCGACGATCTCGTCGTCGTCGTGGGCGCCTCTGCCACCGCGGTGAGCGAAGCCATCGCGCGAATGCCCGTGTTCGCGCGCGTCGTGGAGAATCGCGGCTTCGAACGCGGCCAGCTGTCCTCGCTCGTCGCGGCGCTCGACGTCGTGGACAGGCCGGGCGTGCAGGCCGTGATGGCGATGCCGGTCGATATGCCGCTGGTCGGCGCGGCGACCGTCCGCGCGGTGGCCGCCGCGTATCGGCGGCATCGGCCCCTGGTCGCGAGGCCCGTGCTGGGCGGTCGCCACGGGCACCCGGTGATCTTCGACCGCGCGCTGTTCGTCGATCTGCGTGGGGCGGACTTCGCGGTGGGCGCGCGGGCGGTCATCGCCGCGCACCTTTGCGACGTGCTCGACGTGCCGGTGACCGATTCGGGGTCGCTCCACGACATCGACACACCGGAAGAATACGAGCGCCACACCGGCCTGCGCCTGAACGGGCGTAACGTCGAACCTGGTGGCGACTCTTGACGCGCTCGCCCGACGATGCGATCGTCGTTCTCGCCTGAATCCCGCAGCGGCAGCACGCTTGCACCCTCTGTATCGTGAACTCGCGACGTCTGGAGGGCGCAGCGGACGGAGTGCGCGGATTTTCCTCGAGATCCGGCGCGTTGCATTCAGGAGGGGCGGCCATGGATCCGATGGAAGCCGAGAGCCTGCTCAGAAACGTCGATCGGCGCACGCAGCAAGTAGAGCAGATTCTGCGAACGCTGCCGACGCTCGAGGAGGTGCGCACAGAGATCCGCAACGCCGTTCGGCCATCGCCCGGTGGCGAGAGCCTCCCGCAGACCGCCGCCAATCTCGCCACCAGGGAGGACTTGACCGCGGCGACCGCTCCGCTCGCGACGCAGGGGCAACTGGCCGATGCGATCGCGCCGCTCGCGACGCAGGCACAATTGGCTGCGGCCATCGAACCGCTGGCGACGAAGAAGGAACTGGCCACCGCGGTTGAACCGCTGGCGACAAAGGTGGAACTGGCCGCCGCGGTTGAACTACTGGCTACGAAGGCGGAACTGGCCGCCGCGGTTGAACCGCTGGCGACGAAGAAGGAACTGACCGCCGCGGTCGAACCGCTGGCCACCCGCAGCGAGACGCAGTTGGCGATTCGTCAGGAGGGCGAACACACGCGCCGCCATTTCGACGTGGTGGCCGAAAGCCTGCGGGATGACATCAGGGTGATTGCCGAGAGCCAGGTCAGCTTGCAGAAGGGCGGCAAGCAGGACAGAAAAGAAATCGACGGGATCCTCAAGACACACGAGAAACGGATCGGCGGACTCGAGGCTGCCAACGCGCGGATGCGGAAGCGGCGTTAGCCGGGCACGAAGAGCGAGATATGTTGCGAATCGGCGTGGACATGGGCGGGACGAAGATCGAGGCCGCGGCGGTCGCCGAGGACGGGCAGATTGCGCTGCGCCGGCGCGTGCCGCCACCGCGCGACGACTACGACGCCACGATTGCCGCCGTCGTGGCGCTGGTCCACGACCTTGACGAGCAGGTCGGCCAGGCCATGACCGTCGGTGTCGGCATGCCCGGCACGATTTCGCCGGCGACCGGGCTGGTGAAGAACGCGAACTCGGTGTGGCTGAACGGCCGTCCGCTCGATCGCGACCTGCGGAGTGCGCTGGGCCGACCGGTCCGCCTGGCGAACGATGCGAACTGTTTCGCGCTCTCCGAGGCGCGGGGCGGCGCGGCCGCTGGCGCGTCCACTGTCTTCGGCGTCATCATCGGGACTGGCACCGGCGGCGGCATCGTGGTGAACGGCCGGGTGTTGACCGGGCGCAACGCCGTGGCCGGCGAGTGGGGACACAACCCGCTGCCCTGGCCCCGAGCCGACGAGATCCCAGGGGCGCATTGTTACTGCGGCCTGCGCGGTTGCATCGAGACGTTCCTGTCCGGGCCGGGCCTGGCGCGCGATCACGCGGCCAGAACCGGGGAGGAGCGGAACCCGATGGAGATCGTCCAGCGCGCCGAGGGCGGGGATGCGGCGGCCGAGGCCAGCCTGCAGCGCTACGAGGACCGTTGTGCGCGCGCGCTTGCCAGCGTCATCAACGTGGTCGATCCGGACGTGATCGTTCTCGGCGGCGGCATGTCGAACATCCCACGACTCTACACGAACGTCCCGCGGCTGTGGGCCCGCTACGTCTTCTCGGATCGCGTCGACACGACGCTCGTCGCGCCACGCTTCGGCGACTCGAGCGGCGTGCGCGGCGCGGCGTGGCTGTGGGAATGAGGATCGGGCAAGTGAGCGAAGGTTGGTGGACCAGAGGGGAGTCGAACCCCTGACCTCTTGAATGCCATTCAAGCGCGCTCCCAACTGCGCTACTGGCCCACATGGAGTGCGGCCCCAGCGCGGCGACGCACTGGCGGCTCGAATTCTCAATACTAGCCCAGCGACCGGCTCGAGTCAAAGCCGCGTGCCTGCCCGTGGTGCACTAATACTGCGTGAACATGCGCTGGACCTCGACCGGGTCCTTCGTCTGCGCCAGCGCCAGCATCAGCAGGATGCGGGCCTTCACCGGGGCGAGATCCTCCGCCGCGATGTAGGTGGCGGCGCGCCCGCGGGCCTGGGCCGTGGCGTCGCCGGCCGCGGTGGACGGCGGGGGCACCTGGGCCGGCGCGCGCCTGGCGGCGATGCGGCCGCTCCCGGTCCGCGTGCTCGTGACGATGAAGATTCCCTTGCTTGCGGCATCGTTCAGCGCCTGGGGTTCGGAGCCGCTGGTGGCGCCCGCGCCCGCGCCGGCAACGACGATCCCGCGCGCGCCATGTTCGACGGCCGACGTGATGATGTCGCCGGGCGCGCCCTGGTACACCATGACGATGTCCACGCGCGGCAGCTCCGCGATCTTCGAGACGTCGAACTCGCTGGCCGCCGTGTGGCGTTTCAGCGACTGGCGATAGAAGACGACGCGGTCGGCGTCAACCACGCCGAGCAGGCCGTACGACCGGCTCTGGAACGTCTGGAGCCGCAGGGCGTCCGTCTTGGTCACCTCCCGCGCGGCGTTGATCTCGTCGTTCAGCACCACCAGCACGCCCTTGCCGCGCGCCTCCGGCTCGGCCGCCACGCGGAATCCCTCGAGCAGGTTCGCGGCGCCTTCGTAGCCGAGCGTGCTCGGATTGCGCATCGAGCCGACGACGACCACCGGCCGTGGATCCCGCACGGTCAGGTCGAGGAAATAGGCGGTTTCCTCGAGCGTGTCCGTGCCGCTCGTGACGACAATGCCGGCCAGGTCGCGATCCTGCTGGAACGCCTCGTTGATGCGCCGGGCCAGCTGCAGCCACTGCACAAGCGTGAGGGCGCTGCTCGACACGTTCGAGAACTGCTCGAATTCGGGCTTCGCGTAGCGGGCCAGGTCCGGGATGCTCTTGACGAGGTCGTCGGCCGTCAGGCGGCCGCCGGTCCGGTTCGAGATCGTGCCGCCGGTCGCAATCAGCCGCACGCGCGGCGGCTGGGCCGGTTGCGACCACGCGGACGGCGCGATCGTCAGAAGGAAGAGCGGCAGCAGCAGGCGCGGAAGGAGCCGGGTCGGACGGAACAGGTTCGTGTTCATGGATCGAGGTCGAGAGAAGGACTATATCGCGCCCGGGGAATTCTGGTGCGCCCGGATCAGCCACGCGGTCAGCTGGCGGGCGGCTTCGTCCGGCGTCGCGCCGTAGAACGGCATCAGCGCGGTGGGCATCCCGGGGATCCGCACGATCTGCGCGCGCCACCGGGTGGCGTGCACGGGGGCGGCCTCGATGTGATACACGCGGCCGCCGATGGTTTCCTGGTAGCGATGTGTGCTCATGGGTGCGGGCGGGATAGGCAAGGAGTGATTCTACGCGCCGCGGGCGCAAGTTCAAGCGAAAGGATGCGCGAAGCTGGTGTGCAGGAGCGAGCATCCGCCGGATTGCGAACATTTTGGCGTCGATTTATTTCGGCGGCACATGCCCTCCACAGGAAATGCACGGGCCGTGCACATGTTATCCACAGTGACGTCGTACGGTCGCGTCCGGCGCCGATCTGCCGGGCTGCGGCGGTGCGCGATCTTGACTGCGAACGGCACGCACCATACGCTGGAGCTCACGTCACAGGTCCAGATTCCATGTTGAGTCGATTCCCCATCCGGCCGCTTCGCGTCATCGTCATGGTGATGTTGGGCGTCACGCTTCAAGGCGGTGGTGTGCGCGCGGCGGAGGACCGTCCCGACGCCGTTTCGTTGCGCGTCTTTCTGCGCGACGGCACCGCGGTTGCCACCTATGGCGACTTTGCGCGCGTGGGCGACCGCATCATCTTCTCCATCGCCGTCGGCCCCGCCGGCTCGGCGGACCAGCTGCAGATCGTCAACCTGCCTGCGTCGAGCGTCGACCTGGCCAAGACCGAGCAATACGCGGTTTCGGTTCGGGCGGCGCAGTACGCGACGACCTCCGGCGAGGCGGACTACGCGGCGCTCACGGCGGCCGTCGCGAAAGCGCTGAACCAGGTGGTTGCGACCCACAGCGCGCTCGAGCGCCTCCAGATCATCGAACAGGCGCGCGGGATCGTCGCGACGTGGCCGCGCGACCATTACGCCTACCGCGCGAGCGATGTCCGCCAGATCCAGGCCCTGCTGGACGAGGCGGTGTCGGACCTGCGCGCCGAAGCGGGCGTGAACCAGTTCGATTTGAACCTGGTGGCCACCGTGGAGCCGCCGCCCTTGCCGGTGGTGACCGCGACGCCGACCCCCGCCGAGGCCATCGAGCAGGTTCTGCGCGTCGCGCGTGCGAGTGACGTTCCCGCGGACCGCGTCGCGTTGCTCCGCGCGGCCGTGCACGCCCTGCAGGCCCCGTTGCCCGGGATGAGCGGCGAGTGGGTGAGGCGGACGCGCGACGGGGCAACCGGCGAGATCGTCGCCGAGATGCGGACGGACCGCGCCTATCGTGACCTGGCGCGGACCGCGCTCGCCCATGCCCTCGAGGCGGCTTCCCGAGCCGACCCGCCGGGCGTCGAGACGGTGCTCGGCGATATCCGACGCCGCAACGAGCGGCTGGGTGGCAAACGGCCGGAGGAATTGGCGGCCCTGATCACCTCGGTACAGGCGCAGCTCGAGGCCGCCCGGCGGTTGCGGCTGACGCAGGACCGGTGGCACGTGCAATACCCGGCGCTGCATGAGTACGAGGGCCTGGTCCGCCGCCCGATGCAGCAACTGAACGGCGCGCGCGCGTCGCTCGAAGCCATCCGGCAACTGGCAGGCCCCGATCCCGGCGTGCTCGCGAAACTGCATGACCGCCTGAGCCAGGTGGACCGGATGATCACGAGCGTCACGCCCCCGGCTGACCTGCGCGGCGTCCACGCGACGCTCGCTTCCGCGTGCCGCCTCGCGCTGCGGTCGGCGGAGGGCCGGGCACGCGCCATCGAGTCGGGCGATCTCCAGATCGCGTGGGATGCGTCCTCGGCCGCCGCCGGTGCGATGCTGCTCCTCGTGCAGGCGCGCGAACAGTTGCAGGCGGCGCTCCGGCCGCCGGAACTGAAGTGACCACTCCCCGTCGAACGCGCCTCGTGCGCGTGCCCGATCTCCACGCATTTCAACGCGCCATCGCGAGCCGGGCGTGCACGCCGGAGGTTGGCGACGTTCGTGCGACCGCCGTCCTCGTCTCGACGCACGCCGCGGCCGCCGAACTGCGAGACACCCTCGAAAACCTGGTCCTCCTTGCTCCCGGCGGCGACGGCCGGCCCGTTGTCGTGTGGCCGGAGATCCTCACCCGCGCCGGTTGGTACGAACGGCTCCACCACGCGTCACCCGCGGCGCCGCGGCAATTGAGCGCCATCGAGCGCGAGGTGCTGATGGCGCGTGCCGCGCGCCAGGCCATCGCCGCGGGACATGTTCCGCCGTTCCGGGTCAGGCCCGCGCTGGTCGCGGAGATGCTCGCCTTCCTCGACGCGATCCTTCGGCTCGGCCGCACGCTCGACGCGTTCGACCGGCTCCTCGTCGAGGAGCTGGAGCCGCGGGTCCCGATCGATCGCGGCGCGGAACGCCTGCTGCAACAGACGACGTTCCTGGTGACGGCGTTTTGCGAGTACCGCAACCTGGTTGCCGCCTCCGGTGCGCTGGACGAACACCTGCTGCGCGAACACCTGCTCCAGGCCGACACCCCGACCGCGTTCACGCGCGTCGTGGTCACGGTCGGCGATCGCTCGTGCGCTTCGGACGGCCTGTGGCCGGTGGACTTCGATCTGCTCGCCCGGTTGGCCCGCCTCGAGCAGATCGACGTGATCGCGACCGAGAACGTGCTGGCGGCGGGTTTCCACGAACGCCTGAACGACCTGTTGCCGGGGTTCGAGGAGATCGATTTCGGGCAGCCGGCCGCGCTGTCGGGCCGCGTCCCCGTGCTCGTGACGCCTGCCGGCGAGGACATGCCGTGGTGGGTGGCCCGCGATCGCGAGGAGGAGATCGGTTCGATCGCCCGCAGGATCAAGGGCGGAATCTCGTCGTCGTCCGGAGTCCGGAGTCCGGAGTCCGGACTCCCCCTCGATCGCATGGCGATCATCTGCCAGCGTCCGCTGCCCTACGTGTACCTGGCGCAGTCCTGTCTCGGCGCCGCCGGCATTCCATTCCAGGCGTTTGACGACCTTCCACTCGCCGCGGAGCCGTTCGCCGCGGCCGTTGACCTGGTGTTTCGCTTCGTCCATTCCGGCTTTGCGCGGAAGCCCGCGCTGGCGCTGTTGCGGTCGCCGCATTTCTTCTTTGGCGTCGACGATGACGGCCGCGAGATTTCGCGCGACGCCGTGACCGCGCTCGAGAGCGCACTGCGGGAGACGAGCGGCATTGCAGGCGCCGAGACCTGGCATCGGGTTGCCGCGCTCTGGAGCGGGCCGGAGGCGACCAGGGTGCAGCGCGCGGCCGCGCCTGCCGCTGCGGCCCTGGCTCGGGCCTCCGCGCAACTCGAACCGTTGCGGCGCACTCAGCCCGCCTCCGCGCACTTCGACCTGCTGCTGGCGTTCCTCGACACCCACGGCCGCACGCCGGACGAAGCGCTGCCGCTGTCGGCGCGGACGGCGCGCGCGCGTGCCGCCATTGTCGGCGCGCTTCGCGAGCTGCGGGCCGCGCACCGCGCGCACGATGACCCGCCGGCGGACTTCGACGATTTCGTGTCGAGGATCCGGCGGTGGATGGAAGCGCAGACGTTCTCGCCCCGCGCCGGCCGCCTGGGCGTTCACCTGGTCGATGCCGACACCGCGCGCTACGGCGATTTCGACGACGTGCACCTGGTGGGGCTGATCGAACGCGAGTGGCCGGACAAGGCGGGACGCACGATCTTCTATCCGCTGACGCTGCTCAACCAGCTCGGGTGGCCGCCCGAACGGTTGCGCCTGGCCGGCGCCCGCGCGGCATTCAGAGATTTGTTGCGCCTGGCCGGCGGCCGCGTCTCGGTGTCGACCTTCGTCCTCGAAGACGACGCGCTGGTCGAGCCTTCGCCGCTGCTCGACGAGCTCGGGCGCAGCGGCCTCGCCGTCTGCACCGAGGACGTCCCTCGACACTTGCGCATCCTGCCGGAGGAGGCCCTGTCGCTCGAGCCCGCGTGCCTCGATGCGCTCGCCCCGAGCGCGCAGCAATGGGCCGCGCTGCGGCAGCAGCGCTCGGCGTTCACTGATGCGCGCTTTCACGGTTCGGTCGGCCCGGTCGCGGTAAGGACCTACGCCGTGCGTCGGCTCGAGACCTACCTCGACTGTCCGTTCAAGTATCTGGCCGAGAGCGTCCTTGGTCTGCAGGACGAATCGGATGACGACCCGGCCGAGGGCCCGCGAGCCCAGGGGAAGTTCCTGCACGAAATCCTGAGCGCGTTCTTCGAGCAGTGGCAGCGCTCGGGTGGGGGAGCGATCACCGGCGAGAACATCGACGCGGCTCGCTCGATGCTCGCCGCCCTCGTCGATACGCGACTGGCGGCGCTGCCGCCCGCCGACGCGGTGCTGTGGCGGGCCCGGCTGCTCGGATCGCCCGCGCGATCGGGCATCGGCGAGATCGTCTTCCGCGCCGAGGCGGGGGTGGCCGAACGGGTCATCGAGCGCCTGCTCGAATACCGCCTGGACGGGACGTGCCGCATCGAGTCGGCCGGGAGCGGCCGGGACGTCAGCCTGCGCGGCATCGCGGATCGCGTCGACGTGCTCGACGGCAATCGCTGTCGCATTGTCGACTACAAGCTCGGTCGCGCACCGGACGTGCGCCGGGCCATCCAGCTGCCGATCTACGCGATCCAGGTCCGCCGGCAATTCGACGCGGACGGTCGCGACGTGACGCTGGCCGACGCGGCGTACCTGGCGTTTGGCGAGCGCCATCCGTACGTGCGGCTGACCTCGCGAGGATCGACGCTCGATCAGGCTGTGGCCGAAGGACAATCCCGCGCGCTGGAAGCGATCGAGGGAATCGAACGCGGGGCGTTCCCGCCGCGCCCCGCCGACGGCTTCCAGTGCAGCTACTGCCCGTACGCGCGCGTCTGCCGGAAGGATTATGTCGATGGGCAGTAGAGAGCGACGTCCGCCCGGCGCGAATCCGCCTCCCGCGGCCCCGCGTTTGCCCTTCGACGAGGGCCCGGACGCGATCTCGCGGCGCGACGAGCGCGCGCGGCACAGCGCGACCGATCCGCGCCGGAACGTCGTCCTCGAGGCGTCCGCGGGCACCGGAAAGACGACGGTCCTGGTGACGCGCTACCTGAACCTGCTGAAGGCCGGCGTCGATCCGAGGAACGTGCTCGCGATCACGTTCACGCGGAAGGCGGCGGCGGAGATGCGGCAGCGCATCGTGCGCGAGCTGCAGAAGGCTGCGTCCCTGTCGGCGGCTGACGCGGCGCGGTGGCACGACCTGCGGGATCGCCTGGGCGACATCGCGATCAGCACGATCGACGCGTTCTGCCTGTCGCTCTTGCGCGAGTTCCCTCTCGAGGCCGGCCTCGACCCCGGGTTCGACATCGCCGACGAAACACTCCTCGCGCAGGTGAAGGATGAAGCGCTCGACCGGACGCTGGCGATCTGCCGGCGCCTGGCGGTCAAGGACGAGGCGCTGCGGTTGCTCGTCGCGCAGCTCGGGGAAAGCAGGCTGCGGCGCGGGCTCGAGCGATTGCTCGATCGCCGCCTGGTCGCGCGTGGCATCCTGCGCCGCTTCGCGGCCGGTGCGCCGCCGTCCGGCGAACAGGTGTGCCAGACGGTCGCCGGTCGATTCGCCGGGGCGATGGGCGCGCTTCCCGGCGGCCTCGAGCGGTTCCTCGATGATGGTCCGCAGCTCGCCCCGACATTTCAGCTCGTGGCGGCGGACTTGCGGTACCTCGCGCAGTTTGGCGAGACGGTCCGGACAGGCTCGGCCCCTCCGGAGGCCGTGGCGCTCGTCCGGGCTGCGCTCGACGGCATTCGCGACTACTTCCTGACCCGGCGGGGCGAGCCCAGGAAGAAACTGGCCGGCGCCTACGACCGTGGCGATTTTCCTTCGGCCGACGCGTTCCAGCGCCACGCGCGGGGCCTGACGTTTGCGGCGCCGCACATCGCCGAGCTGCTGTCGGCCTTCGAACGCGATCTGAACAGCGTGCTGGCGCGCGGCGTCCGGCGCGCATTCGCGGTCGCGAGCCACCAGTTCCGGCGGCAGCTCGAAACGCACGCGGTCCTCGATTTCGCCGAGCTTCTCGAGCGCACGCTCGCGCTGCTGGCGCGCATGGACGAGTTCTCGCAGAGCCGGTACCGGCTCGAGGCCCGCTACCATCACGTGCTCGTGGACGAATTCCAGGACACGAGCCGCGCGCAGTGGCGGCTGGTCTCGCTGCTGGTCAAATCATGGGGCGAGGGCGCCGGTCTGGCGGGCGGCGTCCTTCCGCCGTCGATCTTCGTCGTCGGCGACCGGAAGCAGTCGATCTACGGGTTTCGCGACGCGGACGCGACGATTCTCGGCCGCGCGCGGCGCGACATCGAGGCGCTGCGGCCGCAGGGGCGCGTGCGCCGGTCGATATCGCGCAGTTTCCGGGCGGCGCCGGCCCTTCTGGCCTTCGCCAACGATCTGTTTGCGTGCCTCGCGCCCGGGAACCGGCCCGACCGCTTCCGATTCGGGCGCCGCGACACGTTCCCGGTCGATGAGGTGCCGCCAGGCGACGCGCGCATCGGATTGATCGTGGCCGGCAGCATGGACGGGTGCGCGGCGGGCGTGGCTGCCGAGGTCGCGCGACTGCTCGAGCAAGGCGCGATCGTGCGTGATCCGCGGACCGGCACCGCTCGGGCCGCGACCCCCGGCGACATCGCGATTCTCTTCCGCAGCCGTGAAGGACACCAGGAGTACGAGCGTGCGCTGGCGGCCCGAGGGCTTCCGGCGTACGTCTACAAGGGACTCGGGTTCTTCGACGCCGACGAGACGAAGGACCTGCTGGCGCTGGCGGACTACCTGGGCCACCCGGACTCCGATCGGGCGGCAGCGGCTTTCCTGCGATCGCGGATCGTGCGGCTATCGGATTGCGGGCTTCGCCAGATCGCGCCGCACATCGCGGCCGCGCTTGGTGAGGCGCGCGCGCCGGACGCGGCCGAACGCCTCGAGGGCGAAGACGCGCGTGTCTTCGACGAGGCCCGCCGCGCGGTGACCGCATGGCTGCCGCTCGTCGATCGGCTGCCGCCTGCCGACGTCATCGACGCGGTGCTGGAGGAGTCGGCCTACGCGTACGAGCTGCGCGGGCCAAGGCGCGTCCAGGCGCGCGAGAACGTGAAGAAGATGCGCGCGCTGATGCGCAAGATCCAGAACAACGGCTACGCCACGCTCGCCGACCTGGCCGGGCACTTGCGCACGCTGTCGGCGGGCGACGAATCGAACGCGGTGGTGGACGCCCTCGACGCGGTCAACCTGATGACGGTGCACGCGGCCAAGGGCCTCGAGTTCCCGATCGTCTTTCTCGTCAATCTCTCCCGCGGAACCGGCGGCGGCCGCGATCCCATCCGGGTGGCGCGCGAAGGCGGAACCGCCTGCGTGGCGATCGGCGATTTCACGTCGGATGCCGACGACCAGGCGCCCGAACGCGACATCGAAGAGACCAAGCGTCTCCTCTACGTGGCCGTGACCCGTGCGCGCGACCGACTCTACCTCTCGTCGCCTCTCAAAGACGGCCGCGTGGAGGCACGACGAGGCAGCCTCGGCTCGGTGCTGCCGCCATCGCTGACGGCGATCTTCGCGTGTGAGCCTGGCGGGGCCGCCTCGACCATCACCTGGGCCGGTCCGGGTGGACAATCGCATGACATTCGGATCTGTCCGGCCGCTGATTTTGCGGCGGCAACCCCTTCGGCCGCGGCGAACGCCCCGGCGTGGCAGGACGGCTTCGATCGGCTCTCATGCGACGCGATGCCGCGAATCGCGGTGACGATGCTGCCGCAGGGTCCGGAAGCAGGCCTCGTCCGAAACGCGCCGCGCGCCGACCTGTCCTCAGTGGCGGAGCGGCCCGTGCTCGGCGTTCTCGTCCATCGGCTGTTCCAGCACCTCGGCCATGGAACCGCCGCGCCGTCTCACGAGGAACTCGACCGGCGCGCGCGGGCCCTGCTTGCATCCTCCGAAGCCGCGGTCCTGGACGAAGCGGAAGAAGGGCTCATTGACCGCGCCGTCGCGGCCTGTGAGTCCATCTGCGGCGACTCCCGGATCGCGCCGTTGCTGCACCAGGGCCGGTGGCTCCACGAAGTGCCGTTTTCCATGGTGCACGAGCGATCGATCCTGCGTGGCGTGATCGATTCGCTGGTGGAGTGTGCAGACCATGTGACGGTGGTCGAGATCAAGACCGGGAGCGTGCGGCCCGAACACGAGCGGCAGCTCGATCTGTACCGCGCCGCAGCCGAGCGGCTGTACCCCGGGCGGACGATCCACGGCGTGCTCGTCTACGCGGAACATGTCACCTGAACCCTGGCATCTGGTCCGCCTCTACACCATCGGCCATTCGACGCGGTCGTTTGACGCGTTCGCCGCCCTGCTCGACGCGCACGGCATCGGCCAGGTGGCCGACATCCGCACGATTCCCCGGTCACGCCGCCATCCCCAGTTCGAGCGCGAGTCGCTCGCCGCGGCTCTGGCCGCCCGCGGCGTGGCCTATCGTCACCTCCCGGGGCTCGGCGGCCTGCGTCACCCGCGCCGCGAGTCGCCGAACACAGGATGGAGGAACGAGAGCTTCCGCGGCTACGCGGATTACATGGCGACCGCGGCGTTCGACGAGGCGCTGGGCGATCTGCTCGTGTTGGCGCGCGCGGCCCCCACCGCCGCGATGTGCGCGGAAGCCGTGTGGTGGCGCTGCCATCGGAACCTGCTGGCCGACACGATCGTCGCGCGCGGCGGCGAGGTGCTGCACATCACCTCGGCGGCAGCGCCGGCGGCTCATCAGTTGAACCCGATGGCGCGCGTGTTCGAGGGGCGGGTGAGCTACCCATCCCTCATCTGATGCAACCGCGGCCTCGTTCGTCGCGTCTAAAGAGGTGAGCCAGGATCAGCCCAGCGCCCGAGTCCGAAAATGAACCGATTCCTGCAAGTGGAACGGTGTCGAGCCCAGAAGGGGAGAAAGTCAGGCACGATGGCCACGCCAGCCGTTCACAATCCTCCGGCGCACGCGAGTCCGCTCGAGCTGGAAACGCTTCAGCTGCTTCCGTGCGGCTGTGTCACGGCAATCCGTCGCGTCCGCTCGTGGGAATTCCTGGTGGTATCGATCGAAGCGAAAGGGCCGCACTGCAACCAGGCAGCCCATCGGCTCGGCCGCGTCGTATTTGGAGATCGACAGGATCTGGTTGCCGACGATGAAGATGATGAGCCGGCAGCCGGCTGAGGAGCCGGCGAAGCCCGGTCGTAGCGCTCACACGTCGCCGCGCGCTTGTGCCTGATCCAGCCAGGTTCGCGCGCGCGATTCCGCCTCTTCGCGCGTTTCCCCTACCAGGACGACGTCTCGCACCGGTCTGGGTTCCGGGTCACGGGTCAGCCAGGCGATCCAATGCGGGCCGCTGGCTTCGCTGCGGAGGCTGAACCGTCCGGTATTCGTGGTGATCGTCTGGGTCACGGTTGCCTCCCGCGGACTGCGGTTGTGCGCGTTTCCTGTCATCCTACCTGATTCCGTCCCTGGCGCGGCCCGGCGTCGCAGAAAAAGCCCTCGATTCCGCAAGTTCTCATTGCCCGGCCGGGTGCCATTCCATACAATTGATCTTTTAGCGATGCCTTCAATGACAGGAATCAAGGAGCCAAGCATGGCGTTGACGTGTCCGACGTGTGGCAACGACCGGAGTTTCCTGGTCAAGACGCTGCAGGTGCACGTGGTGCACCTGGAGGATTCACGCGTCGAGGTCGCCGAGGAGAGTCGCCCGGCGGTGTTCGAGGTGCTGTGCGACGAGTGTGAGACCGCGTTGAAGTTCGAGGACATCGAGGAGACGCTGCGCAAGGAAGTGCTGCTGACGCTCGGTGCTCGCTGAGGCGACCGGCCGGGTCGCTTCTAAACGCCTGCCGAAAATCATCTCGCGGCTTTCTTTCCCGATGCCCGTTTCGTCTGCTGCGCGTCCTCTCCCGGCTGCCGGGTGAGGGTGTGGCGCCGGCACATCCGTCCTGCGGCAGCCCCGTTGCACGCCAGCGTACCGGAACGCGATCCCGGTTGCCTTGACAACCCGGTGGAGGCGCTCCTATCGTAG
Source organism: Acidobacteriota bacterium (assembly GCA_003170135.1). Classification (GTDB taxonomy): domain Bacteria; phylum Acidobacteriota; class Vicinamibacteria; order Vicinamibacterales; family Fen-181; genus Fen-181. Next base: position 74,616 of record PMZR01000124.1, read on the forward strand.
CGGTGCAGAGGGTATGCGCACTTACTACCAGATCCTTGGCGTGAGCGAAGACGCGCTGGCGGACGAGATCAAGCACGCCTACCGCCGCCTGGTTCGTCAACTTCACCCGGACCTCTCGGGCGGCGACACCGCGCTGCCGCTGCGCCAGGTCATTCAGGCGTACGAGACATTGAGCGACGACCACCGTCGACGCAGCTACGACCACGAGTTGGCCACGAGGCGCCGTCCATCGGCGCCCGCGTGGGACCATCGAGGCTGGTTTGCGGATGAGATCGCGATCGATTTCCCGTCGATCGCCGACGTCGTGGATCGCATTCGCGACGCATTCCTCGGCGTGGACGAAGCGCCCGATGGCGCTCTGAACGCGGAGATCCTGCTGTCGCGGCGCGAGGCGTTCGACGGGGTCACCGTGCCGCTCGAGGTCCCGGTGCGCAGCACGTGTCCGCTGTGCGGCGGGCGCGGCGAGTCGTGGATGGAACCGTGCCGCGGCTGCAGCGGGACCGGCGCCTGGCACCTGCCGCACCGGGTGCGCCTGTCGGTTCCCGCCGGCGTCGCCGACGGGACGCGCTTCCGCTTCACCATCAACGCGCCGCACACGCCGCCCACGCACGTCGAAGTCCGTGTCGCCGTCCGCTGACCAAGGCGGGCGGCTCAGGCCGAGCATGCGGAAGCACGTGGAACTGGTCGGCGTCTTGTTCTTCGTCTGGGGCGCGCTGTTCGCCCTGATTGGCGTCTCGTTCCTGGCGCTGGCCTTCGGGACCGCCGCGATCGCGACCTCGGCGCAGGGCGACCGCCAGTTCGCCGCCGGCGTCACCGCCGCCACCTTCGCGGGCCTCGCCGCGGTCAGCCTCATCTGGGGATTCATTCACATCTGGGACGCGGTCGCGGTCCGTCATGGTCGCGCGCTGGGCCGCGCGGTGGCCATGGTGATCGCGGTCCTCAACCTCGTTCTCCTGCCTGTCGGCACCGCGCTTGGCGTCTACGCGCTGTGGGTCCTGACGCACGACGACACGCGGCCGCACTTCGAAGACACACGCCAGGCCAGCGCGCCACCGGCCTGAAGCCGGCGGTCCCGCCAGATGTCGAGCTCAAAGGCCGGTTAGAAGCGGCTGGCGTACTCGCTGATTCCCGGGATGACGAGCCGCCGGCCGCCGATCGCCTTCACGATCGCGACAGCGTGGACGGCGATGATCGCCAGGATCAGCACCGGGCTGAAGATCGTGAACAGGCAGCCGAGCAGGCCGCCCGTCATGATCCACAGGATCGACATCAGGATCATCCAGCCCACCATCGCGACGAACTCGACGACCATCAGGACGATGCCGTGCCGGGCGTGCCATTGCACCTCGGCGTCGCGCGTGTCGGCCAGGAGCGGGACGAGCGCGAGCAACCACAGGTAGGAGAGGATGCACATCACCGTCCGATCGCTCGCAGGCGAGGGACCGGTCGGCGTCTGGTCGGACATCGGAAGGTCTCCCTGACTGGCGACGGTCTCCCGCCGCCAACCCCTGCGGAGTCTACACGACGGGCTCGACCCGGCGCCAGACGAAAGGCCGCGGCCGGCCGCCGCCAGAGGTCAGGCGCGGCGCGCGCGGTTTGCGTAGACGGCGGCACCGAGCAGCGCCACCTGTTCGTTGCCGACGACCGCGACGGGAATCGTGTCGAGCAGCGCCGTCAGTGGGGACTTCGATCGGAAGGCGTCGAGGAATGCGGGGCCCTGGAGGGCGGGCAGGATCTTGGGCGCAATGCCGCCGCCGATGTAGAGGCCTGCCGTGGACACGCAGCGGAGCGCCAGGTTGCCCGCTTCGGCGCCGTAGGCCGCCACGAACATCGCCAGCGCTTCCACGCACTGCGGACAGCGGTGGTCGAGCGCCGCTCGCGAGATAATCGCCGGCGCATGCACCGGATCCGCCAGCAGATCGCCCACCGCGCAACCGTGCGGATGCGTGAAGCGGTGAATGTTGACGAGACCTGGTCCGGACAGCACGTGCTCCCACTCGGCGCGCCCGTAGCGGGACGTGAGCATCTGCATCAGCCCCACCTCGGCCGGGGTGCGCGCGCTGAAATCGGCGTGTCCTCCCTCGGAGGGCGACGGCACGAACCGGCCGTCCACCCAGTGCAGCAGCGCTTCGCCGAGACCGGTGCCCGCGGCGATGAGCGCCGCGTTTCCGCCGGCGACCGCACGGCCCGGCTGCAGCACGGTGAGCTCGTCACGTTCGAGGACGGGCACCGCGTACGCCATGGCCTGGAGATCGTTGAGCAGCGTGACCGACGGGATGCCGGACGCGCTGGCGATGTCACTCGCGGACACCGCCCAGGGGACATTCGTGAGCGTCGCGCGCTGCTCGTTGACCGGCCCGGCCACGCCAAAGCACGCCGCTTCGATCGCCGCATGCTCCGGCCGTTCGAGGAACCGTGCGATGATGTCGAGCAGGCTGTCGTGTTCGAGTGTCGCGAACGCCGCGACCTTGACCACGGCGGGTCTGGGCTCGGCGGGGGAGAACAGGCCCAGCAGCGCCTTGGTGCCGCCAATGTCGCCTGCGAGCAGCATGCCCTCGATTCTACCGAAGCTCGGGCCCGGCCGGCCAAGGAATGGCCGGGGGTCGACGAAGGTTGACATCGGACCCGATCTCCTTCATCTTTTCACCTCGATCACGGTCCCCCGGGGTTGATCCTCACGTGTCATCGTCCGCGCCACAGGCGCCTCTCTCAGGCCACGTCGTCGTCTTCACGGGAAAGCTGTGCTCGCTGTTGCACAAGGAGGCGCAGGCGCACGTCGCGCGCCTGGGAGGCGTCACGGCCGACGACCTGACGGCCCGGACGACGATGCTCGTGGTCGGCGGCACGCCCGCGCGGCCCGGCGACGAAGGAAACGGCGAGGAGGGCACGCAGAAGCTACGGCGCGCCCGGACGATCAACGACCAGACCCCCGGGCGGATCCAAATCCTCACCGAAGACGAGTTCTGCATCCTCGCCGGCCTGCCGTCTCTGAGCGCGCTGCGCGCCCAGTTCTACCCACTGCAGGACGTCCTGGCGATGTATCCGCACCTGCGCGAGGATCACGTCCGCTACCTCGAGAAGTGGGGTGTGTTGCGGCCGGCGCTGCGGACCAGCACCGTCAGTTTTTTTGCATTCGCGGACCTGGTGGTGCTGCGTCAGATCAGCGGCGAGATCGGCCGGGGCATGCCGTTCCGCGCGGTGGTGCGCGCCGTCAGCGCGGAACGTCAGGGGCAGATGGCCCTGGACTTTCGCACCGAGGCCCAGCCGGCGCGCATCGTGGCGCTGCGTCCCCGGCTTGCGTCTTCGGTGAGGCTCGAGCCGGACGTCGTCGTGGACCATTCGGCAGCGGAGCAGTACTTTGCCGTTGCGTCGTCGCTCGATGACGGCGAGGTGGCCAATCGCGAGGCCGCGGCTCGAGCGTATCGGCAGGCGTTGGAGGCCGACCCGTACCTCATCCCCGCGCTCATCAATCTCGGCAACCTGCACTACGCACGGGACGAACTCGTCGAAGCGCAGGCGTTGTACGAGCGAGCCCTGCTCCTGGCTGCCGACGTCTACGAGGCGCACTTCAATCTCGGCAACGTGCACCACGACCTTGGCCGTTTCGAGTTGGCGCGCGGCTGCTACGAGGAAGCCCTCCGGTTGAACCCCGAGTACCCGGAGGCGCATTTCTATCTGGCCGTGACGCTCGAGAAGATGGGCTATTCGCAGGACGCGAAGCCGCACTGGCAGGCCTATCAGCGCCTGGCGCCGAACGGCGAGTGGATCGATCTGGCCCGCGAATTCAGCGAGTAGACTTGCCGCGCGAGCGGTCACCCTTCCGAACGCTTCCCGGACAGAGGACCCTCGGACAATCCCGCCCCGCTGGACCTTCAGTAGTGGTTGTTGTTGTTGTTCTTGCGCGGGTTGCGGCGGAGCTTGAAGAGCGCGCAGCCAGTGCACCACGCCTCGGGATCGAACCCGTGCGTGCCGGTCAGCGGCAGCACGTCGCGATGCGTACAACACTCCGCTTCGCCGTCTTCCGGAGGCCTTCGCCAGCGGCACGAACGGAAACGTAGCACGGCAGCGCTTCCGGCGGGTGGATCCACCGTTGTCGCGCTCGAAGAGGTGGTCGGGACCGAAATACAATCACCGACCGCCGAGTGCTCATAATCGACGGCCAACAGCGTTTCTCCTGTCAACTGATTGACGTACCCATCGGATCGCTATCAAACAGTGTGCCACATTAGGGGCTGCACGACAAACGGGCGGGCCCCAGCCCGTCTGGTACAGCCCAGGCGGGGCGACTTCGAGTGGCGGTGCGGGCTGACCTCGCCCACGGGTGATGTCAACGGGTCAGTCTGGCCGCGTCGGTGCTCCCGCGATCGACAGTTCCGCGCGACGCTCGACTTCGCGACGCCAGCGTGGGTGCGCTGCAGCCTGCCGTGTGCGCGTGTGGCGATCGCGGTGCACCGGTCGTCGATTCGGTCCGCCGTTGCCGGTGAGCGACGTCGAATCGTGGTCTTCCGGGATCGTGTTCTTCGATTATGGGGGAACGCCGCGCGGACATCGGAGCAGATGGCGGCGCGCCTCGGCTACAATGGGAGAACCGGGTCGAGTTAGCGTCGATCGCCGCCGTGCGGCTGCCGCGCGCGGGAGGTTCCTACGCCCGGCAACCGTTCTCTGCTGAAGGTGGACGTATCTCTGCTGAAGGTGGACGCAAGCGGATCTTCCTGACTGGCGCGACGGGGTACATCGGGTCCGCGGTGCTCGATGCACTCGTGCGCGCCGGGCACGAAGTGACGGCGCTCGTCAGGGACGCCGAGAAGGCGAATCGGGTCGCCGAGCGGGGCGCGCACCCGGCGGTCGCGGACCTGTCGAATCCGGCGTCCTACGAGGACGTGGCGCAGGGCCATCAGGCCTACGTTCACACGGCGCTCGATTCCTCGCCGCGTGGTCCCGACATCGATCGGCTGGCCATCGGGACGCTCACCTCCTGCGCGCGCCGGGCGACCGGCCGCGGCAAGTCGGACCCGCGCGTCTTCATCTACACGTCCGGTGTCTGGGTGCTCGGTGCCGCCGGCGAGCCGGTCGCCGAAGATGCCGTCCTCGAACCTGCGGCTTACTCGGCGTGGCGCGCTCCGCACGAGCAGCTCGTGCTGCAGGCGGCCGGCGGGAATCTGCGCACCGTCGTCATCAGGCCCGGCATCGTGTACGGCGGTGCGCGCGGCATCGTCAGCGATCTGTTCAAGGACGCCGTCAACGGGCTGGTTCGCGTCATCGGCCCCGGCGAGAACCGATGGGCCCTGGTCTACGACCGCGACCTGGCGGACCTGTATGCGCGCCTCGTGGTGCACCCCGAGGCGTCGGGGATCTACCACGCGACCGACGAAGGCGACGAACGCGTGAACGAGATCGTCGAGGCGATCGGGTCGCACGTGAACGTCCGGCCCGACGTGCGACACATTCCGCTCGAGGAGGCACGAATCAAGCAGGGCCCCTACGCGGCGGCCGTCGCCATGGATCAGGTCGTCCGCGGTCCGCGTGCCCGCGCGATCGGCTGGACGCCGTCGTTGCGATCGGTCTCGGGCAACGTCCCTCGCCTGCTCGAGCAATGGCGCGCCGGTCAATCGCAGCTCTAGAAGACTTCTAGTCCGGAGTCCGAAGTCCGGAGTCCGAAGTCCGAAGTCCCAAGCTCCGCCAGTCCGAACCCTCGAACAGCCGTCGGTCGGGATTTGCCCGGCACGCTCGGCACGCCGCGCAGCACGGTCCTTGCACCGCACATCACCCTCGAGGTTCGAACGCCAGCCCAGGAAGAATGAACATCGGAGCGGAGGCACCCGTGACACACGCCCGCCCGGGCAGGCTCAGCGTCCTGCCCCTGTCGACGTTGCTTCTGGCCGTCGTGCTCCCCGTCATCAGTCCCGCGTCACTGCGGTCCGACCAGCCGGCGACGCCGGCCGCTTCGTCACTGCCTGCATCCGAGGCGCAGGCGAAAGCCGCTCTCGAGCGATCGCCACGCCATGGCGAATACGTGGAGGTGAAGCTCGCTGGTGCCGAGCGGCCCCTGCGCGCGTGGGTCGTCTATCCGGAGCGCAAGGACAAGGCGCCCGTCGTCATCGTCATCCATGAGATCTTCGGCCTGAGCGACTGGATTCGAGCGGTCGCCGACCAGCTGGCGAAGGACGGATTCATCGCCATCGCGCCCGACCTGATCTCCGGAAAAGGACCGGGAGGCGGCGGCACCGACTCGGTGCCCAGCCGCGATGACGTGGTGAAACTGGTCACGTCGCTGGCGCCGGCAGACGTGCAGGCGCGCCTCGACGCGACGCGCGCCTACGCGATACATCTGCCCGCGGCTTTCGACAAGACGGCCACGGTGGGCTTCTGCTGGGGAGGGACCGCCAGTTTCGCGTATGCGGCGACGCAACCCACGCTGAACGCGGCGGTCGTCTACTACGGCACGCCCCCTCCACCTGCGGCCATGGCCAACGTCAAGGCCGCCGTTCTCGGCCTGTACGGCGGCGATGACGCGCGGGTCACGTCAACGGTGGACGCAACCAAGGCCGAGATGGCCAAGCTTGGCAAGGCCTACGAGTCGGAGGTCTTTCCGGGCGCGGGACACGGGTTCCTGAGGGCACAGGAAGACCGGAACGGTGCGAACCTGAAAGCAACCGAGCAGGCCTGGCCGCGCACGATCGCGCTGCTGCGGCGCTCGCTGCGCTGACGAAGAAGGTTCCCCGGGAATCTGGCATCGGAAGCAGGGCGCGCGGCCTCAGATCACGTCATCGATCAGGCCGTATGTCTTGGCCTTCTGCGCGTCGAGGTAGAAGTCCGTTCGCTTGGTGTCGCGGATGATCTGGCGCAACGGCTTGCCCGAGCGGTCCGCCAGGATGTGGTAGATCTGCGACTGCATCTGCTTCAGCCGGTCGAGGTGTTGCGCGGCGGCGGACGTGGATTGCCAGCCCGCCCACTTCGCCGGTTCGTGGATCATGATCCACGAGTGGGCGAAGGCCATCCGCTTCCCCGAGCTCGCCGCCTGCACGACCACCGATCCCATCGAGTACGCCATTCCCTGGACAACGATCGTGATCTCAACGCCCTGGCTGACGAGCTGGCGGATCACGTCGTGAATCGCCAGCCCGTCGGTGACGTTGCCGCCCGCGCTGTTGATGTAGAGCGTGACCGGCTTGGTGTTCTCACCGGCCAGCTCCCGCAGCCGTTCGATCGTGGTGCGCGCACTGTCCTTGTCGATATCTCCGATGAGGTAGACATCACGCAGCCGCTGAGCGGCTTCGCGGCGCAGCACCTGCTTGACCGCCTCGACCAGGTCGTTGAGCAGCCGATCGGTCAGTTCGCCGGGTCTGACCTCCGGCCGCATGTCGGGCATGGCCGGCTCTTCGCGCGATGGCGGAAGCAGTGCCTCGTTCTCGTTTGCCATGGGACAGTCGTCCAGCCGTTCCAATAAGTGTGCCGCCCGGCTGTGCTCAGACACCCCGAGGCACCAGGTAGAACGCCATCGCAAGAACGGCGTAGACGACGAGCAGTTCCGCCTGGACCGTCGTGACCGCGGTTGCAAAGCACAACAGCAGGATCGCCGGTCGCACCGCGAGTAGCGGGGCACCACCGGATTCCTCGCTTTAGCCAGATCTGACGTCGTGCGCTAACATAGCCGCGTGAATGAACTCGTCTCGCTTCACGACATCCAGCAAGCCGCCGCGCGCATCCGCCCGGTTGCGCGCGTCACCCCACTGCTCGACCTGTCCGTCGCGCTCCCGGCGTCCTGCGCGGCGAAGCGCCTGCTGGTCAAGTGCGAGAACCTTCAGCCCGCAGGAGCGTTCAAGATACGCGGCGCCTACAACATGGCGGCGCAACTGAGCGCCGCCGAGCGGGCCCGCGGCATCATCACGTATTCGTCGGGGAACCACGGCCAGTCTCTCGCGCTTGCCGCGCACCTGCTCGGCATCCGCGCCGTCATCGTCATGCCCACGACGGCGCCGGACGTGAAGATCGAGGGGGCCAGGCGCTACGGCGCGGAGGTGCTGTTCGAGGGCACGACGACGCTGCAGCGGAAGGCGAGGGCCGAAGGCGAGGCGCGCGCGCGAGGGCTGACGATGGTGCCGCCGTTCGATCACCCGTGGATCATCGCGGGGCAGGGAACCATCGGTCTCGAGATCCTCGACCAGTGCAGCGACGTGGCGACCGTGTACGTCCAGGTGGGGGGCGGCGGTCTGATCTCGGGCGTCGCGGCGGCGATCAAACGCGTGAAGCCCGCGGTCCGCATCGTGGGTGTCGAGCCCTGCGGGGCGCCCAAGATGAGCACGTCGTTGCGTGCCGGTCATCCGGTGACGCTCGACCGCACAACGGGCGTCACCGACGGCCTGCTCGCGGTGCGGCCGGGAGAACTGACGTTCCCGCACGTCCAGGCGCTGGTCGATGAGGTCGTGACCATCGAGGACGATGCCACGCTCAACGCCGTGCGATGGCTGTTCAAGGAAGCAAAACTGGTCGTGGAGCCGAGCGGCGCGATCACCGTGGCGGCCGCGTTTGCCGGCGCCGGCGCGCCGCTCGATGGCCCGGTGGTCGCCGTGCTGAGCGGCGGTAACGTGGCGCCGGACGCCTTCGCGAGATATCTGGGCTAGTTAGAGGACCGTATCAGCGAAAACGACAGCGGCCGCTCCGTTGTCGCGTCCCGCGGCTGCGGGTTCGCACGGCCGGCGCGGTGCGACCGAAGCAGCTGATACGGGCCACTAGCCTAGTCACTGCCGTCGGGCTCGGCCAGAATCGCGCGCGCGGCCGCGATCGCGTGGTCGAGCGTCGTGATGTCCCCATCCAGCTGACGTTCGTACACGCGCTTGAGAACCGCGCCCACGCGCGGGCCGGGCTCGACGCCCAGGGCGAGCAGGTGCCGGCCGAGCAGCAGCGGCGCGGGTGGCCGGTGTTCGACACCCAGAGTCCGGGCGCGCGCGACGAACCAGTCCATCGCCGAACAATCGAAATCGCCGGTCCGGCCCATGCAGTCGGCGCGAGCCAGCCGGGCCAGTAACTCGAGATCGACCTTCTGGGCGAGCCGCCGAAAGGCGCCGTCCCCGACCTCACGGCGCGCCTTGTGCCACATGCCCGGCTTCAGATGATGCGCGGTGAGGCCCACCACCTGCGCGCGGACGGCGAAGCCGTCGATGGTGTGAACGTTCAGCCGATCGAGCAGTTGGATCGTGGGCGCGACGCCCGCCTCCTCGTGGTTGAACGAGCGGATGCGTCCGTCGAAGAACGCCGTGGTCGCCGGCTTGCCGAAATCGTGGCAGACGGCTCCGAGCATGATCGTCAGCCTGCGGGCGCGGTCGAGATCGCGCGACTCGCCGACGGCGTTGTCGATGACGAGCAACGTGTGCACCCACACGTCGCCCTCCGGGTGCCAGTCCGGCTCCTGTTCGCAGCCGACCAGCGCCCGCATTTCCGGGAACAGCCGATCGACGACCAGCAGGTCGAGCGCGACCGCGAAGCCGATCGACGGGCGCGGGGCGTGGAGCAGGAGCTTTTCGACTTCCCCCCAGATGCGCTCGGCCGGCAGATCGTCGAGCGGGATGTCACGGCAGAGCGCGGCGGTCCCGGCCTCGACCATCAGGTCGAAGCGCGCGGCGAACTGGACGGCGCGCAGGACCCGCAGGCTGTCGTCGCCGAACGTGCGGCGATCGACGGCGCGCAGCAGCCGGCGCTCGAGATCGGCGCGGCCCTCGAACGGATCGAGCCACGTACCGGTCAGCGGATCGAAGCCGATCGCGTTGATCGTAAAATCGCGGCGTCGCGCCGCTTCCTCGAACGACATGTCCGGGTCGCCGCGCACTTCGAAGCCGCGGTGGCCGCGCGCAATCTTCGACTCGCGCCGGGGCAGCGCCACGTCAATCGGCCCGATCTTGAAGACGGTGAACGCCTCGCCGACCGTCTGCACCGTGTCGAACTGCTCGAGCAGCGAGCGCAGGCGCTCGGCGGGGAGGCCGAAGACCTCGAGGTCGATGTCCTTCGAGGCGCGGCCGAGCAGGTGGTCTCGACACCACCCGCCGACAACGAGCGCCCGCCCGCCGGCGTCGCGAACGGTTTCCGCCACCGCGCGCGCCAGCGTGAGCGCGTTCGACCCGTTCGGCGATGGTGTGCGGTCCGCCATGCGTGTCCGTTCATGGCCGGCGGGTTCCGGGCCCCGGCCCCTGGTTTCGCATGTTAGCACGCGGGATCCTGTGCTACGGTGGCAACGTCGCCAGTTCCATCGGGAGGCGCTGATGTTCACTCGCACGATCGATTTCCTGCGCGAGCTGGTTGCGATCGATTCCATCAATCCGTCGCTCGTGCCCGGCGGGGCGGGCGAACAGCAGATGGCCGAGGCGATCGCGCGCGAGCTGCGGGCGATCGGAGCGGACGTCGAGCTGCAACNNCCCGGTCGAACCGCGCCGGCCGAACGTTGTGGGCATCCTCGAGGGCCGCCGGCCCGGCCCGGCGCTCGTCCTGTGCGGGCACCTCGACACGGTCGGAGTGGCCGGCATGACGGCCCCCTTCGATCCGGTGGTGCGAGACAACCGACTGTACGGCCGCGGCGCGCAGGACATGAAGGGCGGCCTCGCGGCCATCGTCGGTGCCGTGCGGCGGTTGGCCGACACCGGCGGCATCGAGGCGGGACGCGTGATCGTCGCCGGCGTCGCCGACGAGGAGGACGCGAGCCGTGGCGCCGAGGCGTTGGTCGCACGGTGGCGGGCCGATACGGCCAGGCGCATGCCGGATGCGGCCGTCGTCACCGAGCCGACCGACTTGCGGGTCGGCGTCGCGCACAAGGGCTTTGCGTGGCTGCGCGTCACGACGACCGGCGTCGCTGCGCATGGCAGCCGGCCGGCGGAGGGCGAGGATGCGATCCTGCGGATGGGGCGCCTGCTCGTGCATCTCGACGCCTACGATCGCGCACGGCAGCGGCAGCCGGGGCATCCGCTGCTCGGGCCTGCATCGCTTCACGCGTCATTCATCGAGGGCGGGCGCGAGTGGAGCACCTATCCCGATCGATGCGATCTGCGTCTCGAACGCCGCACGATTCCGGGAGAGCCGCCCGACGAACCCGTGATGGAGATCAGCCGGCTCCTGGAGATGCTGGTCGAGGAAGACGAGGACTTCGCCGCGGCGGTCGAGCTCGTGTTTGCGCGGCGTGCGCACGAGATTTCCGAAGATCACGAACTGGTCCGGCGGTTGTGCGCGGCGGCGGTGGCGGCCGGGGCGCCAGGCGATCCCTGCGGCGTTTCGTTCTGGGCGGATTCAGCCGTGCTGGGCGAGGCCGGCATCCCCGCGGTGCTGTTCGGACCTGGCGGGGCAGGCCTGCACGGCACCGAGGAGTACGTGCGAATCGACGACGTGCTGGTGTGTGAAGATGCGCTGGCGAAACTCGCGCGTTCGCTGTGCGTCTAGGACTGCTACGCGATCCTCCGCTGCTTGATGTCGAACGATCGGGGATTGCCGTAGTGGCGCTGCATGTCGCCCTGGAAGCGGACGCGTGGCCGGCGTTGATCGAGTTCCCACCCCGGCGTCTGGTGGCCGCAAGAGGCGCAACGCAGGTAGATGCGATTCTGATCGAAATGCAACAACGGGTCGTGGCCGTGGAGGCTGCAGACCGCGTAGTGCATGCGCTTCCACATCCGGGAAAAGAGGCTGCCAGGTTCGAATCCGGCGGACGCTGTGCCGACCTGTTGCGTCACGATCTCCTGGGGGTAGTTGGTGACCATCGCCTGCCGTCTCCTGTGTCTACTCTCTGTGGGACGCTGACTCGCCGCACCGCGTTCCCGATTACCCCCCGCAGCCACTCACTCGATCGAACCGCTCCGCGGGTCGGGTTATTGCCCCGCGTTGCAGCTGTGCTTCTTTCAAGAGACATGCCACAGACGCGGGGGAAGGATTACCTCAGCCCTGAGAACGATTTGGCGGGATGGCTCCAAAAAAGGGAGCACGACGCGTGTACGAACAGCAACGCGGCAAGGCTCGGCCGTCGCCGAACCATTCACAAACGCTGAGGCGGCTGGTGTTGCTACGGCCGAGCTTCGATCTTAGCGATCGGCGGCCAGGCTTCGCAGGATGAAGAGGGCGTTGGCGGGACGCTCACCGAGGCGGCGCATGAAGTACGGAAACCACTCGCGCCCGTAGGGCACGTACACTCGCAGGCGGTAGCCTTCCGCCACGAGCGAGGCCTGAAGGTCGCGACGGATGCCGTAGAGCATCTGGAACTCGAACCGGTTCGGCGCGACGTGGTGGTCCGCGACGACGCGCTTCGCCTCGGTCAGCATCGCGACGTCGTGCGTCGCGATCGCCGGGTCGTTGCCGTCGACGAGGAGCCGGCGAAGCATCCGCGCGTAGGCGCGATCGACATCCGCTTTCTTCGGGTACGCGGCGGCCTTCGACTCCTTGTACGCGCCCTTGACCAGCCGCACGCGCGCGCGCTGCGCCAGAAGGTGTTCGAGATCGCTCTCGCTGCGACGCAGGGCCGACTGCAGGACGATGCCGGCATTGCGGTACTCCTGTTGCCAGATCGTGTCGAAGACGTCGAGCGTGGGCTGCACGCAGGCGAAGTTCTCCATGTCGATGCGGACGAAACAGTCGAGCCGCCGGGCCGTCTCCAGGATCCGCCGCGCGTTGTCGACAGCCATGCCGCGGTCCACGCCGAGGCCGATCTGGGTCAGCTTGATCGAGATGTTGCGGTCGATCCCCGCCGGCGCGATCCGTTCCATCAGCTCCAGGTAATCGCGCGTCGCCTGGTCCGCCTCGGCCAGCGTCGAGACGCTCTCGCCCAGATGGTCGAGCGTGACCTGCATCCCCTGCGCCTGGATCCTCCGGCACGTCTCCAGGGCCTCGTCGATTTCCTCGCCGGCGATGAACCGGCGGGCGAAACTGCGGGGCGTGGCCATGCCGTAGCGCGAGGCAAGCCTCTTCAGGCTGCGGCTGGACCCCAGCAGGTGGAACATTCCCTTGGCAACGGCATCGAGCATCAGCGGGTCCGGGCGGTGGGGGGCTGCAGCAGGTGATTGATCGTGCGCGCGTAGTAGCGGAGGGTCGTGCGGTCGCGCACGCGGAACCGGCCGCGTTCGATGACGAGCACGGCGCGGGCTTCGAGCAGTTCCACGCCGCGGTCGATCGTTTCCTCCACGTTGGTCGTTTCGAGGTTCGCGCCGGCGGCCTGCAGCTTCTCCAGGACCGCCTCGACGCGCCATTCGAGCACGCGCGTGGCGACCGACGGCCGAATCGCCGCGGCGACGACGGCGGTCGGGAGCACTTTGTACAGCCGGCCGATTTCCTGGCGCGTGCGGTGCGCGAGGGCGAGCACGTCACGCCGCGACTGGGGATCGTACTCGGACGTGTCGAGCGGCGCGCCGAAGGTCACGAACGCGCGGGATCGATACCCGACCGCTTGCCGCACCATCTCGGCCAGCTCCCGCGCGAACGGCCGCTGCCGGCGTTTCACGCCCTGTCGCGCCAGGATGCGATCCTCGAGCACGAGGTCGTAGGCGATCGCGGTCGGTACCAGGAAGAGCCGCGGGCAATCCGCCTGCATCGCGGCCTGCATCAGGCCGGTCTTCGGCTGCTTCAGTTCGCCGCTGTAGCTGCGGCCACCTTCGGGATAGAAGAGCAGGTCGTGGTTGCGCAGCACCTCGGCGACGTAGGCCTTCAGCGTCACGAAGTAGGCGGGATCCTTCGTGTCCCGCCGGACCGGGATCGCGCCGGTGACGTGGCGGTGCAGCAGGCCCAGGGGCCCGCCGAACAGGTTGATGCCGGCCGCGATGACCGGCGGCCGGATGCCATTGTCATCGAGGACGAGCGGTTCGACCAGGTAGTCGGTATGGCTCTTGTGATTGGAGGCGTAGATGACGCGGCCGCTCTGGGTCGCCGCCCGGGCGATCTCGACATGCTCGAACCTGCGTTCGATCTTGCGAAGGATCGGATAGAGCGGGTGCTTCAGGGCGCGGTAGAACGGGTATCGCTGCGTCGTCCGCAGCTCGTCGAGATACGCGTAGACCCGTTCGCGCGCCTGGCGCGGGGTCTGACCGTGGCCGCCCTGAAGATACCGTACTACGTCGTCGCGGGCGAGTACCGCCTGCGTGATGTCGTCTGGCATCATCTCCCACATCATCGAGCCGCGGGGCATGCGCGGGTGGCGCACCCGCAGCCGCGCTCGAGCCGGAGGGCACCGACAGCCGCGCAAGCCCGCAGGATCCGCGGTTGGTCTGGAGTCCTGGCCCGTTGCACTATACCACAGCCGGACAGGGGGGTAGCCGCTGCGGCCGCGACGGGGTCGGGTCGTGAAAAAAGTGGCAAATCAAGACCTGACCCCCCGGGAGAGTTCGCGGCAGATGGCGTCGGCATACTCGCGCGTCGTCGCGGTTCCGCCGAGATCGCCCGTGCGGATCTCGCGCTCGGTCAGCACGCGCACCAGGGCCTGGCGGATCCGCTCCGCGTGGCTGGTCTCGCCGATGTGCTCCAGCATCAGCAGTGCGGACAGGAGCAGGGCGGTGGGGTTCGCCAGGTTCCGGCCGGCGATGTCCGGGGCCGTGCCGTGCACCGCCTCGAACAGCGCGATGTCGTCTCCCAGGTTCGCGCTGCCGACCACGCCGAGCCCGCCGACGAGGCCGGCGCACAGGTCCGAGACGATGTCGCCGTACAGGTTCGGCAGGACGAGCACGTCGAAGCGCTCCGGATGCATGACGAGGTGCATGCAGGCGGCATCCACGATCACCTCGTCGTAGGTGACGTCCGGGTACTCGCTGGCCGCCTCGCGTGTGCAGCTGAGGAACAGCCCGTCGCTGCGCTTCATGATGTTCGCCTTGTGTACCGCCGTGACGCGCGTCCGGTGGTTCGTGCGCGCGTAGGCGAAGGCGAACTTCGCGATGCGGGCGGAGGCGTGCGACGTGATGATCTTCAGGCTCTCGACGACGCCGGGCACGATCTCGTGTTCGAGGCCGGCGTAGAGGTCCTCGGTGTTCTCCCGCACGATGACGAGGTCCACGTGTTCGAACCGCGACGGCACGCCGGGCAGGTTGATGACAGGCCGGAGGTTCGCGTACAGGCCGAGCGCCTTGCGGAGGCCGACATTCACGCTGGCGAAGCCGCCGGCGATGGGTGTCGCGATGGGGCCCTTCAGGGCCACCCTGTTGCGGCGGACCGACTCGAGCAGCGACGGCGGCAGCGCGTCGCCCGTGCGCGCGAAGGCCGTTGCGCCCGCGTCGTGCGGCTCCCACTCGATGTCAAGTCCCGCGGCGGCGAGAACCGTCACGACCGCGTCGCTCACTTCGGGGCCGATGCCGTCGCCGGGAATCAGCGTGATCGTATGTTTCATACAAAGTGCCGGTGCGTCGGCCCCGATCCCTGATCCCTATTCTGTCTCCATCCCCGGCGGGCTATCCGCTCAGCTTGTCGCCGAGCATCGCCGCCACCGCCTCCAGCAGCGCGCGGTCCTTCGGTCCGAACGCGGCGGCGCGGTCGCTGTCGACGTCGACTTCACCGATGACGAGATCGCCGCGCATGATCGGCACCACGATCTCCGATCGGGTCTCGAGACTGCACGCCAGGTACCGCTCGTCTGCATTGACGTCGTCCACCACGATCGTCTGCTTCTCGGCCGCCGCCGCGCCGCAGATGCCACGGCCGACCGGGATGCGGGTGTGCGGCGAAGGTTTCCCCAGGAACGGCCCGAGCACGAGTTCGCCGTCGCGCAGCAGGTAGATGCCCACCCAGGTGTACTCGGGCATGGCCGCCTTGATCTCGGAGACCGCGAGTGCCAGCGCGCGCCCGGCGTCGCACTCAGGGCCCACGGCAGTCGCGATCCGCGCCCGCACCGCCTCATAGTCAACCGGCACTGGAGCCTCCGCAGGATACGTGCGAGGTGCGATGTGCGGGGTGCGACGTGCGGTGCAACGTGCGACGTGCTGTGCAATGTGCGACGTGCCGTGCGCACTCACTCCGCACCGCGCACTTCGCGCGGCACTCCGCACCCCGCACCCCGCACTGCGCACGCCGCACGTCTCTCACCGTCCCGCCTCCCAGTAGAGCAGCAGCAAGCCACCAGCCATGTTGATGAGCATCAGGCCGCTCGACAGCCCATGCAGCCGGCCGAATTCGGCACGCCGGACGTCGGCAACCGGCAGGCTCGAGACTGGACCGCCGATGGCGCGCTGCGGGCCCTCGATCCGCCTGCTGACGACGGTTCCCGACACAATCGCGAGCGCCAGCATGACGGATCCAATCGCCAGGCGGGCAGGCAACGCGGCCGGCCGGCCGCCGAGAGCCGCCATCCCGATGAGGCTGCCGACGAGCACCGCGCCCGAGACGTATGCGACGATGTGGAAGCGGCGCAGCGTCTCGCCGAACACCGCGCCTGCCAGCACGCGTCCCGCGTCGCCCTGCCGCTCCTGAAGCACCTGGAACGTCGCCGGCGCAACGAACGCGCTGAGAATCAGCATGCCGCCCAGCCAGACGACAAGCGCGAGCACGTAGGCATATCGCAACGCGACCATCTGAACATTATAGATAGTCGCAGCCGTAATCGCCGGATCCGACCTTGCACGATCGTTGACGTCCGCCGAAAACGAGACGGTCCCGCCGAAGGACGACATCCGGTCGTGCCCGCTGTCGCCACGACGCGAGGCGGCCATCTCATGTGTTACACTCCCGGGACTCCGGAGGTTTCGAGTGGCTGTTGACAGAAGCGTGTTGATCCCTGCCCTGCACAACATCGCGACCCAGCTGCGGATCGATTCGGTCAGGTCCACGACCGAAGCCGGCAGCGGTCACCCGTCGAGTTGCTGCTCGGCCGCCGACATCGTCGCCGCCCTGTTCTTCGCAGAGATGCGGTTCGACCCGCAGCACCCGCAGCGCCCCGACAGCGACCGCTTCGTCCTGTCGAAGGGGCACGCGGCCCCGCTGCTCTACGCCGCATGGGCAGAGTCGGGCGCCTTCGACCGCAGCAAGCTCCTCGAGTTGCGCGAAATCTCGTCGGACCTCGAGGGCCATCCCACACCGCGCCTGCCGTTCGTCGACGTCGCGACGGGCTCGCTCGGGCAGGGCATCTGCGTGGCGGTCGGCCTGGGGCTGAACGCGCGCCGGATCGGGTCCGACTACCGCACCTACGCACTCATCGGCGATGGCGAATCCGCCGAGGGGTCGGTCTGGGAAGCGGCCGACGTCGCCTCGCACGACGGCCTCGACAACCTGTGCGGCATCACCGACGTCAACGGGCTCGGGCAGAGCCAGCCGACGCAGTGGGACCACGACATGGAGCAGTACGCCAGGCGCTGGCGTGCATTCGGCTGGGAGGCGATCGTCGTCGATGGCCACGACCTCAACGCCGTGCTCGACGCGTTCGCGAAGGCACGGGCGACGAAGGGGCGGCCGACGATGCTCGTGGCCCGGACCATCAAGGGCAAGGGCATCTCGTTTGTCGAGGGCAAGCCCGGTTGGCATGGGCGGCCGTTGAAGAAGGGCGAGGAAGCCGACCGCGCGATCGCGGAGCTCGAATCGCAATTCGTGAAGCTGCCGCAGCCGGTTGATTCCGTGTCGCTCATCACCAGGCCGGGGCCGATGCCGCCTGCCGCGAAGCCGGTGACGCCACAGGTGCCGGCGCCGGCCTACGCGCTCGGCGACCTGGTCGCGACGCGCGAAGCGTATGGCGCCGCGCTCGTGAAACTCGGCCAGGCCGACGACCGCGTCGTGGCGCTCGACGCCGACGTGGAGAACTCCACCTACGGCGAGAAGTTCTCGAAGGTGTTTCCAAATCGGTTCTTCGAGACGTTCATCGCCGAGCAGGCCATGCTGGGCGTGGCGATGGGGCTCGCCAGCCGCGGCGCGATTGCGTTCCCCTCGACCTTTGCGTGCTTCCTCACCCGGGCCTACGATTTCATCCGGATGGCGTGCATCAGCGAGCTGAACGTGAAGCTGTGCGGCTCGCACGCGGGCATCTCGATCGGCGAAGACGGGCCGTCGCAGATGGGCCTCGAAGATCTGGCCATGATGCGCGCCGAGCCGAACATGACCGTCGTCTATCCGTGCGACGGCGTCAGCACCGAGCGCCTGATGGCGGCGATCGCCTTTCACCCCGGCCCGGCCTACATCCGCACGACGAGACCGAAGACGCCGGTCATTTACACGGCCGATGAAGATTTCGCGATTGGCGGATCAAAAGTCCTGCGGCAGAGCGGCCAGGACCTGGTCACGGTGGTCGCGGCGGGCATCACGGTTTACGAGGCGTTGAAGGCACACGACGAGTTGAAAGCGTCAGGCGTGTTGTTGCGCGTGATCGATGCGTACTCGGTGCAGCCTGTGGACGGCGCGACGCTCAGGGACGCGGCGCGCGCGACGGGCGGGCGCGTGCTGACCGTGGAGGACCACTACGCGGGCGGCGGCCTGGGCGATGCGGTCGCCGGGGCGCTGGCCGACGATGGCGTCGTGGTGCGCCGGCTCGCGGTCCGCGAGATCCCGCGAAGCGGCAAGGCCGAGGAGCTGCTGGACCGGTTCGGCATCTCCGCCCGGCACATCGTCGCCGCCGTCAAGACCATGGCCGCGGGCGCGAAACCGTAGGGTTCGGACTCCGGACCCCGGACTCCGGACTCCGGACGCCGTGATTGTCTATTCCCCCGGCGCGGGTGGCATCTGCCGCTTGTGTTCGCTCGCGCGCATCAGCCGCTCGATCCGCATGGCGACGGCCGGCGCAACCGTGTCCGGACCTTTCTCCAGGTACGCCTCGAGCTCCGCGTAGGTGAAGCCCATTTCGCCTTCGTCGGTCTGTCCCAGCCACAGCCCCGCGCTCGGCGTTTTCTCGACGACCCGTGACGGGACTCCGAGTTCACGCGCCAGCGCCCGCACGTCGCTCTTCAGCAGCCGGCCCAGCGGCAGCAGGTCCACGCCTCCGTCGCCGTACTTGGTGAAGTAGCCGATTGCCAGCTCGCACCGATTCCCGGTGCCGGCCACCAGGTGGTTGAAGCGGTTGGCCAGCAAGTACAGGCTCGTCATGCGCAGCCGCGGCTTCATGTTCGCCAGCGGCATCCTCGCGCGCAGATCGTCTTGCGGCGGTTCCGCGGCCGACAGGTGGCGGGCGGCCTCGGCGACCGCGGCCTTGCCGACCCGGGCGAGCGCGTCGAACGGCTCTTCGAGCGGGATGGTCACGGTCGGCAGCTTGAAGTGCTCGGCGACGGCGCGGGCATCCTGTTCGTCGGTCGGGTCGCTGTGGCAGGGCAGCAGCACGCCGAGAGCGGCTCCGGGCGAGGCCAGCTGACACAACCTGGCGACGACGGCCGAGTCGATGCCGCCGCTGAGGCCGACGACGAGTCCGTGAGCGTGAGCATCCGCAACGCGCTGCCGCATCCAGGCGGCAATCGATTCAGCTCGCATCATGAACTGAACTATATCGAGGCGGGCGGGCCCGCGACAAGCACGCGTTGGCCGCTGAGGTGGCGCATTACTGATGAGCCGGCCAACAGATGCTCGCGTAAGGGTTTACATGACTCGCCCGGTCAAGTAACATTCAGGGCTCACACGCGTGTGAGCGGCCCGATGCGCGGCTGCGCGCGAGTGCTATTCCTCGGATCCTCACAAGCACAGTTCAGCGCCACCTGGAAAGACGAAGTCGGGAGGCGTTCTTCGTGTCGGGCGTGACACACGCCTGCGAACTCCGATTTTCGTGGAGAGGTCTCGTGTCAGTGCGCAAATGGTTGCAGAGGCGCTCGTGGATGTTCGGGGCCGCGGCCCTCGTCGTCCTCGTGCTCGCTATCGTGTTGCTGCGCGGCAGCTGGTTCGCCACCGAGCGCGACATCGCGTTCTCCGATTTCCTGAGCGCGGTCGAAGCCGGCAAGGTGCAGCAGGTGGCGATCGGCGACCAGGCGCTGACCGTGACGCTTCGCGGAGGGCGGCGCGTCCGAACGATCCCGCCAACGGGATACGTGTCGGCCAGCCCCGCCTTCGTGTCCGACCTCGTGCACCGGCAGATCCACGTCGTCGTGCAGCCGAGGTCGGAGGCCGGCGCGTTCAGCTTCGGTGCGATGCTGCTGGCGCTTGGCTTCTTCGCGCTCGTGGGCTTCACCATCTACCGGGTGACGGCGGGGCGCATTCCTTCGCTCGAGAGCCGCGCGCGCGTCGCCGACGGCGAAACGCCCGCCGTGACGTTCGCCGATGTGGCGGGCGTGGACGAGGCCAAAGACGAAGTCAAGGAAGTGGTCGACTTCCTGCGCGAGCCGGAGAAGTTCGCGGCGATCGGCGGCCGCATGCCGAAAGGCGTGCTGCTGGTCGGGCCGCCGGGCACGGGCAAGACGCTGCTCGCGCGGTCGATCGCCGGCGAAGCGTCTGCGCCGTTCCTGTTCGCCAGCGGCGCCGACTTCGTCGAGATGTATGCCGGCGTGGGCGCGTCGCGCGTCCGCAAGCTGTTCCGCGAGGCCAGCAAACACAAGTCCTGCATCCTGTTCATCGACGAGCTCGACGCGGTGGGGCGGCAGCGCGGCGGCAATTCGCTCAGCCACGAGGAGCGCGAGCAGACGTTGAACCAGCTGCTGGTGGAGATGGACGGCTTCGCTGCGCACCAGGGCGTCGTGGTCATCGCGGCAACCAACCGGCCCGACATTCTCGATCCGGCGCTGCTGCGGCCCGGGCGGTTCGACCGGCAGGTGATGGTCGGCTGCCCGGATTTGAAGGGCCGCGAGGCGATCCTCAAGGTCCACACGAAGAAGGTGCCGCTGGCGCCCGGCGTGGACCTGCGGACGATCGCGCGCGGCACGCCCGGCTTCTCGGGCGCCGATCTCGCGAACCTGGTGAACGAAGCCGCGCTACTTGCCGCACGCCACGGATCGACGGTGATCGACGACCGGGTGCTGGACGAGGCGCGCGACAAGGTGCTGATGGGTGTCGAGCGGCGCTCGATGGTCATCACGGAGAAGGAGCGCGTGAACTGCGCGTACCACGAAGCGGGGCACGCGCTGGTGGCCTCGGTGCTGCCCAATGCCGATCCGCTGCACAAGGTGACGATCATCCCGCGCGGCCGCGCGCTGGGCGTCACGATGCAGCTGCCCGAGGCGGACCGGCACACGCACACGAAGGACTTCCTCGAGACGCAGGTGGCCGTGCTGATGGGCGGGCGCGTTGCCGAAGAGCTGTTCATGGGTCACATGACCAGCGGCGCGTCGAACGACATCGAGCGCGCAACGGAGATCGCCCAGAAGATGGTGTGCGAGTACGGCATGTCGCCGCTCGGCCCGCTCATGTTCAGGAAGAGCGCGGGCAACGCCTGGGACGGCGACCGCGCCGCGGGCCTGAGCGAGGACACGGCGCGGCGCGTGGACGACGAGGTGCGCACCATCGTGATGCGCGGCTACGAGACCGCGCGCCAGATCCTGCAGCACCACCGCCCGGCGATGACAGCCGTGGCCGAGCAGTTGCTGGAGGTCGAGTCGCTCGACGGCGGCGAGCTCAAGGCGATCGTGGACCGCTTCGCGACACGCGTGAACTGAGACGAGACCGACCGAACGAGCGAGCGCATCGGCGCGCCGTTCCGCCCCGTCTTGACTGGGGCGCGGAGCCTGGAGCCGCTCTACAACCGGAACGTGTACTGCAGCTTCAGCGAGCCCTTGTCGAAGCTCGGTATGTAGCGGCCGTCGAAATCGCGGCGCAGCCAGCCGCGGTTGACCACCAGGAAGACGTCGTTGCCGGGGCGCAGAATCCACCGGAACCGGCTCTGGAAGCCCAGGATGCGCGACTCGTTGTCGTACTGCACCAGGTTTGACCACGACACGTCGGCCGAGTAGTTGTACTCGCCGCGCACCGTGATGACCTGCGTCTCAAACGATCCTTCGCGCAACGTGATGTCGTTCCGGTCGAGTTCGACCGTCGCCGCCACGTGCGTGCTCGGCTTGAGCGTGAACCCGAGCTGCAGCTCGCGCCTGGTGCCGCTGTAGAATTCACCCCAGTTGTACTCGGTCCTCGCCACCCACGGCCGCTTGTCGGCGGTCTCCACCTGCACGCCCCAGCGCGTCATCCGGTAGCTGCCCGCCGGGATCGTGACGCCGTCGGTAATCTCGAACGGTTCGGGCAGCCGCTCGTACTGCGGCATGTAGTCGAACTCGAGGTGCTCCCCCGAGTTCATCTCGACGTTGAACGGCGCCGTGTATGCCTCCCAGCTCTGCACGACGTTGTGCATGTCGCTGACCCAGACCGGTTCCAGCTCGAAGTGCATCTGCCGGATGCCCCAGCGCCCGGGCCGCGGCTTGAATGCCAGGCCGGGCGACACGCGCCGAATCCCCGTGCGCGGCACGAAGCCGAGCGCCGGCCGGAAGTTCTCGCCGATCTGCCGGTAGCCGAACGAGGTGTCCCACAGGTCGTTCGGGTAGTCGAGGTTGCCGCCGAAGGAGTAGTCGCTGGTGCCGCTCGTCTGGTCGTCGGTGCGCAGCAGGAACCAGCTGGAACTCAGGTTCTTGTCGCCGTGGAACGTGGAGGTCGCAAACCGCGCGTCGACGCCGACGAGCGTGTTGCCGCCGGCGCCCTCCGGGTTGCCGTGCGTCACGATCGCCCCGACCCATGACTGGCGGAAGACGTTGCGGCTGACGCGGGCCGCCAGCAGGTTCTGCGCCGCGTCCGGATCGCCGTCGATGCCACGCGTCTGCACGTCCAGCACGCCGATGTTGTAGTCGGACTGGCGGCCGACGATCTTCGTGCCGACCATGATCGGCACCTCCCGGCCGGAGAGCAGGCCGATGCGGCGCGTGAAGAACGGGAGCACCGCGTCCGACGTCGTCGCGGCGACATCGAAGACGCCGGCGCCCTCGAGGAAGAACGCGCGCTTCTCGGGGAAGAACAGCGGGAAGCGCGTGAGGTTGATCTGCCGCGCGTCCACCTCGGTCTCGGCGAAGTCGGTGTTCACCGTCACCGACGCGTTCATGTTCGGCGTGAGGTTCTTGAACAGGTCGAACCCGCCGGCGACTTTCCCGTCCTTGTTCTCCTCGCCGCCCGAGACGTAGGGCCGGATGTCCAGGCCGCGTCCCTGGTGGATGCCTTCCAGGCCCTCGAGCCGTCCCGCTTCGGAGAGGTTGGTCACCCACACGTCGCGCCGCGGCCCCGCCCAGCGGTCGGTCTCGTTGTGCCGCTTGATCCGCCGCTCGACGTTCAGCCCCCACGTTGTCTGGCCGGGCTTGAAGCGCAGCGTCTTGAACGGGATGGCGATCTCGGCGATCCACCCTTCGGCGGTCGTCCGCGTTGCCGCCTCCCAGATGCCGTCCCAATCCAGGTTCGCCTCCTGGGAGTTGTTCGCGATCTGGCCGTCGGCGCGGGCGCCGGCCGGGTTGACCTGGAAGAAGAACCCGTTGCGATGGTCGAGAAACGGATCGATCGCGACGAGGACGCTGTCGTCGGACCCCAGGTCCGCGTCGCGCGTGAGGTGCGTGGACACGATGGCCGCGGGCGTGCGGTCGTGACAGACGATGCCGAAGTACAGCGTGCTTTCGGTGAAGAGCACGTGGATCTCGGTGTCCTCGGTCGCCTGCGCGCCTTCGGCTGGCTCGGCCTGCACGAGACGTCCGATCGTTGGCGCCTGGCGCCAGGCTTCTTCGTCCAGCACACCGTCCACGCGAATCGTGCCGACAGAGCGCGCCGCTTTCGCCACGGGCGCCTGCGCGCCGCTTGTCGGATTCGCCTGAGCGGCGGCTTGCGCCGGTGAAGCCGCAGCGGTAACGACGGCAAGCGCAATCGAGACGAACGTCGCGAGCAGAACGAAGAGCGAGTGAATGCGACGGGTCATATGAACCGGCAATCCTATCCCAAAACCGCGCGACGCATGGGCCCGAGGGCGTCGGCCGACACATGAATGGGGAGGAATCAGGAAGATCGGCGGGGCGGAGCAGAGTCCGAGGCCAGGGGACTTCGATCCCGGAACCTCGGACTGCGGACGAATCGATCGTTACGCGGCGACCGGGTGGGTCCGCCGCGGTTTCGGTCCTGCCTCCCACGCGAGACGGTGGAAGACGCCGCGGTCGTTGTCTTCGGGCAGGATGCACACACGTACGTTGTGCGGATGCCGCGCATCGTCGGCATGCGGCAATTCGCCGGCGATCACGGCGTCACACGACGTGAAGCCGCACAGCACCACCTCGGTGGTGCGGTGGCCAGGCATCTCATCCCAGTGCAGATCGCAAATCTGGATGACGGGCACGTGGGCGACGTGCCAATCGGCCCAGCTCGAGCGGACCGACGCGACGGGGACGTGCGAGTTGGACACGACGCCGGATCCCGTAGGTCTCATAAGAGCCCTCGATAGCGGTTCGCGTGCGTGCTGGCAGAACGACGAATCGGCCGGCCTGGCAGTGCGCGTCGTGCCGCCGCGTGACGCAAAACGATTCACGCGACCAGGCGGAACCGCCCGGAGTTGTCCGAAAACCAGTCATCGGGGGACCGAGCAAGGCGGAAGGAGCAATTCCGTCGCCACGGCGGCGCGGCGTGCGTGTTAGGGTGTCGCGCGCGCCAGAATGCGTCGTTGCGGGCGTGAAAGGGCGGATGGATCGGAGCGAGACGCCGCGAGCGTCAGTCGGCCCCGTCGTCCTCGGTCGGCGGGACTGTATCAGCGCCGTCCAGTCCGAGGCGCTGGCGCTTCAGGTACAAGCCCTTGCGCGAAAGGCCGAGTTTCCTGGCGGCCACTTCCACGCGGCCGCCGGCCGACTGCATGGCCCAGGGCAGGATGGCGCGTTCGACGTGCTCGACGGCAGCGGCGAGCGGTTGATCGAGACGGACGACGATCTCGGTGGGCGCGAGATCGCGCTCGGAGGCGGGAACGGTTCGGCGCGACGCAGTGATCTCCGGCGGCAGGTGCTCGGGCATCAGCACGGCGCCGTTCTCGGCCAGGGCGACGAGGCGGCGCATCTGGTTCAGCAGCTCGCGCACGTTGCCGGGCCACGAGTAGAGCAGCAGGTACTCCATCGTCTCCTCGGCGAGGCGCAGGTTGTCCTTGCGGCTCTCGCCGGCGAAGCGTGTGAGGAAATGCTGCACGAGCATCGGGATTTCCTCGCGGCGTTCGCGCAGGGGCGGGACGCGCAGGCGGATGACGTTGAGCCGGTAGTAGAGGTCTTCACGGAAGCGGCCCGAGGCCAGCATCTGGTCGAGGTCGGCGTTGGTGGCCGCCAGCACGCGGACGTCAACGGGCACGGGATGGGCCTCGCCGAGCGGGTGGATCTCCTGCGCTTCGAGAAAGCGGAGCAGCTTCGGCTGGAGATCCGGCGTCACCTCGCCGATCTCGTCGAGCAGCAGCGTGCCGCCGGCGGCGCTGCGGATTACTCCGGGGAACGGGGTGACCGCGCCGGTGAACGCGCCGCGGCGATAGCCGAACAGCTGACTGTCGAGCATCTCGCGCGGCACGGCCGCGCAGTTGAACGGGACGAACGGGCGCGCCGCGCGCGGCGACGCGTCGTGGATGATGCGCGCGAGCACTTCCTTGCCGGTGCCGGTCTCGCCGGTGATCAGCACCGTCACGTTGGACGGACCGATCTTGCGGGCGGTCGCGACCAGCTCCGTCATTGCCTGGCTCGCGAACACGCCGTGCCGTGATTCGATCGATTCGTCGAGCGGCCACAAGGCCGCGCGTTCGCGACGCTCGCGCCGCGCCGCGTCGAGCTCGAGGCTCGCGTCGACGAGCTTCCTGGCGGCGATCACCGCGCCGCGCGAGTCGAGATTCGCATTCACGTCCGCGACCAGTTCGACATCCCTGTCGCGCCAGCGTCCGAGGCCGATGCGCTCGATGCCCGGGCCAGGCGACAGCAGCGCGTTCAGCCGCGCATAGTCACCCCAGAATCCCAGCACCTCCGCTGCGGTGCCGTCCGCACGCGACACGATTGCCGCGTTCCCGATCGCACCGCACCGGCACAGCATGTCCTGGACCTCCTGGCCGACACACTGCGGACGGCCGGCGAGGCCGACGACCGTCGTGACATGCTCCAGCGTCGATGCGATCGACGCCGGGGGCCTGGCAATGCCCAATCGCGTGGCATGACGAGGATGGACCGTGACGCGACAGGCGGCCGGGCGGAGGCCGGCGAATTCGGACCGCGAAGCCGAGGGCGCCAGGTCCGTGTGCCCGACGGCCGGCCAGAGCATCTCGGCGTACTCGCGCAACACTTCCGCCCGCGCGCATTCGTCGCCCACCGACGCGAGCACCCGCGCCGCATGCTCGAACCGGTCCGCCGCCGCGGCCTGATTGCCGCACGCCTCGTGCAGCTTGGCGAACATGCGACCGACCCGCGGCAGGGTTTCGAGCGGCTCCGCCCGGTCGGCGTCCGCGACGGCGCACACCAGGTCGGTTGCGTCGGCCGGGCGGCCGGCCATCAACTGCGCTTCCGCCTGCAGGAGTTGGAGGAGGTGGGCGAGGGAGGCGTCGTCCAACCAACCGGAACGCGAGCGCAGATCCGACGCCAGTGCTAAGGAGTCGGCCGCAGCTCCACGTCTCAGCAGTAGTCTGAGCTTGGTCACCAGAGCCCACATGCCGTACCACGTGGGAACCAACTCAACCGCGCCCGTCTGGCCGACGATTCTCGCAAGGATCTGGTCGCAGGCGTCCAATTGGTCCTCGGCCAGCCTCACTTGCGCCACCCCGTCAAGAATGCCGGCTTGGCTGTCTCCTCCACGGCTGGCTCTGCACGCCAGATTCAAGCACTTCTCTGCGCGCCTCAGTTGATGCGAAACAAGGTAGAGGTGCCCGAGATTCGCGATGGCGGCCCGAGCCGTTCCTTGATGGCCTGAGTCGTGGGCGCACTCTAGGGCATGTTTGGCTTCGTTCAATGCACTATCGAAATCCGACCTGGAGAAGAAGAGGCAGTACGCATGAATGGAACAAACCCCTTGCAGCCACACATTGTCGTTATTCGCTAGGATCGCTCTTCCGACTCGCAAGTGTTGCTCGGCATTCAGCAGAAGCCCTCGCTTTGTCTCGATCTGTGCAATGAACAAATGGAGCGCAGCACTCACGTGAGGGTCCCCAAGGCGGGCGACGTCGGAGCGGACTTGGGAAAGAAACGCCGCAGGGACGCGAGTCTCGTGAATGTCGCTAAGGGCGAGCATCAACCTGAGCTCTGCCCAGCATTGTGTCTGATGATCGCCCGCAGCAGACGCCAATGCTGCAGATTTCTGGAGGTGGTCAACTGCCTTTCTAGCATCTCCGCTCTCGCGGCATTCCGTGCCAAGTATGAGATGCGCCTTTGCGCGGGACCAAGTTGTCGCTGTCCTTCCAGTCACACAACGGGTCGCCGCCGCGCAAGCTTCGCTGTTCTCACCTATCAGATGGAGCAGTTCCGCCCTTGCCATCTCGGAATTCGCTTGGTGGGGCGAACTGGAACGGGAAGCGTCGAGCTTATCAAGCGCCCGACGGAAGAACCCAGACCGAACGAGTTCTTCAACGGTTACTGCTGTCTCGCGCACGACAGCACCTCGTCAAGCTAATACTCGTTGGATGGCTCAAATGTCAATGAACGCGGCTTGACAAATCGACCGATGAGGGCTCCATCGTTACTAGGCGCTGGCGAGCAACAGAGATTAGATCCGCGAGGGACATTCCATCTATGGGATGGGTGGCAATGCCGATTGTTACAAGAATCGGAAGTGTAGAACCGTCGGGAAGTACGTATGGTGATGCGGCCAAGATGTCGCGCACGCGATCGGCGATCGCGCCGGCCGTTTCGTCGTCCGTGTGTGACAACAGGACGACGAATTCGTCGCCAGCATACCGGAACAGGATATCGGCACCCCGGAGCACTCGGCGAATGCCATGAGCGACGTGCCCCAGGACGGCGTCACCGACGTCCCGGCCCGCCCGCTCGTTCACCTGCTTCAGGCCGTCCACGTCGATGAAAAGCAGCGAGAGCGGCTGTGAAGCCGTGTCGGCCGAGAGCCCGACATCGGCGGGCGTCAGTTGCCTCAGTCGTTCGACATTCGGGAGACCGGTGAGGGCGTCCTTGAAGGTGGAATGTTCGCGGTCGAACTCGGCTGAATCGCGCACCACGCGGGAAATCTGGCGTCCAACCGCTTCGACGATCCGACGATGGTCTTCGGTGAACGCGCCAGGGTTCGGGGAGTACAGCGTCAGAACGCCGACGAGCGCCTCGTCGGCAACCAGCGGCGTGCTGAGACAGCTCCGCAGTCGCGGCCTGCTCGTTCGCGCGAGGTCGCCGAAGTCCAGAATCGGATCCGAGTTGACGATTGTCCGGCGGTTGGCGGCTACCCACCCTGTGACGCGTTGGCCGATCGGCATGCGGAGCCCGTTCACGGACGGTGCGTCGCTGCCGGACACGTGTGCTGCGACCAGTTCGTCTGCAGCAGGATCGTACATGTAGAACACACATAACGACGCAGGAAGAATCCGGCGCAAGTGCTTTGAAATGATGTCACCAGCATCCGCCAGGCCAGTGCGGCCCCCGAGCGCGCGCGAAAGATCGTAGAGGGCGAGCATCTCTTCCGACCCCGCGGCGATGTCGTCGAGACTGGCCGCCTGCTTTGCGTCCGACGACGCCACGGCGGATCGCGCGATCTCGTTCAGCCCGGACGACTGCGGCTGCGCGTCATCTTCTTCTGTCTTGATCTCCGCGTAGACCTTCATGAACGTGTCGACGACCAGCGGGTCGTACATCGTCCCGCGGCGTTCGAGCAGGATCTGCAGCGCTTCCGCATCCGCCAGTTTCGGCCGGTACGGCCGATCGGATGTCAGAGCGTCGAAGCAGTCCACAACGGCGAGGATTCTTGCGCCGACCGGGATATCCGGACCCTTGAGGCGTGCGGGGTACCCCGTGCCGTCCCAGTTCTCATGATGGTGCCGTACGATGGGAACGACGGGGTACGGGAACTCGATCGACGAGAGAATATCAGCGCCGACCGTCGCGTGCAGCTTCATCTTCTCGAACTCGGGCGGCGTCAACTTGCCAGGCTTGTTCAGGATGTACTCGGGGACCGCCAGCTTGCCGGTGTCGTGCAGCAGGGCAGCGGCCTGGATGGCACTGAGTAGCGGCCCTTCCTTGACGCCGAGTGCGTCCGCAAGGCCGACCGCGTAGAGCTGGACGCGACGGATGTGACCATGCGTGATCTGATCCTTGGCGTCGATTGCCATCGCCAGCGTCTTGATCGTCGAAAGATGCAGGCCTTTCAACTGTTCAATGTGGCGAGCGGCGTCTTCGACACGGTCCATGGAGTATTTGTAAGTGAAGTAGGAGATCAACAAAAGCGGAATGATGACCGCAAAGCCGATCGCATCGACGCCTTTCCCACTGTTTCGCACCAGAAGAATCGCTACGGACGCTCCGCCAAAATAGTTGAGGCAAAGCCAAATAAAGTGCTCCCGCCACACTTCTAGCGGTGACTTACGGTTCTCTAGGCCAATCGCAATCGCCATGAGCCAGCTGTTGAGGAGAAAGTACGTGACGGCCAGCAGCCCCAGGGGAAACAGAAGAGGGGCGATCGGGGGGGCGACGGTGTATTGGGAGAGGGGCCTGACTCGCGCTAGCATGAAGAATATGGAGGAGGCAATCCAGATTGAGGCGGAAGGCTCCGCGACACTAAACAGGACCCGGTGTAGTCTTCGGCTTCGAGATGAGACCGAGAGGATCAGTCCATCAAGCCCGACGATGAGCGTGGCCGGCGCTGTGCCGAAGAGGATCACGGCCGTGAAGACGAACATCTCCGACACGGAGATGGTCGCCGTGATGCTGGGAACCTTGATTGTGAGCGTTCCGCTGATCAGGGTAAATGCTGCGAGGATCAGCCACGTCCAAGAGGGGGGGTGAGCCGCCACACGGTACGCCGAATCTGCGAGCGTTAGGGCCCCTGTGGTGACTACCAGTACGACGTAGGCCCGTCCGAGCGAAGGAAGCCGGATTTTCGCCATGATGGGAACAGGAGGCCACGACCAGGATACAGCCGGGGCCTAGGCGTTCAGCTTCTTCTATCGGGTCAATCGGTCCAAATGATTAGTGGGCGCACTTCCAACTCCTTTATTTCCGTGCATCAGCGAGTAGTTGACGCGACGCGTCCTACTCGCCCCAGATAATGCCGCTACCCCAGATGATCCCATCGGGCGACATGCGGCCGTTGCCCCAGATGATGCCGTTGCCCCAGATGATGCCATTGCCCCAGATGATGCCATTGCCCCAGATGATGCCATTGCCCCAGACGACGCCGTTGCCCCAGATGATGCCGTCAGCCGAGGCAGACCCGTCGGGTGTGGGTGGCGCCGCAGCCCATGCAGCAAACGCCACCATCGTCGCCGTGACGGTTTCACCGGCAATGGTCAGGGAGCGAGGCTTTCGCCCTGGACCGTCGAGCCCCACTTCCACGGCCGCCGCAAAATCGACGCTGCCCGCGCCCGCGCCCAGCAGGCCCGCCGCCGGCAGGAACGTGCTCCCAAGTTGCAGTGCCAGCTTGACTTGCGCCGGGTTCAGCGCCGGATTCGCCTGCAGCACCAGCGCGACGCCGCCCGACACCATCGCCGCCGCCATGCTCGTCCCGCTCAGCATCATGTAGGCGTCGTTGCCCTGCCCGGCCACGTGCAGCGCGTACTCCCGCGGCAGCGCCGCCCCTTCCGCCTCGAGCGACACGATCTTGTTGCCCGGCGCCACCACGTCCGGCTTGATGGTCCAGTCGTAGGCCGTCGGACCCCACGAACTGTAGGTCGTCAACTCATCGTCGGACCGCTGCTCGGTGCCGTGCGTGTTCAACGCGCCCACCGTGATCGCATACGGTGAGTTGCCCGGCGAATCGATGCCCGCCAGCACCTTCGTCCCATCGTCCAGCTTCCCAAGATTGCCCGCGGCTGCAACGACGACGATCCCCGCGCGTACCGCGCGTTCCACCGCCTGGCACAGCGGATCGTCGGCCGACGGTTCCATGACCGGGTGGCCGAGCGACAGGTTGATGACGCGAATCCTGTAACGATCGCGGTTCTCGACGGTCCAGTCGATGGCCGCAATCACGTCGCTCGTGTTCCCGGAGCCGTCATCTGCCAGGGCCTTGAGGTTCAACAGGTTAGCGTCAGGCGCGATGCCCTCGAAGTTGCCATCGACGTGCGGTCCCGACGCCTGCCCGGCCGCGATGATGCCCGCCACGTGCGTGCCGTGTCCGAAGTCGTCCATCGGGTCGGCATCCCCATTGACAAAATCGTAGCCCTTGATGATATTACTGGCCAGGTCCGGGTGGGTATAATCCACGCCCGTATCCAACTCGCATATATTCGCGCTGGCGGTCTTGTTCGGCCAGACAATACCGGCTCCCACCCAATCCCAGCCGTTGTTATCAAACAAGTAAGGATCGTTCGGGTAGGTCGTCTGCACTTTGTTTCCCACTTTGGTGCGCATTCCCTGTAACGCTTTAATGGAGATGGCAACTTCCGGTTTGCCCTGTGTATCCAGGCCCTTCGGTGCCATTCGGGTAATGGTTCCGGTCTGCAGCTTGGCGCCTGCCGGATTCGCCGGCTCGGCCGGAATGGATAACACGTAGTTCGGCTGGGCATACTCTACGCCGGCCTGTCCGCCCAGTTGCGTTGCCAGGGCTTTTACATCTGCATCCGGGCTGAAGCTCAGCAGCGCCATGCTGCCATATTGGTTGACAACCTGCGCATTGACGGTCCCGGCCATGGCAGTCGCCTGGGCCGTCACGGTCTTGACATCATTGGAACTGAACCCAACCAGCACTTCCCCCGGCACGAATTGACCCGGGGTGGCTGTGTCAGCCCTGGTCATGTTGGCATGAGTGATTGCCGCGGCCGGTTGGTGTGCGGCAAATAAAGTCACCACCATGACCAGCGCCACGGCTAAATTAATATATCGGGACAACTTGAACATGTATCCTCCTCTTAATTAAATATATAAATTCGAATAAATGGGCCAGAGCTTCAGTACAGGTTTTTTGGTTGGGGTTTATCGGTTCCATTTCCTCCTTTCACCAATATCCAATAACCTGGGTATTATAGAACTTTAATCCGCATATGAGAATAACAATTCCATAATAATTAGGAATGCACCAATGTATTCGATTATTGGAAAGAGTATAATATTGACATTGTTGGTGAAACCTTTCACATGGGCTGACGTTACAGTTAATTAGCCTATTCATGCGAGACTGTCGGACCCCACCGGGGAAAGATCTCTACACTTCGGCTTCTAACCAGCAAGCAGGATTTTCAGAGGAGGATAAAATGAATCACAGCATGGCAAAACACACCCCATTTTCGATCTTATTGCGCATCTTTTTGCTCGCGTCTCTTTTGATCTTACCGCTGAGCCCTACCTATGCGGTACTTGCCAAAGTGCCTGCAGGGCGGCCGGCAACGCCGGTTCTAGCGACAGGCGCTCCGGTGCTGCCCCGCAATCAGACCCTGTACTTCAATGGGCAACAATGGGGTTCGGTTGTCTGCTGGAATCCGTACTCTTCCAACTGCAACAATGCCATGGCAATCAGCCAGGCTGACAACGCCCGCGTAACCATGTTCGAAACCCCGTACCTGTACGACATGCTGGATGGGAATGTGTATCCTCTGCTGGCGGATGGCCCTTTTACATGGAACGCCGCGAAAACCCATATCACCTTCAAGATCAAAGCAGCCGCAAAGTGGAGCGATGGCACCCCGGTAACCGCGGCTGACGTTGCCTATACCTGGGCCACCCATGTCAACTACGGAACCGCTAACGGTGGTTATCAAGATTCCATCGATAGCATTACAGCTGTTGACGCCCAGACGGTTCAGGTCAATGCCAAACTTAATGCAGGCAAAGCGATCAATCCTCTGGGCGTGGCTGCTTACTTGAGCAGCAACTATGTCATTCAGAAAGCCTGGACGCAAAAACTGGAAGCGCGCAGCGGTTATGATGCCGGTACGTTGATGTCTGATCCGGCGAACGACGTCGTTTACTCCGGTCCCTATCACAAGTTCTTCGCTGACGATTCGAAAGTTGTCCTCGTTCGGGATGATAACTACTGGGGCAAGGATGCTTCCATGTGGGGCAAACTGCCGGCACCGAAGTACCTGGCGCACATGATCTATCCCAATAATGCTGCTGGAACTGCGGCACTTAAAGCCGGTCAAGTGGATGTAAGCCAGCAGTTCAATTACAATGTTCAGGATTGGTGGCTGGAAGATGGGCTGCCCATCTCCACCTACCTGCCCGATGCTCCTTATCAAATTGGCGCCAGCCTGCCAACCGCCTTCTACAACCTGGCTTCCTACGGTTTGGACCAGGTTGCGGTGCGAAAGGCCATTGCCATCGCAGTTGATTATGACACGATCGTTGCCAACGCCATGACCAACCAATCGGCCACCTTCGAACAGGTTCCACGCTCCCTGATGAACCCGTCGGCTGGCGAACAGGCTCTGTATAACCAATCGGCGGTCGCGAGCCTGCAGTGGGCTGGCAACGACATTGCAGGCGCAGAAGCACTCCTTGATGCAGCCGGGATCACAGATACCAATAGCGATGGCTGGCGCGAATATAATGGGCTAACCCTTCACTATGTAGCCACCTGCCCGAACGGCTGGACGGACTGGCAGGCCGCGATCGAACAGGTTGCTGAAGCCGGACAAGCCATCGGGATAGACATCACGACCAACTACCCCGAGTGGTCTGATTATCAAAACGAAGTCACCAATTGGCCGCTCCCGGCGGGTTTTGACATCTTCATGATGTATAACGACGGCGCTGGTCCGGCCGAGCCCTGGGGGCGTGTCAACCATTTGTTGAACTCTGCCTACGCCCAAACTTCAGGCAACTGGACTGGCAATTGGGGCGGCTATGTCAATCCGGCCGCCGATGCATTGATCAACGCGATCCCCACTGTAACCGATTCCGCCACGCTGAAGGCTGACTATACTCAATTGACTCAGATCTATCTGACGGATGTGCCCTCCTTCACGCTGATGTACCGGCCTCAATCGTTCCAAACTGTGAACGAGAGTGTTTGGACAAACTTTCCTCACGAGGGCGATGGAACCAACCCGCCCGTCCCGCCGCTCGACCTGACTGACGGTTGGAGTATCGCAGGCCTTTATAACCTTGTTACCATACCGACCAACGTTCAGGCCAGCGATGGGACATTCACGCCCAACGTGCTGGTGAGCTGGTCTGCCTCCAGCGGGGCGACTTCCTACGAGGTCTACCGTGCAGACAGCGCAACCGGGACGAAGTCTCTCCTGGGTACCCCGGCCACAACCAGCTTTCCTGATACGACTGCCACTCCCGGGGTCACCTATTATTACTGGGTAAAAGACTGCAACGGAACAAATTGCACTCCCTACAGCAGTTATGACACAGGTTGGCGGAAACTCTCCCCACCAGCCAATGTGCGGGCCAGCTTCGGGAATACCACGAACAAGATTGTGGTGAGCTGGGCTGCCTCCAGCGGGGCGACTTCCTATAAGGTCTACCGGGCGACCAGCGTAAGCGGGGCCAAGTCTCTCCTGGGAAGTCCAACCGTTACCACTTTTAGTGACAATTCGGGCAAGCCCGGCGCCACGTATTACTTCTGGGTCGTGGCTTACAGAGGCACAAGGTACAGTGACTACAGTGCTTTCTGCACAAACCGGAGGTAGCCAGGATTATAACCATCCCATGCCGCATCTCCAACTTGGTTCTTTGGTCAGGGGTTTGAGTACTCTCGCCTGACAATTATGAAGGGGCGGGCAATTGCCCGTCCCTTCACGCGTTTATAATATCAGTGATGTACCATGCAGCCGCTTGATTATTTTGCTCCCCACATTGGCGCTCACGTCCTGTACTGGACTTACCCATTTGTCTACATCTGGAAGGATGGCGCCATCAAGGCCTTCGCAACAGATGGCGATTGCAATACCAGATTGTGGCTCCCCTTCAGCATCACCAGCGAGACCAGCGGTTGTGCGCCAACCATCAATTATGTAGATAATTGCACTAACACCAATCCTTACGCACTGGGTTTCTCTGCCCTCAGAAGCCAATCCACCCCGCATTAGCTGGCATTTCCCGGGAACCAGTTCCCCTTCAGATTTGGAGCGGCGCGCATGCGCGCCGCT
>PMZR01000039.1 GCA_003170135.1 Acidobacteriota bacterium
AAGCGAAGATCGGAAAGCGAGCAACGCGAGGACGTGTTCCCCGACTGCGGAGCCGGCTCGGCGAGGGCGCGGCCGCTCCGGCTGCCGTCGCCGCGTCGTCCGCGGGCCACGGTCAACGGTGTTCCCGCCGTCAGGCTGCTGATTTGGCCTTGGAACGACGTCAGTGAATTTCCGAAACGCATCGGGGCTAGGCAAGAAGGATCGCGATCGCCATCAGCGCCGCGGTCCACTCGGCGGTGAGCGGCAGGCCGAGCAGTGGAATCAGGACCAGGCTCGCGGCGATTGACCCGACGCTGCCGCCGAGCACGTCCGCGGCATAGAGCGGCGACACGAGGCGGCGCTGGTCAGCGTCGCCGTGGCTTGCGCATGCAAAGACGCCGGCGACAAGCGCCCCGGTGACACCCAACATGACCGCGATTGGCAGCAGGCCCGAACCGTAGTCGGTGCGGATGCCGATCGAGGTGGCGACGCTGAGCGCGACGAACGCCGCGAAGAAGAGCCGTGGCAGGGTCGCGGCACCCTTCGCGCGTCGGCGCGCGCGGCGATCCACCAGCCATGCCCCGGCCGCCAGTCCGGCCATCACGCTCATCAGCAGCACGCCCAGGTCCTGGAACATCACCCCGTGCTTGAGCTGATAGTGCACGAGGAGCAGCGTCTCGATGGTCATGCCGCCGCCCGCGGCGATGCCCACCAGTGCGGTGCGGCGAGGCCAGCCGGCCAGCCGCCAGACCAGCGACAGTCCGGCCGCGATCGCCAGCAGCACCCAGGACCGCCATCGCGACCAGCCGAACGCCTCGGCCGTGCCGGCCAGATCCACCTGCGCGAGCGACGGCGCGAACTTCGAGAGCCAGAGCAGCGACGTCGCCTGGTAGGCGGCCGCGTTCGCGTCGGTGTTCGGCAGGGCGCGGTCACGCCGGAGCAGCGCTTCGATCGCGGCGTACCGATCGTTGGCATAGAGGTAGCGCAGGTATCGCGGCGTCACCATACGGGCGCGGATGCCGCGTTGCGCGAGCCGCGCGGCGAGCACGTCCGGGTCGCGCGTGAGCGGCGTGCCGGAGGCGAAGACGATATTGTTCGCACCTGGCAGCACGACGACGTCGGCGAAGACCTGGCGCAGCGCGGTGTAGATGCTGCCGGTGCGCGCGACGAGCGGGGGCGTCCAGAGGTTCTCGATTGACGAGAGCCTGAGCGAGATGAGGCCTCCCGGATTCAGGTGCGCGGCGCACTGGTCGAAGAACTCGCGCGTGAAGAAGCGATTGGCCTGGGCGGAGGCGGGCTCGGCGGCGGCGATCACGATGACGTCGTATGCCTCGACGCTTTGCGCGATCGCGCGCCGCGGATCGCCGAAGACGATCCGCACGGATGGACCGATCACGGACGCCTCGAACGACGCCGGCAGGTGACGGCGCAGCAGATCCACCATCTGCTCGTTCAGATCCACATCGTCGATCCGGTCCGGCCGGTGCGCGGCGACAGCGGCCAGTAGTCCGGCGCTCGCGCCGGAGACCAGCAGCACCCGCCGCGGCGAGGGATGCTGCAGCAGGCTGAGGTGCGCGAAGTCTTCCGACTCGGTGCCTTCCGATTCGAGCACGAGCGCGTTGTTCTCGTAGGCGCACACCTGGCCGGCGCGTTCGGTGATGGTCACGCGGCCGTAGGGCGAATCGGCGGCCTCGACCGCGTCGGGATGGGTCCACGACGTCATCCACTGGTCGAGGCGCCGGCCGTTCCAACCGGCAACGAGGCAGGCAAGCAGGCCAGTGAGCGCGAACACACGAACCAGACCGCGGGTAACGTGCCGCGTCCTGGCGCTGGCGGCATCCGGCGCACCCGCGGACGACAGGACCAGGAGCCCCGCACCACACGCCAGCGCAGCGGCCGCGAGCGCGAGCGCCATGTTCTGCATCCGCCAATGGAGCGTCAGCGTCGCCGCGAGGCCGCCAACGACGCCGCCCACGCTTTCGATTGCGTAGGCGCCCGCCACCGATCGGCCGAGTCTTCCCGGCAGCGACGGGCGCGTGGGGTCGCTCGAGAGATACCGCTTCGCGGTCCACTGGAAGAGCAGGCCGAGGAGAACGCTGGCAGGCAGCAATGAGAGCGCGCTCGCCGCGATCTGCACAGGCAGCGCGAGATAGGCGCCGGGCACGCCGCCGAGCAGGAGCGGCAGGCTCCGGATGAGTGCCACCTCCAGCGGGACGAGGAGTCCGACAAAGGCCAGCAACACGCAGACGCGGGACGCCGAGGAATCAAGCGACGCGCGGCCGAGCAGCGCGCCGACGGCCGTCCACAACAGCCACGCGCCGACCGCCAGCAAATAGATGAGATCGACGCCGAAGAACGCCGCCGACAGCTCGCGGAGCAGGACCACCTGCACGACGATCGACAGCAGGCCGGCGAGGAAGACTTGAAACGTCTACTTGCCCTCGCCGAAGATCTCGGCCTGGAAGGTTTCGAACCTGACGCCACTTTGCTGCCAGCGCTTCGCCGGCAGCCCCGCCTTCTCGCAGAGGTTGTCGAGCATCTGGTCCCGGTTCCAGCCCTGCTCGGGCGCAACCTGCGGCAGGAACACCGCGCTGCGGCGATCGGCGGTGATGACGACGCCGTCGCGGCCAACGACGATGTCCGACGGTCCGCGGACTTCCTTGGGCGGCGACAGGATGGAAATTTCGATCTCGAGATCGCGCAGTTCCTCGAGCGTGACCTTCGGGAACCGCGTGTCGTCGAAGGCCGACGCGTACGCCATCATCCCGGTGAGCCGGGCAATCGGCATGTCGCCCGGGATGTGACCGATGCAGCCCCGCAGGTTCCCACGCTTGTTCAGCGTGACGAAGACGCCGCGATTCCTCTGGAGCCGGGCGGAGAACCCGCGCGGCAGCGGCAAGGTCGCCGTGGCCAGGTAGCGGCGGATCGTCTCGCGCGCAAAGCCGAGCATCCACTTCTTGTCCTGCGGCTGCAGCGGTCCGTCATCGCCCGGTGACGGCTTCAACGCCGCCACGTCGGCGCCCGGTTCGCCCGCGGTGAAGGCGACCGCGCCGTATCCCACGCAGCGCGCGGGATCGCCGGCGATCGTCTCGCCCGAGTTGGCGTAGCTCAGCACCACGCCGCGCGTGGCGCCGAGCGCGCGGGCCGCCGTCGCGACCGCCATGATGGCGCCGGTGCCGCAGGCATGCGTGAGCAGGTCGGGCACGGCGCGGTCGCCGTCGCCGACCTCGTTCTGGTAGATCGCATCGGCGTTGAGGCTCGCGACAATCTCGAGCGTGCGCCGATCGACGGTGCCGGCATCGCCGCGCGACGGGTAGTGCGAGAGATCGGAGCTCGCGACCAGGAGCACGGCGCGATCCCGTGCGACGCTGGCCAACGCCCGCCCGAGCCGCGCGCAGAGCGCCGGGTCCGGCCGCCCCACGACGAGCGGGACGATCTTCGCGTTGGGGAAGAGTTGCTGCACGAACGGCACCTGGACTTCGACCGAGTGCTCGGTCTTGTGCACATCCGCGTCCACGACGCAGTCGGGGTCTTCTTTCTCGAGTGCCGCGACGAACGCCTCGTCGATCGGCACGGCGCCGAGCGGCGTGCGGAACGCGTGCCCCGGGCAGATGCCGACCTTGCGGAAGCCGGCGTCGGTGTGATTGGTGCCGACGATGACGATGGTGTCGTAGCGATAGGCGGCGGCCTGGCGGAACGCGTCGGCGGCAATCTGGCCCGAGAAGATGTAGCCGGCGTGCGGCACCACGAGGGCGATCGGCCGCACGGCCCGCGGGGCGAGCGCGTCGCCGAGCATGGCCTGCACCGCCGCCTTGAGCATCGGCGGTGACGGCGGGTAGAACGTGCCGGCGCCGATTGGATCCCGGTCGGTGTTGTTTGCCTGGCGCGCGCCCCCGGCGCCGCTCGCGCCGCAGCAGAGCAGCACCACGACGGACGCCATCAGCAGGAAGCGGTTGAAGAAGAGTCTTCGCATGGCCATCACCGATTCAAAGACGTGGTCGCGGATCGCCCGCGCGCCGCCTCGCACCCCGCACCGCACTTCGCACGTCGCACGTCGCACGCCGCACGTCGCACCCCTCCCGCCTTACGCAAACACGCCCGCGATCTTCGCCCCGCAGAACGCGCACGCGCCGTTGCGCATGTGCACCTGGTCGACGAAGAAGCCGGTCCGTTGGATCACGATCTTCCCGCACTTCGGGCAGTAGGTGTGGTTGCCCGGGTGATCGGGAACGTTGCCGACATACGCGTAGTGCAGCCCGCGCGCCATCGCGGCGTCGCGCGCGCGTTCGAGCGTCGCGATCGGCGTCGGCGGCAGGTTCAGCAGCTGGTAGTCCGGGTGGAACCTTGTGAAGTGCACCGGCACGTCGAACCCGAGCTCGCCGGCCACCCAGTCCACCAGTCCCTGCAGGGTCGCCTTGTCGTCGTTCAGCGTCGGCACCACCAGGTTGACGATCTCCAGGTGCACGCCGCTTCTGGCGACTTGTTTGATCGACCGCAGCACCGGCTTCAACTCCGCGTTCGAGACCTTGCGATAAAAGTCCTCGCTGAACCCTTTCAGGTCGATCTTGATCGCGTCGAGCGCCGCGCACATCTCCGCGAGTGGCGCCTCGTTCATGAACCCGCAGCTCACCATGACGGAGCGGAGGCCGCGCGTTCGGGCTTCGCGCGCCGTATCGAGCAGGTACTCGGTGAAGACCGTCGGCTCGTTGTAGGTGAAGGCGATGGTCGGCGCCTTGTTCGACAGCGCGCCCGACACGAGACCGCCCGGGGCGACGTACTGCGTGTCGTTGTCCTCGGGCGAGGCCTGCGAGAGCGTCCAGTTCTGGCAGAACTTGCAGCGCAGCGGGCAGCCGGCGGTGCCGAGCGAGAAGGCGTCGGTGCCGGGGAGGAAATGGTAGAAGGGCTTCTTCTCGATCGGATCGATGTGCACGGCGAGCGGCCGGCCGTAGACGAGCGAGCGCAGCTCCCCGTTGACGTTCATCCGCGCCCGACACCGGCCGCGTGCGCCCGTCTTGATCGTGCAGCCCTGCGCGCAGAGCAGGCAGCGCACGGTCGATGCCGCGTGCGTGTGGGGCTTGCCCAGGCGTTCGCCGGGCGTGTGGCAGGCCGAGCAGTCGGAGCCCGCCAGCGCGAATGTCGTCCAGTAGCGCGCTTTCGGGGCGGTGCGCACGAAATCCTGGATCGTCAGCGATTGCGACGCGATGGCGGCCTGGAGCCAGCGGGGCGTCGAGACGAGCAGCGCCGCCCCGCCCGCGACGGGCGCAGCGGCGAGCGCGTGCCGGAGAAGATCACGACGCGAGAACATGCCCCCGACCTTCCGCGTGCCCCGGACCAACGACCAAGACCAACGACCAACGACCAAGACCAACGACCAACAACGAACAACCGACGACCAACGACTATTTGTAGCCGACGGCCGCGTAGGTGACAAAGTGATGCAGGTTCGCGTCACCGGTCAGG
Organism: Acidobacteriota bacterium; assembly: GCA_003170135.1. Classification (GTDB taxonomy): domain Bacteria; phylum Acidobacteriota; class Vicinamibacteria; order Vicinamibacterales; family Fen-181; genus Fen-181. The sequence continues at coordinate 5,440 of PMZR01000039.1, forward strand.
CCGAGCTTGAACTGGTCGAGCGCCAGCCACGGCGTGGAGATGCTGCTGCCCGTCTTCAGCAGGTAGCCCGTCAGCGCGCGGCCCTCGACCTTTCGCACCAGCGCCGCCGCGAAGTTCAAGCCGAACGGCATCGCGAAGCGGCAGCACCATGTGACCCGGTACTTGCCGATGTCGTCCTGGTCCACCAGCTCCGCGAAGAGGGCGTGCAGTCGCGGGGACTGCAGCTCGCCGGTCAGGTAGCTGCCGATGAGATGCTGGTCGAGTTCCAGCGCCTTCTTGTAGCCGTCGGCGTCGGTGCCGTACGGATGGTAATCGTAGTAACTCCACCCGTAGTCGCCGTAGTGCTGCCCGTCACCCGAGCAGAGCACGGCGACGTCGCGCCCCAGTTTCCACCCGTGCGCCTTGATGACCGCCGAGACGGCGTCCGCCAGTTGGTCGCCCAGCCGGTCCACGTCCTGCCACGGCATGAACGGCACGAGGATCGGCACGATTTCCACGTCGCGGTTGTAATACTGCAGGAACGGGACGATGGCCTCGAGCGAGTGCTCGGTCTCGGCAATCTGCCGGTTGACGACGTAGCTGGCCGGGGCCAGCCTCTTCAGGATCTCCTCGCGGACCGGGGAGATTCGCACGGGCGAGTACGGGCCGCGCCACTGCTGGAAGTCGTCGAAGATGATCTTGCTTCGCACGCCGAACGCTTCCGACCAGTGCGCATTGCCCACCATGATGATGGTCTTCGCCTTCATCGCCCGCGTGACGTGCGCGTAGACGCGGGCCGCCAGCGTGTAGTCGTCGTGCGGGCACCAGCCGGCCACCAGGCCCTCGCCGGCGGCAAGCCCCAGCCGTTTCTGGTTCGCCGCGATCTCGTCCCGCTCGAGCCTCTCGCAGGTGTCGCCGATGAAGGTCATCGCCTCGGTCGTCTGCGGGAAGCCGACGATGTCCACGAGGCCGCGCAGGGTGGCGGTCGAGGGAATGGTGATGCGCTTGAGCACGCGATCGAGGGGAATCTGTCCCACGGGGTGCGCAGTCAGGCCGATGCCGATGGTTACCGTCATGAGAATCACCGCTCGCAAGGAAGTGGAACCAGTCATCTGGGCCTCAGGACAAGTGCGTTGTGCGACGTGCGATGTGCGACGTGCAGTGCGACGTGCAACGTGCAGTGCGTCGTGCTGAGGAGCATTGAACCGCCGCCGTGGGAAAAACGCAAGGGGGGGGCCGGCGCGTGCGCCGGTCGCCGCGCGGCAGTGGCGATTCGGTTGGCGGTGCATTACAGTGTCGCGGGGAGACCCGAATGACTCGCATCGTCGTGCCGGTCGCAGCGCTGGTCACACTCTTGACGGTTCCCGCGCCCCACGAGCCCGACACCGAGGCCCGTCCCACGCCGTCCCAGCTCGCCTGGCAGGACCTCGAACTCGGGATGTTCGTTCACCTCGCTCCGCAGACCTGGCAGGACTCCGAACAGGACCGGATGACGGTCGAGCCCTTTGCCATGAACCCCGCGAAGCTCGACACCGATCAATGGGTGCGCGTCGCCAAGTCGATGGGCGCACGCTTCATTGTCTTTGTCGCGAAGCACGAGGGCGGGTTCTGCTGGTGGCACACGGACACGACCGATTTTGGCGTGCGCAACACGCCGTGGCGGGACGGCACGGGCGACGTGCTGCGGGATCTGGCCGCGTCGTGCCGGAAGGGGGGCATCAGGCTGGGCGTGTACTTGTCGCCGCAGGACAGGAAGCATGCGGTGGGCGTCGGGGGCCGCGCGAGAGACCCGAACCGTCAGGCGGAGTACGAGCAGTTGTTTCGGCAGCAGCTCACCGAAGTGCTGTCGCGCTACGGCGAGATGTCCGAGGTCTGGTTCGACGGCAGCCTTGTCTTCGACGTCGGCGACATCGTGCAGCGCCACGCGCCCAGTGCGGTGGTGTTCCAGGGGCCGCAGGCGTCGATCCGCTGGGTCGGCAACGAGGACGGCGTTGCCCCGTATCCGGCGTGGAACACGGTGCGGTTTCCGAAGCCCGGCGTGAAGTGGGGCGACTACACCGCGGCCGACAGCGACGCAACCGGCAACCGCTGGCTGCCCATCGAGTGCGACGCGCGGATCCGCGCAACCTGGTTCTGGCACACCGACAACGCGCAGACGCTGAAGAGCGTCGAGCAGTTGATGGACATGTACTACCGGTCGGTCGGCCACGGTGCGACGCTGCTCCTCAATCAGACACCGGACCGGACGGGGCTGATTCCCGAGACCGATGCCGGGCGGGCGGCCGAATTCGGCGAAGAAATCCGCCGGCGGCTCGGCACGCCGCGCGGCGAAACGCACGGCACGGGTTCGCCGATCACTTTGCACCTCGCCACGCGCCCGACCATCGATCACGTCGTGACAGAGGAGGACCTGCGCGACGGCGAGCGCGTGCGATCGTACGTCGTCGAAGGGCTGGTGGACGGCACGTGGCAGCCGTTGGCGGCTGGGACGTCGATCGGCCACAAGAAGATCGATCCCATCGCGCCCGTCCGCGTCAGCGACCTGCGGCTGCGGATTCTCGAAAGCGCCGGCATCCCTCGCATCCGGCGGTTCGCAGCTTTCGGCGGGTGAACGCGCGGGCGGTGTCGTTGTCGCGCTGCGGGGAGCGGGCGCGCCGCCTGACGAGCCGCTTTGCAGCCGGGCAAAAGGCACCCCACGCCGGCTGCCGGCGTGGGGGCCCCGCCCACTCCTCGGCGTTGCTCGGTTTTCAGATCGACCTTCCGGCTGGCGCTAACCGGAATGCCTTTCGGAAATTGTTGCTGCGACACTGCCGCAAGTCATCGCGCGTATCCGGTCGTGGAGAAGACCCCGGGGGCATCGTTCGACGCGAGAAGGGACAGTCGGCACGCGTCGCTGGCGCGG
>PMZR01000066.1:0-9712 GCA_003170135.1 Acidobacteriota bacterium
CCTCCTCGACGGCGCCGCCGCCGCCACCACCGCCACCGCCACCGCCGCCGCCGCCGCCGGCCGACACCGCGCCGACGGTGTCGCTGACCAGCCCTTCGTCCCGCACCAGCTTCGCCGCGGGTGCGGCGATCGCCTGTGCGGCGACGGCGACGGACGCGGACGCGAGCCCCGTTGCGCGCGTGGACTTCTACGTGAACGGCGTGCTCGTTGGCAGCGCGACGGCCAGCCCGTACGCTTACAGCTGGTCGAACGCGGCCGCGGGATCGTACTCGTTGACGGCCGTCGCGACCGACACCGCCGGGCTCACGGCAACCTCGAGTCCCGTCAGCATCACCGTCACCGCGGCCGGTGGCGGTGGCGGCGGCAGCACGGCGTTGCCGGCCGGCTGGACCGATTATGACATCGGCTCGGCCGGCGTCGTGGGCAGCGCGGCCTACACGTCCGGCACCTTCACCGTGAAGGGTGCGGGCGCGGACATCTGGGGCTCGGCCGACTCGTTCAACTACGTCTACCAGCCGCTCACCGGCGACGGCCAGATCGTGGTGCGCGTCGCGTCGCTGCAGAACACGAACGCCTACGCGAAGGCGGGCGTCCAGATTCGCGAGACGCTCAACGCGGGCGCGACCGAGGTTTCCGTCGACGTCAAGCCCGGCGGCGGCATCGAGTTCCTGTCGCGGCTGACGACCGGCGCCGCAACCACGTGCGCCGGCAGCACGGGCAGCGCGCCCGTCTGGGTGAAGCTCGTTCGCGCCGGCACGACGATCACCGGCTACTTCTCGACCGACGGCAGCACCTGGACGAAGGGGGGCAGCGCGACGGTGACGATGGCGGCGAACGTCTACGTCGGCCTCGCGGTGACCAGCCACACGGTGAGCGCGCTGAATACCGCCGCCTTCGACAACGTGTCGGTCACCGCGGCAGTCGTGCCGCCGCCGCCGTCGTCGACATCCCCGCTGGCCGACCTGGATCTCGGCGGCGTCGGTCTGCCGGGCAGCGCCAGCTACAGCGGCGGGACCTACACGATCAAGGGCGCGGGCGCCGACATCTGGGGCACCGCGGACTCGTTCAACTTGGCCTCTCAGTCGCTCAGCGGTGACGGTCAGATCGTGGCACGGGTCGTGTCGCTGCAGAACACGAACGCGTACGCGAAGGCCGGCGTGATGATCCGCGAGACGCTGACCACGGGCTCCAGGAGCGTCCTCATCGACGTGAAGCCGGGCGGCGGCCTCGAATTCGTGGACCGGACCGCCACGGGCGGGTCCACGTCACTGCTCGCCACCGGGACCGGCGCGGCACCGATCTGGCTCAAGCTGGTGCGCGCGGGCGCGACGATCACCGCGTACTCCTCGACCAACGGGAGCACCTGGACGACCGTGGGCAGCGCGACGGTGACGATGGCGACGAGCGTGTACGTCGGCCTCGCGGTGTGCAGCCACACGACCGCCGTGCTCAACACCGCGACGTTCGACAACGTGACGATCGGGGCGGCATCGGCGCCGCCGCCGCCCACCTCGCTGCCCTACACCGATTCCGACCTCGGCGCGGTGGGGCTGGCGGGAGCGGCCACCTTCAGTGGCGGTGTCTACACCGTGAAGGGCGCCGGCGCCGACGTCTGGGGCACCGCCGACGCGCTCAATTTCGCCTATGTGCCGCTCAACGGCAACGGGCAGATTGTCGCGCGGCTGACCGCGGTGCAGAACACCAGCGCCATGGCGAAGGCTGGACTGATGATCCGTGAGACGACCGCCGCGGGCGCGAGCAACGTGCTGCTCGACGTGAAACCCGGCGGCGGCGTCGAGTTCCTGGCGCGCACGTCGACGGGCGGGTCCACCGCCTACGTGGCCGGAGCATCGAACGCGGCGCCGGTCTGGTTGAAGCTGGTGCGCGCGGGGACGACGATCACCGGCTACACGTCCACTGACGGAACGACGTGGACGGCGGTGGGGAACGTGACGGTGTCGATGGCGGCCAACGTGTCCATGGGACTCGCGGTCTGCAGCCACACGACCAGCGCGCTCAACACGTCGACGTTCGCCAACGTCTCGGTGCAGTAGCGAGAGTCGTGGCAGTGGGTAGTGGGTAGTGAGTTGATAGTTGATAGTTGATAGTTGACCGTTGACCTTCCAACGATTGGCTATCGACTATTAACTATCGACTGTCCCCGCCTTCCCCCGTCCGTCGCGCCGCACGGCGGGCCACGGCGAGCATCGCCAGCCCGAAGGCCAGCATCGCCAGGCCCCACCAGGCGTTCACGTTGATGCCAAGCGACTTCTCGTACAGGTCGGATCGCGTGGCCACGCCGTAGCCGGCGAGCAGCAGGCCGAGCAGGCCGAACAGCAGGCCGATCGGGATGCGAAGATCGAGCGCCATGGGGTGCCTCACGGGGGTCAAATGCGACGTGCGACGTGCGACGTGCAATGTGCGATGTGCGATGTGCGACGTACGATGTGCGGCGTGCCTCGTGCCGCGTGCGCGGTGGCGCTTGAACTGACGCCGCGCGCGGCTTCTCTTGGCTCGCCAGCACCGAGCACCCAGCACCAGCACTGAGCACCCGGCACCCGGCACCAGCACCGAGCACCAGCACTGAGCACCAAGCACTACCTGAAATACACATTCAGCAGCACCGCCACCACGAGTACGACCACGCCCAGCGCCGCGGGCCGGCGGTACCAGGCGATACCCGGCTCGGTGATGCGCGGCGTCAGCGAATACACCAGCCCTTTCAGGTCCTCCGCCGGGCGCGGCCGGGTGACGAGGCTCACCCCGATCGTCACCACGAAGCAGGCCGTCCACGCAACGATCGCGCCCCAGAAGTTCTGCGCCATGTCGCTCGGATAGACGTGCAGCGCAAACGCGCGGGCGCCGACCGAGGTCAACGCATAGTGCACCGCCGCGCCGCCGGTGCCGGCGAGGAGCCCCCAGAAGGCGCCGTTCGGCGTGGCTCGCGCCCAGAACATGCCCAGCAGAAACGTCGCGAACAGCGGCGCGTTGATGAACGAGAAGACCAGCTGCAGCAGGTCCATGATGTTGCCGAACATCATGGCGATGTAGGCGGTCGCGATGCTGGCCGCGGTCCCGAAGATGGTCGCCATGCGTCCCATCCACAGGTAGTGCGCGTCGCTCGCGTCGCGGTTGATGTAGGCCTGGTAGATGTCGTAGGTCCAGACCGTGTTGAACGCGGTGACGTTGCCCGCCATGCCGGACATGAAACTGGCGAGCAGCGCCGTGAGGCCGAGGCCGAGCAGCCCGGCCGGGTAAAACCGCTGCAGCATGAGGGGCAGCGCCATGTTGTAATCGGTGTGGCCGTTGAAGACGAATGCCTGCGCCGGCAACAACGAGATGGCCACCATGCCGGGCAGGATCACGAGCAACGGGAAGAACATTTTGGGCACGGCCGCCACGATGGGTGTGCGTCGCGCCGCGTTCATAGATTTGGCCGCCATCGCGCGCTGCACGACCAGGAAGTCCGTGCACCAGTAGCCGAACGACAGCACGAAGCCCAGGCCCATGACCATCCCGAACCATTCGACGCCCATCGGGTTCGCGGCGGCACTGCCCAGGTGCTGCCACGACTGGGTCATCACGCCGGGCGCGAACCCGCGCGCCACCGACACGCCGGCCAGCCGCGTCTGCAGGCCGGTCCAGCCGCCCGCGCCCATGAGTCCCAGCACCGCGAGCGGCAAGAAACCAAACACGATGAGGAAGAACTGGACGACCTCGTTGTAGATGGAACTGGTGAGCCCGCCGAGGAGCGTGTACGCCAGGACGACCAGCGCGGCGACGATGATGCTGTAGTTGATGTCCCAGCCGAGGAACAGCTGGAACAACCGCCCCATCGCGTACATGCTGATGCCCGACGAGAACAGCGTCATCACCGCGAAGGAGATCGCGTTGAGGCCGCGCGTCTTCTCGTCGAAGCGCAGGCGCAGGTACTCCGGCACCGACCGCGCGCGGCTGCCGTAGTAGAACGGCATCATGAACACGCCCACGAACACCATCGCGGGAATCGCGCCCACCCAGTAGAAGTGGCTCGTCATGATGCCGTACTTCGCGCCGCTGGCGGCCATCCCGATCACCTCCTGCGCCCCGAGGTTCGCCGAGATGAATGCCAGCGCGGTGATCCAGGTGGCCAGGCTGCGCCCGGACAGGAAGAAGTCGAGGCCGGTGCGGACCGAGCGCTTCAGCGCCACGCCGATGCCGAGGACGAACACGAAGTACAGCCCGATGATGACGTAGTCGATCGTGTGCAGCTGCATGGCGGCCACATCTTACACGAGGGCTCAGGGCTTATGGCTCAGGACTTATGGCCAGCCGTTAAGCCCCGAGGCCTTTGTGATACCCTCCCCCCGTGGCCTTCCGTCGCGTGCTTGGCCCGTTCGACGCGACGATGCTCGTCATCGGCGCCATCATCGGCTCCGGCATCTTCATCAATCCCTACATCGTCGCCCAGCGCCTGCCGTCGGCCACGCTCGTACTGGCCGCGTGGATCGCCGGCGGCGTCGTGGCGCTGGTCGGCGCCCTGGTCTACGCAGAGCTGGGGGCCGTCTTCCCGCGCGTGGGCGGGCAGTACGCCTACCTGCGCGACGCCTACCACCCGCTGGCCGGCTTTCTGTACGGGTGGGGCCTGCTCGCCGTGATCGAGAGCGGGGCCGTGGCGGCCGTGGCGATCACGTTCGCGCAGTACACGCTGCGGCTGGTCGGCCGGCCCGATGTCGGTCCGGTGCCGCTGGCGGTGGCGGCGATCCTCGTCCTGTCGATCGTCAATTACCTCGGGGTCAAGCCGGGCAGCCGGTTGCTGAACGTCTTCGTCGTCCTCAAGGTGACGGCGCTGGTGTTCCTGATCGGGGCTGCGTTCGTCGTGGTGGCCGGGCCCGCGCCGGCGGTCCCCGTCGCGGCCGCGCCGGCCGTACCGTCCACGATGCCGCTTGCGCTGGCCTTCGGGGCGGCGCTCATCCCGATCTTCTTCGCCTACGGCGGCTGGCAGAACCTGAACTACGTCGCCGAGGAGATGCGCGATCCGAAGCGGCACATGCCGGCGAGCCTGATCGCTGGCACCGCCATCGTCGTGGCGGTGTACGTGCTCATCAACGTGGTGTACCTGCGCGTGCTCGGGCGGGCCGGCCTGGCCGCCACGGCCACGCCGGCGGCCGACGCGGTGTCGGCGCTGTTCGGCCACGGCGGCGACCGGTTCATTGCCGCCGCGATCGCGATCTCGACATTCGGATTCCTCGACCTCGCGATCCTCGCGCCGACGCGCGTCTACTACGCGATGGCCGCCGATGGCCTGTTCCCGCCCGCGGTGGCCCGCCTGCACCCGCGGTACGGGACGCCGTCGCTGGCGATCATCCTGCAATCGAGCTGGTCCGTGATTCTCGCGCTGCCGCTCAACTGGGCGGCGCTGCTCCACGGGACGCTCAGGTGGGACCAGGCCGGCGCCTACGCGCGACTGCTCGATTACGTCGTGTTCGCCGACTGGATTTTCTTCGGCCTGACCGCCGCCAGCCTGTTCATCTTCCGGCGGCGCGTGCCGCTCGCGACGCGCGGGGACGCTTTCGTGATGCCCGGCTATCCGCTGTTGCCCGCGCTGTTCGTGCTGGTCGCGATCACGGTCGTGTTCAGTGTGGTGTCGTCGAGCCCCGAGCAGGCCGCGCGCGGCGCGCTGCTGCTGGCGCTGGGCGTACCGGTCTTCTACTATGAGAGACGCCGGCACCGTCTGAGCGCCGGCGGTCGGGAAAAGGCCTTAGGCCTTAGACCTTAGGCCTTGGACGGCCCAAGGCCAGACAAGCCCCAAGGCCAAAGGTCATCTCTTATGAAGAACGTCCGCGCCGACTACATGCAATGGGCCAAGCAGCATCCTCGCGCGACGTGGGATCTGTGCGGCAGCAACCTGCTCCCGTGTCGGCTCGAGGACCTGCCGGAAGCGGCGGCGGCGCTCCAGATCAACGGATCGAACGACGAGGGCTACTCGCCGCTCGTGGACGCGATCGCGCGACGCTACGGCACCGGCGCCGACCACGTGGCAATCGGCACGGGCACGTCCGGGGTGAATTTTCTCGTGTGCGCGGCGCTTCTTGATGCGGGCGATGACGTGCTCGTCGAGACGCCGGGATACGATCCGCTGTTTGCGGCACCCGAGCTGCTCGGGGCGCGCGTGGTGCGCTTCGAGCGGCGCTTCGAGGACGGCTACGCGCTCGATCCCGACCTGGTCGCGCGGGTGCTGACCAATCGCACGCGCCTCGTCATCATCACGAACCTGCATAATCCGTCGGGTGTGCGGGCATCGGACGAAGCACTGGCGGAGGTCGGCCGCCTGGCCGAACGGGCCGGCGCGCACGTGCTGGTAGACGAGGTGTACCTGGACAGCGCGTTCGTTGACGGCGCAGGCAACGACCGGACCCCGGACTCCGGACTCGGGACACCGGACTCCGGATCCCAGACGGCGGCCCTCGGACTTCGGACTTCGGACTTCGGACGACGCTCGTCAGCGTTACTGGGCGACCGGTTCATCTCCACGAGCAGCCTGACCAAGTCGTACGGCCTCGCAGGCCTGCGGTGTGGTTGGGTGCTGGCGTCGCCCGACGTCGCCGAACGGGTGCGCCGCGCGCGGGACATCGTGGACGGCACCGGCGTCTTCCCGGCGGAGCGGATGGCGGTCGTCGCCTTCGAGCACCTCGAGCGCCTGGCCACCCGCGCGCGATCGATCCTTTCGCCCAACCTCGCCCTCGTTCGCAGCTTCCTGGCCCGCCACGATGCCCTCGAGTGCGTGCCGCCGGCCGGTGGCACGGTCGTCTTCCCACGCCTGCGCGGACAAGCCGACGCCGGGCCGTTCATCGACCGGTTGCTGCGGGAAGAGCAGGTCGGCGTGGTGCCCGGGCGGTTCTTCCAGGCGCCGGCGCATTTCCGCCTCGCCTTCGGCGGCCTCCAGGACACGCTCCAGCACGGACTCGAACGAATCGGGCGGTTCCTCGACCGCGTCCGATAGCCCGCGCGGGCCCGGCTTCCACCAGATTCGGCATTGTCCAACGGGTTGACCTGCCGCGTTTCTCGACAGTTCTTCTTTTTTTTCAGCCTCGCCACACTTTTGGCCTTCTGGATCGTTCTTGTATATAAGCGGGAAGATCTCGCGGACCCGGTATGACACCAGTGCTCACCAGAATCGCGTCGGAGGCGTTGGACGGGATGCTCCATCGCGCGGCCCGGAACGAAGATGCCACGAAAGTGGCGACCGCGCTCTCCGCTCTGCGCAGCGTTGTCTGGTTCGGTCTACTGCCGCCTGAGGCCCTGGCGCGCATCGTCGCGGTCGCCGGGATGCGCTTGACCGGCCCGCAGGCGCCGATCGTCTGGCGCGCAGCGCTGCTGCTGGCAGCGGCGACGCGTGACCCGCGCCTGCGATCGAGAGTGGCGGACATTGCCTCTGGCGACGTCCAGCCCGCGTTGTCGCACCGCGAGGATCTGCGCTTGTGGGTGCGCCAGGCGGCGCAAATGGCGCTGGACGCCGACACGCCATGGCGGACCCACGCTTCAACAGTCTGCAGCCAGCCTACCGTTGAGGGCTTGTCGCCGGTCGGCTGGTTGGGAGTGGCGCCCGGTGTTCCTGACGCCGGGCGCCATCCGGTTTCCCTGTAGGCCCGGTTTCCGGCCCACCTCACCCGGGACTTCCTGCCGCGGCCGCTGCACGTCCCATCGCCAACGCCCGGCCTTCGTGCGAGAATTGGTGGCCCCGCCAAAGGAGACTGACATGAACATGAAGGCCATCGTTTCGGCTGCGCTGTTGGTGCTGGTGTCGATGGTGCCCGCTCTGTCGGCAGCCCGCACCAGCCCTCAATCAACGAAGCCGCAGGAAAAGGTCCAGCACGTCAGGCTCACTTTCGACGCAAAGGGGTACGTCGTGACGCCCGCGACCTTGAAGAAAGGTGTCCCGGTGAAGATGGACGTGGATCTGGACACGGTGACCGGCTGCATGAGAACCGTCGTGATCGACGCGTTTGCCGTCAAGAAGACCGTCAAGGCCGGAGACACCACGATCGAGTTCACCCCGACGAAGTCCGGCAAGGTGGAAATCGTCTGCGGCATGAACATGGGCAAGGGGTCGTTCACGGTCGAAGAGCCCGGCCCTCAGAAATAGGGCTACCGACTACCGATTTCGTCGTACCGTGATCGCGATTCGACCGTCCACCCATTCGTCCGCACCGCCGGGCGCGAACGTCGCCTCGATCGTGCGCTTGCCCGGCTCGCGGGCGATTTCCTTGACGGCAAGGTTGACGTCTTGCCCTGCCGATGATCGGCCTTCGATCCCGGCGATCTCCAGCGGCGTGTTCACCTGCAGTCGGTAGGTTTGCCCGCACAGGCCCTGCACGCGTGCCGTGAGCGCGCCGCCCACGAATCGCACGTCGACGACGCGCAGCCGATGCGAGGGATCTCCCGACTGCAGGGGGTCCTGAAGCGGCACGAGCGTGATGCCCGGGCGGTAGCGGACCACGAACGTCTCGGGCGTCGTGACTGTCAGCGAGGCCTGCAACCAGACCCCGCGCGACGGGTCAATCCGTTCGATCTTCCTGAACGGCGTCTGCTTCACCGGCAGCCACTCGGCGCCGGCCGGCAGCGGCAGCTCGAGATGAAGCGGCACGGTGCCCGCGCGCGGCGTGATGCGGACCGACAACGAGTCCGGCCGCTGCTCGAGATCGAGATCGAACACCACCTTCTGCCAGTGAATGTTCTTCACGTGCAGGAACGGCCAGCCAGGCGGGAGTTGGGGCGCCAGGCGTAGCGGAGCCGCAAGGTCGTCGTCCGCGCGTCGTCCGGAGTCCGTCCCTTCTCGCAAGCCCAGCATCCCGCGCAGCAGCATCGACGCGAACCCGGTCGTCGCGAACAGTTGGTGCGGGACCGCGGCGTCGATCGAGCGCAGGCGGTCGCCGGACAGGAGCTCGGGGATGTAGCCACGCGCCTCGAGAAACGTGAGGTCCGTCGTGCCGTCGAGATACTGCCAGGCGGCCGGCGCCCGCCGCTCGGCGTAGAGCGCGAGGCCCGCGAAGCCGCTCAAGAACGGCCAGGCGGCGCCGTTGTTGTACCCGAGCGGCTCGTACAGCTTGCTCTCGCGCGACAGCATCCGTGCGCCCCAGTCCGCGCCGATCCCGGCGCGCGCCAGCTCGTCGAGCATCCCCTCGACGGCCGGACGGTTGCCGTCGAACACGCCGCGCCAGATGCCGAAGGCCGGCCACACGGTCTGCTCGGCCTGTCCCTTGCCGTCCTTCATCACCGCGTAGTAGACGCGCCTGCCCCCGTCGTCGAGGAAGCGGCGGTTCAGCGAGGCGCGCGCCTTGTCGGCCGCCGCCTGTGCAGTCGGCGCGAAGGCGGGGTCCGCAATCCGCGCCAGGCCCGCGGTGGCGGCTGCGGCCTCGGTCCACGCGCTCGCCAGGAAGACATCGGTCAGGACATCGCGGCTCCGCAGCGAACCGGTTTCCGCGGCCGCCAGTCCCGCCTTCGTGTTGTCCATCAGGCCGTCGCCGTCCTCGTCGGTCGAGGCGCAGTAGTCATAGGCCTTGCGGATCGAGGGCCAGAACTCCTTCGCCAACGCGACGTCGCCGCTGGAGGCGACGTAATCGCTGACGCCGATGATGTAGAGCGCCGTCGTGTCCGCGTGGTAGTAGCCGTACGGGTAATCCTCGAACCAGTGGATGTAGCCAGCGGCCTGCGACAGCTCGTGCATCATCTT
>PMZR01000066.1:9794-10058 GCA_003170135.1 Acidobacteriota bacterium
CCCGGGCGCTCGGTCGTGCCCGAGGGCCCGAGGCCGGCAATCAGGCCGCATCCGAGTTGCGGGTTGCAGACCACTCCCTTGTCGAGCGCCACCTTCGCCCACTCGAGCGCGAGATCGATCCGGGTGTCGGGCGAACGCATCGACGTGAACTCGTCGCGCAGCCGCTGGTAGTGGGCGGCCGACTTGCGATAGCCCTCCTCCACCGACGACAGCAGCTGCGTGTACTGCGCCTTGACCGCGTCGAGCCGCTCGCCGGCCGCCGTG
>PMZR01000120.1 GCA_003170135.1 Acidobacteriota bacterium
GAGCCGGCCGCGGAAAGCGATTACACTAAGCGATTGTGCGTCTGGATGGGCGCTTGGCTCAGCGGTAGAGCACCGCCTTCACACGGCGGGGGTCAGTGGTTCGAATCCACTAGCGCCCACCATCCAACCCGGCAATCCGGCTGAAGCCAACCTCCACGTCACGACTCTTCCGCACCACGGAAGCCCGGAGCCTGGAGCCGGGAGCCTGCCTTGTCGCCTACGGCACGATTCGAATCGCCGCCAGCACCTTCTCCTGCCTGTCGCCTCGCCGTGTGGACACTTCGACGAGGTAATCGCCCAGCGCCAGCGGCGCGAGCGTGACTTCCGCGGTCGCCAGCCGCACCCCGCCTTCGTCTCGCTGGCTGGTGGCCACGGGAACCGGCAGCGGCTGGCCCCTGCGATCGAGCAACCGCGCGGCGATGGCGTCCACGGGCCCGACAAGCGGCACGTCTACGCGCACGCGCTCCGCCTTGCGGAATCGGAGATCGGCCGTCGGCTGGAAGCCCGCGCCGGTGAATGGCCCGCGCCGGAACAGGAGCGACTGGCCGAGCGCCGTCGTGGCCGTGCCGCGCGCGTCGGGCACGACGACGCGCACCTGCTCGCTGGCATCTGCGCCGCCGCCAGGCGCCCCCTGCAGTCTCGCACGCACCAGGTACTCACCGGCCGGCAGATCGGACGTCAGGTGCAGCAGGAACGCGCGGGAGACCGTAGATACTTTCGCCTGCTCTGACGCCACGGCCTGGCCGTCCGCCGACGTCACCGTGATCGACGCCTCGGCGCCGGCGCTCCACGCCAGGTCACGCGCGGCGGCGATGTCCATCTCGCCGGCGATCCAGATCGCCGGCCGCGGCTGGGAGCCTGCCGCGGTGACGTGCCACTCGAGGCCGGCGGCCATGTGGAAGGGACGATCGGATCGAATCGCGCCCAGCGAGGCGAGCGCGCTCTCGCGCGTCGCCACCTCCGGATCCGGCGCCGCCGTGGCCGCCTTGCGCGCCGCGACTTCGGCCTCGGTGGGCGCCAGGTAGCCGCGCCGCGCGCGGACGGCCACGCCCGGCCGCTTCACGCGCACCGTGATCTTGCGGAACGTGCCGTCGGCCTTCGCGTTGGTCGAGTAGTAGCCAAGCAAGTAGTAATCCGACAAGTCGTCCGCGATCTTCTTCAACCCGCCGGTGAGATCGTTGGTCTCGGTCATCTTTCCATCGGTCGCGCTCGCCAGGTTGCGCAGCGTCTCCAGGCGTCCACGCAAGGCCGCGAAGTCCGAGACAACGCTGGTTGGCGCCGGCGTGGTGCCGATCGCGCCCGGCGGAGCCGCGTCGATCGGCGTGTCGAACACCGCCAGCCCACGCGGGTCCACCGGATAGAAGCTCGTGTTGGTCCGGTTCGCCTCGTCCAGCAGCTGGCGGTACGTGTGCTCGTCGTCCACGTGGGCCAGCGTCGCCCGCGCCGCGTCGCACTGCTGATGGTCAACGGTCGCGAACGTTCGCTCGTCCGTCCCGGCCTTCGGTTTGCCGTCGCTGCCGACGTAGATGCCCTTGCCACCGGGAACGACCACCGGACACTCACAGTTGGGTCCCGGCACCCACGCGAGCGGTCGGGCGAGTTGACTGTCGGGCCGGAACATCGCCCAACCTTCGCTGACGAGCAACACGGCCTTCCGTTCCTCGCGCAGCTCACCCAGTCGCTCGACGAGACTGCGCAGCGCCTGCAGCGTCAGCCCTTCGCGACGCCGCAGCACCATCTCCTCCAGGATGCCCGGCCAGCAGTTGCCGCAGAACTCGGGTGGGTAGCACTGTCCCCACCGCTCTTCTTCCGGGTCGAGGTCGTCCCAGCTGAATCTGCGTCCCCAGACCGTGCGGACGAGCTCCTCGAAATCCGCCGGCCGGCGCGTGAAGGTGAGTTGGCCGACGTCCATTTCCGGCGTGAGTGCCGCAAACAGGTCCGTCGGGCCGACGGCGCGGTTCAGGAAGTTGACGAGCGCCCGGTCGATTCGCGCCGGGCCCAGCGGCTTGTTGTCCACCGGCCGGCGCGTCGTCGTCGAACCAGGGGACCTCATGGTGCCGTTGTGCCAGGAGGTCTCGTCGGTCACGTGGTAGGTGTCGAGGAACAGCACGAACAGGCGATTGCGCGCGTCGGCGGCCATCTGGTTCGATTCGCGCAGGTCGCGCGGCTCAACCGGTTCCGCTGCGATGTCGCGCGGCCGCACGGCGATGTGCTCGAAGGTGTCCACCGTTTGAGCCACGCCGTCTTCGAGGACGTCGAAGTCGGTCTTGCCGAGGTCGGCGACCGGCCGGCCGTCGGCGGTCGGATAGACATCGACCCGCACGAAATTGACGCCGGTGCGGAAGGTCGGCTGCTGCGGGGTGGAAGGCGTTTGTGCGCCGAGGACGGTTGCGACAATGAGGGCCAGCAGGGCTGCGGCACTGAGGCGCATACGCACATCCCTCGCTTCGCTGGCTGACCGGCAGGCGACTACAGTATAGATCCACTGCCCGGATCGCGCCCGTCGAGGCGGGCTGGACAGGCGCGCCGCAGGAAGGCCCCGAACTACCTTTTCTGCAAGATCTGGAAATTCGAGTACCGGGCCACGCACTCCAGCCGCTGGGTATCCGACGTGTAGGTTTCCCGCACTTCGGTCGGCACCCACAGGCCGCCCAGTTCCACGCTCGGCCGGTAGGTCACCGTGACTTCCGCGTCGGTCGCATCCATGTTCAAGCGCATGGTGGTGCGGACCACCCGCCCCTGTTCGGGCTCAATCCAGACGGTGCCCTCGAGCGGCAGATCCGTGTTGTGATCGCCGGCGAAGATGCTCGGCGAGCCCCGCTCCGTGTAGAGCACCTGCCACGCCGGCGTGCCATCCACCGTCGTCTCGGCTTCCTTCCGATAGAAGAACCGCCCGCGATTGGCAGGCTCCAGCAGCACCAGCGCGAGCGTCGGCACGTCCATGTTCCGCTCGCCGAATCCCAGGTTGAACTGGGCGCTGCCGGTCATGATCTGCGACGCCTGTTGCAGCGCGGTCGCCGGCGTCTCGGTAAACGCCTTCGCCAGCCGTCCCGTGCGCTCGTGCACCGCACTGCCGTCCACCTCGAAGGGGTCGCGGAACTGCAGCCAGCCCATCGGGCCGGCGCCCTTGACGAGCACGTATTCGGACGTCATCCGGCGGCGCTTCTCGATGAACCAGTCCTCGCGATCCTGCGACGCGCCGTTCACGACGACGGGGCCGGTCTTCCACCTCGACAAGGTCTGGTCGTACTGCTCGTCGCTGGCGAGCATCGACAGGCGCGGCTCGTAGTCGAGCACGAACGCGCCGGTGCGCGACAGCAACGCAACGAGTTCCGGCGTGACGGCCTCGAGATCCGGCGCGATCCGGGCCGCGCGTTCCGCGCGCCGTGCCGCGCGCGCCGCCAGGCTCAGCGGGGCGGCTGGCGCCGCGTCGGCGCGTTTGACGCCCGGCTTGTCGGGTTCGATCATGTACCGCCGCCGCGCCCGCACCTCGAGGCCGGGCCGATTGACCTTCACCTGCACGTCGTGCGATTTGCTGTCGCGGTCCGCCGCCTCCACTTCGATCCCGAGCAGGTACGATCCGGACATCTCGGTCGCCACGCGATCGAACGCGGACTCGATCTTCCCGATGACGTGGACCAGGGTGCCCCCCGCCGCGGCGGTGACATTCTCGATCCCGTACATGTCCAGGCGATCGTCGAACGCGAAGGTCGGCGACAGCGCGGTCTTCACCTGGCCCATCGACATACGCTCGATGTACAGCGTGTAGAGTGTGACCTGGCCGCTCGCCATCGCGGGTTCGAGCGGGTCGAACGACGTGGTCGTCTCGGGAACCCCGAGCCCGCCGGAGACGAACACCAGCGTCTTCGGACCGGAGATCTGGGCCAGGCCCTCGCCCAGGTCCCGCAACGCGTCGAGCGATCGCTGCGCCTGCATGTGGCCGGCCATCGCGACCTGCTGCGCCTGCATCAGCAACGGCACCACGCACAACTGCACTTGCGATGCGCTGCACGGCGCGCCGTTGCCGGACGCATCGCTGCCACTCCCGGTGCCTGCCGCGTCCCCTGATGCCGGCGCGGCCGGAGCGTCCGCCTGGTAGCTGCAATGGCATTCGCGCCCGACCGCGATCGAGATGGCGGTCGAGTCCTTGCGTTCGATGTCGTACGCCTCCTGCAGGCCCACGGTGTACTCGCCGCCCGGCACGTCCGGCGGCCCGGTAATCACCCTGTCGAGCGCCTTGCGGGTCGCCGCGCGGTCCGTGACGAAGGTCAGCGAGGACCCCAGCCGCGGGATCGTCGCCACGCCGATGCGGTCGGCCGCAGGCAGCTCGTCGATGAACTGGCGTGCCGCCCGGAGCGCCATCAGGCCGGTGCCGACTTCCAGGCTGTCCGTATCGATGACGATCATCACGTTGCGACCGGCGGGCGCAGGCCGCGGGGCGCTGAGCGTGTCGAGCACGGACGCGTCGGCGGCCGGTTTGGTCGCCGGCTGCGCCGCCAGCCGCACACCGTGATTGATGTACTGCGCCGAGACGATCTTGCGCACCTTGTGATCCACCGTCACGGTGAAGTCGCCGGGGCCCAGCCCTTCGACGGGCCGCGCCTGCGCGTCAACCACGTTGACGTCGATCGCCACGACCTCGACGCCGGTACGAAAGGTCGGCTGCTGCGGGGCGACGCGGACGTCGGCGACGGCCAGCGCCGTCAATCCAATCGTGGCGAGAAGCGACCAGTGGACACGCGAGGGACGGATGCGCACAAATCCTCCAGGGATTCGAAGGGGAGTGACGGCAGTATAGCGTAACGAAGCAGGCGCCCCAACTCGGCCGTGGCCGCTGTCGTGGTCTGATCGCGCCGCGCCGAGAGGCCGGGAGCCAGGTGCGAGCCGGCGCCGGACCGGAGTCCTGCGCCGGCGGTGGACGAGAACCAGCGGGCAACGTCGCGCGGCGACGCGGTTGGCTATGTGCGCGGCTTCTTCAACTGCGCGATCAACGCCCGGAGAATCTTCGCGTAGCGCGCATCAGCGTCGGCGAATGCCTTCGTGTACTCGTCTTCGCTCAGCTTCTGGGCCTTCCAGTCCCCGTTGAACTGGATCTCCTTGCCGCCGGTGCCCTCGAAGCTGTCCCAGGCCTTCCCCTCGTCGCGCTTCGCCTTGAGGCCGTCCGCTCCGGGGTCCATGACCAGGCACTTGGTATTGGGCAACCCGGCGCTGTTCAGATCGATGTACGTTTCGCGGTATTCCTTCTTGGCGATCCGCTCGTTGAGCAGCACGGGTTCCTTGTACCGCGCGGCCACGACCAGCAGCTGCATGCCTGGGTAGTAGAGTGCGGCCACGTAGCCATCGGGCTGCGTCTCGCGGGCGGCAATGCTGTCGAGCTTGGCCTGGTCGAGCAGCGCGACCAGTTCCTTTGCGAGGGTTGCGGACTGCGACTCCTGGGCGCGGACGGGCGCGGATGCGAGAACCGGCAGGATGAGGGCAAGAAAGAAGAGGCCCGAATAGCGGCGCGCGCTTCTGTTCATAGGTTCCCCCGTCTGAAGTACCGAAAGGTCCGCGGTGTTTCTATCACCGAGCGTCCCGGCCGTCAATCGGGGGCGGACACCTGACTGGCGTCACCCGATGAAGAGGGCGTCTTCGTCGTCCATTTTGGAGCGCTTGCGCGCCGCCCGCAACTCGCGGAACGCGGCGACGGCCGCGCGCACGGCGCTCACCACGGCCCGTCCTTCGCGGGCCGGCCTGATGATCGCACTCTGCACGAGGGTGAACGTCTCGTCCACCCGCTCGGCGACCGTCGCAAACAATCGGTCGGCGCGCTCCACCTGCTCGACGGCCAGCGACGAGGCACGCACGGCGTGCTGGCTCACCTCGGTGAGGTTCGTGAGCAGCGGCTTGATCTCGTGTTCGACCTGGTCGGCGAGCCGGTTCACCCGTTTCGCGACGCGGGCCGCGAAGACGATGGCGCCCACCTGGATGGTGGCCATCACAAGCGTGGCCAGCGCGATGATGCCCAGAAAGACCGCTGCCGCCGGGTCCGTCACACGTTCTCCTTGTCGCGCGCCTCGCGGTACGCTTCGCGCCCGCGTTCGATCGCCGAGGCGATCGTCTCGCGCTGGCGATTGAGTGCCTCGCGCGTCTGCCGCGCCGTCTCGGACGCCTTCACCTTGCCCTCACGCGCCTTCTCGCCCAGGAACTCGCGCGTCTGCTGGCCGCTCG
Source organism: Acidobacteriota bacterium (assembly GCA_003170135.1). GTDB lineage: Bacteria > Acidobacteriota > Vicinamibacteria > Vicinamibacterales > Fen-181 > Fen-181. Next base: position 6,211 of record PMZR01000120.1, read on the forward strand.
CGGGCGCAAACAGCAGCGCCACCGCCGCGCCGGTCAACGCGCCCAGGAAAAATGCCGCCAGGATTCCGCCCGCCCCGCTGCTCTCGTCTTTGGCCATCGCTCTGTCCTCCGCGTCCCGGTCCGAACCCCCCGGGCGCCCCCGAGCCTCGCTCGCCCTCCGATCGACTCTATTCTATCCCGCGGATGAGCCGGAAGGAGAACATTCAGAAGATGCTCACCCTGACGTTCAGATACTTCTTCGGGTCCCTGCGAATGTCGGTGATCAGGCCCTTCAACTCGTTCACCGCGGAATTCAGGTTGTCGTACACCGCGCGGTTCACCAGGAACTGGCCCGCCGTCCCCTCGCCGGCGTTCAGCCGCGTCGTCAGATCCTCCAGGCGCCCCGAAATGGTATTGAGCCGGTCGAAGAGCGCCGGGTCGTTCATCAGTTTGCCCGCGCTTCCCTCGCCGCGATTCAGTTTGGCGGTCAGCGCGTCGATGTTGCCGGCCGTCGATTTGAGCGACGCGGCCATCTGTTCGTCGTGCAGGAACTTGCCGAGGCTGCCCTCGCCCGCGTTGATGCTGGCGGTGATCGCCTGCAGGTTCTTGAGCGACGCCTCGAGGCTGGCGTAGGCGGCGCGGTCCTTGAGCAGCGCGCCGAGGCTGCCCCGGCCACGATTGAGGTCGGCCGTCACCTCCTGCGCCGAGGCGATGAAGCGATCCAGTTCGGTGTACAGCGCGTCGTTGGTGAAGAGCTGGCCCACCGTGCCCCGCCCCTTGCGCAGATCCTGCAGCAGCAGCGTGGCCTGTTCGAGCCCTTCGTTTGCCGTCACCGTGACGTCGGCAAAGCCCGGCGCGGCAACAGCCGGAATGTAGCCCCATTCCGGGATCGGCTGGCCCGAGGACGAGGCGGTGATGTCGACGGTCGCCTGGCCGAGCAGCCCCATCGACCCGAGCGTCGCCTTCGATCGATCGGTGATGCGCGGCCGGTACCCCTTCGACACTCCGATCGTCACGTCCACCTGCGCGCCCACGAAATCGAGCGCGGAGACGGCGCCCACCTCGACGCCGGCCAGCCGCACGGGCGCGCCGCCCTTCAGCCCCGCCGCGTTCGGCAGCCGGACCTTCAGGCTGTACCGCTGCCAGAAGAACCCGCCCTGCCCCCCCAGCGTGAAGATGACGATGGCGGCGATGATCATGGCGATGACGGCGAGGATGCCGATCTTCAGTTCGGAAAACGCGAGCGAGCGAGTGCGCGGCATGGCTGATCCTTGTGTCGGGAGCGGGCCACGACCTCTCGTGCCCCGCCGCGTGTCAATCGACCGGCGTCACGGGCACGTGGTTGTCTCCCAAAAACGTCCACAGGTAGGGATCCGGCTCCCGTCGAAGCTCGTCGGCCGTGCCCTCGAACACGACGAGCCCGTCGCGGAGCATGATGAACTCCGCCTCCTCGGCCTTGTTGCCGGTCGCGGGAATGAACCGCAGGCGGCCGTCGTCGCGCACCGCCGTGTGCGTGGCCACGTAGAAGGCATCGCGCAGCTGGTGCGTCACGAGGATCGAGCTGACGTTCTCCAGGTCGCGAAGCTTGATGATCTCGTCGTCGACCGTCGTGGCGGTGATCGGATCCAGGCCGGTGGTCGGCTCGTCGTAGAGCAACAGGCGCGGCTTGGCCGCCATGGCCCGCGCGATCGCGACGCGCCGGCGCTGGCCGCCGGACAGTTCCGACGGCATGCGATCGATGTAGTCGGACAATCCGACGAATCCCAGCACCTGCTCGACGCGCCCGCTCACCTCGTCGAGCGGCAGGTCGGTCTCCTCGTACAGCTTGTAGCCGACGTTCTCACGCACCGTCAGCGAGTCGAACAGCGCGCCTTCCTGGAACACCATGCCGATGTTGGCACGGACGGCCATCAGGTCGTGCTCCGCCATCTGGTCCACGCGCTGCCCGTCCACCCAGATGACGCCGCCGTCCGGCTTGATGAGCCCGAGCAGCAGCTTCAGGATCGTGGACTTCCCGGCGCCGCTCGCGCCTATGATGATCTTGGTGTGCCCCGCGATCAGCGTGAAGCTGACATTGCGGAGCACGATGAGATCGTCGAAGGACAGCGACACCTTGTCGAACACGACGACGGGCGCGCCGGGGCCGCGCAGCGCTTCTTCGCGCGTCAGCGGCTCGGCGAGATCTTCGTTTCCATTCACGGCCATCGGATCCTGGTCAGTCGTGGCACAACATGGTGCGCCCCGACGGCGTCAGTAGATCAAGTAGAACAGCAGCTTCGTCACGAACAGGTCCACGGCAATCACCGACACCGACCCCGCGACGACCGCCTGCGTCGTCGCGCGGCCGACGCCCTGCGTGCCCCCCGTCACCCGGAGGCCCACGTGACACCCGATGGTCACGATGACGAAGCCGAGGAAGAACGGCTTGAACAGCCCCATCCAGGCATCCTGGAGGAACAACCCGTCGATGACCGACGTCCAGTACAGGCTCGTGGCGACGCCGAGCTGGTAGCGCGCGATCAGCCATCCCCCGAAGACGCCCATGAAATCGGCGATGACCGTCAGCGCCGGCACCATGAAGACGCCCGCGAGCATGCGCGGCACGACGAGTTTCCGGATCGGATCGGTGCCGAGCGCGCGCAGGGCGTTGATCTGCTCGGTCACGCCCATCGATCCCAGCTCGGCGGCGATGCCCGACCCGACCCGGCCGGTGATCATCAACGCGGTCAGCACCGGGCCGAGTTCGCGCACCATCGACGCGCTGACCAGGCGCCCGACGTAGGGGCGCGCCCCGAACTGGTCGAGCGACATCCCGGTCTGGAGCGCGAGGACGGCGCCGGTGAAGAAGCCGGTCAGGAGCACGACGGTCAGCGACCCCACGCCGATCGAGTCGAACTGCTCGACCACGTCGTGAAAGTAGAACGGCTTGGTGAAGGTGTCCCGGATCGCCTCGAGGACCAGGCGCACGTACTCCTGCATCTCGAGGAGCGCTTTCTTGATCCAATGCTCGAACACGACAGCCTCAGGCGGGGGCGGACGCCGACAGGCCGAGTTCCCGGTTGCGCAGCTTGCGAATCTCGTCGCGCACCGCCGCAGCCTTCTCGAATTCCAGGTTCGCGGCGGCGGCGCGCATCTGGCGCTGCAGGTCCGCGAGGCGCGTCTCGATCTCCGCCGCGGACAGCGGCGCCGCCGCGTCGTCCGGGTCGCCGATCGAGACGTAGTCGCGCTCGTAGACGCTCGACAGCACGTCGTCGATCGACTTGACGATGGACGCCGGCGTGATGCCGTGCGCCAGATTGTACGCCGTCTGCACCTTCCGGCGGCGATCGGTTTCGTCGATCGCCGCGCGCATCGACGCGGTCATCGTCTCGGCGTACATGATGACGCGGCCGTTCACGTTGCGCGCCGCCCGCCCGGACGTCTGGATGAGCGACCCGGCCGATCGCAGGAACCCTTCCTTGTCCGCGTCGAGAATGGCCACCAGCGACACTTCCGGCAGGTCGAGCCCTTCGCGCAGCAGGTTGATCCCGACCAGCACGTCGAACTCGCCCCGGCGCAGGTCGCGCAGGATCTCCACCCGTTCGAGCGTCTCGATGTCCGAGTGCAGGTAGCGCACCTTGACGCCCAGTTCCTGGTAGTACTGCGTCAGGTCCTCGGCCATCCGCTTGGTCAGAGTCGTCACCAGCACGCGCTCGCGCTTGCCGACCCGCGCGCGGATCTCCTCCAGCAGGTCGTCGACCTGGCCCTTGACGGGGCGCACCTCGATGATCGGGTCGACGAGCCCCGTCGGCCGGATGATCTGCTCGACCACGACCCCGCCCGCCTTGGCGAGCTCGTACGGACCCGGCGTCGCCGACACGAACACCACCTGGCCGATGCGCGCCTCCCACTCCTCGAAGTTGAGGGGCCGGTTGTCGAGCGCCGACGGCAGGCGGAACCCGAACGCGACGAGCACTTCCTTGCGCGACCGGTCCCCATGATACATCCCGCGCACCTGCGGGACCGTCTGGTGGCATTCGTCGACGATGAGCAGCGCATCGGATGGCAGGTAGTCGAGCAGCGTCGGCGGCGGCTCGCCCGGCGCGCGCCCGGTCAGGTGCCGCGCGTAGTTCTCGATGCCGTGGCAGTACCCGATCTCCTTGATCATCTCGAGATCGAACATCGTCCGCTGGTGGAGGCGCTGGGCTTCGAGGAGCTTCCCCTCCGCTTCCAGCGTGCCGCGGTACCAGGCCAGCTCCTCCCGGATCGTCTCGATGGCCCGCCGCGTCTTCTCGCGCGGCGCGACGAAGTGCGACTTCGGGTACACCGCGATCTTGTCGTGCCGCCGGATCGTCTTGCCGGTCAGCGGGTCGAACGTCACGAGCTCGTCCACCTCGTCGCCGAACAGGCCAATCCGGAGCGCCTGTTCCTCGTACGACGGATGGACCTCGATGAGGTCGCCGCGCACGCGGAAGGTGCCGCGGCCGAACTCGTGGTCGTTGCGCTCGTACTGGATCTCGACCAGCTTGCGCAGGATCTCGTCGCGATCGATCCGCTGGCCGTGCTCGAGCGGCAGCAGCATGCCGTAATAGGCCTCGGGCGAGCCCAGGCCGTAGATGC
>PMZR01000078.1 GCA_003170135.1 Acidobacteriota bacterium
GAGAAGGTGACAAAGTAGTGCTAACCTGCCAGGACGATCACGATTTTCGAGGCTCGCCGCCCGCCCTGCGGCTCCACATTCCACATTCCAGACCGCATACTCCCTATTCGACATTCCGCATTCCACATTCCGAACTTGGCTTCCACATTCCGCGCCGTCTACTGCAACGTGAAATTCACGGTCGTGGTCATGACCACAGGAACAGCCACGCCGTTCAATTGCGTCACCGTGAATTCCCACTGCCTGACCGCTTCGAGCGCCGCCTGGTCGAGCAGTGGAATGGACCGCAGGATGCGACCGGCCTGGATCTTGCCATCCGTCCCGATGAGCACTTCGACAATCACGACGCCCTGCACTCGCGCGCTGGCTGCGATCGCCGGGTACACGGCTTTGACGTCCACCAGCCTGGTGGGCGGCTTGAAGTCGCCGCCGTCGCTGCGAACCGCCTTCGGCCACTCGGATGGCGGAGGCCCGAAGGACGTAACGGGGCGCGGCCAGTCGCCGCTCACACCTGGCGGCGGCGGTGGCGGCGGCGGAGCCCCTGCAATCCCGCCGACGATGCCACCGGTGACACCACCTGCCACACCGCCGGCGACGCCGCCCTGCACGCCGCTCGGAACGCCGCCGACGACGGGTCCACTGTCTTGAAGCGTGAAATTGACGGTCACCGTCATGATCCGGCGCGGCAGGTCCGGCTGCGGCGTGTATCGCCATCGCAAGGCCGCGTCGATGGCCGCCGCCGTCAGCGACTCGATCGGCCGCAACGCATAGGCGTCGATCGGAATGCCTGCGCCGTCGATCGTCATCTCGAGAATCACAACGCCCTGGATGTGATTTGCCTGCGCGTCGGCGGGATAGACGGGGGCGTAGTTCCGGATCCGTACCGGCTGCGGGATGCTGCCCCCGATCCGAATCGGCGCGCTGGCAGGCCCCGACTGCTGCCCGCGCGCGAAGTTGAACCCGCTCATCGTCGTCACGGGCGCGATCGTTTCCCCCGCCCGCGGCTCGAACTGCCACGAGCGGACGGCATCGAGGGCCGGCTGCACCAGGCTTTCGTCGCCGGAAACAGCCTGCGCGTCGGTGACGACGACTCCCTCGATCGTCGTGCGGAGAATCACGATGCGGTCCAACGCCTGCTGGTCCGCGCGGACCGGCGAGATCACCGGCTCCGCCTTGTAGACCGCCGGCGGCGGCGTCGGTGGACGCGTCGGTACAGGCACCTGCGTCCGTGCCGCCTCGACAGCGGCCGATGACGCGGCTGCGATAGCGGCGGGCTGTGCGGGCGCAAAGGGTCCTGCCTGCGCAACGGGCGCGGTAACCGCCGGCGACGGCGCGGGCGGCGGTGAAGCAACGACCGGCGCCGGGCTCGTCTGCACCAGCGGGACGGCCTGCACGACGAACCGGCCGCCCACGACGAGCGCCGCCGTGATCAGTACCAGCGACAAGCAAAGACGAGGCCTGGACATGCGTACCTCCCTCGACAGCAGCGCGACGCGCTGCAGCAGATGAGCGCGGCCGAGAATGAGCGACGCCGGCCGGAGGATGGAGCCGGCCGGCGTCATGGCCAGAGTAACGAGCGCGTTCAGATAAGGCTGACGGCGAAGCGTCAGCGTCACCACTTCCTGATCGACCAGTTGCTCGCGACTGAGATCGATCTGGGCGAGCAGCCACCAGATGGCCGGATGGAACCAGAGGAGCCCGCGCAGGCACTCCTCCGCGACGATGTGCAACCAGTCGCCCCGGCGAACGTGAAGCAGTTCATGGCAGACAACCGTCACCTGCTCGGTTTCGTCGAGCGACGCGAACGAATCCGGCAACAGCACGACCGGGCGAATGAGGCCGAAGGTCACCGGGTGCTTCACCATCGACGAGCTGAGAATGTCCGCGCGGGCGCCGCCTGCGAGATCGATCGCGCGGGCGATAGCAGGACTGAAGTCCTGCTCCACAATTGCTCCATCGCAGGTATTGGCAGGACCGAAATGCTGCTCCACAGTTGCTCCCGTGGCGCAGGACTTCAGTCCTGCGCTCCCACGCCGCAGCCGCCGCAGCGCCAGGAGTCCCACCGCCAGCCAGATCAAACGCACGCTGGTGCCGACGGCGAGCACGAGGATGACGGCAAGTCCCACCCACCGGGGCATCCGTTGCCTTGGCGAGGTCTCGGAGGAGGCGGTGGCGGGTGTGACTTCGACGTTGAGGGCCGCGGCTCGCGCAGCCGGATCGACACGCCCGGCGCCCAGGCGTGACACGTCGCTGCCGCGGGTCACGACGCCTGCGGCCGGCAATGGCGCGACCATCGGCTGCACGAACGGCAGGACGAGACAGGCGACCAGCACGACCCGGAAACATGCGAGCTTCGCTCGCGGCGACTGCAACCCCGCCGCACGAATCGCGGCGCCGGCAAGCAGGACGATCGCGGCAACCTGGATCGACCACGCGAGCAGGTTGCCCACAGTCAACGCCGGCATGTGCCGCCTCCTCGCGCGCCCGTGCGCGTCACCGGGTGCCGTCTGCCGTCCCGCCTACCGTTTACCGTCGACCGCCTACCGACTACCAACTCCTGCTACTGCTTGTCGGCTTCGGCCTCTTTCACCAGCCGCGCCAGCTCGTCCAGTTCATCCTCGGAGAGCCGCCGGTCCCTCACCAGGTGCAGGAGCAGGGGCTGCGCCGAGCCGTTGAAGACGCGATCGACGAACTCGCGCACCATCGATCGGACGACGACACGCTCGGCGCGGGCCGGGCGGTAGACGTGGGCCCGCTCGTCGCGGTCCTTCGCCAGGTAGCCCTTCGTCTCGAGAATCTTCATCATGGTCAGGACGGTCGTGTAGGCGACCTTGCGGCGGTCGAGCAGCGTCTCGTACACGTCGCGCACGGTGGCCTGGCCGTTCTTCCAGACGATCTTCATGATCTCGAGTTCCTGGGGTGTGAGCGTCGCGGTTGGTCGCCTCATACTAATGAATTAGTACTAAAGGACGAGGAGATGTCAAGAAGAAAAAAACGACGCAACATGCAACGGGAACGGCGGCTCAGTCGCACCCTCGCTGTTGGCAAGTTCAACAACAACGCGTCCTCGCTACTGCCGCCACTTTGTGATAAATTTCACAAGGTGGCTTGTGGTGCCATACTACAGGCACCTCACGGGTCGATGCGGTTGCCCGGCGTGCCGGGCGCCGGCCCGCCATCATCCCCCAACCCGCGCCGCGTCATCTTATCTGTCGCACACTCGGGAACGACGGCCGTCCGCACGACGGGCCGCCGCTCGCGAGGCGCGACCGAGGATCAGGTCTCATGAACGCTTACTTCCTCAAGGAGAACGACCTCGGGCCGTTCGTCGGCCGCCTCCTCGCGGTCACGAAACTCATCGGCCCGGTCGCGAAGAAGACCAAGTTCGTGTTCGCCGAGTTGCACGCCGCCTCAGATCTACGGCTCGACTACGACTGCACGATTCTTCCGCCGAAGAAAGTCTTCTTCCCGCCGCAGCAGCCGCTCATCACCTTCAGCGGGACGAAGGCGACCAGCTGCATCGCGCCGGTGGACCAGGTGCTCTTCGGCGTGCACCCGTACGACATCAAGGGCATCGACATTCTCGATAACCTCTTCCGCGCGGGCAACCCCGACCAGAACTACCTGGCCAACCGCGACCACACGACGATCGTCGGGAGCAGCATCCAGCGCGTCGCGCCGCGCGCGTTCTGGGCGTCGGTCGGCACCGAGATGACGCCGCAGGGTCACGACGCGTTCATCACGCGGATTGCGGGCGGCTACGTGTTCGAGACGCGGACGAACAAGGGCGAAGCGCTCGTCCAGCACGGTCAGTTCGTCGAGGCCACGGCGGGACAGCGCGACGCCGCGTCCACCGAGAACGAGGGCGTCGGACGCGAATGTCCCGAGAAGCTGACGCACTCGTCGGCAGAGATTGCGACGAAGGTCCGCGCGGCGTTCGGCAACGAGGAGCTCTGGAAGAAGCTCGCCGCCGACTGCCTCTCCTGCGGCACCTGCAACATCGTCTGCCCCACCTGCTACTGCTTCGACGTGCAGGACACCTGGAACCTCGACCAGGTGTCGGGCGTGCGCTCGCGCACGTGGGACGGCTGCCTGCTGCCGGGCTTCGCCGAGGTGTCACTGGGCGGCGGCCAGACCGAGAACTTCCGCGAGCATCCGTACGAGCGGTACCGGCACCGCGTGATGCGCAAGACCACTTACCTGAACGAGAAGATCGGGGGCCCGGCGTGCGTGGGCTGCGGGCGCTGCGGCCTGAGCTGTCTGGCCGACATCGCCGACCCGGTCCACATCGTCGATACGATCATGGAGGCCTAGAGATGGGCACGTGTTCCTGCGCGTCGCACTACGAGAACATCTTCCTGCCGCGCGAGGCGGAGATCGTCCGGGCGGCGCGCGTCACCGAGACCGAGAAGCACTTCACCTTGAAGATGAAGGACGGCGCGATGCCATACGCGCCCGGCCAGATCCTCGAGGTGTCCGTCCACGGCTACGGCGAGATCCCGATCGGCTTCGCGTCCAGCCCGACCCGTCCTCATACCTTCGATCTCGTGATCCGCACGGTCGGGCGCGTCTCGACCGCGATCAGCCGGCTGGAGAAGGGCGAATCGCTGTTCGTGCGCGGGCCGCTCGGCAAGGGCTTCAACCTGGACCTGCTGCGCGGGCACCCGATGCTCATCGTCGCCGCGGGCATCGGGCTGTGCCCGACGCGCAGCCTCATCCAGTACATCCTCGACCGCCGCTCGGAGTTCGACCGCTTCACGCTGTTCTTCGGCGTCAAGCATCCGAAGGAGCAGCTGTTCCTGGACGACCTGGCGCGGTGGCGCGCGTCGGCGGAGGTGGACTTCCACGAGACGGTCGATCGGCCCGACGAGACCTGGAAGGGCAACGTCGGCGTCATCACCAAGCTGTTCAGGAAGACCAGCTTCACGCCGAACACGCGCGTCGTCGTGTGCGGCCCGCCGGTCATGTACAAGTTCGTGATCGCGGAGCTCGACGGGATGGGCATCGCGCACGATCACATCTTCGTGGATCTCGAGCGGCGCATGAAGTGCGGCATCGGCAAGTGCGGCCACTGCCAGATGAACGACAAATACGTCTGCCTCGACGGCCCGGTGTTCAGCTACGCGGAAGTCGAGCACCTGGAGGAACTGTTCTCATGAGCAAGGTGAAGGTCGCATTCTTCGATTTCACGTCGTGCGAAGGGTGTCAGATCGAGCTGACCAACCTCGGCGAGACGGTCTTCATGGGCCTGCTGGACCACATCGAGATCGTCGAGTTCCGCGAGACCATGGCGGAACGGACGACCGCGCCCATCGACATCGCGTTCATCGAGGGCAGCTTCAGCCGCGAGAGCGACCGCCCGCGCCTCGAAGAGATCCGCCGGCGCGCGGCCGTCGTCGTCGCCTACGGGTCGTGCGCGGCGATCGGCGGGATCAACGCGCTGAAGAACCACCAGCCCGACTACGCCGACTTCGTCTACGGGCCGGCGTCGCTCATGCCGCACCTGGCCAGCGAAGCCGTCAAGCCGATCTCGGACATCATCAAGGTCGACTACAAGATCTACGGCTGCCCGGTCAGCAAGGCGGAGTTCGTGCGGGTGGTCTCCGACCTGCTGCACGGCAAGACGCCGACGATCCCGAACTACGCGGTCTGCGTCGAGTGCAAGATGCGCGAGACCGTCTGCCGCTACGCGCTGGGCGACCACTGCCTGGGCGTCGTGGCGCGCGCCGGGTGCGGAGCGCCCTGCCCCGCCGACGGCGTGCCGTGCGAGGCGTGCCGCGGCTTCATCGACCATCCGAACCTGCCGTCGCTCGAGAAGGGACTGCGGGACAAGGGCGGCCTGCCGGCGGACCGGGCGGCCACCAAGACGCGGATGTGGACCGCCATCTACAGGAGCGAGGCGTGATGGGGAAGAACATTCATATCGACGTCCACCATCTCACCCGCGTCGAAGGTCACGGCAACATCGTCGTGAACGTGGCCAACGGCGCGGTGGAGACGTGTGAATGGCGGGTGCCGGAAGCGCCGCGCTTCTTCGAGGCGATGGTCCGCGGCCGCCACTATACCGAAGTCGCGCGCATCGTCTCGCGCATCTGCGGCATCTGCTCGGTCGGCCATTCGCTCGCGTCGATCAAGGCCACAGAAGACGCGCTCGGCATCCCGGTCAGCGAGCAGACGAAGAAGCTGCGCCGGCTGGCCAAGCACGCCGAGAACCTCGACTCGCACATCGTCCACGTGCTCTTCCTCGTCGCGCCGGACCTGCTGGGCGTCCCGTCGGTGTTCCCGCTCGTGCCGACGCACGGCGACGTCGTCCGCTGCGCGCTGCGCCTGAAGCGGTTCGGCCACGAGTTCGGCTCGGCGCTCTGCGGCCGGACGACGCACCCGACGCGGCTGGTGCCGGGGGGCTTCGCGGAACTGCCGACGGTCGAGGAGTTGAAGGAGCTGCGCCGGCGAATCGACGCCGACCTGATGCCGGATCTCGTGACCGTGCTCGGCGTCATCGCGTCACTGGCCGACAAGTTCCCGGTGTTCGACCGGCCGACCGAGTACATCGCGCTGCACTCCGACCGCGAGTACGGCCTGTACGACGGCGACGTGCAGTCCGTGCTGCCCGACGGCACGAAGCAAATCTACAAGGTGGCCAACTATCGCAGCTGCACGAACGAGTACGTGGACGCGCGGTCGACCGCGAAGTACGCGCGCAACAAGCTCGGGAGCTACTTCGTCGGCGCGCTCGCGCGGTTCAACAACAACTACGACCAGCTGCACCCGGAAGCCCGGAAGCTGGCCGACGGCCTGGGCTTCAAGGGCCTGTGCTTCAATCCGTACCTGAACAGCGCCGTGCAGGTGGTCGAGATCGTGCACAGCGTCCAGGAGAGCATCCGGATCCTGGACGAGCTCATCGCGACCGGCATCGCGTCGGAAGAGCCCGGCAAGCCGACCAGACACGGCGCCGGCAGCAGCGCCGTGGAAGTGCCGCGCGGCATCCTGTTCCACCATTACGACTACGACGAGCAGTTCATGTGTCTGGGCGGCGACTGCATCATCCCGACCAACCAGAACCACGCGAACATCCAGCTGGATTTCGAGAAGCTGGTGCCGGAGATGCTGGCCGCCAACAAGGACGAGAAACAGATGGAGCTCGGCCTCGAGATGCTGGTGCGGGCCTACGACCCGTGCATCTCGTGCTCGACGCATTATCTGGATGTGACGTTCAAGCGGTAGGCGGCAGGCGGCAGGAGCCGAGGCTTCAGACTCGCCGGACATCACAAGGGCCGGGCGCTTCGCGTCCGGCCCTTTTTTTGCCGCGGGAATGCACCCGGACCCGCTCACACGACACGAACGTCGACGAGACCGCGGAGCGCGTCGAGATCCCCGGCGTTGCGCGTGTGGACCGGAACCTGGAACGGTGGGCTGATGTGCCGGACTCCGGACCTCGGACTCCGGACTCCGGACTCCGGACTCGTTCCTCACACCGCCTTCTGCATGTACACCACGTCGAACAGCTCGCCGAACTTCTCGCCGATACCGGGAAGGCGCGCCACCTCTTCGAACCCGTGCTTGCGGTGGAACGCGAGGCTCTGCTCGTTGCGGGACGAGATACTGGCGAGCAGCAGGCGCACGCGCCCTGCGCGCGCCTGTTCGGTAAGGTGGGCGAGCAGGTGCGAGCCGATGCCCTGGCGGGTGCAGTCCGGGTGCAGGAAATAGCTGAGCTCGCCGGTCTTGTCGAACGTGTCTCCGGGGTGGTACGGATGGAGCAATCCGAATCCGAGCACCCGGCCATCGTCGTCTTTTACGACAATGAACGGGTACCGCTCGCCGATGCCGAGCAGCCGGCGCGCGAAATCCAGGCCGACCTTTTTCTTGAAGTACGAGGCGAAACTGTGTTCGACGTAGTGGTTGAAGATGTCGAGAATCGCAGCACTGTCGCCGTCCGTCGCGGGCACCATCTGCATGGGCCGACCTCCGGGAAGCGGGTAAACGCCGCGCCTGTACACTTTGACACCTGTTTTTCCGAAATGGGTACGGACTCTAGCCGTGAGCGCAGAAAACCGTTCAGGCGCGATGGCGGTACGCCGTAATCCGACCTTGACACTCGCGGCACCGTGGCCGGTGCGATATCGTAGAGATCCGTCAACAAGGAGTCGCGCATGCGTTTTGTCATCTCGCTGGTTCGTGCCGTCCTCGTCCTGCTGCTCGTCGCGTCGCCAACCGCCGTCGCTGCGCAGACCGGCCTGTCTGCCGACGCCAAGGCGGCCATCGACCGTGCGGTCATTGAAATCCTGGCGCAAAGCGGCGCCCCCAGCGCCTCGATCGCCGTCGTGCAGAACGGCGCCCTCGCGTACTCGCACGCCTATGGGACCGCGCGGATCGAACCGCCGCTCGCGGCGACCCCGGAGATGCGGTACAGCATCGGGTCGATCAGCAAACAGTTCACCGCGACCGCGATGCTGCTGCTGGTCGAGGAGGGCAAGCTGTCGCTCGACGACCACGTCAGTCGCTGGCTGCCGGACCTGACGCGCGCAGGCGAGGTGACCGTCCGTCAACTGCTGTCGATGACGTCCGGTTACCAGGACTACTGGCCGCAGGACTACGTCATGCCCGGCATGCTCAAGGACGTCACCCCGGATGCGATCCTGCGCGGCTGGGCCCGCAAGCCTCTCGATTTCGACCCGGGCGCGAAGTGGCAGTACAGCAACACCAACTACGTCATCGCCGGCCTCATCGTGGAGAAGGTGGCGGGCAAGCCGCTCGTCGACTTCCTGCGCGAACGCATCTTCTCGCGGCTGCAGATGACGTCGGTGTCCAACACCGACGAGTCGCCGCTCGGACCGGCCGAGCCGATGCGCTACCTGCGCTACGCGCTCGGGCCGCCGCGTCCGGCGCCAAAGGAAGGACCGGGCTGGATGTTCGCTGCCGGTGAGCTGGCGATGACCGCCCGCGATCTCGCGCTGTGGGACATCTCGATGATCGACCAAGCCGTGCTGCGGCCGGCTTCGTACCGGCAGATGGAGACCGAGATTTTGCTCGCCAATGGCGCGCCGACGGGTTATGGCCTGGGCGTCTCGGTAGACATGGCCGGCGACCGGCGACGGATTTCCCACGGCGGGGAAGTGTCGGGCTTCACCGCGCACAACGACGTGTATCCCGACCACCGCGCCGCCATCGTCGTCCTCACCAACCTGGACGCGACCAGCGCGTCGAGCCTGATCGCGTCGCGCATCGCCGGCATCCTGTTCACCGCCACCGGTGGCGGCACAGAGCAGGCGGTCGATCAGGCACGCAGGATCTTCGACGATCTGCAGCACGGACGGATCGACCGGTCGCTCTTCACGGACAACACCAACGCCTACTTCACTGCAGAAGCGCTGAAGGACTTCGAATCGAGTCTCGGTCCCCTCGGCAAGCCCACCACGTTCACGCAGAGCGGGCAGTCGCTGCGCGGCGGCATGGTGCTGCGCCGGTTCCAGATCAGGTTCCAGAGAAGAACGCTCAGCCTGACGACCTTCACGATGCCCGACGGCAAGCTCGAGCAGTATCAGATCGCGGCGGTGGAGTAGCGATTGGGACCATCGCACATGAACCGTCGTTACCTGATTGGCGTCGGCAACGAGACGATGACCGACGATGGCGTCGGGCCGCGCGTGGCGGAGGCGCTGGCGGTGCGGGCGCGCGAGTTTGACTTCGAGGCCGTCGTCATTGGCCACGACGCGGTCGGCATCCTCGCCTATTTCGACGACACGACCGATCGCATCGTCTTCGTGGATTGCGTGCGGATGGGCAGAGCGCCGGGCGAGTGGGCCTGCTTCTCACCCGCTGACGTCGATACACACAAGGCGCTCGATCGCATGACGACGCACGAAGGCGACCTGCTGCGCATCGTCGAACTGGCGAAGCAGCTCGGGTGCCCGATCCCGCCGATCACGATCCTCGGCATCGAACCCGAATGCATCGGGCCCGGGCTCGAGCTCTCCGACACGCTGCGGACCCGTTTCGCCGAGTACCTCAGTACCGCGGTCGCACGCATGAGCGAAGTGGCCGGGTGACGGTGGTGCTAGGTGCTGGTGCTTTGTGCTAGGTGCTAGGTGCTATGTGCTGGTGCTAGGTGCTATGTGCTGGGTGCCACGAGATTGTGGTCCTGTCGAACCCGTTTCACCCTAGAATGACCGCGTGCCAGTCCTGTTGGGCGACCTGCGTGTCTTCTCCGGGCTGTCGGCGGCCGCGCGCGCCGAGCTCGAACGGCGCATGCAGCGCCGCGAGTTCCTGCCGCAATCGGTCATCGTCCGGGAAGGCAGCGTCGGTGACGCCGCCTTCGTGATCCTGGCCGGCCAGGTCGCGGTCCGCCGCAAGGACCCGCATTCCGGCGTCGAATTCCTGCTCTCGGAGCTCGGGCCCGGCGAGACGTTCGGCGAGATGGCGCTTCTCACCAGCAAGCCGCGCACGGCGTCGGTCGTGGCGATGGAACCGACGATCTGCGCGCTGCTGACGCGCGCGGAATTCGAGCGCGTGATGCGCGAGCAGCCGGACTTCGCGCTGGCGATGACGGCCGCGCTGGCCGATCGGCTCGACCACGCCAACCAGCGGATGGGCATCGAATTCGTCAACCTGTCCCGCGTGCACATCGATCCGCGCGTCCTGGCGCTGCTGCCCGCCTCGCTCGTCACCGAGCACAAGGTCGTCCCGATTGCCTACTGCAACAACCGCCTGACGCTCGCCATGACCAACCCGAACGACATCGTTGCCTTCGACGATGTCCGCCGGGTGATCAAGGGGGTGATGATCGAACCGGCCGTGGTGACCGCCGAGGACTTCAGCCGGTTCATGAGCGCCACCTATGCCCAGCTGACGGCAAAGCCGGACTCCCCTGGCGCGGCGCAGCGGCCGGCGGCATCGACGCCCGGGCCCGCCACGCTCGATCTGCTGCAGTCCGACGCCATCCGCGAACTCCACTCGTCGAGGACGTCGAGGCAGCCGGCGAGGAAACCAGGCAGGACCTGATGAGCGCGTCCGAGGACGCGCCGATCATCCGCCTGGTCAACTCGATCCTCGGGCTCGGGATCAAGCAGGGCGCCAGCGACATCCACGTCGAACCGCGCGAGCAGGACGTGACGGTCCGCTACCGCATCGACGGCGTGCTGCAGGTGGTGCAGCGGCTGCCGCGGAAGGTGCAGCCGGGCCTCATCTCACGCATCAAGATCCTGAGCCGCCTCGACATCGCCGAGAAGCGCCTGCCGCAGGACGGCCGGATCAGCGTCACGATGGACGCGCGGACGATCGACTTCCGCGTGTCCACCGTGCCGGGCAAGTGGGGCGAGAAGATCGTCATGCGGATCCTCGATCGGGCGAGCACCCGCCTCGGCCTCGACAAGCTCGTCACCCACGCGCCTTCGCTGGCGCTCCTGCGGGAGATGATCGCGCAGCCCTACGGGATCATCTACGTCACGGGCCCGACCGGCTCGGGCAAGACGACAACGCTCTACTCGGCACTGGCCGAGATCAACGACCCCGCGCTGAACATCTCGACGGTCGAGGATCCGATCGAGTACGACCTGCCCGGCGTGACGCAGATCCAGGTGAAGACGGACATCGGCCTGACGTTCGCGGCGGTCCTGCGCGCGTTCCTGCGCCAGGATCCCGACGTCCTGCTGGTCGGCGAAACCCGCGACAAGGAGACCGCGCACACGGCGGTCGAAGCGGCGCTGACGGGCCACCTGGTGTTCACGACGCTGCACACCAACAACGCGGCGGCCGCGTTCACGCGGCTCGCCGAGATGGGCATCGAGCCCTTCCTGGTCTCGTCGTCCACGATCGGCGTGATCGCGCAGCGACTGGCCCGCCGCCTGTGCCCCGCGTGTCGCGAACCCTATGCGCCGGACGAGACGGCGTGCGCCTTCTTCGGCGTGCCGCCGGGGACGACGTTCTTCCGGGCGCGCGGGTGCGCGCAATGCGGCGGCAAGGGGCTGAAGGGCCGGATCGGCGTGTTCGAAGTGATGAGGATGAACGCGGCGCTACGCCAGATGGTCGGCAGCGGCGCCCGTGGCGAGCAGATCCACGCGGCGGCCGTGGCCGGCGGCATGATGGACCTGAAGCGCTACGCCGCGATGCTCCTGACCGAAGGGCAGACCACGGTCGAGGAGATCACGAGCGTGGTCAGCATCGAGATCTGACCAGATCACACCCACCCGCCCCGGCCGAGGCGAGTTCCTGAAAATCGGCGGCGGATGCTCCATCGCCCCCTACACCCAAGGTTGACGATTGAAGAAAAGAGAGCCGCCGGGCCCATGACGGGCCGGCGGCTCGAGTGAGGAGAGGATGAGACCCTAGTTGACGTGGATCGACGTCGCGTACACGTAGCCGTTCCGCTGCTGTCCTTTCACCTCCACGCGCGCGCCGTTCTTGAGCGCCGCGAACGACCCGTCCTTGCCGGAGAACGCCGTCGCCCCGTCGCCCTTCACGAGCCCGCCATCGACCGTGAACGAAAACGCCGTCGCCGTGCCCTGCAGGGCCGCGATCGTTCCGTTCACGTTCACCTGGATGTCGCCGTTGGTGTTCTGCACTTCGATGCTGGTGGCGAGCACGCCGCCTGTCCCGGGTGTGCCGGCAACGTGCACGCGCCAGCCGACTTGCAGGTCGGCGAAGACGTACGCATCGTTGCCATGCCGCATCGTCGTCGCGGTGTTGGTCAGGATGGTCTTCCCCGCCACGACCAGCGTCTTCGCGGTCGCGTCAATCGCCTCGATGCGCCCCTCCACCTGCTGGCTGCTGCCCGATTGGCGCGTCTCGGTTTCCGCGGTTGCCGTCGGGCCCTGGATCGTGATCGTGATGGTGATCGTCTCGCCCTGCGCCAGCTGCGAAATCTGCAGGATCGCATCCCCGCTGGCGCCGTGGAACTTCAGCTGCACGTCGCCGGCCGGCACGCCGTTCAGCGTGAACTGGCCCGTCAGAGTCACCGACGTGCTGATGCTGGTCCCGACAACCGAGACCGTCATCGACCCGCCCGTCGTATCGACCGCGCGCGCGGACGCGGAAGTGCCGAGCACGGTCCCCTGGATGACCGCGCCGGAGGTCGGCGAGGACGAAGGATCGGTCGGCGCCGCGGGGTTCGACGACTTCCCGCAGGCGACGGTGAGGACGGCCAGCAGGACGAACGCCAGCGCTGGAACAGTGCGTGAGTGATGACGCATTGCAGGAATCCTCCATGACATGCGCCAGCCACCTGGGCAATACGCGTGCCCACGGATGAGCAGGTCGTCGCCGCCCGCAAGCGCGCGGCAATCAACACGTTACCCGCTGGACCGCTCCGCGGTGACGCGAAAGGGGTCCGCCGCTCCTCGCATCCTTGCGATCGCGCTGACGCTTGCGTAAGGCGCCGCCGCTCCGCGTTGGCCAGAGCCAGATGGCTGGCGCGTCTGTCGCGTCCGTCGGTTTCCGATCCGTCTGCGCGAAGACCTCGTCCTACCGTAATTGCGATCGCAATGACGTTTGCGTCATGCGTCGCGCGTCGGCGAGAGCAATGGAGCGTTAGCGTGCGAGGACTTCAATCGCGCAAACCATCGACTGCGCGTATCGAATCCCGACAAAGAGGTGTGAACGTTACGCGGTGGCGGATTGTTGACGGCGGCGGGACGCGGCGACAATGCGGTGGAAAACGTGCCGGCGCGCCTGGCGCCCGCGTCAGAGGGATCGTACGCGAACGCCCCCGACGCGGGCACACGAGCGTGTCTGGTGCCGGAGACTACTACTGTTTGACGAGCTTGTAGCCGGCCGGCACGTCGAAGGCGGACGCCGGCACCGGCGTCTTGTCAACCGATGTCACTTCCATGGTGGTGGTGCTGTTCATGCCCATCATCTTCATGTTGGTCACGGTCTTCAGCGCCGTGCCCTTGATTTTCTTGAACTCCTCGAACATCTTCCTCAAGTCCATCATGGGATTGGCGGGCATGAGCGCCTTCATCGCGTCGAAATACTGCGCGGGCGTGACGACGTCGGGCGCCGCCCAGATGTCGATTTCGAGCGGCGACATCGAGATGTGGTACTTCTGCGTGGCGTAGCCGGCGATGGGCTCCCCCGCTCCCAGGCTCGTCACGGTGGCTTCGCCCGTCCCGCCGCCCATGCCCATCTTCTTCATCTGCGCGAGCGCCTCGGGAGGCATGCTCGCCGTCGTGGCCTGGGCCAGGTTCTGGATCTCCTCGAACGTCATCTCGGTGTAGGTCTTCTTCTTGTTGTCGATGCTGACGACCTTCTGCGTGTCCAATCGGACGATGACGTCCTTGCCGTCCACGCCGTTGTGGCGGGTGCCGATCTTGCTCAGGAACGTCGTGCTCGGCGTCGCCGGCTTGTTCTGGATCGTCGAGCTCTCGTGCAGCGTCAGGTCCTGCGCGAGCACCGCCGCGGGAATCATCACGACGACGGCCGTGAACACGAGCGCGGCAATCCAGGTTCGATTGATCTTGAGGACGTGATTGTGACGCATGAGGCTCTTCCTTGTGTTTTGTTCGTGTCGACTGCGTGGCAGGAGGGCCAGGCCGGACCGAAGGATTTTAGCACCTGCGGGCGTGACGCATGCAACAACCCGTCCCCGACGCGAGAAAATTCAATTACAATCCCGGCAGATAGGGTTCGCAGTCGGGCCAGACGCCGCATTCATCGCACGGAACTGGACGCGCCGCCGGGGCGCGCGCCTTGGATTCATCGACGTCCGCTGGTGCCCGAGGGCACTGAAGGAGATGCGCCATGTCGTTCCTTGATCGCGTCACCAAGGCCGTAGGCGAAGCCGTGGATCGAGGCAAGAAGGAAGTCGACCAGTTCATGCGGATTCAGAAGATCAACGGTCAGATCGGCGACTCCGAGAAGAAGATCGCCGACGCGACGGCGCAAATCCAGCAGATCAAGGCGGCCATCGGTGAGAAAGCGCTGGAGATGCTGCGCGCCGGCACGTTGATCTCGCCGGAACTGCAGGCCTTTTCCGAGCAGATCGCCGGCGTCGAGCAGCAAATCGCGGCAGAAGGGGCGACCATCGCGGAAAAGCGCGCCGAGATCGAGAAGATCAAGGCCGAAGACGAAGCGCAGAACGCGCAGGGCGCACCGGCCGAGGCCCCGGCGGCAACGGCGGCAAATGTCGCCCGCGCGCCGGCGCCCGCATCTCCGGCCGCGGCGGCGGCACCCGCGGGCCGCGTCTGCCCGCAGTGCGGAACGCCGGCGGGCGGGAGCGGCGCGTTCTGCATGCAGTGTGGGGCGAAGCTGGCAGCCCAGGCCTGACCGTCGCGGCCCGGGAAATCACGGCGGCGCGGGGACTTGCCGGTCGTGTAGCCGAGGTCGCCGGCGCCCGCCAGGTCGCCGAAGTGCGGCTCCCAATCGAGGTTGAACGCCGCGACTGCCGGCCACGCCAGTATCCGTTGCCGGGCGTTCACCGGCTCCGGGCTGAAGAAGACCGCGTCCTCGCCGAAGAATGCGAGGAACGCGTCGCGGCGCCCCTTCTGCACGCTCATCTTCGCAAAGGCCCGCTCCGTGTCAACGAGCGCCGCCATCTCCGGCGCGAGCGCTTGCGCACGCCCGGCGGTCCCGGCGACATCTGCCAGGCCGGCCCACGCGACATCTGCCCCGGTGGCACCGCCGGTCTCGAGACCGGTGGCCAACAAAGCACCCAACGCCAGCACCCAGCCGAGTTTCATCATGTCAGGCGATCGTCCAGATGATGCCAGGCTCGATTCGTGACCGATGACGCATCGTTCTCCTCCATGAACCGCCAACCACCTCGGCAATTCGGATGCCCGCCCCGGCTCGATCGCCAGGTCGCGCAAGTCGGTTGTCGCCATCGAGATGCGGCATCGGTCGCAGGAAATCACGCCCTTACACTTTTGCATTTGAATGGAATCCGGACAAGGGGGTCTGAAAGTTACGCTGCGACCGTGTGGGCGGCAAAGGAACGACGAGCGAGGCCCGCGCGACGACGATGCGGGAGCAGATCGGCAACGCCTGCGAGACAGGCTTCGAATTGAACCGGCGTGATGTTCCCCGTATCGACCAGGCGCGGCAGCAGCAGGCGGTCATCGGCCCTCGTCGCGAGACCGAAATCGCACGTCGTGGCCGACGTGACACCGGCTTCGCGAAGCCAGCCAACGAATGACGGCTGGTAGATGCCGCTCGGGTAGCAGAAATGCGTGCGGCGGCCGGGGCCGAGAATCTCGTCGATGCTCGCGCGATTGTCGTCGATCTCCTTGACGAACGCCGCGCGGTCATCCGGCGTCCGGTGACGATGCGTGTGCAACTGCACGTCGACGCCGGCGGCCGCGATCTCGCGGACTTCGTCGGGCGTCATCAGGTGCAGCAGCCGCCGCGAGAAGATGGCGTCGTAGTCGAGACCGAACGCCTCCGCCATCCCGCGCAGCAAATCGTCTTTCTCTGTGGCGGACAAGTTCGAGCGGTTGGCGTAACCGCGCACTCGGAGCGCCGCGGCTCGGCGGGCGGGTTCCGTCGTGAGATCGAGCGGAGCGAGTTCCGGAACCAGGCGCTCAATCCGGCTGCTTGCCCTGAGCGAAGTCGAAGGGAGGCCGGATTCCGCATCGTCAACGTGCCGGCCGCGCCAGAGCAGATACGAGGCGGCGGTGTCGAAGACGGGACGCTGAACCTGGCAGTAATAGGTGGTCAGATAGACAGTCGCCGGGTAGTCGTACTCGCGCAGCAGCGGAAATGCCCGCTTGTGGAAGTCGTGCGCCCCATCGTCGAAAGTGATGGCCACGCTGCGCGGCGGCAGCGTGCCAGCGGCCAGCCGGCCCAGCGCTTCGTCGAGCGGCAGCACGGCGTACCGGCCACGCTTCAGGATGTCGAGACGCTCGCGGAACGTCGCCGGCGCAATGTAGAGCTGGTTGTTCCACTCGTGCTCGTCGGCCAGCGAGATCCCGTGATAGCAAAGGATCAGCAAGCTTCTGCCGCGCCAGCGACTATTGGCCGCCACGCGGAAGAACCCTCCGCGTTTGAGAGATACGAGCAGTTGCCGCCGCACGCGTCGAAGCATGAGTTGTCGGGGGCGCCATGCCCCACGGGGTCGAGCAAACAACAACTGTGCCGTTGGGAGCGGCCGAGCCTGTAAGGGCGCGCGCAAGCCGCGCGACCGCCTCACGACAGCGCGGACCCTTCGGCCGGCCTGGAAATCACCGGCGCGGTGGAATCACGGGCCCTCAAGCCGAATCCCGGCCTCCACGGTGTGCCAAGCGCCGGCAGCAGCCACCGATCGAGCCCCCACGCACCCGCGGTCCTCCACGCCAGCATCAGGACCAGGGCGGCGACGAGCAGGTTGGGGTTTGTGCTGGTGGACCCGGCCAGCAGGTAGTTCACGTTCATCACACCGCCGAAGAAGGCGGCGAGGCCGGTGAAGGCGCCAATGATGAGACCAATCCCCACGGCCAGTTCGCCCCAGGCAACCAACTGGCTCCAGAACGCTGCGTGCGGCAGCACGAGGTTCTGCAGGTACGAGGCATACCAGTTCTGGACCGCTGGATGCGCGCCGCCGGCCTTCTGCACCGCGGCGTGCGCAAACGCGGTCAGCGACGCGCCTGCATCCCCGCCGGTCCACGCGGGGCTGCCCACCTTGCCGCGCCCCGCGCCCAGCCACATCCAACCCGCGTAGAGGCGCAACGGAAGCCATACCCAGCCCCACTGGACGTCGCGCAGGAGCGACCGGACGAGATCCGGACCTTCGAGTTCCATCACGAACCGCCTGCGCCGCGTCGATTCGACAGACGCCGACATGGGCTCCTCCACGGATCAGGCGGGCCGGGAGCGGCTTCGCTTCGGCGAGGTGAGAGGCTCGCGCCCCGGGCCTTTGGTTGTTGTGCGGTGAAGGACAACCGTACGCGCGGAAGGGGTCGAAGTCAAGCGGCGACAAACGACCAGGTGCGATCAGATGGAGCGCCAGCCCCGGGTTACGCCGCGCAATTGGTGGGATGGATCCGCGTCGTCTTCTTGCGCGCCTCGTAGGCGCGCGCCAGCTCGACGAAGATCGCCACGTCCCGATCGAGGTCGGTCTGCGTTCCGTCGAAGAAGAAATTGCGCATCGGCATGTGGTCGTGATCCGCGCTCACCTTCGGGTAGACCGCCTCGGTCACGATGCCGTTCATGCAGGTGAAGGGCGAGATGTCCACGACGCCGTCGCACCCCTGGTGGTAATGGAAGATCGCCTTGCCGACGCTCAGCGTCATCTCGCCCAGCGCGCCGGTGTGCGGCAAGTACGGCATCGAGTATTCCAGCACCTCCTCGATCGGCGGGTCCTCGTAGCCGCGCAGTTCCGCGTGGAACACCTGGTGAATCCGGTGTTCGTCCTTGTGCTGGATGTGGTCCTTGATCTTCGCCGCCAGCATCGCCTTCGAAAAACGCCGTCCCGACTGCCGCAGGCGCTTCTGGTGCTCGTCGTTCGTGTACCACACCCACTCGACGATGTGCGCCAGCGTGCACTCGGCGCCGTATTCCTCGAGCTTGCGGATGGTCTGATCGTTGGTGAACGGCGTGAGGCGGCAGAAGATCTCGCCCACCACGCCGACCAGTGGCCGCTTGCGCGTGAAGTCGGCGGGCACGGCCCGGAACTCGTCGCGCGCCGCGGTCAGCGCCGCCACCAGATCCTGCATGCGCTTCTCGGTCGGCACGCCGGGACGCTCGATCACGCGCTCGACCCCCTTGATCGCCCGCGCGAACACCTTGTCGGTATCGCCGGCGTGGGTCTCGTACGGCCGCGTCCGGTGCAGCATCTTGCGCAGCGCGTCGCTGGCGGACAGCGCGCGCAGGGCGTTGCGCATCAGCTCGTTCTTCTGTTCCGCCATGCCGCCGTAGCCGTCCTTGCTGCTTGGCGAGAAGACGGGCACTTCGTCCAGGCCGATATCGCGCAGCACCTTGCGGATGTAGGGCGCGTACTGGCCGAAGCGGCATGGACCGTCGGCCGTCGGCATGAAGAACGCGGTCCTGGCAGCCTCGAAGCCCGGGCGCTCGACGATCTTCAGGAAATTGCCGAGGGTGACGCACGCGGGCAGGCATTCCTCGCCGGACGTGTGCCGCCGGCCCAGCTCGAGCGTGCGCGCGTCCGAGTCGGGGCACACTTCGGCGTCGATGCCGACGCTGCGGAACGCCGCGGCAAACGCGGCGGCGCCGCTGTAACTCATCTGCGGAATGTAGAGCTTGCGCCCCTTCAGTGTCGGGCCGCGCCCGCTGTCTCGATCGATGCCCATCTGCGCAACATCCCCTTGCTGTCCAGGTACGCCTCACAGCGCGTCAGCATGCCGGCGTCGTTGTTGTGCCCGTCGAACTGCAACGTCAGGAACGGCCGCCCGGACACCTCCGTGATGAAGTGCTTCACGTAGGAATCGGGGCCGCACTTGAAGTTGGTGATGTAGACGATGTGCAGCTTCGGCTTGTCCTTGACGAAGGCGGCCGCCGCCAGGATCTTGCGGCCGTAGCTCCAGAACATGTTCTCGTGCAGCGTGCCGCCCTCGTAGTCGTCCACGTCCAGGAAGTCGAGGCCGATGACGTTGGCCGCGTAGTACTTCCGCATCTTGGTGCCGATGTCGAGGTTGATGCCCTTGTCGTAGATATTGTAGGGCCGCCCGAGCAGCAGGATGCCGTGTTCGTCGGCCCGCGCGATCGCCTGAAGCGCCGTGCGCCCCGCCGCGACGAGGGTCGCGCGGAACGCGTCCATCGCCTCGAACCCGCGCCCGACGGCCCGATCCACCTGGGCCGCGCTCGCGCGCAGGCCGGCCTGCTTCAGCGATCGCAGGATCTCGCGCGCCACGGACCGCGGGCCGAGGTTGAACCAGAGGTTCGGGGCGATGAAGCGGTCGGCGTACTCGGAGATGAACGGCGCCGCCTTCGTCACGAACGGCAGCGTCTGGTTCCACGGGCAGAAGTAGGACGGCTTCTCCGGCGGGCCTCCCGGCGTCGAGATGTTGTTCGGCACGAAGAGGAAATCGACCTTCTTGTCGATGAGCCACCGCAGGTGGCCGTGCGCGACCTGGATCGGGAAACACGGTTCCGAGACGACCGACTCCAGGCCCTGCTTCACGATCTGGTTCGTCGTCCCCTCCGAGAGGAGCACGCGCATGCCGAGATCGCGGAACACCGCGAGCCAGAAAGGCGCCCAGTCGTAGGTGGACATGCAGAACGGCAGGCCGATGACCGGGCCCGAACCGGCCTCCGGATCGTAGCCCGCGAGCAGCTGCTGGCGGCGGAAGTCGGCCAGGTTCTCGATGACCGGCTCGCGCTCGCACTTGACCGCCTTGCGGTAGCGCTCCGAGCACTTGTCGCCCCAGTAGGTCTGCTCGCCCTCGATCGTGAAGCGCTGCACCTGGCAGAAGTTCGTGCAGTGCTTGCAGGTGAACTCGAAGATCTCGTAGTTCACCTTGTCGAGGTCGAAGCCGCGGAACGCGCTCGGCTGGTCGCGGTGCAGCATCTTCTCGCGGGCGAGGAGCGCCTGGCCGACCGCGCCCATGACGCCGTTGAACGGCGGCACAATCACCTGCTTGCCGAGAATCGCGGTGAAGGCGGCGGCCACCGCGTCGTTGTAGGCCGTGCCGCCCTGGAAGAAGATGACGTCGCCGATCTTGCGGCCGCGCACGACGCGGTTGATGTAGTTGGTCGCGACCGAGTAGGCCAGGCCGGCGACCAGGCGATTGAGCTCGGCGCCCCGCTGCAGGTAGCTGTTGACGTCGCGTTCCATGAAGACGGTGCAGCGCTCGCCCAGCTTGAGCGGCTCCGCGCTGCCGAGCGCGCGCTTTGCGAACTCGCCCTCGATCTTCACGCCGAGCTCGCGCGCCCGCTCCTCGAGGAAGCTGCCCGTGCCCGCCGCGCACGCTTCGTTCATCGCGAAATCGACGACGATGCCCTTTTCGAGGCTGATGAACTTGGCGTCCTGGCCGCCGATCTCGAAGATCGTGTCCACGCCGAGGCCGAGCATCGTCCGGTCGATGAAGTCGGCGCCCGTCTTGTGCGCGGTGATCTCGTCGTTCACGGTGTCGGCGCCCACGAGTTCGCCGATCAACTCGCGCCCGGATCCGGTCGTGCCCACGCCGCGGATGCGGATCTTCCCGCCCAGGTCGCGCTCGATCTCGCGCAGCCCGCGGCTGACCGCCTCGATGGGCCGCGCCTCGGTGCGCAGGTACACTTCCTTGAGCACGCGGCAGTCGGCGTCCATGACCACGAGGTTCGTGCTGACCGAGCCGATGTCGATGCCGAGGAACGCGTCCGACACGCCCGTGAGCGTGGCGGGATCGACGGCCACCATCTTGTCGCGCAACAGCACGACGTTGTCCATCGACAGCGGCGGCACGGTCGGGAAGTGCGTGTCGACGGTGATCCGGGCCAGCGCGAAGTCGGCGGCCGCCCGCTCGCCCTCGGTGCCGCGGCTCCCCTCGTCGGCCAGCATCGCCGCGCCGATGGCGCCAAACGCCGTGTGATCCTCGGGCACAAACAGGGCGCCCGGCTGCCAGCCGAACACGTGCTCGAGCGCCTGCACCACCCCCTGGTTCGACGCGACGCCACCGACGAAGGCGACCTGCGGCACCACTTTCTTGCCGCGCGTGATCGCGCTCTTGAAGTTGCGCGCGACCGCCTCGCACAGCCCCTTCAGCACCTCTTCGGGCGTGAAGCCTTTCTGCTGCGCGTGGATCATGTCGCTCTTGGCGAACACCGAGCAGCGGCCGGCGATCTGTGCCGCCCGCTTGGTCGCCGAGACGATGTCGCCGATGTCCTCGACCTTGAAGCGCAGGCGGCCGGCCTGCTGATCGAGAAACCCGCCGGTGCCGGCCGCGCAATCACCGTTGGTCTGGTAGTCCGCGATGCCGAGGTTCCCGTTCTCGCCCGTCGCTTCGAGCAGCACGTACTTCGACGTCTCGCCGCCCATCTCGAACACGGTCCGCACGCCCGGCAGCAACTGCTCGACCGCTTTCGCCAGGGCGCGGAACTCGTTCTCGCGCCTGACGCCGAACTCCTTGAGCAGCACGGCGCCACGGCCCGTCCCGCACACGCGCCCCAGCTGGGCGCGATCGAAGAGCGCGAGCAGGCCTTCGAGCAGCGCGCGCGTCTCGGCCATCGGGCCGCCCGCGATGCGCGCGTAGCGCGTGACGGCGAGCCACCCGTCCTCGTCGCCGTGGCACCCTTCGACTGCGCTCAGGGCGTGCCGAGCGGAGTCGAGGCGCGGCACGCGGCGGATCGACTGGAAGAGCGGTGTCCCCTGCCAGCGTTCGAAGTACTGTCCGGCGTCACGGTCGCGCGAGAAGAGCGCCGCCTGGACGCTGACAGAGCCGACGTCTACGCCAATGTGAATGGGCATGGTCCAAACGGGACTAGGAATCAGGAATCAGGAGTCAGGCGAGCGGATCGAGGATTCGGGAATCGAAGCGGCACCGTCCACGTGTGCTGGTCAACCACTCCTGATTCCCGATTCCTGATTCCCGATTCCTGCGCTAGCTGCACCCGCTGCAGTCAGCCTCGTCCGGCGCGGTGTCGCCGAGCGCCTTGCGCCGCTGCTGGTACTCGGCGAGCGGCATCGAGAACTGCTCCTCGATGGCCGTCCGGTGCGTCGGCCCGCCGTTGTACGCGCAGAACGGGATGATGCGGCCCGCGGGCGTCGCGTAGTGGATGACGCAGCGCCGCACCCGTTCGAGCTCGTAGTTGTAGCCATCCATGAAGTGCATGCCGGCCACGAGCAGCGTCTTGTTCGTGTAGGTCCCGTCGTTCTTGCCGCGCCCCGCGTCCTTGTCGAAGAACCCGTCGAGCGTCTGCAGGAACTTCTTGAAGGTCAGGCCGTTGGGCGCCTTGTCCTTGTGGAAGAACTTCTGGAGCTTGAGAAACGCGGTCATGCCCGCGAACCGCTTGTGCTTGGCCGCGCGCGTCTTGTCGGCCTGCACCTCGAGCGCCTGGAACATCCCCTCGACGTCCACGAAGCGGGTAATCGGCACCGGCTTGCCGGTGCTCTGCTCGATGAAGAGATACGTGCCCAGCGAGCAGTGCGGGTGGCACGAGATCTGGACCGTTTCGTTGCCCCGCACGGCGCTGATGATCTTGGAGATCGGCGTGCAGAAGCTGAGCGGATACCAGTCGTTCCGGTTCGTGATGCCGGTCTGCTCCTCGATGCAGCGCACCAGGTCCGGCAGCGTGAAACGCAGCTTCTGCCGTTCCTCGTACCCGATGCGTCCGGTGATCGCCACCGGCTGGTAGCTGATGCCGCTCGACACGTCGATGTTCTCGAGCGCGAACTTCAGGATGGGCCCGATCTGGTCCTCGTTGATGCCGCCGGCGATCGTCGGCACGTAGACGATCTTCATGCCCGCCTTGCGGATCGATTCCACCGCCTTCAGCTTCGTGTCGAGCAGTCGCCGCCCGCGGGTCTTCATGTAGACGTCGTCGGACAGCCCGTCGAACTGCAGGTAGATGGTGTGCAGGCCCGCGTCGGCCGCGCGCCGCGCGAAATCGGGGTCGGCGAGCTTGATGCCGTTCGACGCGATCTGAATGTGGCTGAAGCCGAAGTCCCTGGCGGCCTTCACGATCTCGAGGAAGTCCGGATGGATGGTCGGCTCGCCGCCCGAGAACTGGACCAGGCGCCCCGACACCGGCTGCTCGGCCCGGTACAGCTTGAGCATCTCGAGGATCTGTTCCTTGGTCGGCTCGTACACCTTGCCGGTGACGTTCGCGTTCGCGAAACAGATCGGGCACGTGAGGTTGCACCGGTTCGTCAGGTCGATGTTGCCGAGCGCGGTGTGGCTGGTATGGCGGTCGCAGATGCCGCAGTCGCTCGGACACGAGACGTTCTTCGTGTTCGGATTCGACAGACCCCGACCGTCGCCGAACTCCCAGCGTTCCGCCTTCAGGTACAGGTCGACGTCCGACCAGTAGAGGTCCTTGACGTACCCATGCTCGGGGCAGGTCTTCTCCATGTAGACCTTGCCCTGCTCTTCGAACATGCGCGCCATGATGACCTTGCCGCAGCCCGGCTCCGGGCACAGCGACTCGACGCGCTTGGGAAGGCCCTTGGTGATGTTGTTGATGGGCACGCCGCAATGCGTGGTGTCCATGGACCGGCGGGAATTCAGATTCAGCGCTGTAGCCATTACGAGACGAACCTCCGTCTGTGTGGTTGCACGAACTCGTGCGCGAGGACGCAGGAGGATACCACACGCGACGAGCCCAAAAAGCCCGTGTTTACTGGAGAAACCGAAGCTCGGCCGGTCGCCGGCCGGCGCCCGCCCGTTCGGGTGCGAGCCCTGCCCGTTCGCTGTCGCCAGCCGCCACTTGGGACAAATCGGACCAATTCTGGCGGGAATTGCAAATATTTTTTTGGGGCCTCGCGAAAATGACGTCAGAAGTCGGCCAGCAGCGCGGCGCTCAGGTAAAAGCCGTGCGGCTCGGGGAAGCCCATGAGATAGCCGGCGGACTTGCCTCCGACCGAGACACGTACCGCGCGCGTCTCGCCAAGCCATGGCTGGCGATACGTGACGCCAAGTTCGGCTCGTCCGGCGACGTGGGTGTCGGTGTCGCGCCACGCGTCGGCCGTGATGGTGGGCGCGAGGGCCCGCGCGCCGGCCCAATGCCATGCGCCGCCGAGGCCGACGAGCGGCACGACCGATGGCACCGCGATCTGGATCTGTCGGTGGTACCGCTCGGTCACGAGCTGTTCCTCCGCCAGAGCGCGCGCCGGCACGTTCGGGTCCTGCAGCGACTGCGTCCATCGAACGTAGACGTTGCCGGAGGTCGTTCGCGTCCCGATCCGGCAGTTGACGCGGTACTGCTGCCCGCGCGGCGTCGGCGTGTAGTTGAAGCCCGGCACGAGTCGAACGGGACCGGCGTTGAGCCAGCGAGGCCGCACCACCGGCCGGCCCGCGATGACGTAGTCGGCGATCGTGCCCTCGATGTTGCCGACAAGCGCGTAGTCGAGCAGGTTCAGCCACGCGCCGGTCCGAATCGATCCGAACAGGGTGCCGGCATCCTCGGGCCACGGCGTGAAGGGCCGGGAGCGCACAAGCGCCAGCGTGTTCGCGTACGCCCACGGGTCGGTGTCCGGTCGCGAGGGCCCCGACCACACAATCGCGTACGCCGAGGGATCGAGCTTTCCGTACACGTAGAGAACCATGTCGAAAAAGGACGCGCGATCGGCGGCGTACGCACGGTCGATTAACGTGTCGGCCAGCACGTGGCTTGCTTCCGATCCGCCGGCGATGGAGCCCAGCCTTGTCGTGTCGAACACGCCAGTCGCGGCCGCCGACCAATCCCCGTCGATGCGGGGGCCGGCAATCGGGAACGGCCACGGCCACTTGTCGACGTGCACGAAGTGCCGGAGGATCCACGGGTCGCGGGTGATGTGCCCGTACTCGTGGTTGAAGACCTGCGCGAGCGACGCGACAGGCATGTCGACGACCCACAGCCGCGCGATGCGCGCCAGGACAGCCTTCGCCCCGCGCTTCTCGAACAGGTGCCCGGTGGCCTCGTCGAGCACGGTACCGATGGCGCGATCGGTCAGCGCCCCCGCCGCGCTGAAGAACTGCGCATTGCGCAGCATCGGCACCGACGAGGTTCCAAATTCGTAGGGATATCGCACCGCAGGCGCCGGCTCCTGGGCCGCCGCCTGCCCCGGCGCGATGGCCAGCAGAAAGCCGACGAGCAGCAACGCTCGATTCAGGAGCACTAGTTGGTCGTCTTGCCCTGCGTGTACGGCGACACCGGCACGTGCACGCCCTTCGCCACGCGGAGAATGGCGAACGGTGAACCGGCCTCGGGGATCAGCCGGTATGCGCGATACCGGATCAAACCGAACTCGGATTGCGGCTCGAGCAGCGCGGGAATCAGGTTGGCCGCCGGCTGCGCGACGCTGACGAAGAAGTCGCCCTTGCGCACGGCCGTCGTCGCCGTCTTCTTCTCGACGGTGATCTTCGTCGGCGCCACGTAGTCCTCGGTGGATGGGACGATCTCGGTGACGCGGTACGTCTCGACGTCGAGCTTTGTGTCGGCGTTCACGACCGACACCTCGATGCCGTGCGCGACCAGCGTGTCGACGACATCCCGGCGATCGGCAGGGATGAGGTAGCCGCCCGGCCTCTCCACCGCCAGCCGCGACTCGACTTTCGGGAACCAGTTCTTCACGGTCTGTGTCACGACCTTGGGGTCGCCCGACACCGCCGCTGCGGGCTGGGTCGCCGCGCCCCGGGCGGGCCGCTCGAAACTCTTCACCACGAGCTCGGCCTGTTTCGGATCGCGCACGTAGTCCATCCGCAGGTGGACCAGGTCGCCCGGCGCCGTGCTCTTCGCCCGGGCGACGAGCGCCGTGCGCGAGGTGCGGACGAGCGCGAGCGCCTCGCTGCTGTTGTCGAGAATCGCCTGCATCAGGCCGCGCACGCCCGCCAACTGCCATGCCGTGCGCTCCTTCAGCGTCGGAACGTCGTGGCGCGACGCGCATTCCTGGATGAACGAAATCGTGTCGTAGATGCCGGGCGAATTGCGGTCGTCGTTCAGGTCGGTGGTGCTCGGGCGGCTGAGCATCTCGAGCATCTGCCCGCCGGTCTGCGACGGTTCGGGCGCGCCCGCCGCGCCCTGGCTGCCCATGGCCTCGGTCACCAGGTACTCGAACCACGTGAACCCCTGGCCCTCGACGTGCATCGCGATCGTCGGGAAGACCTTCTCGCGCGAGAACTTCTCGATCGCCGGGTTGATGTTGATGTTCGACACGCAGCCGGTCGACACGCGGTAGTAGTCGTCGCCCTTCTCGTGCATGTCGAGCGTGACCTCGGGCATCCACGCGCGGAAGGCGGCGTGGATGGCGCGCGTCTCCGGCGATTCCAGCTTCACGTGGTCGCGGTTCAGATCGAGGTCCTGCTCGTTCGTTCGCCGGTTCACGAAGTTGCCGTACGGGTTCGCCTGCGGAATCACCAGGAAGTTCATCCGCTTGAGCAGCGGTTTCAGCTCGCCGACCGCGAGATCCCGGGCGAGCGCCAGCGCGGCTTCCTTGCCCGACTGTTCGTTGCCGTGCTGCGAGGCAATGACGAGGAACGTCGGCTTCCGGCGGTTGAGCGCCTGCGGCGTCGAGATGCCCTCTTCGGTGATGACGCACAGATACAGGTCCGCGCCAGGAAAATCCTTCGCCGGCCCGGTGTGGCCGATAACCTGCACCGTCAGCTCCTTGGACGCCTCGTCCAGCGTCTTCAGGAACTTTGCCACCTCTTCGTGCTGCGTGTAGCGGGTGTAGCCGTTCTCCTCCGCCGGCGTCTTCGCCGTCTGCGCGGCCGCCAACAAGGGACACAGGAAGATGACGAGCGCGACGACGATGGCCTGACGAGACGGCATGATGGACCTCGATGCTGGAGCAGCGGACGCGGATTGTGGAATGTAGAACATGGAATCTGGAATGTCGAATGATCCGGCCTCAGCCGGGTTTGCCGCGCCGATTCTATCGGGCGGAGGGTCCCAGCCGCAACGTGGGCCGTGTCGCACGGGTCTCTGCCGCGTCGAGCGACGGGCTGGATGATAGAATCGCCTTATGAGAGCACTTCTTCGACGCGTGTTGACGTCCCGGATGACCGGCGCCGTCGCGCTGGCCGTCTTCGCGGTGGCCACCTGGCACGTCGTGGCGGCCCAGGAGCCTGCGCCGGCAGACAAGACCGCGGAATTCCTGCGACAGTATGCGGCTATGCCGCGGGTCACCGTCCCCGTGTCGAACGGCGGAGCCGCCGTCCTCATCGTCAAGTTCACCGATTACCAGTGTCCGGCGTGCGCGCTCACCCACAGGCTCTACGGGCCGATCTTCGAGAAGTACGAAGCGCAATTCCCCGGTGCCGTCAAGCTCGTCATCAAGGACTTCCCCCTCAACAGGGACTGCAATCCCTCGCTGGCGCAGACGATTCACTCGGCGGCCTGCGATGCCGCCGTCGCCGTCGCGCTGGCGCGCACGCAGAAGCACGGGCCCGAGCTGGAGGACTGGCTGTACGCGAACCAGCAGCTGCTGACGCCGGCCACGGTCCGCAAGGCCGCGGACGTGGTGGGCGGCGTGCAGGATTTCACGGCCGGGTACGCGCAGGCGCTCCAGCAGGTGAAAGCCGACGCGTCGCTCGGCCGCTTGCTGGACGTCAACTCGACGCCGACGTTCTTCATCAACGGCGCGAAGATCGGCGCCGCGCTGCAGCCGGAGATGTTCGACGCGGTGATCGCGTACGAGCTGCGGAAGGCCGGGAAGATGAAGTAAGGCTTCGCGGCTTCGGGCTCCAGGGCGGTCACTCACATCGCAGCGACGTTACTGGATCGAGCCCACTCGCGCGGCGCGCCGGCCAGTAGGCGGCGACCACCACCGCGCCGAGCAGCAGCACGGTCACCGACACGAGCGTGAAGGCGTCTGTCGGTGTCACGCCGAACAGCAGAGACCGAATCAACCGGCCAGCGCCCACCGCCGCGAGCAATCCCAGCGCTGCGCCTGCCACTGCGTATCGCAAGGCCTGACCGATTACCAGCGTCATGAGATCGAACCGTGTGGCACCGAGCGCCGCGCGGATGCCGAGTTCGCGGCGGCGTTGCACGATCGAATACGCCAGTATTCCGTGCACGCCCACCAGCGCCAGAAGAACGGCGAGCCCAGTGAAGATCGACAGCACCACCGTGGTGAACCGCGCATCGGCGAACAATCCTGACCACAGATCTTCGAGGCTTCGCATCCTCAGGACGTTCACGCCCGCATCCGGGTCCCGGAGAATCGAGGTGACGGCCGATTCGACGCCGCGCGCTCCGACCGATCGTTTCACGATGAGCGTGCCCCGGGAACGCGGCGTCTGCGCGTGCGGCTGGTAGATCTCGGAAAGGACTTCGTCGCGCGCACCTCCGTGATACACGTCCTTGATGACACCGACGATCTCCGTCCGCCGCCCGTTCACCATGACATGCTGACCGATAGGACCGCCGCTCGCCCAGAACCTGCGTGCCATCGTCTGGTTGACGATCGCTACCCGTCGCGTCCCCTCCCGATCGTTCGAATCGAACCAGCGTCCGCGGTCGAGCCGGATTCCCAGTGCCTGGAAATAGCCGGGCGTAACGGACCGGGTTTCCACCATCGGCTGCTGCCCGGACGCCGCGCGGCCTTCGATCCTCACGCCGGTTCCCGAGCGCATACCTGTGAGCGGGAGATTATCAGTGAGGCCCACACGAACGATGCCCGGCACCGCGGACAGCCGCGCCACGATCTCTTCGTTGAGTGCGACCACCCTCCGGCCGGCGTCGTCGAGGACCGACACGCCGCGGCCTTTCTCCTCCTCGAATGTCCGGCTCGCACGGGCGGGCGCCCTGGAACGATGCACGAAATCGACGGCAAGGACGCGGGTCGGGTCGAGGCCCAGGTCGAACCGAATCAGACGCACGAAACTGTTCATCATCAAGCCTGCGCCGACCAGCAGCATCAACGCGAGCCCCAGTTGGATGGTGGCCAGCAGCCCGAGAGGCCGGCGCCACCGGCGGGTCGTGCCGTACGAGGCACCCACGCGTGACAGCGCCTCGGTCACGCTTCCGCGTGAGCACTGAAACGCCGGTACCAGCCCGGCGGTGAGCGTGGCGAACACGACGGCGGCCAGGGTGAAGGCGAGCACCGTCAGGTCGATGTGCGTTTCCTGCAGCCTCGGCATCGGCGGGCTGATTGTCACGAACGCGCGGCTACCCGCCGCAGCGAGCACCAGCCCCAGGCCGCCGCCGGCCACCGCCAGCAGCGCGCTCTCGGTGAGCAGTTGGCGTGCCACCCGAAATCGTCCCGCTCCGAGCGCGGTTCGTACCGCGAACTCCTGCCGCCTGGCGTTCGCCCGCGCCAGCATCAGGTTGGCCACGTTGACGCATGCGATCAGCAGCAGCAAGCCAACGGCCGCGAGAAACGCGAGCAGCGGCGCTTTCGCATTGCCGACAACATTGTCGCGCAGCGAGGTCAGCCGCAACTCGCACTTCGTCTCAGTGGTGGCCGCCATGCGTCTTGCAACCGTATCAAGTTGCGCCTGCGCCGCGGTGAGGCTTGCGCCTTGTCGCAAACGGGCGAAGGTCTGAAGCGAGAAGGACAGGTACGGATTCGCGCCAGGCATCTCGACGTCCCACTGCAGCGGCGACCAGGCTGTCTCCTCCGCCGTCGACATCGGGTAGGGAAAGACGAAGTCCCTGGCCAGAACGCCGACCACCGTAACGGTGCGCGACTCGCCGGGGCTGACCTCGCGCGTGAAGACGCGCCCGACAATGGCCGGGTCGGCGGCGAAGCGGCTCGTCCACAGCCGATGGGCGATCACCGCAATGAGCGGAGCGCCCGGCCGTTCGTCGCCATCATCGGGAAGGCGGCCGGCGACCACCGACGCGCGAAACACCCGGAACAGCGAGGCCGAAACGAGCGACACCGGAATCGGCGTTCTGCCGCTGTCGTCTTTCAACTGGTACCCGCCGGCGTGCTCCACGCCGACACTGTCGAGCGCCGGGCACTGGCGTCTTATCGCCACGAACTGTTCGTACGCGAGCGGGCCTTGCGTCCATCCAGACGCCTTCGCCGGGATGCTGTCGATGGCGACGAGACGTGCCGGCTGGGGAAACGGCAGCGGTCGGAAGACGACGGCGTTGACAACCGAGAAGATTGCGGTGGTGCCGCCGATGCCGAGCGCCAGGGTGAGAATCGCGGCGATCGCGAAGCCGCGGTCGCGAACCAGGAGGCGCAGGCCAATCCGCAGATCCTGGCGAAGCAAATCCCAATGCTCGCGGGGAGCGGTCCGCGCGAGATCCTTTACCGTGCGCAACCAGAGACCGACGGCGTCCAACCATTTCCGGCGCACGGACATCTCGTCGTGCTCGTCGCAAAACGCCTGCTCCATGTCACTGCCAAACTCCTCGCGGAATTCGAACGGCAACAATCGCAGTAGTGCCCGGTAAACACGGCGGACTCGCGATTCGACGGGTGGGTGCATGGATGGTCCCCCCGGGCCATCGACCGGTCGATTCATGCCTGGCGCAGACGCGCCAGCAATCTGGACGAGCGGGCTGCGGCAACGGCCCGTTCGAGTCGTTCCGCTTCCGCAATCGCCACTCGCCGGCCCAGAGCCGTCAGGCGGTAATAGCGGCGCCGCTCCGCATTTTTCCCGACCGAACGCGCGGCTGAAACCTCGACGACCAGGCCGTCGGCCAGCAATCGCTTGATGATGGCGTAGAGCGTGCCGGCGCCAAGCCGCTCGACCCCGCCCGTGCGCTCGGCAACTTCCTTGATGATCGCGTAGCCATGGCGATCGCCATCAGCCAGCGAAACCATCACGTGGAACACCGGCGGAGACAATGGGAGAAATTCGGTCACGTCTTCGTTGGGCACGGGCATCTCCTGTGAGCGGGCCATGGTATCGATGACTATCGTGCGACACTATAGCGCTCAGCGCTATAACAATCAATTGTCGCCGCTTGCCGCGGCCTCGCTCCTGGTCCTCGCACGATCGCGCCACCGGCGCGGAGGAGTACAATCGGGCCATGACCAGGCAGGACGACATGCAGGCGCCCGGGCGCGTGCGTCCCAAATTCACCTACGACGACTACCTGGCCTTGCCCGACGATGGCCGGCGGCACGAACTGATCGACGGAGAGCACTTCGTGACGCCGTCGGCCGAACGCCGCCACCAGGAACTGTCGTTGCGGCTTGTCACCGCCGTCAGTGGATTCGTCCGCAGAAATCGGATCGGAGTCGTGTATTGTGCTCCGCTGGATGTGATCTTGTCCGATACCGATGTCGTCGAACCGGACATCCTGTACGTGTCGAACGAACGGTCCGAGATTCTGGGCAGATGGGTCCACGGCGCGCCGGACCTGGTTGTGGAGATCTTGTCGCCGTCCACTCGGAAGGTCGACGAGGCGATCAAGCGGCGGCTCGACGGTCGAGTAGATGTCACGCAGTATTGGATCGTCGATCCGGAGCTGGAGATCGTGAAGGTCTATCGCCGCGCGGATGATGGCAGCTTTCCCCGTATCGCCGAACTCGCCCGCGAGTCGGCCGACACGCTCACGACACCGCTGTTCCCCGGGTTCGCCCTGTCCCTCAGCGAGTTGTTCGCTTAAGCGCCGCCGCTTGGCGCGCGATTGGAGATCCAGCTCGGCCGTCGCCGCGACAGCCGACCGCGCGATCGAATCGTGCCGCCTGCCTGGTCTGTGCTATCACTTCTATTAGGGTTAATACCACTGAACCAGCACGGTTGTCAGCCCGACGCGGCCCGGCGCCCCGGTGTCCGCGTGCCCCGGGCGATGGAGTGACGATGGCTGCCCCCCACACCCCGGTCGCGGGCGCGACCACGCTGAGCCTCGATGATCTCGACACGCTGAAATCGAACCTGCGCGGATCGCTTCTCACGCCCGGTTCCCCCGACTACGACGGCGCACGCACCATCTGGAACGCGATGATCGACCGCCGGCCGGCCGCCATCGCGCGGTGCGCGGACGCCGACGACGTGGCCAGTGCCGTTCGCTACGCCGCCGAGCGGCGGCAGCTGCTGGCCATCCGCGGCGGCGGCCACAACATCGCCGGCAATGCCGTCTGCGACGGCGGCCTGATGATCGATCTCTCGAGGATGAACACCGTCTCGGTCAACCCGCAGGACCGCACCGCGCGCGTCGGCGGAGGCGCAACGCTGGCCGACGTCGATCGGGAAACGCAGAAGTTCGGCCTCGTCACGCCGCTCGGGATCAACTCGACGACCGGCGTCGCCGGCCTCACGCTCGGCGGCGGCTTCGGCTGGTTGAGCCGCAGCCTCGGCCTGACCATCGACAGCCTCCAGGCGGCCGCCATCGTCACGGCCGACGGCCGGCGCGTGCGCGCGAGCGCCACGGAGAACGACGATCTGTTCTGGGCGATCCGGGGCGGCGGCGGCAACTTCGGCATGGTGACGTCATTCGAGTTCCGCCTGCACGAGATCGTCCCGCAGGTGCTTGCGGGCCTGGTCGTCCACCCGCTCGACGCGGCACCCGACGTGCTGGGCTTCTACCGCGAGTTCATCGAGACGACACCCGAGAACTTCGTCTGCTGGTTCGTCATGCGCAAGGCGCCGCCGCTGCCGGCCATCCCGGCCGAATACCACGGCAAGGAAATCCTCGCGCTGGCGATGTGCTACGCGGGACCGATTGCCGAAGGGGAGCGCGTCGCGAAGCCGCTTCGGAGCTACGGGCGGCCGGTCGCCGACATGGTCGGCCCGGTGCCCTTCGCCACCTGGCAGACTGCGCTCGATCCGCTGCTCGTGCCCGGCATGCGGAATTACTGGAAGTCGAACGAGTTCATGACGCTCACCGACGGCCTGATCGACGCGATGGTGTCTCATGCCCGGCAGCTCCCGGACCCGCAGACCGAGATCGCGTTCGCGCAGCTCGGCGGCGCGGTGAGCCGCGTGCCGGCCGACGCCACCGCGTACGGCCACCGCAACGCCCGGTTCGTGATCAACGTGCACGGAAGATGGGCGGACCAGGCCAACGACGACGAGTGCATCGGCTGGGCGCGCTCGTTGTTCCAGGCGACGACGCCGTTTGCGACCGGGGACGTGTACGTGAACTTCCTGACGGCCGACGAGCAGGACCGCGTGCGCGCGGCCTACGGCGACAACTACGATCGGCTGGCCGGGATCAAGACGAAGTACGACCCGACGAACCTGTTCCGGATGAACCAGAACATCAAGCCGGCCGCGTAGACGCCAGAACGCACCAGGGGCCCCGCGTCCGACCTGGGCGCGGGGCCGGTTCTTCAGACGAGGCCAGGGACGGCTCCACGTCCGCACGCGAGCGGGCTACCTCGTCGGTCGAGACAAGGACGCGAAGCACGACGAGCACACGCCATGAGCCGGACTGCGCACGCCCTGCGCGTGACCGCCGGCGTGTTCGACTCGGCGGCGATCCTGCGACGGGCGGTCGGGCACCTCGCCCGGACCGCGTGGCCGGGCGAAGCGGGAAACGTCGTGCTGGCGGGTCATCGCGACACGTTCTTCAGGCCATTGAAGCGGGTGCAGGTCGGCGACGCCATCACGCTGAAGACACGAATCGGGGACTTCGAGTACCTCGTGGAATCGACGGCCGTCGTCCCCCCGACCGATGTCCAGGTGCTCCAGCCGACGGGCGGACGCACCCTGACGCTCATCACGTGCTTTCCCTTTACCTATCTCGGTTCGGCGCCCAATCGCTTCGTCGTCCGCGCTCGTGAGACGCACGGACCACTGACAGGGCACGCGCCAGACCATAATTGACGCTGGCCACCAGGCTGGTATCATGGGGCATGGCCCACGCGAAGAAGGTGACCGTCGACGTGCCGGAGGATCTGCTGCGCCGGGCGCAGAAGGCGACGGGCCAGGGGATTACCGGGACGATCCGGACCGGCCTGCAGCTGGTGGCGGCGACGGGAGCCTATGAGGCGCTGCGCCGACTCCGGGGCCGTGTTCGATTCTCGGTTGACTGGCGCGAGCTCCGCGAAGATCGATGATCGCACTCGACACGAGCTCTCTCGTGGCGTACCTGTCGAATGCGCGCGGCGGCGATGTCGACGCCGTCGAAGTCGCGCTCGCGGAACGACAGGCCTGCCTGCCGCCGGCGGTCCTGGCGGAACTCCTGAGCGACCCCAGACTGTCCGCAAGGACCGCAGCCCTGTTCAGGGCCCTGCCGCAACTGTCCGTCACGGACGGCTACTGGGAACGGGTCGGCGCGCTGAGGGCGGACGTGATTGCCCAGGGCAGGAAGGCGCGCCTTGCCGACGCACTCATCGCACAGAGCTGCCTGGATCACACGGTGCCGCTCATCACGCGCGATGCCGATTTCCGCAACTTCAGCCGCGTCCGGGATCTGCAGTTGGTGATGGCGAAGCCGTGAACGGCCGCCCCCCGGTGCAACCGCGTGTTGGACCGAGCACGCCGTTCTCGCCGCCGACAGGCCGAATCGCCGCTGCCGCCCGGACGAGGTCGTGCAGCGTCTCCGACGCTCCCCTTGACGAGTCGCGCCGCCGGCCCGTTCGCGGCGACCCGCTCGGGTTATGGGACACCCTTCTACACAAACGCGACATACCTGACCCGGTTGCCCTGCGACGCCAGGAACCGTTCGAAATCCGCAAAGGCGAGGGCAAGCGTGGCCGTGTTGACGTTGGGATGGAATGCGACGCGGCTGGCCGCGCGCAGGCCTTCGTCGAGGACAACGATGACCGCGTGATCGCGATCGTTGATGATGCCGAATGGCGAGACGGCGCCGGCCGTCAGTCCCAGGTGGGTTGCGAGCCGCTCGGGCGATGCGAAGCTGAGGCGGTCCTCGCCGAGCTGTGCGGTCAGCCGCTTCATGTCCACCGGCCTGGACCGTTCGACGACGACGAGGTAATGGGCGGTGCCCTTCTTGTTGCGAAGGAACAGGTTCTTGCAGTGCGTGGCGTCGATGCCTCGCCAGTGCTGTTCGGCCTCCTCGACCGTGAACACGGGCGGGTGCTCGTGACGGGTGTAAGCGATGCCGAGCCCGTCGAGCGCCGCGTGGACCGCCTGTTCAGTGTCGGTCATCGATTCCACTATAATTGCCAAGTGGTTCCCGTGCCAACCAGGTGGTCTGCGATCCGTGGAGAACGTCCATGCACATGCCCGCCACCATCCGTGAAGTGCTCCAGGCCGTCGACGCAAAGGACGCGCCGCGCTTCGCGAGCCACCTGACGCCGGACGCGATCTTCCGATATGCCAACGCGCCGGTCGTCACCGGGCCCGAGCCGATTCGCGAGGCGGTCGCGCAGTTCTTCGGCGCAATCCAGGCGCTGCGTCACGACGTGCTCGGCGTGTGGACGGTGGACGATCTCGTCTTCTGCAAAGGCGAGGTGAATTATACGCGCCACGACGGATCGAAGGCGGGTCCGTTCCCGTTTCTGAACCTCTTCAAGATGCGCGGCGACAAGATCGCGGAGTACCTGATCTACGTCGATATCTCGCCGCTCTTCGCGGCGCATTGAAGACGAGACGGACCGCGATCACCGCCTGCTCGTCCTCGCCACCCATCCGGCGATCGCGTCAACCACGTCCGTCGCCACGTGCGCCGGCTTGCGGATCGCGTCGACGTCGGCAGCGCCATCGGCGGCGGTGAAGATGTGCGACAGGCCCGGAAACAGCCTCGCCTCCGAGCCCGGCCGGCTCTTGGTGAGCGCCTCCAGCGCATCGAAGTCCGCCTGGAACGTCTGCGCGTCATTCCCGCCTTTCAAGACGAGCAGCGGCAGCGTCGTCTTGCGCAGCTCGGCAATCGGGTCGCGGACGATCACGTCCCGAAGCATGGCGGGCGTGCCCTGGCCGTTCAGGTCTCCGGCCGTGGCGGTGCCGGCGCGCACCTTGGCCATGATCTCG
Source organism: Acidobacteriota bacterium (assembly GCA_003170135.1). Taxonomy (GTDB): domain Bacteria; phylum Acidobacteriota; class Vicinamibacteria; order Vicinamibacterales; family Fen-181; genus Fen-181. The sequence goes on from PMZR01000078.1 coordinate 36,324, forward strand.
TCCTGCTGCTGGAGGGCCTGACGCTGTTGCGCTTCGCTCAAGGCGGCGTTGGCGTTGAAGATCCTTATCTGATCGCGGATGACCAGGTCCAACGGGCGCCCGGCGGTCGCGGCCAGGATCAGACCCCGCAGCGGCGTCCGCTCGGCGACGTAGGCCACGGCGAGCCCGCCCAGGCTGTGTCCGAGTACAAAGATGTTGTTGCGATCGACCTCCGGCAGCGTGCGCGCGAACGTCACCGCGTCCACCGCGTCGTCGATCGACTCGGATTCGAGCGTGCCTTTGTAGGTGGCGGGGAACGCGAAGGTCCGCTTGGCGTATCGCAAGGTCGCGACGCCGCGTGCGGCGAGCCCCCACGCCAGGTCGCGGAACGGTCTGTTGGGCCCGATCGTCGAGTCGCGGTCCAGCGGTCCTGACCCCTGCACCAGCACAACCAGTGGCGCAGGCGTCGGGGTCTTCGGCAGACACAGCGCTGCGGGGAAGCTGACGCCACCGGCGGTCTGGAACTTCACCTCGCGCTCAGTCACGCCTGCCGGCGGCAGGTCCGCCGGCGCGGGTGCTGTCGTGCCGGCCATCGCGAAGCCTTCGCGTACGATCTCGGCATCCTGCGCCGGGACAAACATCCGCATCAGCCGGTTCGTGCCCGCCTCGGCGTACACCTCCATGGTCACGCCTCCGAGCTTGAGCAGCACCTTCGCAAGCGCGACCGGCTTGCCGTCGAGCGTCCCCGCTGCCGGCCCCGCCGACTCCATCACGCCGTCCACCGCGACCATCTGGAGCGGGACGATGAGCGAGAAGGAGCCGGGAGCGCCGGGCGTGGCGTTCAACAGGACCTGGAGCGGGGCGGCCAGCATGTTGTCGAGCAGGACCATTCGCGGCTTGATGGGGATCTCCCTGGTCGGCGAGCCCTGCGGGCTCTTGACCGCAAGGGCAAAGACGTCGCCCTTCCGGTCGGCGGTGACCGACGCCTGGCCCAACGCGCCGGCGATCTCGATCTCGTAGTGCTGCGCGGTCCAGTCCGGTGCGAGCGTCTCTCGCAGGGTGAAGGTTGTCTCGCCGCCGCCGCGCTTCATCACGGACTTCGCGGTCAGCTCGTGCCCCGCCGGGGTGTTGGTGATCGAGAATTCCTCGGTCGCCGACGTCGCGCCGGCGCCGACGCGCATCTGGAACTTCTGGATCTCCTGGGCGGATCCGGTCGCGGCGAACAACAGGACGACGCAGGCAACCAGTGCTTGTCGCATGATTCACCTCGAACGTCAGGACTTGCAACGGCTTGTCGTCGAAACAGGGTCTCATGGAGAAGCGTCGTGCATGGAGTCGAACGCTACGTCTTCTTTCTCCAATACAGGTACGCCGGCACGCCCAGCAGGATGATGCCGAGGCCCGCGAGCGAATTCGCCGTCTGCATCAGGACCAGGTTCACCGACAGCACCGTTGCGCCCGCGATGAAGAGAAAAGGCGTCAGCGGGTAGCCCCACGTGCGGTACGGCCGCCGCAGTTCCGGGCGCGTCCGGCGCAGGATCATCACGGCACCCGCCGTGAGCGCGAAGAAGATCAGCTGGCCGAAGATCACGTAGCTCGCCAGCGCCTCGAACGTGCCCGAGAGGCTGAGGACCGCCGCCCACGCGCCGGTCGCGACAATCGACACGTGCGGTGTCAGGAAGCGCGGGTGCACCGAGGCGATCTTCTTGAAGAACAACCCGTCGTTCGCCATCGCGAAGAAGACGCGCGGCGCAGTCAGGACGTTGCCGTTCGCGGCGCCCGTGATCGAGCAGAGAATGACCAGGGCGATGATCGTCCCGCCGATGGGCCCGACCGCGAGCTTCATAGCATCGGCGGCCACGCGGCTCTTGGTGGCAATCTCGCCGGCCGGGAACACATACAAGTAGGCGAGGTTCGTGGCCAGGTAGAGCGCGATCACGACCAGCATGCCGGCCAGCAGGCCGAGCGGCAGGTCCCTCGTGGGATTTCGCAGCTCGCCCGCACTATAGGTCGTCACCTCCCAGCCCTTGTAGGCCCAGAGCGTCCGCACCATCGCCAGGCCGAAGGCCGCCATCAGACCGGTCGAGACGGCCGGGATGGCCGGCGAGCTGAAGTGCCCCACGTCGCCCTGCGCGAAGAACACCACCGCCCCGGTGACGGCGAGGATCGCGCCGAACTTGATGAACATCAGGCCGTTCTGCAGCAGCGCGCCCCAGCGGACCCCGACGTAGTTCACCGACACCAGGAAGGCGACGAAGACCAGCGCGACCAGCTTGATGCCGACCGGCGACAGCGGGATGAAGTACGGCAGGTACTTCGACGAGAAGGCCATCGAGAGCGCCGCGATGGCGCCCGAGTCGATCACCAGGAAGAGCGTCCACCCGAAGAGAAACGCGATGAGTGGACCATACGCCTCGCGCAGGTAGACGTACATCCCGCCCGCCTGCGGAAACGCCGCCCCAAGTTCGGCGAGGCAGAGCGCGCCGAAGAAGCTGAGGACGCCACCCAGCACCCACACAGACAGGATGAGCACCGGGGCCTTCACCAGCGTGGCAATTTCGGCGGGCACGACGAAGATGCCCGAGCCGATGACCGTGCCGATGAGAATGCCGACGACGCTCCAGAGGCCGAGAACACGCGGCAGCTCGGCGCGCGTTGCGGGACGTTCGACGGTTGCGGTGGTCGGGGTCATGGCGTTGGTCGTTGGTTGTTGGTCCACCCCACGGGTGTCCGCGGTCTGCCGTCTACCGTTCGCCCTCCAACATCTTCAGGAATTCCCCCTCCGTGAGCACCGGGACGCCGAGTTTCTTCGCCTTCTGCAGCTTCGAGCCCGCGTCCTCGCCGGCCACCAGGTAATCGGTGCTCTTGCTCACGCTGCTCGTCGGGCGGCCGCCGTGCCGGCGCACCCGCTCCTCGGCCTGCGCGCGGGGCATCTCCAGCGTGCCGGTGAACACCACGGTCTTGCCGGCCAGCACGCCGCCGACCGCCGGCCGATCGGGCGCGATCGGCTGCACGCCCGCCTCGAGGCACCGCTCGATGATCCGGCGGTTCTCCGCCTGCGCGAAGAAGGTCGCGATCGCACGGGCAACGGCCTCGCCGACCCCCGACACCGCCATCAGGTCGTCCTCGTTCGCGTGCTCGATTCTCTCGACGCTGCCGAAGTGCTGCGCCAGGTCGCGGGCGGTCTCCGTCCCCACCTGCGGAATGCCGAGCGCGTAGATGAAGCGCGCGAGCGTCGGCTTGTTCGCGGCCCGGATCGCGTCCACGAGGTTGCGCGCCGACAGATCGGCAAAGCCCTCGAGCGCCTTCAGCGGCTCGGCCATCAGGGCGAACAGGTCCGCAACGCTCTTGACGAGCCCCGACGACACGAGCTCGTCGACGGTCCGCTCGCCGAGGCCGCGGATATCGAGCGCGTCGCGCGACCCGAAATGCTGGATGGCGCCCTTCAGCTGCGCCGGGCATTCCAGCCCGTTCGGACAGCGATCGAACGGCCCCTCGTGCACGACGGGCGTGCCGCAGGAGGGGCACTCGGCGGGCATCACGAAGTCGGCCTCGGGCACCGCGCCCGACGGCCCGATGCGCTCGACGATGTCCGGGATGACGTCGCCGGCCCGCACGACGCGCACGCGATCGCCGACGTGCAGGTTCTTGCGCTTCATCTCCTCGCGGTTGTGCAGCGTCGCGCGCGCCACCGTGACGCCGCCGATCTCCACCGGCTCGAGGTCCGCAACCGGCGTCAGCACGCCTGTTCGTCCCACCTGGACGCTGATGCCCCGGATGATCGTTTTCTGCTCACGCGGCGCGAACTTGAACGCCAGCGCCCAGCGGGGATGGCGTGCAGTCGTGCCCAGCCGGAGCCTCGCCGACAGGTCCGCCAGTTTGACGACGATGCCGTCGATCTCGTAGCCGAGGCTGTCGCGGCGACTCTCCATCTCGCGGTGATAGGCGAAGACGTCCTCGATCGTTTCGCAGTCGCGCGCCTCGGGCGCGATGCGCAGGCCCCACTCGCCCAGCACGCGCAACTCGTCGAGCGCGGTTGCGACCGGCACGGCGTCCTCCGCGTGGAGCAGGTCGTAGAAGAACACGTCGAGGCGCCGGCGCGCAGTGATGCGCGGATCGAGCTGGCGGACCGAACCCGCGGCCGCGTTGCGCGGGTTCGCGAACAACGCCTTCCCTTCCTGCTCGAGATCGCGGTTGAGGCGCTCGAAGTCCCGGGCGTGCATGATCGCCTCGCCCCGCGCGGCGAGCACCGCGGGCACTGGCGCATCCGGACCGGCGTGCAGGCGAAGCGGAACGGAGCGGATCGTCTTCACGTTCTTTGTGATGCCCTCGCCCCACTCGCCGTCACCGCGCGTGGACACGCGATCGAGCTGCCCGTTGATGTAGACCGCCTCGATCGACAGCCCGTCGAACTTGGGCTCGACCAGGTAGCTGACGCGCGCGTTCGGCAGCGCCTTCCGGATCCGCTCGTCGAACCGGCGGACTTCGTCCGGGTCGGTGATCGATTCCAGGCTGATCATCGGCGCCAGGTGGCGGACCTCCGGGAACGACGGCAGCACGCCGCCGCCCACGCGTTGCGTCGGCGAGTCCGGCGTCACCAGGTCCGGGAAGGCGCGCTCGAGCCCGAGGAGATCCTTGAACAGGGCGTCGTAGGCCGCGTCCGAGATCTCCGGCCGATCCAGCACGTAGTACGCGTGCTCGTGACGCCGCAGCTCGCCGCGCAGCTGCTCGATGCGCCGCCCCGCCTCGTCCCGCGTCATGCCGTCCAGATCCGGTGCGTCACTCGGTGTCATCGCGTCGGCCTCGATCAAATCAGGTACGACACCGCCAGCGCCGCCACCCGCACCGCGTTCCCCTCGCCGAGCTCCAGGTCCGCCTTCGTGATGGCTTCCGACCGCGTGCGGTTGACGATGACCCCGGCCGCGCAGCCGCCGCGCAACCCCATGGCGCTCGTCAGCGTCAGCAGCGTCGCCGCCTCCATCTCGTAATTCAGCACGTGGAGCTTCCGCCACTCCTCGGTGATCCCCTGGAAGCGCCGCGGCACGTAGCCGGTGAAGGAATCGTAGCGTTCCTGCCCCGGATAGAACGTGTCGCACGAACAGGTAACGCCGGGACGCGCGGGAACCGCCAGCTCGCGCGCCGCGCAAAGCAGCGCCGCGACCACGTCATGATGGGCGACGGCGGGATACTCGATCGGCGCGTAGTGCGTGGAGGCGCCGTCCATTCGCACCGCGCCGGTCGTCACCACCACGTCGCCCACGTTCACGTCGGCCTGTATCGCGCCGGTCGTGCCGACGCGCAGGAACGTGCGCACGCCGAGCTGGGCCAGTTCGTCGATGGCAATCGACGCAGACGGCCCGCCGATGCCGGTGGAGGTGACGAGGACCGGTGTCTGGCCGATGTAGCCGAGCCAGGAGCGGTACTCGCGCTTGTTCGCGATCTCGCGGGCCCGCTCGATCGGCGCGGTGTTGGCAATCTCGCTGACGCGGCCGGGATCGCCCGGCAGCAGCGCCACGGCCGCACCTTCGATAATCGTGTCGTTCAGGTCGAGATGGTATACGCTTCTACCGGTCATCGTGCCCCCCTTCGCCAGACTGATTATATCCATGGCCGATGCTTCTTTCGGGGGAACGGCGGTAAACAGGAGGCCCAGATGAAACCCTTTTGCTGGTTACTCATCACCCTCGCGGCGGTGGCGTTCGTCGTCGGCGCGGCGCTTGCCTTTGGCGGCGGCCACACGTGGATGCTCGCGCCCCAGGGGTACTGGCGCGGCGCGATGGGATTTTTGGCGTTCGCGATCGCGCTGCGGCTGATGGACGAGAGGCGCTGAATGGCCGGCCTGCTCTCCCCGCTCTCGTTCGCCGGGCTCACGCTGCGCAACCGCATCGTGATGCCGCCGATGTGGTCGGGGCAGGCCACACCGGACGGGGGCGTCACCGACGCGATCGTCGAGTATCACCGGTGCCGCGCCGCCGCCGGCTGCGGCCTGGTCATCGTCGAGCACTCGTTCGTGCATCCGCGCGGACGCGCCAGCGCGACGCAGCTGGGCGTGCACACCGACGCGATGATCCCCGGGCTCAGCCGACTCGCGGCCGCGATCAAGGCGGAAGGCGCGGTGGCGTGCCTGCAGATTTCGCATGCCGGCCCCCGCACCTCCACCGAAGTCGCCGGCGCCCGGCCGCTCGGCCCGTCGGCGACACGCCACGTCCACAACGCCGGTGGTGAACTGCCCGAAGCCGCGACGCTGCCGCAGATTGCGGACGTCGTCGCGGCGTTCGGCAAGGCCGCCGTTCGCGCGCGCGCGGCGGGCTTCGACGCCGTCGAACTGCACGCCGCGCACGGGTTCCTGCTGTCGCAATTCCTCTCGCCGCTGGCCAACGCCCGCGACGATGCCTACGGCGGGAGCGACGAGAACAGGCAGCGCCTGCACCTGGAGGTGCTCGCCGAAGTGCGCACCTGTCTCGGACAGGACTTCCCGGTCTTCGTCCGCCTCGGCGCGACCGATGAAACACCGGGCGGGCTCGACATCGCGGGGGGATGCGCCACGGCAGCCGAGATGGTGCGCGGTGGCGTGGATCTGGTGGACGTGTCGGGTGGGTTGCAGGGATCGCGCGGCACGGGAACAGGATCAGGCTACTTTGTCCCGTATGCCGAGGCGATCAAGAAATGCGTGCGGGTGCCCGTAATCGTAACCGGCGGCATCTCGGATGCGCTGATGGCCGACGGGCTGGTGCGCGAAGGCCGCGCGGACCTGGTGGGCATCGGCCGCGCCATGCTCAACGATCCCGACTGGGCGCGCAAAGCGATCGCGAGCCTGCTCCCGCGCTGAAGTGCACGTCGCACCGCACGAAGCACCTCGCACCGCACGAAGCACCTCGCACCGCACGAAGCACCTCGCACGTCGCACCTAGCACTATTTCTTCAGCCCCCTCTCCGTCACCAGGTACACCGCGAAACTCCCGAGCCAGTGCCCGCCCTCGTAGTGCTCGCCGGTGACGGCGCGCAATCCCGCGTCGCGATGCGCCCGGGCGGTGTCGAGCAGGATCTGCCGCCGCGAGTCGTTCGGCAAAAGGCCCGAGGCGATCCCTTCGAGCATCCACGCGCGGCTCAGGTTCAACCCATCGAGGTGCGCCAGCTTGGGGTCGGACGGATCGGTCACGACCGCGGGCGTCAACCAGATCCCGGGCGCGGACGGCGCCTGACGGCTCATCGTGCGCGCGCCGCCACGTGACGCCTCGATCGCCGGCAGAAACGTCTTGAGCCAGGCGGCGAATCGATCGGGCGGCAGGACGCGGCGCACCAGGTCGGCTTCGGCCAGGCACGGCGACAGGAAGTCCTGCCCCGACGGCTCGTAGGCCATCGGACAGCCGCGATCGTCGAGGTAGAACACGCCGATGCGCTCGCGCAGCAGATCGGTCATCGCCTGGTCGTGCGCGGTCACCGCCCAGTCCCAGGCCAGGCCGAACGAGAACGCCGTCTGGTCGTGTTCGCCGATCCGGATCGGATTGGTGAGCTTGGGCAGCCATTCGCGCAGGCGGAGCGCGGCCGCATCCTCGAGCGGCTTGAGCGTCGCCGACCACTGCTGCGCCTGCGGGTCGCTCCATTCGCGCAACTCGGCGGCGAGCTGCAGCAGCCAGGCGAGGCCGTACGGGCGTTCGAACGCCGTCCGGCCCGGGCCGTTCAGGTAGGCGACTTCGGCGCTGATGTGCTGTGGCGTGAGGCTTTGCGCCACGGCGGCCCGCGCCTGGTCCGCGAAGGGTGCCGACGGAAAGGTCCGGAGCAGCCGCACCAGCAGCCAGTGGCCGTGCACCGACGAGTGCCAGTCATAGCAGCCGTAGAAGGCCGGCGTCAGCTCGCGCGGCGGCTTGACGTCCTGGTCGCCGTTGAGGACGTGCGCGATCTTGTTCGGGTATTCCTTGTGCAGGCAATCGAGCGCGAGGCCGGCGAACCGGGTCGCCGCCGTCACGTCGAAACCCGCGGGCGGTGTCTGCGCCATGGCGGTCCCTCCGGGCCGAACGAGCAGAGCGCCGAGCACCGCCAGCGCGCCGCCGAGCAGCAAGCGTCTCATCGCGGACTCCTTCACGCCATGGTCGTCCGCGCCCGCGGCGGCTGTCAATCAGGCAAGCGCCAGGCCGCTCGCAAAGGCGGTCATCTCGTGCAGCGCGCGCGCATGGCAATCGCGGTGCGGCGCGTGCCCATCGCCCGGGAGCACCACGCGGCGGACCGGGCCGCGAACGCCTGCCGCGATGCGATCGAGATGTTGAAGGCTGCCGAACGGATCGCGCTCGGCCTGCAACAACAGCACCGGGCACGTGATGGCGGGAAGGCCGGCCTCGATCGTCCACGAGCGGAATGACGGCGCGAGCCACGCGTCGGTCCAGCCCTCGACCACCGACGCCGCATCCCGGTGGTACCGTCCGAACTTTTCGCGAAACGCCGCATCCTCGGTGAATCGGCGTCGCACGCGGCCGATGCCCTCGAGGGTGACCTGTTCGACAAAGACGTGCGGCGCCTCGAGGATGAGACCGGACACCGAGGCGGGATGCGCCGAGGCGTGGATGAGGGCGATCGACGCGCCGTCGCTCTGGCCGACGAGCAGCGGCATCTGCACGCCAAGCCGATCGAGCAGCGGGGGCAGCACGTCGAGGGCTTCCTCATGCATGAAGCGGGGTGAGCGGGGACACGCGAGCGGGGCGGAGCCGCCGTAGCCGAACCGGCTGTACACGAGACCGCGGTACCCGGCCGCCAGCGCGAGCGCGTGCGGGAACCGACCCCACAAGCTCGAGCACCCGAGCCCTTCGTGCAGGAACACGAGGGTTCCGCGCCAGGTCTGGCACTCGCCGACGAATTGATATTCGATGCGGCCGCCCGCCAGCTCCACGCAGTCCACGTGCGGGATTATCGGGCAGCCGGGCCGGCGCGGCAAGGCATGTCAGCGAGAGTCCTCGGCGCCCGCACCCACGACGGGCCCCGGAGCAGCGTGCGACGCGACCGCGTGCGCCGTCACCTTCCGGACGATGTCCCGCTGATGCCGCTCGATGCCGCGCAGGTAGTCAATCATCGCCAGGTAAATGGAGGACGCGTGCGGCCGGCAGAGACCCTGGATCAGGCGTTCCTGGTGGAACGAGGCGAACTCGCTCGCCGTCGCCTGGAACCGGGGGCCGTCGGTCAGCACGTGATGGACGAGCGTCCGGTTGCCGGTGCGGAGGATGTCGCGCGTCGCTTCGAGCAGTTCGAGCGCGTGCTCGAGCAGGTTGTCGATCTCGCGCATGGCGCGATCGGTGAAGAGCACCCCGTCCTGCATCTGGCGATCGACGGCCCTGGCGAACGCCTCGATGTTGTCGCCGATGCGTTCGAGGTGCATCGGTACGAACACCTTCTCCGCCTCCATCGGGTTGCCGCCACCTTCGGCGGCAACCGGCACGATGCCGCCGGTCAGCGCCTTCTCCGCGCGGTGCACGTCCTCGCCGAGCGCGAGGACCGACTTCACGAGCGCGCGTCGCTGCTCCAGGAACGCCCGCCTCGCCATCGTCAGCATGTCGATCGTCTCGTCCGTGAGCAAAACGAAGCGTCCGTCGAGCGGAGTCGGTGACGCGTCCATGTCGCCCTCCCCGAGGTGACCGGTCGCAACGCAATGAACGGGTGGCAGGCGACCAGTATGGATCAACTGAAGGCAGAGGGGGGTGCCGACGGTTTCGAGCGCGAAACGCGGACGAACGACCAACGACTACCTCGTGAGCCAGTAAGCCACCTTCACGGCCAGCACGTTGTCGCCGTGGGCGCCCATGAGCGACGAGATGTCGCGCCGCAGCGCGAAGTCACCCGGGTTGGCGAGATCTTCCCGCTGCTGCGTCCACACGAGGTAGAGGGCGGACCCCAGCCGCCATTCCCAGCGGAAGATCGCGTCAGTCGCGATTCGAGTCGAGGAACAGGTGGCCGTCGCCGCCGGCCGTGTACGCGTGGGCGTCGAGCAGATCGGAGAGCGCCGGCGATCCGCCGAGCGCGCGCTCCACGCCGGTGAACATGACACCGACGCTCGCGCGGTTGGCGACGTCGCGTTTGACGCGCCCGACCAGGTAGTTGGTCGGCGGCTCGACCTCGACCGTCGAGCGCGCCCCCGCCGTGTCAACCTGCGCCGACTCGCGGCCCGTGACCGCGTCGATGAGGCCGACGCTCCAGCCCGAGGCGGTCTTTCCGGTCAGCTTTGCCGCGCCCAGGATGGTGGTCGAACTCGGTTCGCTGACGAAGTCACCGCTGGCGCTGCCCTGCGGGGAGCGGCCGATGCGCCGCGAGTAGAACAGCGTCGGGTCGGCGCGGTTGAACCCGTCGTAGCTCGTCGCGCCGCTGCGCCCGAAGTTGCCGAAGATGTTCGACCCTTCCGTGAAGAACGGCCGCTTCTCGTCGTAGAACGTCTCGAACGCCGTGAGATTGACGACCGCCGGGTCGACCTCCACCTGCCCGAAGTCCGGGTTGACCGTGGCATCGAGCGTCAGGCTGCTCGTCACGCCCCACTTCATGTCGAGGCCCGCACTGCCGACAGCGCGGCTGCCGGAATTGAACGGATCGCCGGGCGCGGGCCGGATGTACTCGGCGCGGGCGGTCGCGTACGGCAGCAGGTCGAGGTGCGGGCGCGGCTGGATGCCGTCGAGTCCTTTCAGGTGGCCCAGGCGCGACGCGAGGCCACTATCCTTCTTGAGGACCAGTTCCCACCAGTCCGATTCGTTCTTGCGACGGATGAACCGTTCGATGTTGAGGCCCCAGATCTGGCGGTCGCCGCTCGTGAAGCGCAGCTGCGAGAACGGGATGCGCATCTCCGCCGTCCAGCCGTCGCGGTCCATGGCGACCTTCGCGTCCCAGACGCCGTCCCACGAGTCGTCTTCGGCCGTGTCGTTGTAGACGGCCGCGTCGCCGAGCGAACCGGCGGCGGTCACCTGGAACCGCGCGCCGGTCAGGTGATCGTGGTGCGGATCGAGATAGACGATGATGTAGTCGGCATCGAAACTGGATGCGTCGCGGCGCGACAGGCGTCGCCGGATCTTCGACGCCTCCGCATCGAACATCCGCGCCCCGACATAGAGTGCCTCGTCGTCGTACACCACGCGGACCTCTGTCCGCTCGGTCGCCGCCTGCCCTTCCTTCGGGTCGGACTGGGTGAAGCCGGTCGCCGGCGACGCCTCGCGCCACGCGGGCTCGTCGAGGCGGCCGTCGAGCACGATCGGCGCCGCGCTGCGCACGGCCCGGACGGAGGGCACCGGCCTGCCGGACGGCGCCGTTTGCGCCCAGGCCATCGCGGGCAGGAGCAGCAGGAGACCCGGCACGGCGGGCCCGGCGACACGAAGACGACTCGTGGACATGCGACGGATCATCCGTTTGAAGTAAGCTAGGCGCGCCTGCGCGCGTCCCGGTTCTTTGCAGGCTGCAGGGATGCCATGAAACGATTGTTCTTGCTCGCCGTGCTGTTCGCCACGCTGGTCTCGATGCCGGCGCCACGCGCCGACGAAGGCATGTGGACCTTCGACAATGCGCCGCGGAAGATCTGGAAGGACCGCTACAACTTCGATCCCCCCGATGCCTGGCTCGATCACATGCGCATGGCGACGGTGCGGCTGGGAGGCGGCACGGGCTCGTTCGTCTCGCCGAACGGGCTGATCATGACCAACCAGCACATTGCCGGCGGGCAGCTGCAGCGGCTCTCGACGCCGGAGCGCAACTATATCCGAGATGGCTTCTACGCCGCCACGCCCGAGCAGGAGATCAAATGCCCGGACATGACGGCCGACGTGCTCGTGTCCTTCGAGGACATGACGCGGCGCGTCCAGGCGGCGGTGAAGCCGGGCGCGTCGGACGCGGACGCGAACGCGCAGCGCCGGGCGGACATCGCGGCGATCGAGAAGGAGGCCACCGAGAAGACCGGCCTGGTCTGCCAGGTCGTCAATCTCTACAGCGGCGGCGAGTACTGGCTCTATCGCTTCAAGCGCTACACGGACGTCCGCGTGGTGTTCGCGGTCGAAGAGCCGATCGGGTTCTTCGGCGGTGACTACGACAACTTCACCTACCCGCGCTACGACCTCGACATCTCGTTCCTGCGCGTGTACGAGAACGGCAAGCCGGCCACGACCGAGTACTTCAAGTGGTCGGCAAGCGGCGCCGCCGAGAAAGAGCTGATCTTCGTGCCCGGCAACCCCGGGTCGACGTCCCGGCTGCTCACCATCGCGCAGCTCCAGTACCAGCGCGACGCGGGCAACGCCCTGCAGATGCAGGTGTGGAGCGCGCGGCGCGACGCGCTGGACCGGTACGCGGCCACCGGGACCGAGGCCGCCCGGCGCGCGTTGGAACCGCGTCGCTCGCTCGAGAACTCGATCAAGCGACTGGTGGGCCAGCAGGCCGGCCTGATGGGCGCATCGATCATGAAGCGCAAGCAGGCCGAGGAAACGGATTTGCGCACCAAAGTCGCCGCCAGCGCGGACCTGCCGCAGAAGTACGCGAGCGCGTGGGACGACATCGCCGCCGCCTACCGGGCGTTCCCGCCATACGCGAAACGCCTCGCGTTCTCGACGCTCGCGCCCTCCACGCTCGGGGCCTTCGCGTCAACGCTCGTCCGCTATGGCGACGAACTCCCGAAGCCGAACAGCGCGCGCTACGACGAGTTCCGCGATTCGCGCCTCGAAGCGACCAGGCGCGGCCTTCTCTCGCCCGCGCCCGTGTTCGCCGACATGGAGGAAACGCTCCTCGCCGCGTGGCTCGAAGAAGCCCGCAAGGCGCTCGGGCCGACCGATCCGTTCATCCAGGCCGCGATCGGGTCCTCGACGCCTGCCGCGGTGGCCAGATCGGTCGTGGCCGGAACGAAGCTGGCGGCCGTCGCGGCGCGCCAGGCACTGCTCGCCGGCGGCCCCGAGGCCATCGCGAAATCCGACGACCCGATGATCGGGCTGGCGCGCAAGGTCGAACCGATCATCCGCGAGCTGCGCGCGTGGCAGGAACAGAAGATCGCGAGCGTCGAGGCCAGCGCCGGCGAGCGCATCGCGCAGGCCCGCTTCGCGGTCTACGGCAAGAACGTGTACCCGGACGCGAACTCGAACCTGCGCATCGAGTTCGGTACCGTGCTCGGCTACGAGCAAGGGTCGACGCTGGTGCCCTTCAAGACGACCTTCCACGGGCTCTACGACCGGGCGGCCAGCTTCAACGACGCCTCGCCGTTCGGCCTGCCGAAGCGATGGACGGATCGCGCGGCGGCGCTCGACCTGGCGACGCCGCTCAACTTCGTCTACACCGCGGACACGATCGGCGGCAACTCGGGCAGCCCGGTGCTCAACCGCAATTTGGAGATCGTCGGGATCAACTTCGACAGCAACCTGCAGAAGTTGCCGAACCGCTACGCCTACATAGACGAGGCGGACGGCAGCCGCGCGGTGGGCGTGCACAGCGCCGGCATCCTCGAGGCGCTGGCGAAAATGTACGACGCGAAGACGCTGGTGGACGAGATCCGCAGTGCGCGCGCGCCGGGAACGCGGTAGGGCGCTTCGCGCCGATGCCGATCATCCGCATCGACGATGCCGCCGACCCGCGCATCGCGGATTATCGTAACGTGCCGGATCCCGAACTGCTCCGGCGCCGCGGTCTCTTCGTCGCCGAGAATCGGCTCGTCGTCCGGGTGCTGCTTGGCTCGGCCCGGTTCCGCACGCTGTCGGTGCTCGTCACCGATGCCGCCTATGCGGCGCTGGGAAACGAGCTGGCGCCGCACGCGCAGACGCTGCCCGTGTACATCTGCGCGAAGTCGCTCATGGAGTCGATTTGCGGCTACCCGCTTCACCGCGGGTGCCTTGCGCTCGGCATGCGGCCTGACCCGCCGTCCGTTTCGGATCTGCTCACCACTCTGGGACTCGCGAGCGACGCGAGCGAGCGGAGTGGGGCGATGGGGCCCCGCCATTCAAACATCGTCGTCCTCGAGGGCATCAGCAACGCCGACAACGTGGGCGCCGTATTTCGTAATGCGCGCGCATTCGGCGTGGACGGGGTCGTGGTGGGACCGGGGTGCTGCGACCCGCTGTATCGGAAAGCAATTCGCGTCTCGATCGGCGCGGCGCTCGAGGTGCCATACGCGAGTGTGGGGCCGCCGGGCTTCGTGACCGATCTTCTGACACTCAAACGCGCGGGCTTCATGCTCGTTGCCCTGACGCCCGCCGCCGACGCGGTTGACCTTGACTCGTTCGCCGCCGGTCCGCGCCCCGAACGCGTCGCCCTCGTCGTCGGCAACGAAGGCGAGGGCCTGTCGGCCGACGCCCTACGCGCCTCGGACGTGCGTGTCCGCATCGCGATGGCGCCCGGGGTGGACTCGCTCAACGTCAGCACCGCGACCGGGATCGCGCTGCACCGGCTGTGGGATCGTAAGTCCGAGTAGGGATCAGGGATCCGGGACCCGGGATGAGCCTCACCCGCCTGTTCCCGCGCTGCTTCGTGTCACGGCCAGCACGCGAGGCCCGTCGTACGTGCCGCCGATGGGTGACGTGGCGATCGCACCGACGCAGACGCCTCTCTCGGTGTTCCTACCTTCCTCGCCTGGCCAGCTCGATGGCGTACTTGCTGGTTTGGCGTGTCCACTCGCTATAAGGCACGCACGCTGCTCCAGGTCCGGGACCGGGGGCGGGTGCCAGCAGTGGCCGCCGATCCAAGGACTGCACAAATTCCTCAACTGAGCGCCAGACACCAGCGGAACCATCGCCGTGGGTGACCTGCCAGTGCTCGCCTCTTCGACGGAGCAGCCACACGTCAAGTGCAGCGAGAACCCATTTCTTGTCCGCCAGAACCACCGCTTGTGAGAGAGCTGCGCGCTTCTCATCCGGAGAGTACAGCGCGATGAAAACCGTCGGCAGTCCTTCAAGCAACGGTGACTGAATTCCAGGGTCACCGATATAAAAACGGAAGCGGGCACTTGACGACCCTGCCTTCAAGAACTCCTCGACGCCGCCTGTCGGTGGACTGGTGCACGAGAGGACTAACGCAACATTCGTGGGTACCTGCGCCTGAGCAATCCACGCTGGCCAGCCAAGGACAGCAGCGAAGAAGAGGCCGCGTAGTGCAATGCGGTTCATCAGTCATCCCCCAGTCAGTTCGTCGCCAACCAGTCGCGACGCCATCGCCTACGAATTGTCTCGCTTCTTGCCAGACTCCTGAAATGGCCCGTCCGAGTGGACAATGAGCGTTTCTTGGTCTGGGTACCCCTGCCTGCCGATGACTCGTCGGTTAGGTGAATTGAACCACCGATCGTCTTCACGCCGATTATTGAACATGTCCGCGCCTTGATCGGGATCGGACGCCCCGAACGTCCATCGACCGAAGGCACCGGTGACAGTAGCCTGAATCTCCCCTTAGGTCTCTCGTGACGGCGCGTCCTTGAGCGCGTCCAACTTTTCTTGGCGCGGTGCTGGGCGGGCTCTGAAGGAGTCGTTGATTAAGGTTGTTTCGACATTCGCGTGACCTCGGCGTGCGTGCGCGCACATCGTGCGTGCGATGAGGGCGGATGCCGG
>PMZR01000111.1 GCA_003170135.1 Acidobacteriota bacterium
TGAGGGTGGCCGGGGAAACGAAGACTCCATTTGATACCAGGAGCCTTCGTTTCCCCGGCCACCCTCACGCCACCGCCGTCGCAACGCGACGGCGGTCGAAGTCCTCGCCCTCACTCGCGCACGAGCCGCTGCGGCGCCGCTTCGCCCAGGGGCACGCTCCATCTCTCGCGAATCTGCGTGAATCTGCGGATGAACGATCGCGGACATGTCGTGCGCGCACCGGAACCGAGTAGTGCTAATCTGCTCCCGCACACACCGCGGGCGGGGCGCGTTCTCCACCCGCCCGCTACTGCCCTCGAGGAGCATTCATGCGAAGACTGGCGTTGTGCGTTACTGCTGCCCTTGTCCTGTCGGCGCCCTTCATTGTCGGTCAGGAGAAAGAAGACCGCACGCTGCTGTCCTGGGACCACATGCGAGCCATCATCAACGAGGCGTCCGGCGAGCGCCCGATGCAGACCGTCCTCGAGATGGTGCCGTACCCGCGCGTGCGGCCGCCCGTCGAGTACGAGAAGGGGCCGTTCCGTGAAAGCGAGCTGATGGCGCGGCTGGCGAAGGAATACGGATTCAGCAACGTCGAAATCGAGACGTTCCCGCAGCCGGGCGGTCAACTGTGGCAGGCGACCCGCGCCGAACTCTGGCTCACGACTCCCGCGCTGCGCAAGTTGTACGACTTCCGCGACGTGGCCGTCTCGATCGCGAGCGGCAGCGAGCCGGGCGACGTCACCGGCGAGATCGTGGACGTCGGTGCCGGCGGACGCGCCGCCGACTACGAGGGCAAGGACCTGAAGGGCAAGGTCGTGCTCGGATCCGGATCGACGAGCGTCCTCCAGCGCTTCGGCGTGTTCGAACGAGGCGCCGTGGGTGTCATCAGCTACAACCCGGTTCACCCGGACAACAACGACCAGGATCAGATCGGTTCGCAGAGCGTGTCGGCGAGCCCGCCCGAAGGCCGCACCCCGGGGTTCGGCTGGTCGGTGTCGCCGCGCGTCGGTCACGAGCTGGCGACTCGTCTCGGCCGCGGCGAGAAACTGGTCGTCCGATCGATCGTCGAGGCGCGGACTTTCCCGAACCGGATGGAGACCGTCCACGCGATGATTCCCGGCGACGGCAGCTCGACGCAGGAAATCGCGATGTCCGGCCATCTCTACGAGGGCTACCTCAAGCAGGGCGCCAACGACGACGCGTCGGGATGCGCCGTGACGCTCGAGATGGGCCGCACGTACCTGCGCCTGGTCGCCGAGGGCAAGCTGCCGAGGCCGAAGCGGAACATCCACTTCCTGTGGGTGCCGGAAATCAGCGGCACGCGCGCCTGGCTGCTCAAGCACACGGACGTGCAGAAGCGCCTCATCGCCGACTTGAACTTCGACATGGAAGGCCTGCGGCTGTCGACGGCCGGCAGCATCTGGGTGATGCACCGGACGCCCGACACGTTCCCCTCCTTCCTGAACGACGTGGGCGCCAGCCTGGTCCAGTTCATCGCCGAACTCAATCGCGAGCGGGTCCGCTATCGCTCGGGCGGATATGGCTTCACGCTGCCGGTCATCTCGCCAAATGGCAGCCAGGATCCCTTCTACACGATCATCGACAAGTACTATGGTGCGAGCGATCACCAGGTCTATATGAGCATGGGCGTCGCGTCGCTCATGTTCATCACGTGGCCCGACCCGTACTACCATTCGTCGCACGATATCCCGGACAAGCTCGACCCGACGCAGTTCAAGCGCGTCGCCGTCGTCGGCACCGCGGGCATGACGGTGCTGGCCAGCGCGGATGACGTGATGGCGAGCCGCGTCGCGGCAGAGACGCTGGCCCGGGGATCGGAACGGATGGGCCAGGCCGAGCGCAAGGGCCTCAGTTACCTCGCCGACGTCGCCGACGCGGCGGGTCTCGCAGACGCGTACAAAGAAGCGCTGAACGCCGTGCGCCATCAGACCGCGCTGGAGAAGGCGACGGTCAAGACCGCGGCGCTCCTCTTCGCGAATCCGACCGATGGCGAAAAGCGGCTCGCGCCGCTCGATGGCCTGATCGAGCAGCGTGGCGTCGCGCTGCAGAATGAAGTCAAGGCCTACTACCGCATGCAGGCCGAGCGGTTGAAGGTGCCCTCGACAGACCCCGCGCCGACCGAGATGGAACAGCGTGCCGCACGCCTGCTCGTGGCCATGGCCCAGGCCGGCGGCGCTGGCGGGGGCGGAGGACGACGTGGCGGCAGTGGGCAGGTCACGCCCGAGATGGCGGCCCTGCAGGCCGCCATGCGGAAGATCCCGTCACACATGACCTCCGAAATGGGCATCCTCGCCGGCACGAACAAGACTGTCCTCGAAATCCGTGATTTCGTCGCCGGCGAGTTCGAACCGTTGCCGTTGGCCGACGTCCTGGGCTACTTTGAAGCCCAGCAGAAGGCGGGGCTCGTGACGTTGAACGAGAAGCCGACCGAAACCAAGCCGGTGACGAAACCGAGAGCCAGGACCACGACCGTCAAGAAGCACTGAACGATCATCGACTGGCCCGGCACGGTCGTCGCCATGCGACGGCCGCGCCGGCCGCCCGCTCCATGCCGCATAGCGGCAACGCCTGCCGCGTTCCGGCCCTGTCCTTGCACCCGCAAGCCCGAGGGCAGGCGCCAGGCGTCTTCGAGGTCTCGCACGGATGACACTGTTCGAACGCCTCGCCTCGCGCCAGTTGATCGTCGTCACTGGCAAAGGCGGGGTTGGCAAGACCGTCGTGACCGCGGCGCTCGGCAGCGTGCTCGCGGATCTTGGCCGCAGGGTGCTGCTCGTCGAAGTCGATCCCCGGGAAAACCTCCACCAGGTGTTCGACGCCCCGCCATCGGGCGGCGAGATCGTCCAGGTTACGCCGGTGCGGCCGGAGACGGCCGGCGGCGGTGCCGCACACGGATCGCTGTGGCTGCAGAACCTGCAACCGAAACAGGTGGTCGAGGATCTGCTGCGCCAGCACCTGCACCTGGAGCTGCTCACCCGCCGTGTCATCGCGAGTCCGATCTTCCAGCACTTCATGGAGGGCGCGCCGGGGCTGAAGGAACTCGCCGTGCTGAGCGACGCGGAGCGCGTCGTGAGGCAGAAGGGCAAGGGGCGATCCTCGCACGCGCCGTTCGACCTGGTCGTGCTCGACGCGCCGGCGACGGGGCACGGCGTTTCGCTGCTGGCCGCCCCGCACCTGGTTGCGGACGTCATCAGCCACGGCCCGATCGGCGCGCAGGCGCGCGAATTGACGACATTCGTGTCCGACCCGGAACGGACGGCCATCGTCGTCGTCACGCTGGCCGAGGAGCTGCCCGTCCTGGAGACACTCGAACTGCGTGAAGCGCTCGACCGGCTGGTGGGCCGGACCCCCGAACTTCTCGTCATCAACGCGCTCTATCCACCCTTCCCCGCCACGCCGATCGAGGTCTTGCCAAACGACGAATTCCTGATCGACCTGTGGAGAACGCGACGCCAGGTCAACGAGCGCGAAGTCGCGCACCTGGCAGAGGCGTGGCCGGGATCGCGGCTCCTGCTCCGGATGCTCCCCGCCGATCGTGGACCGCGACTTCTGGCCGGGCTGCGCCAGCAGCTGCTCGAACAGCAGGAACAGACGGCATGAACCTGCGCGACGACGAACACTCGCTCGTGGTCGTGGTAGGCGCGGGCGGCGTCGGCAAGACCACGCTCGCGGCTTCGCTCGGCCTGGCCTCCGCGCGCTACGGTCGCGACACGCTCGTCATGACGTTCGACCCGTCGCTGCGGCTCAAGGACGCGCTGGGGGTCGGCGACCACGCGCGGGACCGGGAGGTGCCTGTCGATGCCGGAACACCAGGCAAGCTGGCCGCAAGTCTGCTCGACGCCAAGCAGACATTCGATCGCCTGGTTCGACGCTATGCGCCCGACGAAGCCGCCGCCAACCGCATCCTGACGAACCGTTTCTACGAACAGCTGGCCGGCAACCTGGGGGGCATCCTCGAGTACATGGCGGTCGCACGGTTGTTCGAGGTTGCCGCGGACGACCGCTACGGCCGCGTGATCCTCGACACGCCACCTACACGCCAGGCACTCGATTTTCTCGAGGCGCCTTCCCGCATCGTCGGCTTCCTGGACAGCGGCGCCCTCAAGCTCGCCCTGCGACAGTGGTTCGACGAAAAAGGCCGCCTGAAACCGACCGCCCATCTCGGGATCCTGGGGCGAGGCGTTGAGGGCTTCCTGGATCGCATGGTCGGGATGGATCTGCTGCGTGAGATGGCGGAGTTCTTCCAGGCGTTCGGGCCGCTGTTTACCGGGTTCCGCGGGCGAGCCGAAGAGGTGCAGGCCCTGCTCAAGTCGCCGCAGACCACCTTCGTGCTCGTCACCGGGCCCGCCGAGGAGCGCGTGCCCGAAGCGCTGTTCTTCGCACGGCACCTGCTCGACCGGGGCTATCATCTCGGCCCGCTTGTCGTGAACATGGTCCATCCGCGCGGAAGCACGGATCTGCTGACCCGGCCCGACCTCGGCGACGGGGCGCGCCTGTTGTCGTGGCTCGGTGAACGGGACTATCGCGGGGTCGCCGCGTTCCGGCGCCTGCTGGAACATGGCCAGGCGCTGGTGGACGTGCCGTTGCTCACCAGGGAGCCGACCGATCTGGGATCGCTCGAGGTCCTGGGCCGCCTCGTCAGCGAGAAACTCGAGGCGAGCGTTCACTCTGTCGCCGGTTCGCCACCCGCATAAATACCCCTCGACACGTTTGCCGCGGTGCGTTATATTTTGATGCCGCATTGCGGCATCAACCAAACGCCCGGCCGCCGGGCGCCGCCCGTGGAGCAAACGCCGTGATCAGACTCATCAAACGCTACGGCAGCCGCAAGTTGTACGACACCGAGGAAAGCCGGTACGTCTCGCTCGAGGAGATCGGCGACTGGGTGCGGCGCGGCCAGCAGGTGAAAGTCGTCGACAACACCACGGGCGACGAGGTGACAGCGCAGACGCTCGCGCTCGTGATCGTCGAACAGGGCCGGCGCGGTAGCGCCTTCTTCACGAGCGACCTGCTGCACGACCTGATTCGCCGCGGCGAACAGGTGTTCAGCACGAGCGTCGAGCAGTTGCAGAGCGGGGTCGACCGCGCCTTGCGCGCCTCCCTCGACCGCATCCCGCCATTGCGCCAGGTGCGCGACGAAACCGCGCACCTGCGCGCGCGCCTCGAGGCGCTCGAGGCGTCGCTGGCCGAGATCGAAGCGGACGACGCCGGTGCCTTCCGGCCCGCCCCCGAACGGCCTTTCGAAGCAGGAACCAATTCAGGTCTTCGCACGAACCGCAGGAAAGGAGTGCACTCATGATGGACCCCGTCAGGCGCGCACGGACACTTCGCGACGACCTCTCCGAGGCCGGCCGGGATGTGTGGCTGGCAAGCCTCGGCGCGGTGGCGCTCATCGAGAAAGAAGGGCGAACCACGTTCGAGATGCTGGTCGACAAAGGCAAGACGCTCGAGACGCGCGAGAAAGGGATGCTCGATCGGCTGCTCCAGGACGCCACCGGCCAGGTCAAGGCGCTGGGGAAGCGGATGGAGAGCGGTTTGCAGCAGACCAGCCAGATGGTCCTGCAGCGCTTCGGCGTGCCGTCCCACGCGGAGATCAACGCGCTCATTACGCGGGTGGAACAGTTGACCGCGAAGGTCGAGGCAATGAGCCGGAAGGAGGCCGCCGATGATCAAGAAGGCTAAGCAGGTGCAGACGGACGTCAGCGAATCGGCCTACAAAATCTGGTTGGCCGGCCTCGGCGCCGTGGCCTATGCGCAGGAGACCGGTGGCAAAATGTTCAACGATCTGGTCAAGCGCGGGCGGGACATGGAAGCCCATTCCCGGCTCTCGACGCCTGACATGACGGTCACGCTGCGCGGCGCCACCGATCGGGCCACCACCGCGTGGAAGCAATTGAGCAAGGGCGTCGACGAGCAGATGACCTCGGCGCTGCACCGGATGGGCGTCCCAACGCGCAGCGAGATTGCCACGCTCGGCAAGCGCGTCGAACTGCTCACGGCGAGCGTCGAGAGGTTGAAGCCGAAGGCTCGCCCGCTCGCGAAGCCGATGGACCGGCCGACGATGCGACCGGCGATGCCGAAGAGTTAGCGGCAGCTGGCGCGGGACGCGAGGGCGAGGCCGTTCGTGACCGGAGTCGGATGTCCGGGCTGCAGGCGCGTATCGGACTCCTGAGGCGTTGCGACAATGGCCGGAACGAATCAGTCGCCAAGCAGAATCGGCCTCGCGCTGGCCGGCGGCGGGCCGGAGGGCGCCATCTACGAAATTGGCGCCCTGCGCGCCCTCGATGAAGCGCTCGAAGGTATCGATTTCACCGACGTTCCCATCTACGTTGGCGTGAGTGCAGGCGCCTTCATCGGCGCCTGCCTCGCCAACGGTCTGACGCCCACGCAGCTCGCGCGGCGGATGTACTCGGCGAAGGCCGGTGTGAAGAAGATTCGCGTCTCGAGCTTGTTGCCGAAGGGGAGGGGCGCGCTCGTCACGCCGGGTCGCTCGGTGCGGCCGCCTCGCGATACCTCGTCCGTGGCGGTCCGGTCCTCGGGGCGTTCTCCAGGCTCTCGGGCGCCCTTCCGGTCGCGCTCTTCGACAACGAACCGATCCGCCGATACCTGAATGCGATCTTCACCCACCCGGGACGGACCGACGACTTCCGGTGCCTGCGATCACAACTGACTGTCGTCGCGGCGGACCTCGATTCGGCCGAGGCCGCGCACTTCGGCGAGGCGGGCCTCGACCACGTGCCGATTTCGACGGCCGTGCAAGCCAGCGCCGCCATGCCGGGTCTCTACGCGCCGGTGCTCATCGACGGCCGCTATTACGTGGACGGGGTGCTGCTGAAGACCCTCCACGCGTCGGTGGCGCTCGAGAAGGACTGCGACCTCGTCATCTGCGTCAATCCGATCGTCCCGATCGATACGGCACGGGCGTCGGAACTGGGGATGGAAGGCCGCAGCATGATCGAGGAAGGCCTGCCGATGGTACTGTCCCAGACGCTGCGGACAATGATCCACTCGCGGATGCACGTCGGGATGGCCGCTTACACGCAGAAGTACCCGGACCGCGACGTCGTCCTGGTCGAGCCGCGCCCGGACGACTCGCGGATGTTCTTCACCTATTTTTTCAGCTTCTCGGCGCGCAAGACCATCTGCGAGCTCGCCTACCGGGCGACGCGGGCGGGCCTGCTCGAACGCTACGACGACCTGTCGCGGATCTTCGGCCGCCACGGCATCCGCATCTGCCGGGAAGTGCTCGAGGACCGCACCCGCGACGTGTGGACCGGCCTGGGCCTCAAGCGCCGCCGCATCGCTCCCGTCGCGCACACGCTCGATCAGGCGCTGACGCGTCTGGAAGCCGCGATCGCGGCGCGGTAACCGGCGCCGGTTGCGCGCACGGGCAATCCCTCGCCCCCACGAAAGCATGCAGATCGTGGAATCGCATGCGGGCCATTCCACCGCGCCCGTGCGATGACGCCAGGCCACAGCCCTGAACAGGCCCACGCAAGCGCACGTCGCCGCTGAGTTACAATCGGCGCAACGGAGGAGGCCCGGATGCAGGTTCGTCAGTTCGGCTGGGGGGGCGGCGCCGCTCTGTTCGTAGTCGCTCTCGTGGCGTTCGCCTGCGGGGATCTGATTGTCGGCGCGGAACAGGACGTGCGGATTGACGGTCTGCTCGTAAAGAACCCGCCCGACACCCTGAAGCCAGCGGTCGCCAGGTTCCTGCAGAGAGAGTCGCAGTTCAAGTCTCAGCTCACCATCCCCGCCCATTCTTCGTTCCCGCTGCAGTCCGCTTTCCCAAAGTGGCAGGCACAGGAGAAGACGGTCTATGCGCTCTTCGACGTGCCGAATGCTTCTCGGCTGGCAACCGGGTTCGTGCGTGAGGTGCCGCTGCTCTACGAATGGGAGGGAATGGCGTCAAGCGCGCTGCAGGAAGCGACGTCGGCGCTGGAGTATCTGGGCCGCCACCCGAACACGCCTCTCGCTGGATACGTTCACTTCTTCGCGGCGCATCGGTATGCGTGCGCTGCCGAAATGCCGTATGAGACCGGCAATGTCAAGCTGACGGCAGAAGTGAAGGCAATCTACACGCAGAAAATGCAAGACGAACTGAAGCTGGCCGGGCAGACGGCCCAGCCGCTTCTCAAGTTCTTGTCACACGAATTTGCCGCTCACCCTCGCTGTAACGACACGTCCCCTTCGGGCCGCTAACGTTGCCGGGGTCGGTCGCTCGCGGGCGCGAGGGCAGCCGTCTCGTCCTGGTTCTCGATGCGGACCGCGCACGCCCCTCGATCTCGCCCGAGTGCGTGGCGACAGCCGCATCGTGGCGGCACTCGCCAGACCTCTCACGAGATCCGCTCGATCAGGCGCTGGCACGTCTCGAAGCCGCGATCCCGGCGCGGTAACCGGCGCCGGTCGCGGCCACAGGCAGGTTCCTCGCCGTCTGCCCGCGTCACTCGCAGCGCAACGCCGTCATCGGATCGATCCGTGACGCGCGCCGGGCGGGCAGGTACGCCGTAGCCAGACTTCCTGCAACCAAGACGGCCACCGCCAGAAACAGCGTCCAGGGGTCGGATGGCGACAGCTCGAAGAGGAAGCCTTCGAGCAGTTTACCCGCGCTCACCGCGACGGCGAGTCCGATTGCGGCGCCGACGATCGTCAGGGTCGCAGCCTGCCGCAGGACCAACCGCTCCACTTGATTCGCGGACGCACCAACGGCGAAGCGGACGCCGAACTCGTGCGTTCGACGCGCAACGGTGTAGGCCAGCATGCCGAACAGGCCCACGCACGCAAGCGCAAAGGACACCGCGGCAAAGCTGCCGACGATGGCCGCGTAGAACCTCGTATCGACTGCGGCTGAAGCGACCCGCTCGTCCAATGTCGATGTTTCGAGAACCGGTACGTCGGGAGCCACTGAACGCAGGTCGGCGAGCGTCGCCGGAAGCAGGTCATGCACCCGGTCGTCAATGCGGAGTACGAGGTAGGGCCAACCGCCTATCGGCGCAGTGGACGGTATGTAGATCTGGGGCAGCGTGACGCGGTCCAGACCTTTCTGACGAACTCCCCCGCGGATCGTCGCGATCTCGGTGATGTCGCCGACGATGCCGACGATCTCATACCACTCTCGAAAGCCGACTCGCTGGCCGATGGCGTTGCCACCCGGAAACACCCGACGCGCGAGCTGCTGGTTGACGACCGCGACGCGGGGATCGTTCTCGTCCGCGGCGGTCAGCATTCGTCCCGCGACGAGGGGCACAGCCAGAGTCTTCAGGTAGTTCGGTGTTGCGGCGGTTACTAATGCGTTGTGCTCACCGCCGTCGCGGACCTCGTAGCCCATCAGTCCGCCTTCGGAGAACGGGAGCTCCGTTGTCCAACTCGCGTCGATGATGCCGTGACGCGACTGGAGTTTCGAGAGCATCGCCAATTGAAAGGCCTGGCGACGTCCCGGCCGCGAGTACTCACGGGGCAACACGACCCGGAAGGTCAGGACGTTGTGCGGCTCGAAGCCGAGCTGGACGTGTGACATGCGCCAGAGGCTGTTGGCGACGAGACCGGAGGCCGACAGCAGCATCACCACCATCGCCGTTTCAGCGACGATGAGGACGCTCTTGAAACGAAACCGCTCCCGCCAGGTGACCGCGCGGGGCCGAAGAGGGCCAAGGGAAGCCGGGTGCGTTGACAGGAGCGCGGGCAGCAGGCTCAAGAGAAGACCGCCAACACAGGAGAGAGTCACGGCAACGGCCGCGGCGCCCCCGTCGAAACGGACCTGGTCGAGGCGGGGCAACGTGGCCGGCGCGAAGTGGACGGCCAGCGGAATGGCAGCAACGGCCACGATCCCGCCGAGAAGACCGCCACCGACGGCAAGAACCAGGGATTCGGTGACCAACTGTTGAACGAGACGGCCACGCGAGCAGCCCAGTGCCACGCGCGCCCTCAACTCCTCGCTGCGCCGGAGGCCGGACGCCAGGAGCAGATTCACGATGTTCGCGCCGGCAATGAGCAGGACGACCACGACCGCGCCGCCGAGTAACAAGAGTGCGGAACGGGTGTGGCCGAGCATCTCCTCGTGGAGCGGTGTCACCCTGACCGAGGCGCCTGGCAGACTCCGGATGAAGTCAGCACTGCGGCGCGAGAAGATGGTTTGCACCTCGGCTTGCGCCTGGGAGATCGTGACCCCTGGCCGCAGGCGGCCGAATATCCACAGGGCGGCCCCGTTGCGCGCCTGTGCCTGCCGTTCAACAGGGAGCGGGGCGAGAGGCACGTAGAGGTCGCAGCGAGACGGATTCCGATAGCGCAAACGGACTGACGACGGGACTATCCCGATGACCTCGAACGGCTCCGCGCCCGGGAATCGCGAATCGTCCGTCAAGAGCCGGATTCGCGTGCCGACCACTTTTGGATTGGCTGCGAACGCTCGCCGCCAGAATCCTTCGTCGAGCATGACCACCCGGTTGTGACCCGGCTGATCCTCGGCAGGCAGAAAGGTGCGCCCGATCTGCGCGCGGACGCCGAGCATCGTAAACATGCCGGGAGTGACAGATAGCCCTTGCGCCCATTTGGCACCATCGGACGTGACGAGCCTGAACGCAACGTCTCGAGCCGCATTCAGCGCGACGAAGGAGTAGGCCTCCCCGTTCCACTCGAAGAACTCGGGAACCGAAACCGCCACGCGATCCCATTCGGGCGCGGTCTTCCAGAGCTGCACCAGTTGCTCCGGCTTCTCAAAAGGCAGTGGATGCAGCAGCACTCCGGCGGCCATCGCATAGATGGTCGTGGCCAGTCCAATCGCAAGACCGCACGTCACGATGACAGCTGCGGCGAAACCTGGCTCCCTGCGGGCGCGCCGCAACGCTCCCTTCGCGTCCTGGAATACGCGCTCGACGACCAACGCACCTCGAAGGTCGTGCACCGCCTCCTTGGTTTGCGTCACGCCGCCCATGTCACGCAGCGCCACTCGGCGCGCCTCGATCTCGTTCAGGCCTCGGCCCATGTTCGCCTGGGTCTCCATCTCCACATGGAACCGCAGCTCCTCGTCCAGTTCGTGCTCGGCGCGCCTGCGCGTCAGCACGCCCCGCAGATGACAAACAAGCGCTGCGAACATCGTTCCCCTCGTCTTGCCCTATGTGCCTTGGAGGATTCGCTTCACTGACAAAACGAATTGCTCCCAGTTCTCCGTCTCGGACTCGAGCCGCCGCCGCCCAGCGGCCGTCAGCTTGTAGACCCGCGCCCGCCGATTGTTCTCGGACGGCACCATCTCGGACACGACGTACGTCTGGATCTCCAGCCTGTGCAGCGACGGGTAAAGCGAACCCTGGCTGGCGGTCAGGCCGTCCTTCGACATCTGCCGGATCCGGTTGGAGATCCCCCAGCCGTGGTTCGGCCCAAGGGCGAGGATCCTCAGAACGAGGAGATCGAGGGTTCCCTGGAGCAGGTCAGTCTTGGCCACGCGCCTCTCCTCTCGAATGACGAGAGGACTATAAGGCCGGCCGTGGCGCAAGTCAAGCGAAGCCCCGCCGACCTATTGACAGTCTATAGGTCGGCGCGTAGACTTCCTATCGCCATTCTATAGGAGACGCGCATGCCCGAGGACCGGAGCGACCTGCTGCAAGGAACGCTCGACCTGCTCATCCTGACCGCACTGGCGCTCGAACCGCTGCACGGGCTGGGGATTTCCAGGCGCATCGAGCAGGTCACGCACGGCGCCTTCCAGGTGAAGCCGGGGTCGCTCTTTCCGGCGCTGCACCGCCTGGAGGAAAACGGCTGGCTGCGCTCCGAGTGGGGCGAGTCGGAGAACCGGCGCAAGGCGAAGTACTACACGATCACGAAGGCCGGGCGCCGCCAGCTCCAGGTCGAGACCGACCAGTGGCGCCGGGTCTCCGCGGCAATTGCCCGGGCCATCGAAGCCACTTAAACGGGTGCTCACTTGTGTTGACGGAGTAGGGATCAGGGATCGGGGATCGG
>PMZR01000020.1 GCA_003170135.1 Acidobacteriota bacterium
TGAACCTGACAAAGTAGTGTTAAGCGTCCTGCCCGTCGCGGGCCAGGTGGCAACCGGGGAAGTGACGGGCGTCGTGAAGGATTCCGCGGGCGCGGCTGTGTCGGGCGCGACCATCACCGTGAGAGACATCGAGACGAACCGACTGCGCGTCGTCACGTCCAGCGCCGAGGGTGTGTACGCGGCGCCGGGCCTGGCGCCCGGCAACTACGGAATCGACGTGGATTTGGCGGGCTTCCGGCCGGTTCGGCGCAACGGCATTCGGCTGGCGATTGGTGAGAAGGTGCGCGTCGATTTCGATCTGGTCGTCGGCGATATCCGCCAGGAGGTCACCGTCACGGCGGATGCGCCCATGCTGCGCGCCGAGACCGCCAGCCTCGGCACCGTCGTGGAGCACGAACGCGTCGTGCAGCTCCCCTTGAACGGCCGGACGTTCATCACGCTCGCCTCCCTCGCTCCAGGTGTGGCCCTGCCCCCGGCCTCGCAGCTTCCCCGCATCAACGGAGGGCGACCCAGGACGAACGAGTACCTCTTCGACGGAATCTCGGTCCTCCAGCCAGAACCCGGCCAGGTCGCGTATTTCCCGATCATCGACGCGATCCAGGAGTTCAAGGTCGAGAGCAACAGTCCCCCGGCCGAGTTCGGCCGGTTCAACGGCGGCGTCGTCAATCTCACGACCAAGAGCGGCAGCAACACGTTGCACGGGGCGGGTTTTGAATTTCTCCGGAACGAAGCCCTGAACGCGAGGAACTACTTTCAGTCCACCAATCCCCTGAAGCCCACGTACCGGCGCAACCAGTTCGGCGGAACATTCGGCGGCCCGGTCGTCAGGGATCACACCTTCTTCTTCGTCGACTACCAGGGACAACGCCAGTCGATCGGTCGGACGGCCATCTCGACGGTTCCCACGTTGTTGCAGCGGCAGGGAATCTTCACGGAAGCGATCGGCGGCAAGGTGCCCGTCATCTACGATCCGGCCACGACGATCGGATCGAGCCGCTCGAAGTTCACCGGCAACACGATTCCAGCGGGCCGGATGGATCCGATCGCGCTCGCGCTCCTGCAACGGTATCCCCTGCCGACATCATCCGGGACGGCCAACAACTACCGCCGGACCGACAACGAGGTCGACAACCAGGACCAGTGGGACGTCCGCGTCGATCACAAGTTCGCGTCAGACCGGGATCAGATCTTCGGACGGCTCACGTCGTTCCGGGATGGCTTCATTCCGGTCACGCCCCTGCCCGACGGCAGCGGCGTCACGACGGGCACACTGGGACCGCAGGACACCCGGGCGTGGGCCTTCGCGTCGAGCTACCAGCACGTGTTCTCGTCCAACGTATTCAACGAGCTGCGCGTCGGGGACACTCGCCGAGCGATTGCGCGAACGGCTGCGCAGCTTCCGACCGCGGCGGGCGCCGCGCTCACGATCCCCGGCATTCCATCGAACGCACAGTTCCCCAACACGCTCCCGACGTTTCTCATCGGCGGCTACCAGCAACTGGGCTCGCCGGCCAACACCGCGTCGACCTTCGATACCGGCGTGACCGAGGCCGCGGATTCGCTCACGTGGTTGAAAGGACGGCACACGCTGAAGATGGGGCTCGACTGGCGCTGGGAACGACTCAACGTGATCCAGCCGCCGTCGCCCACGGGCGCGTTTACCTTCAACGCCATCGGGAGCGACCTTCCGGGCGTGGCGAGTACCGGATCGCCGCTGGCGAGCTTCCTCCTGGGCCAGGTTCAGAGCTTCTCGATCGACCTGCAGCAATCGCCGATCCAGGAGCGGGCGCATTTCCAGGAGTACTTCGTCCAGGACGACTGGAAGGTGACGGACCGCCTGACGGTCAATCCGGGAATGCGCTACACCCTGAACTTCCCGTCCACCGAAATCAACGGCCAGACCGCGGTGTTCAACCTGCAGACGCAGCAGCTCGAGTATCCAGGGACCAACCCGGTGCGTCCGCTGAAGAAGGACAACTTCGGTCCGCGCCTCGGCGCCGTGTACCGTCTCACGGACCAGACGATCGTCAGCGCGGGCTACGGCCTCGTGTGGATCGAGATGGCGGGCATCACGACGCCGTTCACGACACCAACGTTCCCGTTCCTGCAGACGGTCTCCCAGCGAGCGCTCGACAACATCTCGCCGGCGTTCGTGCTGGCGACCGGACCGACTGTCGTCCCGCTCTCGCCGACGCCCACGGCAGGACTGGGGCAGGGCGTGTTCGCGGTGAACGGCACACTCGGATCCGGGTATGTCCAGCAATGGAACGTGTCGATGCAGCGCCAACTGACGACGAACACGACAATCGAGATCGCCTACCGCGGCTCGAAGATCACGCACGTCGGCATTCCCGACAGCAACCTGAATTCGCTGACCGTAGCCCAGCTCGCGCTCGGGTCTGCGCTGCTGCAGCGCGTGCCGAATCCCTACTTCGGCGTGATTCCGCGGTCGTCGTCGCTCGGCGATCCCGCGATCACGCAAGCACAGCTCTTGAAGCCCTTTCCGGCGTACACGACGGTGAGCCTGTACCGTAACAACGTGGGGACCACGCGGTACGACGGCCTCTCGCTCAGTCTTCGGCAACGCCTGTCCCGCGGCCTGTCGTATTCGATCGCCTACACCCGCTCCAAGCTGATCGACGATGCCTCGTCTGTGTTCGACGCGTCGATCCTGACGGGCCCGATCGCGAACTACCCCATCGCCGACAGTCACAACCTGGCGCTCGAACGCGACTACTCGACCGGTGACATTCCACACGTCTTCGTGTCGTCGGTCGCCTGGGATGTGCCGGCCGGTGCAGGCCATGCGCGTCATCCTCTGGGGCTGCTGGGCGCGCTCGTCAACGATTGGACCGTGACCGCCCTTGTCACGCTGCAGTCCGGCGTGCCGATCGCCCTCACCCAGGTGACCAACTTCAACGCGTTTGCCGGCTTCGGCGTTCAACGGCCGAATCTGGCCGGTGACCCCACGTTGCCGGCCGACCAGCGCACGGTGGCGCAGTGGTTCAACACCGCGGCCTTTGCCGTCGCGCCCCAGTTCGTCCTGGGCACGGCGTCGCGCAACCCGGTTCGCGGTCCGTCCTACCGCAACGTCGATGTCGCATTGCTGCGACGGCTTCCCCTGTCTGCCGGAAAAGCCATTGAGGTACGGGCCGAAGTCTTCAATCTGCTCAATACCCCGCCGCTCGGCGCACCCGCCGCCGTGCTGGGCGCCGCCAACTTCGGCACGATCACCACGGCCGGCGACCCGAGGGTCGTGCAGGTGGCGTTGAAGTTCTTGTTTTGAGGTCGCGGCGCCAGTCACGGTCACCTGGCGACCGACGTGCTTGTCGAGCTTTACGGAGCTGCTCGACAGTTCCCACATCTTGCCATCAGGCTGCGTGGCTCAGAACGTGACGCGGACGCCCAGCTGCGCCGCGAACGGGATGCCGACGGTCGTGCCGGGACCGAAGAAATCGCCGAGCGCGCCGGCTGGCACCTTCAGATCGTTCAGGCTCTGCACCGGCCGCGTCACGGTGCATCCCGCGTTCAGGCAGATGTGCAGGACGTTGGCCTGCTCATCCGGCGGCACCGGCAGGGCACCGACGTCGGCGACGTAGTTGTTCCTGGGGTTCATCCGGTTGAGGACGTTGAACAGCTCCACGAACGGCTTGATCGAGATCCCGCGGGTCGTGGCGAAGGGCCGGCTGATTCGCAGGTCGATCTGCTCGAAGGGTGCGCCTCGGAACTGGTCGAGCGTCGTGGGCACCCCGTTCACCACCGCCCGGTCGTTGGTGGACAGACCGTCGCCGTTGAGATCGACGGGCGTTGCGATCGTGAAGGGCCGGGCGCTCTCGAATTGTGCGAGGCCGGCGACCTGCACGTGCCCGGGCAGCAGCAAGGTTCCCGCCACGACCACGCGGTGGCCGACGTCTTCGCCCGACGGCCCGTGGTCGCCCGGCCCGAAGGGGTTGCGCACGTCGGTCACCCCGTTGACATGGTCGAACAGCTCGCCCACGGTGGCGCCCCAGGTCGTGGCGCGCGCCAGCGTGTAGTGTGCGTTCACCTCGAAGAAGCTCGCGAGCCAGCGTGTCAGCATCAGCGACACGCCGTCGTACTGCGACCGGTTGTCGGTCCGAAAGACCGAGACGCTCGGCGCCGTATCGGGCAGCGTGAAGCCGCTGACGTACTCGTAGCGGCGGTAATGGTGGATGCCCTGCTGGTGTTCGTAGAAGACGTTCAGCCGCCAGCCGTTGCCCAGGTCGTGTTCGACACCGGCGCTTGCCTGGATCGCCAGCGGCGTGCGGTAGTTCGGATCGATCACCGCCCCCTGGTCGCCCGGGCCGAGCAAGCCGCTGAACGGCGCGTTGACGGCGCGGAACGCGTCCACCCAGCCGTTCTGCGTCAGATCGTTGTAGTAGAGGCCTGCGCCGACCCGCACCACCGTGCGGTCCGAGGCGCCGGGCGCCCATGCCACGCCCAGGCGCGGCGCGATCGCCTTCCGGTAGTCGTGTGGAATGCCGGACACCAGCGGAATCCCCAGCGCCTCGAGCGTCACGAGAGCCGGGTTCTGGCTCTGGTCGCGCCCTTCGGCCACGAAGAGCCCGAAGGTGGTGTCGTAGCGCACGCCATAGTTGAGCGTCACGGCGGGCCGAATCCTCCACGCGTCCTGGACGTAGGCGCCCAGGCGGCGAACGCTTTGCGAGAACGTCCCGGCCGAGGCCGGCGTCAGCGTGCTGCCGGCGTTGAAGTCGGCCACGAACTGGTCGGGGTTCGCGACGTAGAAGCTTGGATTGTCCGCGAACTGCACGAGCAGTTCCTGCGTGCCCGAGAGCTCGCCGCCCAGGACCGGCTCGTGGATCAGGTTCACGCCGGTCTTGAGGGTGTGCGCGCCCGCGGTGTGAACCACGTCGTAGCGCAGCTGGTACTTCTCCTGGTCGCGCCGCACGGGAAACGCCGTGATCGGGGTGACGAACTGGTTGTCGCCGAAGGTCTCGAACCCGGACGTGGTCTGGGCGGTCGCGCTGAAGGGAAACGCGAGCGCCAGGCCGAGATTCGAGCTCCGGTCCTTCGTGTGGTGGAAGGCGCTCGCACCGACGGTCAGCGTGCCCAGCCAGCGCGGCGAGAACTGGAAGTTCTGGCTGACGAGGACGTCCAGGTAATTCGAGCGGGTCAGGGCACCGGTCGAGGGGAGCGCTCCCTGCTGCACCAGATCGTTGCTCGTCCGGTTGCGATCGAAGGTGGCGCGGACGAACCACTGCGAACGCGCCGATTGCGCCCAGTCCGCGCGCGTCGAGAAGATCGCGTCCCTGAAGGGAACCGCGACCGAGGTCGGCACGTCAATGCTGGTCACTCCGGGAACCAGCCCGGCGCCGGCGAGGCCGGCGAGCGCGCCGAACTCGGTCAAGCTCTGCGCGCTGTACGCGACGCTCGAGTTCTCCACCACGTCCTCGAACGACGAGAAGAACCATGTCCGG
Organism: Acidobacteriota bacterium; assembly: GCA_003170135.1. GTDB lineage: Bacteria > Acidobacteriota > Vicinamibacteria > Vicinamibacterales > Fen-181 > Fen-181. The sequence continues at coordinate 5,457 of PMZR01000020.1, forward strand.
CCCTTGACGATCGGACCGCCGAGCGTGAACGACCCGTCCTGCCGTGAGAACGGCTGCTTCGGATTGGGCTCCGGGTTGTCGAGCGTGTTCCTGGCGTTCAACCCGCGCTCCCGGAAGAATCCGGCCGCGCCTCCGTGCCACTGGTCGCTGCCCCGCCGCGTGCTGATGATGACCGACCCGCCGTTGGTCCGCGACGTGTCGGCGTCGAACTGCGCAGTGCGGACGACAAATTCCTGGATGGCATCGGGTGAGTAGTTCTGGAGGAACCCGCCGATGTAGTCGTCGTTGTTGTCGCCGCCGTCGACCGACAGATCCACGTTCAGCCCCGAACTGCCGGCGAACGACACGGCGGTAATCCGCGCCTTGGTCGGATCGGACGGCTCCACCGGCGCGGTCATCGGGCTGAGGTACGCGATGTTCGCGAAGCTGCGGTGGGCGAGCGGCAAGGCCTCCAGATCGGTCGTGCCGATGACGGTCTGTTCAATGGCGCTCGTCGTCTCGAGCGGCTGCGCGGCGAGTGAAGGCGTCGCGCCCTTGACGACCACCGACTGTTGGACGGCCTGCGGACGGAGCACGATGACGACCGACGGCGTCGCGCCCACCGAGACCCGGACCGTGATCGTCGTTGCCGCGAACCCCGCAGCCTGCGCCGTGACGCGATAGACACCCGGTGGCAGCGCCGCGACCGTGAACTCGCCCGACGCGCCGCAGGTGGCCGTCCGCGTCAGCGCGCCGTCCACCTGCTGTACCACGATACTGCTGCCCGGCATCACCGCTCCGCTCGTGTCGCGGACGACGCCGACCAGCGTCGCCTGAGGACTCTGCGCGAGCGCGCCGGAGTTGAGCCACACCACGATGAGGGCGACGGCCCCCCAGGCCGATCGCCGGACTCGCATCTGTCGCACCACGGTTCCCCTCTGCACGGCTTGTCGGCGCGGCGGTCTGGCCCGAGCCCGGTCACGTGCGCGCACGCAGGAGCGGGACCCGGACGACGCCCGTCGATCGCATCACTGAGAATGGTGAACCCTTGAAATCAGTATGAGAGGCTCCAACGATTACTATCAAGCGCCGTAGTTGGGACGCGGCGCGTGCAAGAGCTGGCGCAAGGCTGAGGCGGTCCGGTTTCAGGCGGCTGCCGGTGCCTGCAGCCGCCGTCAGCTCTCGGCGTGTCGATATGGTGTGATGGCCCGGGCTCTCGCCGGTGGCGCGAATGCCCGGGCCTCGCGTCACTGCCAGAGATGACAGGGCCGCTGGTCATCGAGATCGGGTATCGTACAGGCGGCCATGACAGATCGGCAGGCGACGTGTCGGGATGGAACAACGGCTCGCGCTGACCGCCCCCGTCGGCATTGCTTACCAAGGGGAGGATTATGCGAGTCAGCGACTTGTTCAACCACCTCGTGCGTGAGCACGTCGTCGCGCCCACACCTCGCGGTGTGCAGGTGGGCGCAATCGCGGGGTCGGGGGCCACGAAAGAACCTCAGGGTACCGTCACCTCCGGGCCGACGTCACCGGAGACGACCGTCCCGATCTTCGTGACGCCAAAGTCCCTGACGTTTCCCGGCGTCGGCCTGCTCACAGGTTTCACCTGGAGCACCTTGAAGTACGCCTCCCCGGAGTACTTCAGCTCGCCCTTCGTCGCGCTCGTCATCGCGCTCGTGTTCGGCACGTTCGTCACCTACGCGAGCGTGAACGATCCAAGGACACACCAAACCCATCACGACAAGGTGGTGAGCTGGGGCATCGGCTTGATCAACAGCCTTTGCCTGTGGGGGATCTGCCTCCGCATTACGCCGCGCTGACCCTGGGCGAAGGCGCGGCGCCCGAGGTCGCGCCTTCGTCCGTTGCGGCGGATGACCGAGGCGCTATTTCAGCGTGTCCAGGAAGGCGCCGATCCTGGCCGTGTCGATGAGCGCTTTCTTGAACCGGTTCCTGGCGTCGAAGAGCGCATAGGCTTCGTCGCAATACTTGTCGAGCCAGGCCCATGTCATCTGCTGCTTGCGGCCCCACGTCACGCAGACCGGTCCGTTCGGCGAGTAGCCGGAGACATAGACGTAGTGACCGCCCCAGGACCCCGGCCTGGCGTCAGGACCGGTGGTGACATCCCACGGCTGCCCGGTCTGAATCTGGCCCTGCGCCGACTTCGGAAGTTGAAGACCCAGGCCAACACCGAGATCGGCGAAGATCGCCTGGCGCACCTCGTCGTGGTTCGCGAAGTCCACCTCGGCGTACGCCCTGATGTGGTACGTGTTCCTGGCAGCCTTCCATCCCTTGTGGCGCCACAGGTTGAGCGAGTCGAGCACGACGAGCCCGGTGTCCGGTCCGCCGGTCTCTTCGAAGTACTCCTTGAGAACGTCGTTGTCCGTGATCGTGATGACCGCGCCCTGCTCGATGTCCTCGAAGCGGAGCGTTTGATGGGCTCGGCCGGCGATCACGCAGTCGCCGTAGGTGTCGTTACCGAACATCGGCGTCGGAATACCCGTGTGGGTGACGTCGAAGTCGTACGAGGGCGGCAGCGACGGCAGCGTCGCCCTGAGGACGTTCGCGAATTTCAGGTTGCGCGAGTCCTTTCTGGCGGCCGCCTTCCCCAGCTTGAACACCTTGTGCGCCTGGATGCCTTTAGCCTTTGCCATAAGAGTTCTCCTGCGCTGGTTGTTGCCGACATGGGATGTTCCAACCGGAATGGGGCCGATTATGCTCGACCGAAGAGTCAAGTCAATCGGTCAACTCGGATCATCGCGAGATTGTGTGCAACAGCGATTGTCGCCCGACATGGGCATCGCGTGGGCGTCCCCGATTGTCACGCTCTTGTCACACTCGAATGTGGCACCCGCGCATGGCCGGGAGATTTCGGCCGGCGGCGTTATACTGGTTGAGGGTTCCCAGCCTGTTCCCTGCCGCGGGTTGCGAGCCTGCCAGCGCACGCTTCGAAAAGGGGTGTGTCCCGTCATGTGGTTTCGATATGCCCGCAGATTCCTCTGTGTGCTCGTCGCGGCGTCCGCTTTGATGCTGCCTGCTCGCGCCTTCGCTGAACTGGGCGGTGACTTGAAGTCGGTGGAGCGCGATCGCGCGAAGATGAAGGCCGCGACGAGCGTGAGGCAGATGCAGCGATACGCGATCCATGAGATGAGGTTGGATTCCGGGTCGACCGTCCGCGAATTCGCAACGCCCGAAGGGAAGATCTTCGCCATCGCGTGGCAGGGGCCGTTTCATCCCGACTACCAGCAACTGCTGGGACCCTACTTCGACGAGCTGCAACGGGGCACGCAGCAGGGCGCGCAGCAGCGGCGCGCGCGCCGCGCGCCGGTCATGATCGAGACGCCCGGGTTCGTCTTCCAATCGCTCGGGCACGCCCGCGCCCTGGCGGGCCGGGCCTACCTTCCGCAGATGCTGCCGTCCGGCGTGAACGTGGAGGAGATCCGGTGAAGAACATCCGTGCCCTGCTGGTGTTGGCCGTGGCCTGGACCCTCTTCACCGCGGCTACCTGCGGTGGAGGATCCAGTCCGTCGTCTTCGTCGAGCAGCAACAACAAGAGCAACCTGTCGGTCCCGCATGCCGTGATCATCACGGCCGACCCGGGTCCGTCCACGGCGAACCCGTACCTGAATGGGGCGTTCGTCAGCGTGACAATCTGCGTTCCCGGCAGCACGTTACAGTGCACAACCGTCCCGGATGTGCTGCTCGACACCGGGTCCAGCGGCCTTCGCGTGCTGTCGTCGGCGCTCGGCGGTCTGCCGTTGACGAACATGACGACGCCCGCCGGCGCGACCCTTGCGAACTGCGTCCAGTACGTCGACCTCACCTACAACTGGGGCGCGGTCGCCCGCGCCGACGTCAAGCTCGCCGGCGAAGTGGCCAGTTCGATTCCCATCCAGATCATTGCCGATCCCGGTTCGACGTTTCCGGCCGCGCCGTCCGGCTGCACCAACGGTGGCACGCCGACCAACACCGTGGACACGCTGTCCGCCAACGGCATCCTGGGCGTGAGTTCGTACATCTACGACTGCGGCACGGCCTGTGCGCCCGGGACGACCTCGAATGGCGGCGTCTATTTCGGCTGTCCGGATACGTCCTGCCAGGTGACCACCGTGTCCCTGACGAGCCAGATCCAGAACCCCGTGGCCCTGTTCGCCTCGGACAACAACGGCATCTCGATCACCTTGCCGGCGCTGCCGGATGCCGGATTGCCCTCCACGACGGGAACGCTCACCTTCGGCATCGGCACGCAACCCGACAATGGACTTGGCCGTGCCGTCGTCCAGACAGAGGACAGCTCCGGCAACTTCACCACCGTGTTCGACGGCGCATCCTATTCGTCGAGTTTCATCGATTCCGGTTCGAACGCGCTGTTCTTCCTCGATTCGACCACGACCCACCTGCCGGGCTGCAAGGCCTCCGATGGCTTCTACTGTCCGTCCACGACGCAGTTCCTGTCCGCGACCAACACGGGCGCGAACAACCAGTCGAATCCCGTGAGCTTTGTCGTGGCGAACGCGGACAACCTGCCGCTGCCGAACTGGGTCTTCAGCGATGTCGCCGGGGCTTCGTCCACTGGCCCGTCGCAAAGCGGTCTTCCAAGCCTGTACTTCGACTGGGGCTTGCCGTTCTTCTTCAGCCGCACGGTGTACGTCGCGATTGAGGGCCGAAGTACGTCAGGGGGAACGGGGCCCTATTGGGCGTACTGACGCGGGACCTGCGCCTCTCCGGCGACCGCAGCGGCGAAGCAGTTATCACAGACCGCCGGAGTATGCTCGAAACGCCAGATAGGCCAGGATGATGGCGAGCGCCAGGAGTGCGAGTCGTGCGACTCCCATCAATCGGGTGTGAGCGATGTGTCGCGTGCCCTTCGGTTTGATGCCGGTGATGGCAGCAACGGCGGTGATGAGTACGGCCAGGCCAAGCCATGCGAACCAGCTCATATAGTCGGTCCTGCCACTTGTGGTGTGTGGCGATACACGCGATTCACTGCTATTCGGATCGCAACGCTTCGATCGGGTCGAGAAAGGCCGCCTTTCTTGCCGGGTAGTAGCCAAAGCCAATTCCAACCAGCGCGGAGAACAGAACCGCCAGCGCCACCGCGCCCCAGCCAACAGCCGTTGTCCAGCCTGCCAGGCGCGAGATGAGCGCGGACGCGCCGATACCGACGACGATCCCCGCGATCCCGCCGACGACGGACAGTGCCACGGCCTCGACCAGGAACTGCGTCAGGACATCGCGCGTCTTGGCGCCGATGGCTTGCCGCAGTCCAATCTCGCGCGTCCGCTCCCGGACCGAGATCAGCATGATGTTCATGATGCCGATGCCCCCCACCACGAGCGACACTGAAGCGATGGCGGCCAGCATGATCGCCATGATGCTTGCCGACGCTTCTTGCGCGGCGAAGAGCTCCTGCAGGTTACGGATGGAGAAGTCGTCGTCCTCGGATGTCTGCAGATGGTGGCGCTGGCGCAGGAGCGCCTGGGCCTCGTCCAGCGCCGCCTGAATCACGGAGGCGGATTTCGCCTGCATCATGATCGTATCCACGGAATCCGCATTGGCGGACTTCTTGCCGATCACGTCCCGCTTGGCGCTTGAAATCGGGAGCAGGATGACATCGTCCTGGTCCTGCCCCTGCGCGGATTGGCCCTTGGGTGTCAACACGCCGACGACGGTAAACGGCACATTCTTGATGCGAATCGTCTGGCCAATCGGATCGGCACCGCCGAACAGGTTGTCCACCGGCGTCTTGCCCAGCACGGCGACTTTGTTCGCCGAATCGACGTCCTGCTGGACGAACTCGGCGCCGTCGGCGACCGACAGCTGGCGAATGGTCAGATAGTCCGGCGTGACGCCGTAGATGGAGGTCGCCCAGTTGCCAGTCCCGCTCACGATCTGAGCGCTGCCTCGAACATACGGTGCCGCGAGTTCGACGTCCGGGCACTGCGCCGGAATGTCCCGCGCGTCCGACTCAGACAACGTGACGGCATTGCCGGTGCCCAGGCGCACTCCGGAACTGCTCGTGCTCCCGGGAGTAATGATGATGATGTTGCTGCCGATACTCGCGATCTGATCCTGAATGCGCTGCGTGGCGCCCGAGCCAATCGCGACCGTGGCAATCACGGACGCCACGCCGATCACGATGCCCAGCATGGTCAACGCCGAGCGGAGCTTGTTCATCGTGAGCGCGCGGAACGCGATGCGAATCGACGACTTGAACTTCTTCATCGCGACGCTCCTGCGGCGGCAAGCGCGGCGACGTGGTCCTCGCCGGGACTGCTGTCGTGGGTCACCAGGGTGTCGCTGATGATGAGGCCGTCGCGAAATCCGATGATGCGATCCGCGTGCGCGGCCACTTCATCCGAGTGTGTCACGAGGATGATGGTGAGGCCGTGAGCCCGGTTCAGGTCCTCGAAGATGTCCATGATCTCGGCGCTGGTGTGCGAGTCGAGCGCGCCGGTGGGCTCGTCAGCCAGGAGGATTTCCGGGTCGTTGATGAGCGCACGCGCGATGGCCACGCGCTGCTGCTGGCCGCCCGAGAGCTGGGTGGGAAGATTGTGCTCCCGGCCCGCCAGACCGACGGTGGTGAGCGCACGCTCGGCCCGCTCGTCACCATCCGGCGTCGCGGTATCGCTGTACAACAGCGGCAGCTCCACATTCTCCAGGGCGCTCATGCGCGACAGGAGGTTGAAATTCTGGAACACGAACCCTATCTTCTGGTTCCGAATCTCCGCGAGCTGGTCGCGATCAAGGGTCTCCACCGGACTCCCATTCAGCAGGTATTGGCCTGAGGTTGGTCGGTCGAGACAACCGAGGAGGTTCATGAACGTCGATTTGCCCGAGCCCGATGCGCCCATGATCGCGACGTACGAACCCTTCTCGATCGTGACCGTGACGTCCACGAGCGCGTTCACGGCCACTTCGCCGAGCCAGTACGTCTTCTTGAGGTTTCGGACGTCGATGAGCGGTGGCACAGCATCCTCTCCACGCACGTTACAGACCGCGTCCGCCGCGCCCGCCGCCGGCTCCGGGAGCCGAAGGCGTACTTGTCGTCGGCGTGCTGGCAGCGGTGGTAAACCGCACGACAACCTGGTCGCCCTCCTGCAAGCCGTCTGCGGTCACCGCCGTGTACTTTCCGTCTGTAAGCCCCGCGGTGAGCGGAATGGGCAGCAGTGTGCCATTCCGCTTCACGTACACGTCCTGCTTCCCCGCCTGGGCCGGCGGAAGACCGAGCTGCGTCAGCATCGCCGCGGTCGGATGGCTTCGCAACACGGCGTTCGGGACCTTGAGCGTGTGGTCCAGCTTCGCGGTCCGAATGCGAGCGTTGGCCGTCATCCCGGGGAAGAGTTTGAGATCGGGATTTGCAGCCGCGATCACGACATCGTACGAAACGACGTTCTGTTGAGTGATCGGAGCTTTGCGGACAGCCGTGACCTTGCCGCGGAACGTCGTGGCTGGATACGCATCCACGGTAAACGTGGCTTCCTGCCCGAGTGTGACATTGCCCACGTCGGACTCGCTGACATTGGTGTCGAGCTGCATCTTCGTCAGGTCCTGCGCGATTTCAAAAATCGTGGGGGCCGCAAACGATGCGGCGACGGTCTGGCCGACGTCCATGCGGCGGGCGATCACGGTACCGTCCACAGGGGCGGTGATCCGGGTGTGTTCGAGGTTGATTTGGTTCTGCGCGAGCGACGCTCGTGATTGGACCTCCTGGGCCTGGGCGGAACCCAGTTGGGCCCGCGCGACGCTCACCTGGGCTTGCGCGGATTGAATCGTCTGTTTGGCCGCGATGATCTGAGATTGATCCGCCGTCACCTGAGCGTCGGACGCATCTGCTGCAGCCTTGGCTGCGTCGTGATCCGTTTGGGAAATGAGTCCCCGCGTGAACAGGGTGTCTTGCCTTTGGAACTGATTCCTGGCGTTCAGCGTGTTCGCCTGATCCCGGGCCAGGACGGACTCCACCCCCTTTTCACTCGCCATTGTGCCCGCAAGGTCGGATTGCGCTTTCTGGAGCTGTGCGGCAGCCGTCAATGCGGCAGAGTGCACGGAGGCCAGCGCGGCCGTCGACTGATCAACCTGCGCCTGGATCATCGCGGGGTCGATCTCCGCCACGAGCTGGCCCTTGGTGACCTTCGTGTTGAAGTCGGCATAGAGCGCTTTGATATTGCCTGAAACCTGGCTGCCGACCTGGACGTCCACAACGGCGTTGACCGTCCCGGTGGCCGTGACGCTGGCCTGGACCGTCCCTCGCTCGACCACCACTGTGGTGTAGCCGATCGCGTTCGCAACGTGCATGCTCCACAGTTCCACGCCTACGGCCACGGCAACGACCACGCCGCCGATCGCAGCCCACTTGATCCAGCGCCTCGGTGGGCGCCTCACAATGGGAATGGGGCGCGCCGGAACGGGTTGTGGTCGCGTAACGGGCTCTGCCAGGACTCGATTTGCTATGGAGGCCATACACCCTATTCCTTCTCCGCTCGCGGCCTGTTGAGCCGCGCCTGAACGGCTGGGGCGGCAACAAGCCGACCGCACGGTGCACCCGACGATCAGCGCGACGATAGCGGATCGGCTCGGAGGTTGTCTGGTCAATAGTGCACACCTTGACGCGACGCTGGCCTGAAACGCGCCAGACGCGCAGTCCTCGAAGTGTTCAAGATCGAACAGACGATTTCCGCATCGATCCGCTACCGTCACGTGTGGGATTCCCCAATGGAAATCCCGGTGAAGAAGAGGTGCACGCCATGGCAAGGACACGGGCGTTCGCAATAACGGTTGCGGGCTGCGCGCTCCTGCTTTTGCTTTGCCCGGCCAGATCGTGGGCGCAGGAATCGGCGGAAGAGCTGCAACAACTCGTCGCGCCCGTCGCCCTCTATCCGGACGAACTCCTGGCCGAGATCCTCGCGGCCGCCACCTACCCCTCGCAGGTGGACGATGCGGCGCGGTGGCTTCAGCAGAACGCCAGCCTGACGAGCGATCAGATCGCAGGCGCCGTTGACGCCATGGCGTGGGATCCAAGCGTGAAAGCGCTGACGGAATTCCCAACGGTGCTGGCCAACATGGCCCAGAACCTCTCGTGGACCTCCGCGCTTGGCGACGCGTACTACAACCAGCCCGACGACGTGATGGACGCCGTCCAGGGGCTGCGCGAGCAGGCCATCGCGGCGGGCGCCCTGCAGAGCAACTCGCAAATCATTGTCACCAGCCAGGACGGAATCATCGTCATCGAGCCAGTTGATGCCGGCACCGTGTACGTCCCCAGCTACGATTGCTGGACGGTCTACGGAGCACCGATCCGTCCCTGGCCGGGGTTCTTCTTCGTGCGCGGATTGGGGGGCGGGCCGCGTGTGTCATGGAGCCTGAGCTTTCGTACCGGCGGCGCGTGGGGCCGCGAGAGTTGGAGCTGGCACAACTGGGCGTTTGACTGGCGCGACCACCGCGTCGCGTTTCACCGTGAGGACTACGTCTCCCACAGTCTGAGCGTCGTCGATCGCCACTACACGCCGCGGCCCGGCCAGCCGGTGCCAGGCGGGCGTGCGCAGGCCGGGCCGGGGACCGAACAGCGCTTGCCGCAGCGTCCACCGTCCGGCCAGCCGCCTGCCGGTCGCGGACCGGTCGCCGTGCCGCGTCAGGGTGGGGCGCAGCGCGGTCCCGTTGCGATGCCGCCTGCGACACCAGGGCAGCGGGAACCGGCGCAGGTGCCGCATCCGGCCGCCGCGCCTCCGCCGAAGCCGGCCGCGCCGCCGGCGCCGCCCGCAAATCCCAAGAATGATCGGGGATTTGCCCAGCCTCGGCCCACGACCCCGCCCAGTGGAACACGGTCCGGCGCGTTGAGCGGCTTCAAGGAGGGCGGGACGGTCAGCGGCAGCTCGGCTCGCGGCCAGGCCAGCCTGGGCGTCCGTCCGCCACCGCCACCACCATCACCGCCGCCCTCGCGACAATCCGCTCCACCGCCGCGACCAGCACCTGCGCCACCGGCGGACCGTGGACGGGGAGGACGAGGAAGGGGCCGCCTATGAGCACGCGACAAGTCAACCGTTGGGCGATCGGCGCGCTGGCGTTGTTCGGCGCGACAGCGATGCAGTTCTGCGCCGGGCCGCCGCAGCCGGCTCAACGAACGTTCGGCTCCGCGGCGGAGGCGAGCGCGGCGCTCTTCAGCGCGGTGCAGAAGAACGACCAGGTCGCACTCGCCGCGATCTTCGGCCCGGACGCCAACGAGATCATCTCGTCCGGCGATGCAGCGCAGGACAAGAGCAACCGCGAGCTGTTCGTTCAGAAGTACCAGCAGATGCACCGGGTGGGACTGGACGCCGGCAACCGGACGACGCTCTTGGTCGGCGCCGAGAACTGGCCAATGCCGATTCCACTGGCCAGCAAGGACGGCCAATGGTACTTCGACACGGCCGCCGGCAAGCGCGAGGTGCTCTATCGCCGCATCGGCAACAACGAGAACGCGGCGATTCGCATCTGTGAAGAACTCGTCGCCGCCGAGAACGAGTACTACGGCAAAACGCACGATGGGAACGTCGCCCACGAGTACGCACAGCACTTCGTGAGCACACCTGGCCGTCACGACGGTTTGTTCTGGCAAGGGGGGGACGACAGTGGCGAGAGTCCGATCGGACCGCTGCTGGCCTTCGCCGCGAGCGAAGAGGCCGCGAAGGCGGCCCGTCAGGGGCGCACCCCGTTCCACGGGTACTACTTCCGAATCCTGAAAGCGCAGGGCGCCAGCGCGCCAGGCAGTGCGAAGCCGTACATCGTCGATGGCCGGATGACCGGCGGAGTCGCGTTTCTGGCCTATCCTGCCGAATACCGATCGTCCGGTGTCATGACCTTCATCGTCGGTCCCGACGCCGTCGTGTATCAGAAGGATTTCGGGGCCGGGGCCGAATCCCGGACAAAGGCGATTTCCGCGTTCGATCCTGATCCGACCTGGCGGCACGCGCAGTAGCAGCACCATCTCGTGCGTCAGGCACTGAGCCTGAGGAGTCCCACGATCATGGCGACGGCACGCTCCATGTCCTCCACGTGGATGTGTTCGTCGGTCGAGTGCTCCAGGCGCGCGCCGATCCCCACCACTCCCATCTCGATCCCGTGATTGTTATAGATCGAGGCGTCGGTAAAACCGCACATCACCGCGGGCCTGGCGTCGATCCCGAGCGCAAAGAGTGCCTGCTGCGCGGTGCGCACCGTCCAGGCGTCGTCGGAAATGAAAGACGCCTGGCACAGGTTGTTGACGTCGATGGTGACCTGCGCGCCAACCCCCTCCACCTCCCGGCGGATGATGTTCACCATCTCGTCGGCGACCGCCTGTCCGCGGGCATGCGTGAGGCTGCGGCACTCGGCCGCGAAGGTGCAGGTGTCTGGCACGCCGTTACGAATCATGCCGCCGTGGATGATGCCCACGTTTGCGGTCGTCTGCTGGTCGAGGCGGCCGAGCGTCAGCGCCGAGATGGCGCGTGAAGCGGCCTGTATGGCGTTGATGCCCTTCTCCGGTTCCATGCCCGCATGAGCGGCCTTGCCCGTGACCGTCACGTCGATGGCGAAGTAGGACGGCCCGCCGGTGATGATCGTGTCCAGCGTGTCGTTGTCGAGAAGGAAGCCCCGCGTGGCCGAAATGCGGCCGAAGTCGAGTTGCTTCACGCCGAGCAGCCCCACCTCTTCCTGGCGGGAGATGGCGATTTCGATTGGCGGCCGAACCGGCGCCATCCGCAGCGCCTCGAGCATCTCGGCGATGCCGGCCTTGTCGTCCGCGCCGAGGATCGTGTTGCCCGCCGACCGGATGATCCCGTCCTGCAGCACCGGCTCGATGCCTTTGCCGGGCTTGACGGTGTCGCCGTGGCACGACAGCAGGATCGGGTCGGCGCGGCTGTCCCGGGCGGGCAACGCGGCGATCAAATTTCCGTAGGCGTCTGGCGCTGCACGCGCCCCCAACTCCTCGAAACGCGGCGCCAGCCACGCCATGAACCGCGCCTCGTCGCCCGACTCGCTGTCGATGCGGACCATCTCCATGAACTGCGTCACCATCCGTTCGGTGTCCATCGCGACGCCAAAACGCTCCCGGACTGCCATGGCCGCACCTCCGCTCAAGAGAATATCAGAACGCGTTCCGCTGTCGGCCATCGACACGACGCGTGAAGCCGTACCTGATTCCAAGCAGGCAGGCGACGAAAAAAACGCCGAACATCACGACCTTGAACCACATCGTGTAGGGCAACATCGTCAAGTTGAAGATGAGTGCCCACGCGAGCAGCAGGGCGACAACGCTGCCGGCGAGTCGATTGCCAACTCTCGATGCAACCCAGGTGGCGGCGGTGGATGTTGCGCCCCAGGCCAGCACGACAACTCCCAGGACCCAATGCGGATACCGCCTCACATGCTCTGGAATGTTCCCGTTGAGATCGGCAGGCATCGGATGGACGACGGCGCTGAACAACTCGACTGCGACGACCAGCGCCAACGCCAGCGCCATTCCCACGATTATCGCGAACAGCGTGCGAATACCGGACTTCATTGGAGCCTCTGATTCCGTCGCGACTGGTTCAGCCGATACCGTCCGCCAGCTAGCGACTCTTCAGTGTCTTCCAGTTGAGGACGGCTCCTCCCAGTACACGATACCGGCTGAGAGGAAGACCAGGTGGGACGCCACACCGGCCAGCAAGATCTGTCCTTGCCGGACCCCCAGCGCCTCGAGGAAGGTGAGGATAATGAACAACCCGCGCAAGAGGAATAGGCTCCCGATCCCAACCAGGGCAGTCCGCAAGAGCGGCAGGCGCCGGATGACGCCCGCCCCGGACAACGCATCCCGGCGGCAACCTTCAGCCACAGTTTCCTGTCCATGATCCCTTCCCTGACCGGGGGGCCGAGCAAGTCGTTCGGGGCGGAGTTTAGCATGCACCGGCACCCGGTCCCGGGCCGCAGTTTCAGGATTCCGGCACTCCCAAGCCCTGCGCAGACGAGCCCGAGGCCGGGGAAGGAACGCTTCCCGATTACTTCCCGGGTATCATGTCGGCGTCCGAGTCGGTGAGCGCACACGACGCTCTGGTCCACGGAGTCAGGAATGAACATCAGGATCCTCTTCGCGCTGCTCCTGGCAGTTTCGACCGTTCTTCCCGCGCATACAGCGCGCGCGATCGCCAATGACGCGCGGTCGCAGCAGAAGGCGCCCCCGCGGCCGCAGTGGCCGGGGTCCCTCGGCCAGGGCGTCACGCTCCTGCCAAACGGCTGGACGCTCGCGCCTGCCGGCCAGCACATGACGATGGGGCCGCTGCCGCTCGCGATGGTCCAGTCGGCCGACGGCCGGTACCTGATCGTGTCGAACGACGGCGGCAGCCGGCCTTCGCTCACGGTCGTGGACCTCGAGAACTTCCAGGTGAAGCAGACGGCGAACGTCGATTTCGCGTGGCTGGGCCTCGCCTGGCACCCGACCGAGCGGCGGCTCTACTCGTCGGCCGGCGCGCAGAACGCGATCAACGAGTTCAGCTTCGCCAAGGACCGGCTCACCGCCGGCGGCGCGTACCCGCTCGGCCGGCCCCAGTCGGTGGCCGAGGAGCACAGCTTCGTCGGCGGCGTCGCGGTGAGTCCCGATGCCAACTGGCTTTACGCCGCCGAGGTCCTCGGCAAGGCCGTCGCCGTCGTCGATCTGAAGAAAGGCCGCGTGCGGCAGACGATCGACCTTCCCGCCGAGGCGTACTCGGTGCTGCCGTCGCCCGACGGCAAGACCCTCTACGTGTCGCTGTGGGGCGGCGCGAAGGTGTTGCTGTTCGATGCGGTGACGCTGGCCGCCACGGGCGAGGTGGCGGTGGGCGAACATCCCAACGCGATGCTGCTGTCGAAGGACGGCACGCGGTTGTTCGTCGCGTGCGCCAACACGAACGCCGTCTGGGTCGTGGACACCGCCGCGCGCGCCGCGCGCGAACAGATCTCCGTGTCGCTTTTCCCGAACGCCCCGGCCGGTTCGACGCCCAACGCGCTGGATCTCTCCGCCGACGGCAGGACGCTGCTCGTGGCGAACGCCGACAACAATGCGGTTGCCGTGGTTGACGTGTCGAAGCCCGGCGCCAGCGGCGTGCGGGGGTTCATCCCGACGGGATGGTACCCGACAGCCGTCATGTTCGACCGGCGCGACGGCCGGCAGATCTTCATCCTGAGCGGCAAGGGCCTGACATCACTCGCCAACCCGCGCGGTCCGCAGCCGGGCGCGGGTTACGCGGAGGGGCAGTACTCAGGGTCCATGCTCGCCGGCGCGTTGTCGGTCGTCCCGACGCCCGACGCGGCCACGCTCGAGACGATGACCAGGCGCGTCTACGACAACACGCCGTACTCGGATGCCGTGAAGCTGGCACCGGCCGGCGTCCCGGCCGGGTCGCCGATTCCCCGCAAGGTGGGCGAAGCGTCGCCCATCAAGTACGTCTTCTACGTGATTCGCGAGAACCGGACCTACGACCAGGTCCTCGGCGACCTCGAGAAGGGCAACGGCGATCCGTCACTCGCGATCCTCGGCGAGCAGGTGACGCCGAACGCGCACGCGCTGGCGCGCGAGTTCGTGCTGTTCGACAACTTCTACGTCAATTCGGAAGTCAGCTACGACGGCCACGCGTTCTCGATGGGCGCGTACGCGACCGACATCGTGCAGAAGATGTGGCCGCCGAACTACAGCGGAAAGGGCGGCCTGTACCTGAGCGAGGGCGGCTGGGAGACGCGCACGAAGTACGGCAACATCTCGGCGCCGGCCGAGGGGTGGCTGTGGGACTTCGCCAAGCGCGCCGGCGTGTCGGTGCGCAGCTACGGCGAATTCGGGGACTGGGAAAAGCCGGGCATGCCGGTCAAAGCGCAGGCGCCTGGGCTCGAGGGCCTGGTGCACCCGTCGTATCCGCCGTGGGATCTCAGCATCCCGGACACGCAGCGCGCGGAGGTCTGACTGAAGGAGTTCCGCGAATTCGAGGGCAACGGCAACCTGCCGCGCCTCTCGATCATCAAGCTGCCGAACGACCACACGTCGGGCACCGCCCCCGGCGCCTTCACGCCGCGCTCGATGGTCGCCGACAACGACCTGGCGCTCGGCCGCATTGTCGAGGCGATCACCAAGAGCCGCTTCTGGAAGGAGTCGGCGATCTTCATCCTCGAGGACGATGCGCAGAACGGACCCGACCACGTCGATTGTCACCGGTCGCCGGCCTTTGTCATCAGTCCGTTCGTGAAGCGCCAGGCGGTGGACAGCACGATGTACAGCACCGTGGGCATGCTGCGGACGATGGAGTTGATCCTGGGCCTGCCGCCGATGAGCCAGTACGACGCGGCCGCCACGCCGATGTTCAACGCGTTCCAGGCGACCCCGGTCCTGACCGGCTACACGGTGCGGCCCGCGCGGGTGCCGATCGACGAGCGGAACGATCCGCGCGCGCCCGGCGCGCAGGCGTCGGCCGCGATGGACTTCAGCGAGGTGGATCGGGCGCCGGAGCTCGAATTGAACGAGATCATCTGGAAGTCGATCCGCGGGGCGACCGCGACGATGCCGCCGCCGCGGCGCGCGGCGTGGGTGCGCAGCATCGAGAACGGGGAGCGGGAGGAGCGGAAGGACGAGAAGTAGGGACAGGTCCGATGTCCGGTGTCCGACGTCCGGGGTCGTGGGTCCGCTTTCGGACTTCGGACTGATTCGGCCAGCGCCAATTCTGCGACGATACCGTTCGACGAGAGGGCCTCCCCGAACGTCCCTCGCGCACGTTCTGCAACATCAGCCGGCCGGCTCCGTCGCATCATCTGCCACGCGCGTTCGTCTCCTGCCGCCGCAGGCGCGCCATCTCTCGGATTTCTGCGCATCCGTGACGCACGTGCGTTGACACCCAAGCCGCCTGCGGTCGGATCGTGGCGTTGCCGACCGCCGGATACGAGCCGAAGTTGCCGGCGCAACACGCGCTCTATCGCGTCGTCCTGGAACACCTCGAAACGTTCCTGGCCGAGGCTGAGCGCGCTCGCGACGGCGAGAGGCTGCCGCGATTTGTCGAAGAGGAGTTCCGAGGCTTCCTCACGTGCGGCGTGTTGGCCGGCGGGTTCGCGCGGTTCCGGTGTGGCGGCTGCGGCCTCGATCGTCTCGTGCCGTTCTCCTGCAAGGGTCGCGGCTTCTGCCCAAGCTGTGGCGGCCGGCGGATGGCGGAACGCGCCGCCCACCTGGTCGACCACGTGTTTCCGCCAGTCGGGGTCCGACAGTGGGTCCTCAGTTTCCCGCATCGCTTGCGGTATCTCCTCGCATGGGACCACGCGTTGTGTCGGGCCGTCGTCGCCGTGTACGTGCGCGCGCTGCTGGCGTTTCATCGCGGCCGGGCGGCGCAGCGCGGCGTCGTGAATGGACGCGGCGGCGCCGTCGTCTTCGTGCAGCGGTTCGGCGCGGCGCTCAACCTCAACGTGCACTTTCATGCGTTGGTGCTGGACGGCGTGTTCGCCGAGAACGCCGGCGGAGGCGTGGCCTTCCGGGCGCTCCCACCTCCACGGGACGACGATGTGGCGGCGGTATTGGCAGTCGTCCGCCGGCGCGTCCTGATGTTGTTGCGCCGCCGCGGTTTGCTGGACGCGTCGGACGAGTCGGGCGGCGCCGACGGTCTGGCCGAGGAGGCGCCGGTCCTGGCCGGCATCAGCGCCGCCTCTGTTGTTGGCTCGATAGCCCGCGAAGGGCCCGAAGACGTCTCCGTGAGTACGGGTGCCAGGGAGTGTGCGGCGCGGCGGCGCAAGGAAAGCGGATCACAAGCGCCGCGGGACCCCAGCAGGTCGCTCTGGGCCGACCTGATGCGCCGGACGTTCGACTTCGACGTGCTGGGGTGCCCACGGTGCGGGGGCCGGATGCGGCTGGTCGCGACCATCGAGCAGCGTAGCGTGATCGACCGTATTCTACGGCACCTTGGGCTGCCTGCCGATCTGCCCGCCCCCTGGCCCGCCCGGGCGCCGCCTTTGCGCCCGGATCCTTTCGACGCCAGCGCTTATCCGCCGGTCGACGAGACCGGGACCTCCGCCTGAGGGCCCGAGCTCCGTCCCGAGGCAAGTGGCCGGCCGACCGAACGGACGAATTTACCCGACCGGCCTTGGCGAGCCCGCCGGTGCAGTGGTAGTGTGCCCTGTGTAATAGGCCGTGGGCCGTGGCCCGAGCGCCGTCGGCCACAATCGGCGTGGCGCGCTCGCTGCTCGCCGTCAGGGGCGTTCCGGAGATCCCCCGCGCCGACGGCACGCGGCGCAGCCAGGGTCGCATAAGGGCCATTCCGTTGACCACCCCCAACGGGCGGGGGCGCCCTCGACCGAGGCGCCGAGGCGATGGGCCCCGCGGTGCAGGTGCCTAATGCGGCCTATCGTCAACCGTGTGGCCCACCGAGAGCCCGGCCCAGGGGTCACCGAGTGTGAAGGCCTCGGGTTGGTGCAGGAGCCGAGGCAGATCGGGCGGAAAGGTCGCGTCGATGGCACCACAGAATTCGGCGTTGACAATCCTGGCGTTCACATGCCTTCATCTCGTGGCGGTCGCTTGCGGCGGCAGTCCGACCGCACCCTCTACCAGTTCGACGAGCTCGGCACCGACCCAGACGCTTACCGTGTCCGGTCCCCAGGGCATCCTCATTCCTGGTGAGACCGTGCAACTCCAGGCGATAGAGCACTACTACCCGGCCGGGAACCAGGCGGACAGGACGCCAACAGCTATGTGGCGATCGTCCAACACCGTGATCGCTATCGTGTCATCCGAAGGACTGGTGACCGCGACTGCCCCGGGCGCGGCCGACATCTCCGCGACGTTCGAAAACCTAACAACCACCACGGGAATCCGAGTGGCGACCTCACACGCTCTGTTCTCGGGCCAGATCGATCCGGACGTGGCGGCAGACATCATTGCCTATAATCAGAACCCAGGCGGCTCGTTCAACCGCTACCCTGGCATCATTAACCGCTTCGACCTGCCCATCCGCGTCTATGTCGATCCAGCCTTCGCCAGGGCCTTTGCGGACTGCGCACAGCGCGCGATCACAGCCTGGCAGGCAGGAACCGGGCTTCCCGTGACGTACATCGACCAAGACGCCGAACCGCGCGTGCGGTGGATTGTTCAGCCGATTGCCGACGGCCATCCCTACACGCGGGTCGAATCCGTCAACCTGGATAACAGCTACCGCTCGGTCGTCGTGGTCCTCCCCACTGGTATGGCTCCACGCCCTGACTTGCCAGGGAATTGCCCCGATCCGGTGCTGGACACCGCAACCCATGAGTTTGGCCATGGCCAGGGCATCATCCAACACCCGCCATGGGGCGGAGTAATGGAGTACCGCGAGACGTGGACTGGCTTGAGGCAGCCCAACGCACGCGAGTTCCGCATGATTACGGAACTCTACAAGTTACCACTCGGTGCGCATGTCAACCCGGACGGAAGTTGGGTTGTGCGTTAGAACGTCGAGCCGTCTCCAACTTCTAACTGTGTAATAGGCCGTGGGCCGTGGCCCGAGCGCCGTCGGCCACAATCGGCGTGGCGCGCTCGCTGCTCGCCGTCAGGGGCGTTCCGGAGATCCCCCGCGCCGACGGCACGCGGCGCAGCCAGGGTCGCATAAGGGCCATTCCGTTGACCACCCCCAACGGGCGGGGGCGCCCTCGACCGAGGCGCCGAGGCGATGGGACCCGCGGTGCAGGTGCCTAATGCGGCCTATCGTCGACGGTGGTACCCAAGGGATACTTGGGTTTCTTGACGGCCTGGCCCGCGGGCCAATCACGGCCGAACGCTTCGACAGTGAATTCCTGGACCGGCAAGGTGGTGGCCAACGCGGCCCTTGTTCCGGCAGGAGCAAATGAATCGATCTCGGTCTACGCCAGCGATCCCACCGACGTAGTGCTTGATATCAACGGCTACTTCGGGCCGCCGGGGGCGGCGGGCGCATTGAATTTCTATCCGGTGGCGCCGTGCCGCGTGGCGGACACGCGAGGGGCGGGAGGTCCGTTCGGGGGTCCGGAGATGGGGGCAACCGAGACACGCTCGTTCTCCATCCCGTCGGGCGGCTGCAACATTCCGCAGACCGCGGCTGCGTACTCATTGAACGTGACGGTTGTGCCGGGCGCGGTGTTGTCGTACCTGACGGCCTGGCCAACGGGCTCGCCACGGCCGTTCGTTTCGACACTGAACTCGTTCGACGGCGCGATAGTGGCAAACGCCGCGATCGTGCCGGCGGGGGCGAACGGAGCGATCAGCGTGTACGTGACCAACCCCACGCACGTCATCCTGGACATCAACGGGTATTTCGCGCCGTAGGGCTACAGCGGAGTCTCGCTTCGACCGACTCCGTCGTGCGGCGGGCCCCACATCACCGGAGATGCCCGGGGCCCATCTGTGGCTGGCGATCGCACGGAGTTCGGTGGACCCTTCGACCGAGGGAGGCGGATGGAGATACCTGAATTCAAACCGGCCAGGACCGCGGCGCTGGCCTTGGCGGTTCTGGCTTCGGTGGCCGCCGCGGCCGTCTTCTCCCTGCGTCCGGGCATCCTCTCGATCCTGATCACGTGGTGCCTCACGATCGGTCTGGCCATAGCCGTTCTAGGCCGCCAACGGCCCGGTGATCTGGGCTTGCGCGCAGCGGGGATTGTCCCCGGAATCGCGTACGGGGCGCTCTACTGGCTCTCCCTGCAGGCGGCGGTCATCGTCACGGCGCCCTGGTTCGGCAAGCGCGCCGGACTGGATCCCCAACTCGCTGCCGGCGCACGGCTGGCCTTCACGGGTCCGCTGCTCGACCAGCTCATCTTCTTCGCCTCGGCCGAAGAGATCGTGCATCGTGGCTTCTTACTGCCACAGATCTATCTGCGGCTGCGAGCGCGCATGAGGCCTCGCACAGCGCTCATCGTCGCGACGTTGTTCGGCAGTGCCTTCTTCGCCCTGCTGCACATACCGCACCGATTACTGGAGGGCGTCTCCGAACGGGACCTGCTTCTTCAATTGCTGCTGCTCGTGGCAGCGGGCGTCTTTTTCTGTGCCATCTACCTGCTGACAGGCAACCTGCTGTGCGCTGTCCTGATACACGCGCTGTCCAACTTCCCGACGCTGCCGTTTGACGCCGGCCTTCCCTGGCAACCCTGGCTGGTCATTAAGTACGCCCTCGCCCTGCTCGCGGCAGGCGTCTACGCGCTCTGGTTCCGCCGCCGGCCCCGAGCTTCCTCCTGAGGAACACCCGACCCCTACCCGCGCTCCTGCCGGCTCCGCCATGTGCTAGACTCACATGTTTCAAGGGGTCCCGCGCTCTATGTCTGTCCAAGTTCTTCTGTACGGCAAGCTGTTGGGTATAGAAGAATTCCTGTTTTCGGCCGCGCCTGGCGCCTCGAGCGAGGCCAACCTGCTCGCGGGCCGCTCGCACTGGGTCACCCTGCTCAGCGAAATCCTACCGCGCGCTGTGTAATAGGCCGTGGGCCGTGGCCGGAGCGCCGTCGGCCACAATCGGCGTGGCGCGTTCGCTGCTCGCCGTCAGGGGCGTTCCGGAGATCCCCCGCGCCGACGGCACGCGGCGCAGCCAGGGTCGCCTAACTAAGGGCCAGTCCGTTGACCACCCCCAACGGGCGGGGGCGCCCTCGACCGAGGCCCAGAGGCGATGGGCCCCGCGGTGCAGGTGCCTAATGCGGCCTATCGTCCCCTACGAATTTGGTTGCACGATCAAGGTCAAGAACAACGACCCGACCAAGCCGCCGGACTATGTGGGCACGATCAATGATCTCGGAAGCGGGTGGGATGTGAAACACCATAATGTGCCGCCCGAAGAGTGGATCGACATTTGGAAGCCGTGCAAGGCTGCGACTCAATGGGGCAAGCAATGGAGATGGGTGGAGATCTGCTGTAATGATCAATGCAAATAGACGCCTCGCGATCGGTGTTCTTGTCGCCCTGTGTAGCGCAAGCATAATGGCCGTGGGAGATCTATGCAGCTATTCTATGGACCCAAAGAGTCTGAGTACGTGCAGATCTCCGAGTGGCATGTACCGGATAGAGCGACGTCTTGAGACGCTGAGAGACGGTGGCGGCCAAGGAGTTCTAACTATCACGGACGAGGCAACTAATAAGGCGCGGAGACTGTATGTGTACGATAGAAGTGTATCGATCGTGTGGTCACCTGATAGTCGGCATCTTATTCTGAACGATTTTGCGGGAAGTGACTACACCGACAACTATATCTATGACACTGCAATGGCGCGAGTAGTGCTCGATATCAGGCGGAGAATCACTGTGGGACTGACGGGTGTGGAACGACGACGGATGACGGCTAACGACCATGTCTATTCATCTGGATATAAGTGGTTAGGCGACGACACGATCGGTGTTCTCGCGTACGGCCATGGGCAGCACGACAGGAAGGGCTTCTGTGCCTGCTACACTGTTAGCATCAGTGGGCTCATCGCAACCTGCAAGGAGTTCGCGACTCCTCCCGAGGTGGCTCCGGAGGAATACTGTGACAAGATGAGCCGCTGATGTTCCTTCGAAGTCTGGGCTTGACCCGGCTATGTGGATCTGCGCATGGTCGGATCAGGTCCCAGCGAAGGCCCGCGCCCACGTGGGTCCACCATTCAGGCTTTCCTTGCGAGTCTCAGGTCCGGCCGCCCGCCTCGGTCAGTTCGTCGCGCGCCGCTTCCGGTGCACTTCGACTGGGTCGGCTTCGTCCAGGAGGCGGCGGTCGGGGCCGTGCCGTTCATCTGGGTGTACCAGCCGCCAGGCGGCCGCGAGACCTACGAGAATCCGGATGCGAACGGCGTGTATCCGGCGCACTGGGCGAGCCGCGCGGTCCTGGTGCGGGTCAGCGCGAGTCCCATCCGCTACGAACGGCGCCTGCCAGACGGGGCGGTCGAGGTGTATGCCCAGAGCGACGGCGCGCCCGTGGGTCAGCGGCGCGTATTTCTCACCGAGCTCATCGATCCCGCCGGCCAGGCGTTGCAGTTCACCTGGGATGCGCAGCGGCGCCTGGTGGCGATCACCGACGCGATCGGCCAGGTGACGACGATCGGCTACGAGGATGTCGATCCCTTGAAGATCACGCGGCTGACGGATCCGTTCGGGCGCTCGGCCGTGCTCACCTACAACGCGGCCGGCCAGCTGGCGTCGATCACCGATACCATGGGACTAACCTCGGCGTTCGGGTACGGCGACGATGATTTCGTCAACAGTCTGCGCACGCCGTACGGCATCACGACGTTCCGGCACGAGCCGAACGACGCTTCATCGAAGCCACCGACGCGCTGGGCGGCACCGAGCACCTCGAGTATCAAGACCAGACGCCGGCGCTGGCGGCGACCGCGCCGTCGGGCGACGTCCCCGCAGGCTTTACCGACGGGAACACCAATCTCGACCGCTACAACACGTTCGTGTGGGACCAGCGCGCCTGGGCTGCGGGCCCCAACGATCTGACCAAGGCGGTGGTCACGCACTGGCTGATGGGCGTGGACACGCACGCCGACGGCGCGCAGTACATGCAGCTGCTGTGTAATAGGCCGTGGGCCGTGGCCGGAGCGCCGTCGGCCACAATCGGCGTGGCGCGTTCGCTGCTCGCCGTCAGGGGCGTTCCGGAGATCCCCCGCGCCGACGGCACGCGGCGCAGCCAGGGTCGCCTAACTAAGGGCCAGTCCGTTGACCACCCCCAACGGGCGGGGGCGCCCTCGACCGAGGCGCCGAGGCGATGGGACCCGCGGTGCAGGTGCCTAATGCGGCCTATCGTCTACCCGCAACAGCCGCGCGCGCGCCAATCGCTTCACATCCTCAGCGGCCATTGCGATCCCGACACGCTGCTCCAGGAGCGTCGGATCGACCATGCGTTCCCGCACGAGCACGCGTTACGAAGTCGAGGTCTTTCTCCCGACCGGCGACGAGCTTCGAGAAATCGCGCTCGTTGGCGATAGCCGCGGCCGCGCGGAGAATGTGCTCAAGAGCGGTGCGATTCATAGGCTGCTGGCCGCGGCCACGTGGCCAACCTGATGCTTGCGTGCGGCCCGCGCGCCCGGCGCGAGTATCGGCTGGAGCTTCTGAAGGACCTGCCGGCTGCCAGCCGCGTCACATCCGTCTATCCTGCGCGGGACGTTCGTGATTCACGGAGCCAGTGATGAACATCCGGATCCTCTTCGCGCTGTTCCTGGCAGTTTCGACGGTTCTTCCCGCGCATCCAGCGCGCGCGATCGCCGAGAACGCGCGGTCGCAGGGCCAGGCCGGCGGCGGCCGCGGCGAGGCAGTTCTCCCGACCGCCGCGATTCCGCAGGAGTCGCCGCTGGCGTCCCGGTTGGAGCGCGTGCCCGATGTCGAGGCTGAAACCGTCGTCGGCGAGCTGCCCCATCTGCCGTACCTGATTCCGGCCGTCTACCGCACCAACGCCAAGGGCCCTGACGTTCGCGTGATCTGGCCATCGCCCAGGGACAACACCCAGGTGTTGACGCCCGGCACCTACACGGTGACCGGCAAGGTGCCCGGCACCCGGTTCGAGCCGAAGGCCACGGTGAGGGTGAAGGTGGCCAGCGGGAGGCCGACGGTCCCCAGCCGTACGGTCGAGCCGTTTCCACTGGGCCGCGTCATGCTCGAACGTGACACGAGGGGCCGCGACACGCAGTTCATCAAGAACCGCGACAAGTTCATCCACGGCCTGGCGGCAAGCAATCCCGACAACTTCCTCTACAACTTCAGGGACGCGTTCGGGCAGCCGCAGCCACCGGGCGCGAAGCAGCTGGGCGGCTGGGACAACCAGACGACGCGGCTGCGAGGCCACGCGACCGGTCACTACCTGTCGGCCATCGCCCAGGCCTACGCAAGCACCACGTACGACGAGGCGCTGCGGGCGACCTTCCTGCGGAAGATGAACTACCTGATTGACACCCTCTACGAGCTGTCGCAGAAGTCGGGCAGGCCGGCGACGCCGGGCGGTCCGTTCGTTGCGGATCCGACGGCGGTCCCGCCTGGTCCCGGCCGCACCGGCTACGATTCCAATCTGCGCGCCGATGCGATTCGGACGGACTACTGGAACTGGGGGAGGGGGTTCATCAGCGCCTACCCGCCGGATCAGTTCATCATGCTCGAGCAGGGCGCGACCTACGGCACGCAGAACACCCAGGTCTGGGCTCCGTACTACACGCTGCACAAGATCCTCGCCGGCCTGCTCGATTGCTACGAGGTGGGCGGCAACAGGAAGGCGCTGGAGATCGCGAGGAACATGGGCGCCTGGGTGCACCTACGGCTGAAGGTCGTCCCGGCCCAGACGCGCACCGGCATGTGGAATCGGTACATCGCGGGGGAGTACGGCGGTTCGAACGAAGTCATGGCGCGGCTGTACCGGCTCACCGGCGACCGGCAATTCCTGGAGTGCGCGAAGCTGTTCGACAACACGAACTTCTTCTTCGGGAACGCCGATCACGACCACGGCCTGGCCAGGAACGTGGACACGATTCGCGGCAAGCACGCCAACCAGCACATCCCGCAGATCACGGGAGCGCTCGAGACGTTCCGCAACACGCGGGAACTCCCGTACTACCTGATCGCGCGGAATTTCTGGGACATCACGACCAACAGCTACATGTACAGCATCGGCGGCGTGGCCGGGGCCCGCACCCCGAACAACCCCGAGTGCTTCACCGCCGAACCCGACAGCTTGTGGGAAGACGGGTTCGCAGGCGGCGGCCAGAACGAAACCTGCTGCACGTACAACCTGCTGAAACTGGATCGCCAGTTGTTCATGTTCGACCAGACCGCCAAGTACATGGACCACTACGAGCAGGGCCTCTACAACCACATCCTCGCGTCCGTCGCGGAGAACGACCCGGGGAACACCTACCACGTCCCGCTCAATCCCGGCGCTCAGAAACGGTTCGAAAACTCGGAGATGGATGGGTTCAGTTGTTGCAACGGCACGGCGCTCGAAAGCAACACCAAGCTGCAGGATTCGATTTATTTCAAAAGCGTCGACAACAACACCCTGTACGTCAACCTCTTCATCCCGTCCACGCTCAACTGGCCCGAACGCAAGCTCGTGGTGAGGCAGACAACGGATTATCCCTACGCCGACACGACCCGGCTCGTTCTGAAAGGGAAGGGCCGACTGGACGTCAAGGTCCGCGTGCCCCGCTGGGCCACCCACGGCTTCTTCGTCAAGATCAACGGGCGGGAGCAGCCGGTCACGGCCGTGCCCGGCTCGTACCTGACGCTGTCGAGGAACTGGCGCGACAACGACACGATCGATCTGCGCATCCCGTTCCACTTCTACCTGGATCCCGTCGTTGACGAGCCCAACGTCGCCAGCATCTTCTACGGTCCCGTCCTGCTGGCCGCCGAGGAGTCCGGCCCAAGGACCGACTGGCGCCAGCTGACGCTCGATGCGGCCGACATCGGAACGTCGATCGCCGGCGATGCGGCCACCCTGCGTTTCAGCATCGACGGCGTCGCCTTCAAGCCGTTCTACGAAACCTACGGGCGCTACTCCGTGTATCTGCACGTCGCGCTGAAGTAGGCAGCGCGCGTGATCCTGTCGGGATTGGCAACCTACGCCCGCTGGCCCGTCCCGCATACATGGGACCCCTACAGCGGCTCGACACCCTTGAGGTCGCTGTTCGCGGGTCCGCTGATGACCCGACCGTATCGGTCGAAGCTCGACCCGTGACACGGACAATCCCAAGTCGCCTCCGCACTGTTCCAACTGACGACGCACCCGAGGTGTGGACACACGGCTGAGCGTTCGTGGACGGTTCCCTGCTCATCACGATAGACAGCGAGCTTCGACATCCCGCGTCGAATGATCGCGCCCTGGCCTCGTGCGATCTCGATGGGTGCGTCAACGTCACCGCCCGTCAGGTAGCCCCCTACGTACTGCGCGGCGACATTGAGGGTTTCCTTTGCATAGTCCAGGGATGCCGCAAGGGTCGTCCGCGCAGGATCGTAGAGCGACACCCAGGGACATGCGCGCCCCATGATGGAGTCCGTGATGAGCATCCCCGCGATTGTGCCATGCGTCATGCCCATGCCCGAATCACCAGTCGCGACATAGACGTTGGCCGGACCGCCTGGATTGCGCCCGATGAAGGCAAGACCGTCAACGGACTCCATCACCTGACCGGACCAACGGTGCTCGATCCCCTCAATCATCGGGAATCGCTCTCTTGCCCACGCTTCAAGCCGCTCGTATCGCCGCTGGCCGTCGTCTGCCTGCCCTGATTTGTGATCTTCACCTCCAACGAGCAGAACGTCGTACTGGTCGCCGTCGTGGGGACGAACGCTTTCAATTCGGACGTAGTGGTAAGGATCGCCCGTATCCCAGTAGAGCCCTGCTGCAACCGATCCGCGTGGAACCCGTGCGCCAATCACGTAGGTGGTATACGGGGCTTGCTTGGTGGAGATCGTCACGGTGTCGTTCACTGGGGCGTTCGTGGCGATCGCGATGGCATCAGCGGTCACCACCCGGCCCTCACTGGTGTTCACCCACGCATGGGCGCCGCCCTCCAGGTTCTTGGCGTGTGTCCCGGTGAAGATGCGCCCGCCGTCCCGATCAAGGGCGCGGCAGAGACCCGCGAGATACTTCAACGGATGGATCTGTGCCTGTCGAGGAAAGCGCAAACAGGCACCTGTGCCGAAGGAATCAACCGGCACATGCGCGAGGTGTTCGACCTCATCGAGTCCGGCGCGGTGCGCGGCCCTCAGTTCACGGTCGAGGACATCCTGGGATTCCCCGGGCGGGACAAAGAGGTAGCCGTCGACGCGTACGAAGTCGCAGTCAATCCCTTCCTCGCCGACGATGGCCTCGATGCGGTCAATAGCCGCGGTGTGACTCTGGGCAGCGAGTCTCGATCCCTCTTCGCCGTGCAGCCGCTCGATCTCGAAATAGTGGTCGTCGAGCGCATTGGAAAGGTGGGCCGTCGTACGCTCCGTCATCCCTCCCCCGACGCGCCCGTCATCGAGCACGACCACCGACTTGCCCTCGCGCGCGAGGAGATAGGCGGTTGTCATGCCGGCGATCCCTGCACCAACGACACACACGTCTGCGTGCGTGTTCTCTTTGAGGGGGTTCTCCGAAACCTCTGCCGTGGCCATCCATATCGAGATGCTGCGTCTGTCCGCGGTTTCCATCGCTCTTCGCTCCTCGTTCCTGCTGGGTCGGAACGTTCTGGTCTTTCAGCGCGCGGATTGGACCTGAGCGAGTTCCCAGTGCGAATTGGCCGTGGCTGGACGCTCAACGCATCATTGGGCCGCCGCCGATGTTGCCAGTGAGCCAGAGGATCAACAGAATAATCAGCACAAGACCGAGCAGTCCGCCGCCGTAGTGTGGTGTGCCCCACCCGGCACCTCGGCCGTAGTAGTAGCCACCGCCTCCGCCAAAGAGCAGCACCAAGACGATAATGACGATGACCAGCATCATGACGGTACCTGTCTCCTTTCGAGTTCACGGGTTGGAGGGGCTCCTGCAAAGCCGATGCGCAGGGGAGCACGCTCTCTGCCCGCTATCCCACTAACGACGTCGCGCCAATGTACGCCTCGGCTCAGGTTAACCAAGCATGTGGCATCAACCGCGCGATGTCTGTGCTCTTGTGAACACTCGGCCGGCTGGGGTCGAACAGCGTGTGTTCGTGTGTGTTCGTCTTCGAGGACGCGCCAGAGTTTGCCGGCAACCTGCCCGAGGAAGAGTGGGTGGCCGATCACATGGAAAGGTGTCTGGATGCGCAAGAGGTGAGCGGGTTCGGCCGACGTTCAGGCACTGAGCCTGAGAAGTTCCACGATCATGGCGACGGCGCGCTCGTTCGGCTTATCGTCAGCAGGTGCTGTCGAATGTGCCGTAGCGAGCAACGTCACGCGAGCGGCCCCGGGGCCCCGTGCGAGCGCGTGTGGCTACTCGCGCGGGGCGCCCAGGCACTGGCTGGGTGAGTGGATGGAAGTCAACCGGGCATCAGTCGAGAACGCTCAGCCCGATCGACAACGATCGAGCTGAACGTCATCGGGCCAGGTCGAATCGATCGAGATTCATGACCTTGGCCCACGCGGCCACGAAGTCGGCCACGAACTTTTCCCGGGCGTCGTCGCACGCGTAGACCTCTGCGAGTGCGCGGAGCTCGGAGATCGACCCGAAGACGAGGTCGACCCGACTGCCGGTCCACTTGCGGTCGCCCGTCCGGCGATCGCGGCCCTCGAAGATCTCCGCCGCACCAGACGCCGGCCGCCACTCCGTGTTCATGTCGAGCAGGTTGACGAAGAAGTCGTTGGTCAACGAGCCGGGCCGCTTGGTGAAGACTCCGAGATCGGACGACCGCGCGTTCGCGTTCAGGACGCGCATGCCGCCTACGAGAACGGTCATCTCGGGAGCGCTGAGTGTCAGCATGAGGGCCCGCTCGAGCAGCAGATGCTCCGCCGGCCGCTCCAGTCCCGGTTTGAGGTAGTTGCGGAACCCGTCCGCCGTCGGCTCGAGCACGGCGAAGGACTCCACGTCGGTCTGCTCCTGCGACGTATCCGTGCGTCCCGGCGCGAAGGGCACCTGCACCTTGTATCCGGCGTCGCGTGCCGCCTGCTCGACGGCCGCGCACCCGCCCAGCACGATCAGGTCGGCCAGCGACACCTGCTTCCCGCCGGACTGCGAGTCGTTGAACGCCTTCTGGATGCCCTCCAGAGTCCGCAGCACCTTCGCGAGCTCCGGCGGGTTGTTGACTTCCCATTCCTTCTGCGGTGCGAGGCGGATGCGCGCCCCGTTGGCTCCGCCGCGCTTGTCGGTGCCGCGGAACGTCGCCGCGGACGCCCAGGCGGTCGAGACCAGCTGGGAGATGGACAGCCCGGATGCGAGGATCTCGCTCTTGAGGGATGCGGTCTCCTTCGCTCCGATCAGCTCGTGGGTGACCGGCGGAACGGGGTCCTGCCACAGCTGCGGCTCCGCGGGCACCAGCTTGCCGAGGTACCGGCTGAGCGGCCCCATGTCGCGGTGCGTCAGCTTNNGGGTCGAAGCGCAGCGCGAGGTCGGTGGTCAGCACGGCCGGTGCGTGGCGCTTGGTCGGATCGTGGGCGTCCGGGACCGTGGCCTCACCCATGCCGTGCTTCGGCTTCCACTGGTGCGCGCNNAAGTTGTTGCTCCACTTCGTCGGTGTCGTGGTCCAGGTAACCTCGAGGCCGCTGCCGATGGCGTCGCCGCCCTTGCCGCTGCCGTAGCTGCTCTTCCAGCCGAGGCCCTGCGCCTCGATCGGAGCAGCCGCGGGTTCGGGGCCGACGTGGGTGGCGGGACCCGCACCGTGGGTCTTGCCGAACGTGTGCCCGCCGGCGATGAGCGCCACCGTCTCCTCGTCGTTCATCGCCATGCGCCGGAACGTCTCGCGGATGTCCCGCGCGGCGGCGATGGGATCCGGATTGCCGTTCGGCCCTTC
>PMZR01000010.1 GCA_003170135.1 Acidobacteriota bacterium
GCGCCGGATCGGTCGCCGCGGCCGCCGCCGCCGCGCGCGACCGGCACACGAGCATCGGCCTGCTCTGGGTGGACGCGCACGGCGACATGAATTCGCCCGAGACGACCACCAGCGGCAACGTGCATGGGATGCCGCTGTCCGCGCTGCTCGGCGGCGAACCGGCGGAACTGGCCGGCATCGGCGGCTTCCAGCCGAAGGTGTCGCCCGAGCACACGGTGCTCATCGGCATCCGGAACCTCGACGACCGCGAGAAGGCCGCGCTGCGCGGGTCGGGAGTCCGCGTCTACACGATGAAGGACATCGACCGCGTCGGCATCGCGCCGATCGTCGAATCCGCGCTGACGATCGCGGGAAACGGAACCTCCGGCCTGCACGTGTCGTTCGACCTCGACGTCTGCGATCCCGCGATCGCCGCCGGCGTCGGCACGCCGGTCAAGGGCGGGCTGGACTACCGCGAGGCGCACGTGCTGATGGAACTGGTCGCCGATTCGGGCCTGCTGACGTCGCTGGACATGGTGGAGGTGAATCCGATCCTCGACGTTCGCAATTCGACCGCCGAGCTGGGGATGGAACTGATCCTGTCCGCGCTTGGCAAGAACATCATCTGAGAGGCCGGGAAGTCGGGGACGTTCACCAGGTCCACTGTGCGGCCACCATTTCGCCGCGCGAGGTCGGCGCCAGCCGCACCGCCGGGATCCTCGGATCGGTCGCTTGCCGATGCGTGAGATACGGCACCCCGAAACCGAACGCTGTGCCCACGCCCGCGCCCGCCAGGACATCAGTCAGGTAATGCCGATCCGCCGCGACCCTGAAGTATGCGGTGAGGGCGGCCACCGGTAATCCCGCACGCCAGATCCAGGACGCATAGCGATATCCGCGCAGCGAGGCGACTTCGGCACCGGCCGTCACCACGGAAAAGGCGAGCGTCGCGTGCCCCGACGGGAAGGACGTGTTGTTGTTGGCCGATTGCGGCGTCGTTGCCAGCGCGCCATGCGCCAGCTCGTGCACGAACGGGCGCTGGCGTCCGATGGTGAACTTCATCGCCTCGGTGACGTCCGACGCGATGGCCATCGCCTCGGTAATGAGGATCGCGTCAACCCCCGCGTCGGACCGACGGTTGTCGTGACGGGCCGCGACCCAGTCCAGACCGTAGGCGGCCGCGGGCGCAAGCCCGAAGCCGGTGATGTTGCTGAGCGAGATGGCGCGGCCCGTGTTGTGCCACTTGAAGACGCGGCGGCCCCACGCGTCGAACCCGTTCAGGGCATCGCTTCCGTCGGCGGCGCGGTCGCACCACTTGCAGGCGACCGACACCAGATGCGTCTTGTCGGCTTCCGCGATGATCCAGGCCGCCGTGGCGGCAATCGTGACGGGCACGTCGACGTGCGCGCGGTACGCGATCCGATCGCCGCGCGGCCGGCCGACCGGCGCCGGCTGATCCGCCTGCCGGTCGAACGCCGGCAGCGGCGCGTCACACGCTCGCGCGATGCCGGCTCGAGAGAATGTGCCAGGAGCGCCCGGCGGAACGACGAGCAACCAGCCGACGAGCGCCGCGGCGATCAACGTAGACATCAGCCTCGCCCGGTTTTGTGTTGACGCGCAGGGTGCGCACCCTGCGGCGCATCGCCTTCGACCTTGCCCGACCTCTTCGGCACGGCCGCGACCCGCGACACCGCGGGCCCACGCGGAGGCGTCCGGAACCCTCGCGTCTTCATCGCTGTCTGACGCGGCGCGACTCCCCTGCCACCGCCTCCGCCACCTCGGCTCATCGCGATCCTCTTCCTGCTCAGAGGCACTTCACCATCCGCGCACCATCACCGCCCCAGGTACCGGCGATCACCTGGCCGCCGGGCGCGGTGGACGGTCCGCCGCATGCGGTAGCCAGTCCCCCGCACGCGAGCAGCACGCCGGCGACGAGTGCCGGCCGCGTCCGCGCCGCGACCCTGCGGCGTAAGGCGACCACCGCTCCGCCTGCGTCGTGCGCGCACGTGACATCGCGCCGTGACATCCGCTTCAGGCTCCGACATCGATGTTAACCCGACGACACGCGCACACGCGCGCCGATCTCGAATTCACGCGCCTGCCGGGCTTGTGCTAGAGTGAAAGTTCCGCAGGGCTGCTAGCTCAGTGGTAGAGCACGTGACTTTTAATCACGGGGTCGTGGGTTCGATCCCCACGCGGCCCACCACTTCACTGCCAATCCACTCCTTCCGCGCGCAATCGCGATCCTGATCTACCAGACGACTTTGACGCGGGACGACTCGTCGATTCACAGTCCGCCGCGCGCGCCTCACTCATCGGCGGCGTCACCGCCTGCTGCGTTGGCGCGTCCTTCGGCTCGACCCGCATGGTACCGCCCTTGCCAGACCATTGTCAGAGACGAATACGGATCAGGAGATGGTAGAGGTCTGGAGGCACATGCCATGGGTACATTGACAGCATGGAAGGCCGCGGTCGTCACGATGGCCTTCGTCGCGTGGCCGCTCGTCGCAACGGCCCAGGTGAGTCAGCAGGGCGGCACGCAGCAGCAACCGCCGCCGCAGGGCACCACGACGCAGCCGCCCCAAACGAACCCGCCGCAGCCGCAGCCCGGCAACCAGGGTTTTGGTCAGGGCCAGGGTCAGGCGGACAATACGCGGCAGGTCGCGCTCGGCTATCTGACGGCCGCGCGCCAGGATCTCGCCGACATCACCAAGCTCCCGGCGGCCGCCCACATCCAGGGCCAGCCCCGCAGCGACCTGAACGAGCTCATTTCCAACTTCAACGCGCTCATCACGGCGACCGGTCCCGAGTGGCGACAGGCCTACGATCGTGTGCAGGCGAGCCTCAATGCGCTGGTCGGCCCGGGACCGGAACAGGCTGGTCAGTCGGCCGTCGGCACCAGCGGGGCGGCCCCGCCCCCGCTCGACCCGACCATCGCCCAGAAGCTGAGTGACATGCGCCAGCAGGTGAATCGGTTCGGCCAGACGGTTGGGGTGAAGCCTGGCGAAAGCGCGGCGGCCATGGCCCAGAATCCGGGTCAGCCATCGGGCACACCCGCAAACGCGGCAAACGACGAGGCGTTGCGCACCATGGATCAGATCGGAGCGATCGTCGCGCGCGCCCTGTCGCAGGCCCCGCCGGACCAGGCGACGATCAGCGTGAACCGGCAGGATCTACAGCAGATCCAGAGCTACCTGAACCTGCTGCGGCAGTCGCTTGGCCAGGCACCAATTCGCTAGCGTGTGAACGACTGGCGATGGCCGATCCGGTGATCGGCCATCTCTGCTCTGCGCGATCGTTGTCGTGCGGATTTTGGCGGGCGGGACGCTCAAAGATCGGTATCGGTTCGCGCGCTGCTTGGGGGCAGACGTTCGAGTCGATGTCACGCCGCGACGACACGCTTATCCAGGCCGGTGACGGGCGAATTCGCGTCGAACAACACGAACGAGCCGTCCCGCGTCCGCCTCAGGAACTGCGAGTCCAGAAGGTTGTGCATCAAGGACTCGCAATCGTGTCTTGTCAAGCCCCAGAGTTTCTGCGCCTGCTCTGGCGTGAGCCGCAGGCCTGGCATCTCCAGGTACTCGCCTTGGATCCGTTGCAGCAGATTATCGAGCCGGGTCGGTAGCAGAGCGCACCTCCAATCCGCAAGTTGCAGGTTAGTCCAAAATGGGGGCACAGACTGAACAGCAACGGCTATGCCACTGGCGCCGTGCCCAGTGGCACGCGGTTTTCGGCTGCAGCGCCTACCGGGTCGTCGCGTGAGATGACAGACAGTGAATGCGAAATGTAGGCAATTGCTTCACGATGCACTTCCGGCCAAGGCCAGCCAATAATGAAAACTTCGACGTTCCGCGTCGTACGCACGTCAAGCCAGGCGCGTTGCGCTGCTATGATGAATCATCGAGCCTGAGACAGACACGCGCGCAACGCGGAGCGGCGGTACTCCGCCCTGGCACCCATGCCCACACGACGACGAATCGGAATCCTGACCGGCGGCGGCGACGTCCCCGGGTTGAACGTGGCGATCAAGGCGGCGGTGCTGCGCGCCGTCGATCGCGACATCGACGTCATCGGGCTGCGTCGCGGCTGGATGAGCGTGCTGAACCTCAATCCCGACGACGCGGCGTCACGTGACGTCTGGACCTGGCCGCTGCCTCCCGATCGCGTCCGCACGTTCGATCGCACGGGCGGCACCATCCTGCACACGTCCCGCACGAACCCGAGCAATCTCAAGCCGGACGAAATCCCCGACTTCGTCCGCGCCCAGGATCGCAAGACGCGCCCCGACGGCCGCATCGACTGCACGGCGCACGTGCTGCGCGTGCTCGATTGGCTCGGCCTCGACGCGCTCATCCCGATTGGCGGCGACGATACGCTCAGTTTCGCGGCCCGCCTGCACCAGGAAGGCTTCCGCATCGTTGCCATCCCCAAGACGATGGACAACGACGTGTTCGGAACGGATTACTGCGTCGGCTTCTCCACCGCGGTCACGCGGTCGGTCGAAGCGATCACCGCCTTCCGCACGTCGGTCGGCTCCCACGAACGCATCGGCGTCGTCGAACTCTTCGGGCGCAACTCGGGCGAGACGTCGCTCTACGCGGCGTACCTGGCCGATGTCGATCGCGCGGCCATCTCGGAAGTGCCTTTCGACCTCGATCGACTGGCGGGGTATCTCGTCGAGGACCGCGAGCGCAATCCGTCGAACTATTCGATCCTGACGATCTCCGAAGGGGCGCACCCGATCGGCGGAGAGATCCTCGAGCGGGGTGAGGAAGACGCCTACGGTCACCGCAAACTCGGCGGCATCGGCCACCTCGTCGCGGAGGAGATCAAGCGCCGGACGGGCGTGAACATCATGTACGAGCAGCTCGCCTACATCATGCGATCGGGCGCGCCCGACTCGCTCGATCGCATGGTGGCGGTTTCGTTCGGATCGCTGGCGCTCGACCAGGTGTCGATGGGTCACACGGGACGGATGGTGTCGCTGCAGCAGGGCGTGTACACGACCGTGCCGCTCGACATGGTGGTGGTGGGCAAGAAGCGCGTGGACGTGACCGCGCTCTACGACTCGGACCAGTACCGGCCGAAGGTGCGCGACATGCTCGGCAAGCCGATGTTCCTGTACTAGTGCGATGTGCGAAGTGCGGGGTGCGGCGTGCGGTGCTGACTGCTGGGTGCGGAGTGGAGGAATCAGGAATCAGGAGGTGTGGCCCCGGTCCTGATTCCCGACTCCTGACTCCTGATTCCTGACCCCGCGTGAGGCTGGCTACTGCGCGGCGCGGGTTGCTTTCCAGCTCCCGCCGTTCCCGCCGGTGAGCGTCCCCTGCATCGACATGCCGTTAACGCGCCCGGTGTACTGGCCAGCGCCGGCGGTGAAGGTGATCTCGTCGCCCTGGAGCTTGCCGCTGACCGGCGTGCTGGCGCCGCCCGACGTCAGCGTGCCGGAGATCATCTGGAAGCTCTGCGTGAGCGCCAGTTCTCCCTGCGAAAGCCGCCAGGTGCCGCCCACCTTCGCCGGCACGATCCACAAGAGCGCCGTGCACCAGCTCTCGCAGTTCTCCGACACCTGGACGGTCTGGTCGGCTGTCCAGTCCTCCATGTCGAAGGTGTTCGAGACGATGCGGGTGCCGGGCTTGAGATCGAGGATCTTCGGCCGCAGCTTCATGTTGATCGAAGGCAGCAGGAACATCGTCACGACGGTGGCCTTGGAGAAGTCGCTCTCGAAGAGGTCGGCTTTCATGAAGGTCGCCTTGTCGCCGACGCCCTCCTTGGCCGCGTTCTCCTTCGCGAGTTCGACCATGTCTGGGTTGTATTCGATGCCCATCGCGCGCGCGCCGCGCTTGGCGGCGGTGATCACGGTCCGTCCATCGCCCGACCCGAGGTCGATCAGGATGTCCTGCGGCGTCAGCTTCGCGATGTCGAGCATCTTGTCTACAAGCGCCTGCGGCGTGGGCACCCACACCACGTCCTTGCCCGGCTGGCCGCTCTCCGGCTTGAAGGGTGGCTTCTGCGTCGCCTGCGCCTGCACGAAGACGGTAGCGGCCAGAACCGACCAGCACCCCGCCAACAACACCCGGCGCACGAAACGGAATCGAGTCATCGTCACCCTCCTGGCACACGCCAATCGAATTGCCCGTACAGAACATCACTGGATGGCGGGGCGAGTCAAGCGATCATCCTGAAAAAACGTTCAGACTCTCCTTCCCCAATCTGAAGTAAACTCCCCCGAACGTGGCGTCGTATGGCGTCATTGACTGTCAACCCCGGCCTCCCCGGCGTATTTCCGGCATGAACCAGTCGCCCGCTGTTCCGTACTGCCGCACGATTGCCATCGCGGCATTGCTCGTCGTCACGGGTGCCAGGCCTGGCGCCGCGTCCGGCGCCGCCCCACAGCAGCCGGCCGCATCCGCTCCGGCGCAGGCGGCACCGCTGACCTATCAGGCAGCGCTCGATCTCGCATCAACCCGTAACCTCGGCGTCGTCGCGGCCATGCGGCAGCGCGCCATCCGCGAGGCCGAGGTCCGGATCGCGGGCCAGCGGCCCAATCCCGACTTCAGCTTCGAGGCGACGCGGGACACGCCGCACGAGGTGCTCTCGTTCGGCTTCCCCATCGAGATCGGCGGCAAGCGAGCGCGCCGCATCGAGCTGGCCCAGGAAGAGATGTCGCTCGCGGACCTGGACGTGAAACAGGCGCAGCGCACGCTGCGCCGCAACCTGCGCCAGGCGTTCTACGGGTTGCTGGCCGCGGACGAGCGCGTGCGGGACGGCCAGGCGGTGCTTGCGATCGCCCAGCGCGTGCGGGACACGGCGAACGCCCGGTTCACCGAAGGCGCGGCGCCGAGGCTCGAGGTCATGGAAGCGGACCTGGGAGTGGCGAGGGTCGAGGCGGAGATCGATCTCGCGCAAAGCAGCCGCCAGGCGCTCCAGGCCGACTTGAACGCCGTGCTCAATCAACCGCCCGACCGGGCCATCAACGTCACGGGTGATCTGGCGGCGGCGCCGACCGCTCTGACCTACGCCGACGCCCTGAAGGTGGCGACCGACTCGAACGTCGACCTCGTGCGCGCGGACCGCGAGATCGCCATCGAGCGCCGGCGCACCAGCGTGCTGCGCGCCGAACGGACGCCGACGCCGACGTTCTCGGTCGGCGGAGTGTTCGACGCGCCCGGCGAATTCACCGCCGGCGTGAGCGCCGGGCTCGGCCTGACCATCCCGCTCTTCTCGCGCAACCAGGGCGAGATTGCGCAATCCACCGCCACCGTCTCGCAGCTGCAGGCCGAACGCGAATCGGCGTTCCGGACGCTGGAGGCCTCGCTCTACGGCGCCTGGGCGCGCCTGCAGGCCCTGCGCAAGCAGGCCGACGTGTACCGCGAGAAGCTCGTGCCGACCGCGACGGACCTGGAAGCGCTCGCGGAGGAAAGTTATCGCGCGGGTCGCAGCCCCGTGCTCACCGTGCTCGACGCGCAGCGCAACCTGCGCGACGTGCGCCGCGAATACCTGCAGGCGCTCGCCGATTACCAGGCCGCGATTGCCGATCTCGAGGAGATCCTTGGTGCACCAATTATCTAGGGCCGAGGCGGGCCTGAAAGCAGGACTCGCGTCCTCTGCCGCGATTGTCGTTCTGTGCCTGTCGCTCGTCCCCGCCTGCTCGAAGAAGGGCGGCGCGAGCGACGACGAGGTGAAGGCGGCCGAGGTCCCGTCCATTTCCGCCGAGGTGGCGAAGGTCACCCGCCAGCCGATCACCCGGGTGCTCATCGTCCGCGGCACCGTGGCCACCGCGCCCAACGAGGATGTGAAGGTCAGCTCGCTGGTCGCGGGCCGGATCGTCACGATGCTCGTGGCCGAAGGCGACACGGTCCGCAAGGGGCAGGTGCTGGCCGAACTCGAACGCCGCCCCTTCGAGGATCAGCGCCGGCAGGCCGCGGCCGCGCTCGATCAGGCGAAGGCCACGCTCGAGAACGCGAAGCTGAACCTGGACCGCAACGAGAGACTCTTCAAGCAGGGCATCGCCGCGGGCAAGGAAGTCGAGGACGCGCGCTCGCAGTTCGCCACGGCGCAGGCCGGACTCGAACAGGCGACCGCGGCGCTCGACATTGCCAGCCGCCAGATCGAACGCGCGAACGTCGCATCCCCGATCGCCGGCCAGGTGATGAAGCGCCTGATGAGCGCGGGCGAGCAGGTGGATGGCACCGGGGCGCAGCCGATTGTCGAGGTGGCGAACCTCGACGCCGTGGAACTCGACGCGAACATCCCCGCCGAGTACCTCGCCAGCGTGCGCACCGGGCAGACGGTCAGCATCTCGTGCGACACGTTCCCCGGCCGCGACTTCGAGGGCCAGGTCATCGCGATTGCGCCGGCGGTCGATCCGGCCAGCAACAGTGCGCTCGGCCGCATGCGCATCAAGAACGCCGGGCGGCTCCTCAAGGTCGGCATGTTCGCGCAGGCGCGCGTGCCGGTCGAAGCCCACAAGGACGCGCTCACCGTGCCACCCTCCGCCGTCGTCCGCGACCAGGAAGGGACCTTCCTCTACGTGCTCAACGGTGATGTCGCCGAACGCAAACCCGTGACGCTCGGCATCGAAACGCCGGAAGCCGTCGAAGTGGTGTCAGGCGTGACCGAGGGACAGGGGGTCCTGACCTCGAACATTCACGGTCTCGGCGAGAAGGCCAAACTGGTCAAGGGCTCATGAACGTCGCTCGCTTTGCCATTCGCAACGCCCGCGCGATCGTCCTCGGCGTCGTCCTGCTGACCGGCGCCGGCGTCTACTCGATGTCGACGCTGCCGAGCAACATCTACCCCGAGGTGGAATTTCCCCGCATCGTGATGGTCGCCAAGGCCGGGGACCTGGCGCCGCGCATGATGCAGCTGGCCGTGACCCGCCCGCTCGAAGAGGCGGCCCGGACGGTGCTCGGCGTGCGCCGCGTCCGCTCGCGGACCATTCGCGGCGCGACCGAGCTGTCGATCATCTTCAACCCCGACGCCGACATGCCGTACTCCCTGCAGCTGATGCAGGCCAAGGCGGACGAGGTCAAGTCGGAACTGCCCGCGAACACCCAGCTCGCCGTCGAGCGGATGACGCCGTCGCTGTTCCCCATCTTCCAGTTCAACGTCACGGGGGATCTCCCCGCCACCGACCTCCGCGACATCGCCGCCTTCGAGCTGCGGCCGCTCATCACCCGCGTGCCCGGCGTCGCCAACGTCGAGGTCCTGGCGAGCGACGAGCGCGAAGTGTCGGTCGTCGTCGACCCCGAGAAGCTGAACGCGAACCACCTGTCGCTCGGGCAGGTCGCGGACGCGTTGAAATCGACCAACCAGATCGCCTCGGTGGGCCGGCTGCCCAAGGACTACCTGCAGTACCTCGTGCTCGCCACGGGCGAACTGACCTCGCTCGACGATGTGCGGAAGGTCGTCGTCGCGTTCCGCGCGCAAACGCCGGTGTACGTCGGCGACATCGCCGAGGTGCGCGAGGGCGTGGTCGACAAGACGATCCTCATCAGCGCCAACGGGAAGACGGGCGCCGTCGTCACGGTCGCCCGCCAGATCCGCGGCAACATCATCTCGGTCACCGAGGGCGTCATCGCCGCGCTGCGCTCCTACAGCCCGTCGCTTCCCGGCAGCGTCAGCCTCAACGTCGTGTACGACCTGGCCGGCTTCGTGCGCTCGGCGGTCGCCAGCGTGCGCGACGCGATTCTCATCGGCGGGTTCCTCGCGGTGCTGGTCCTCATCGCCTTCCTGCGCGACTGGCGGATCACGGCCATCGCCGCCACGACGCTGCCGCTGACGATCGTCGGCACCTTCTACATCCTTCACCTGGCCGGCGGCACGATCAACCTCATGTCGCTCGGCGGCCTGGCCATCGCGATCGGCCTCGTCATCGACGACGCCATCGTCGTCATCGAGAACATCCATCGCCACAGGACGCTGGGCGAGCCGGCCCTGGTGGCGGCGGAAAACGGCACCCAGGAACTGCTCGCGGCGGTGGTCGGGTCCACGCTGACGACCGTCGTGGTCTTCGTGCCGCTGGGCATGCTGCAGGGCGTCGTCGGGCAGTTCTTCGCGGCGCTCTCGCTGACGCTGGCGGC
Source organism: Acidobacteriota bacterium (assembly GCA_003170135.1). Taxonomy (GTDB): domain Bacteria; phylum Acidobacteriota; class Vicinamibacteria; order Vicinamibacterales; family Fen-181; genus Fen-181. The sequence goes on from PMZR01000010.1 coordinate 10,062, forward strand.
GGCCGTGCTGCTGTCGCTCGCCTACGCGCTGCTCCTCATCCCGAACGCGGCGGCCTACGTGCTGCGGGAGGACCGCGGCCACGCAGCCGGGCTCATCTGGCTGTCGGATCGCTACGGCCGGTTCCTGCGCCGCACGCTCCACCATCCCTGGATCGTCATCGCCGTCACGCTGCTCGTCGCGGCGCTCGGCATCGCCCTCTTCTACCGACTCGAGACCGGCTTCCTCCCGGACATGGACGAGGGCGGCTTCGTTGTCGACTACTGGACGCCGGAGGGCACCTCGCTCCCCGAGACGGACCGGATGGTCAAGGGGATTGAAACCCGGTTGCAGGCGACTCCCGAGGTGTCGGGGTTCGCCCGCCGCACGGGCGCCGAGCTGGGCCTCTTCGCCACGGCGCAGAACCGGGGCGACATCATCGTGAAGCTGAAGGACCGCTCGCAACGGTCGCGCAACGGCGAGGAGGTCATCGCGGGACTGCGCGCGCAGTTCGCGGAGCAACTGCCCGGCATGACCATCGAGTTCGTGCAGATCCTCCAGGACATGCTGGGCGACCTCGAGGGCAACCCCGAACCGATCGAGGTCAAACTCTTCGGCGACGACGTCAACACGCTCTCCGGGCTGGCCGAGCGGGTCGAGGCCGGCATGAAGAAGATCGACGGCGTCGTGGACATCGTCAAGCCGCAGCGCGGGAACCCGGAACTGGACGTGCGCGTGCAGCCGACGCGCGCCGCCAAGGCCGGCCTCACGGTCGATCAGATCTCGGCCCAGCTCGCAACCGGCCTGCTCGGCGAGGTGCCGACCTCGTTCAGGCGCAACGATCGCCTGGTGGATGTCCGCGTCCGCTACCCGGACCGCGATCGTTTCAGTCTCGACTGGGTCAGGCAGTTCCCGCTCGTCACGGCGGCGGGCAACACGGTGCCGCTGACCTCCACCGCGGATCTGTCCACCGCGCAGGGCGAGAGCGAACTGTACCGCGAGGACCTGAGGCAGATAGTGCCGGTGACCGCGCGCCTGGAGGGCCGCGGCCTCGGCAGCGGCGTCGCCGATGTCAGGCAGATGATGGACCGGATGAAACTGCCGGTGGGCTACTCGTACACGATTGGCGGGCTGTACGAGAGCCAGCAGGAATCGTTTCACTCGATGATCCTGGTGCTCGCGGTCGCGCTGCTGCTCGTGTTCGGCGTGCTGGTGGCGCAGTTCCGCCGCTTCAGCTCCGCGCTCATCATCCTGTCGGCCGCACCGCTCTCGCTCGTGGGGGCCTTCGGCCTCCTGCTTCTCACCGACACGCCGCTCAACGTGTCGTCGTTCATGGGGCTCATCCTGCTCATCGGCCTCATCGTCAAGAACGGGATCATCCTCATCGACTACGCCGACAGGCTGGCCGAAACGGAAGCCGATCCGATCGAGGCGCTGGTGAAAGCTGGCAGCATCCGCCTCCGGCCCATCCTGATGACGACGTTGTGCACGCTGTTCGGCCTGCTGCCGCTCGCGCTCGGCCTGGGCGCCGGCGCCGAGATGCAGAAGCCGCTGGCGATTGCCGTCATCGGCGGTCTGTCGGTCTCGACCATCATCACCCTGGTGTTCGTGCCGACGCTGGTGCTGCTCATCGGCGCGCGCCGGCCGCCCTCTTTGACCGCCTGATCCGCGCGCGCACCTCGTTTGCCATCAGGGACGCGGACCACGCCGCAGCGCGCGTGGCCCGCGCGCCGCATGCCCACGATCAACCTGCCACAGATTCACGCAGATTCACGCCGATTGCGTTGGCGCGGGCGCAGGAGGGCCGCAGCGTCAGCGCATAGGTGGGCGCGGGGACTTCGACCGACCGTCGCGATTCGACGGCCGGGGACAGTGACGGTGCGCGTACCTGCGAGAATCTGCGAAAATCTGCGGCTGAATTCCGGCCCCCACACTGACCTGAACAAATCTTCATGCGTGTCGCGCCGCGTCCCGGCCTATCCTTGACCCCGTGACGATCGCGTCCATTCTCGTCGTCGAGGACGAAGTGAAGGTGGCCCGCGCGGTCAAGGAAGGGCTCGAGGCCGAGGGGTACCAGGTCGCACTCGCCCGCAACGGCGAGGAAGGGTTCCGCGCCGCGGCGGGCCCGTTCGACCTGATCGTGCTGGATCTGATGCTGCCCGGCTGCGACGGTATCGAGGTGCTCAAGCGCATTCGCGCCGGCGGCTCCGCCATACCGGTACTGGTGTTGACCGCCCGCGACACCATCGAGGACCGCGTCGAAGGCCTCGATGCCGGAGCCGACGACTATCTCATCAAGCCCTTCGCCTTTCCCGAACTGATTGCCCGCATTCGCGCGCTGCTGCGGCGAGGCAGGGCGGATGCGGCGCTGCGGCTGCGCCTGGCCGACCTCGAACTCGACCGCGTGGACCGGACCGTCGTGCGCGGCTCGGTGCCCATCGATCTGACGCCCCGCGAATTCGACCTGCTCGAGTACCTGCTCCGGCACCAGCACGCGCTGGTGTCGCGCGAGATGATCGCCCGCGAGGTGTGGCGAGAACCCAATCGCGGCACACCGCTCGACAACGTGATCGACGTGCACATCGCCCGGCTCCGGAGGAAAGTCGATCAGGACTGTGCCGTGAAACTGATCCACACGGTCCGCGGCGTCGGGTTCATCCTCGGTGAGGACGAACCGTGACCTCCTGGTGGCAGCCGCGAAGCGTGCGGGTGCGCCTGACGCTGTGGCACCTGGTCGCCCTGGCGATCGTGCTGGCGCTCTACGCGGGCGGTGTCTTCGCGTTCGTCCGGCACACCCTGGTCGCGGACCTCGATCGCCAGCTGCATGAGGACTTCGACCGGGCGGAAGACTCGTTCCGCCGGAACCCGGACGGCACGCTGTCGTCGGTCGTCGTCGATTCCGATCGCGACACCACCGATCCGGAAGCGGCGCAGGGCCCGTGGACATGCGTGTGGGCGCTCGACGGCCGGCCCCTGTATCGCGATCCCCTCGCGCCTGGCCCGGTGACGATGCTCAGCCGCGTCAGCCCGGCGGCGCCGCCCGACCTTCAGTCCGTGCGCGCGCAAGGCGGCGCCTGGTTCAGACAGATCACCGGGACGCAGGATGTGGCAGGCGGCAAGGCGATCGTGCGGGTCGGGCGATCCGAGGAACGCCAGCGCCGCGAGCTTCGCCGCCTGGTCGCCATCCTCGGACTCGGCCTGCCGCTCGCCTGCGCCTTTGCGGGCCTGGGCGGCTACCTCGTGGCGCGGCGAGCGCTCGCACCGGTCGATCGCATGGCGAATGCCGCCCGGCAGATCACGGCGGCGCGCCTCGGGGATCGGCTCCCGGTGGACAACCCGGGCGATGAACTCGGACACCTGGCCTCGGTATTCAACGACACGTTCAGCCGCCTCGAGGCGTCGTTCAACCAGTTGCGCCGCTTCACGGCCGATGCATCGCACGAGATGCGCACGCCGCTCACCGC
>PMZR01000127.1 GCA_003170135.1 Acidobacteriota bacterium
GAGATGCGCACGCCGCTCACCGCCATCCGCGCCGTCGGCGAAGTCGGCCTGCGGGAACCGCGGACCGAGCACGCATACCGTGAGGTCATCGGCAGCATGCTCGAAGAGGCCGACCGCTTGAATCGCCTGGTCGAAAGCCTGCTGACGCTGGCGCGCGCCGAGGGCGGCCGCGCGCGGCTGACGCGGGAGCGGATCGATCTGAGCGCGTTGGCGCGCGAGGTCGCCGACCATCTCTCGGTCCTCGCCGAGGACAAGCGCCAGGCGGTCGTCATCGAGGCACCGGATCCCGTCTTCGTGCTCGCGGACCGCGTCGTGCTGCGCCAGGCCGTCATCAACCTGCTCGACAACGCGATCAAGTACAGCCCGGCGCAGGGCGAGATCCGCGTGACCGTGGCCGGCGGGCCCGCGCACGCGACGCTCGCGGTGCAGGACTGCGGGCCGGGCATTGCGCCCGAACACGTCGAGAAGATCTTCGACCGGTTCTATCGCATCGAGAAATCACGGTCCCGCGAGGTAGGCGGCGCGGGTCTCGGATTGTCGATCGCGCGATGGGCCGTCGAAGCGCACGGCGGGCGGATCGAGGTGGCCCCGGCCCAGCCCGGTGGCAGCCTGTTCCGCATCGTGCTGCCCGGGGGTCAGGTCTTGATTTGACGGTTTCTTCACGACCTGCCCCCGCAGCCGACACGACTTAAAGCCCCTCGTTTCGATCATCGACGATACACTGGAGGAGACACCGTGAAACTGACCTGGACCCTGGGAACCGTTGCCGCACTCACGTTGTGCCTTTGCGCGGGCGTCGCCGCGCAAGAGGCGAAGAAGCCGGCGCCGAAAGCCGCTGGCGCACAGACCGAGAAGGCTGCCACGAAGGTCGCCCTGCCGGCCGCTATCACGGAAGCCTTCCAGAAGGCTTACCCGAACGGGAAGATCACCGGAACGTCGAAGGAAACCGAGAACGGCAAGACGGTCTATGAAGTCGAGAGCATAGACCAGGGCCAGAACCGTGATTTTCTCTACAACCCGGACGGCACCGTCGTCGAGATGGAGGAACAGGTCAAGCCGGCCGACCTGCCGGCGCCCGTCGGCGACGCGCTGAAGAAGCTGTACCCGAAGGCCACGATCACCAAGGCCGAGAAGCTGACCCGCGGCCAGACGCTCCAGTACGAGCTGGCGATCAAAGGCGCGCCGAAGAAGTCGGTGACGTTCATGCCCGACGGGACCCTGGCGCCGCCGGAACCGAAGGCGCCGGCCGCAAGGAAGCCGGCCGCGAAGAAGCCGGCGCCGACGAAGAAGTAGCCGCACGGCCGGCAGCCAGGAGCACGGCCAGCCCATGCTCCTGGCTGCACCCTCAAGGAGAGATCCGATGCTCCGCCGATGGCTTCTGATCGGCGCGTTGTGCGCGACGTCAGTCGGCTTTGCCAGCGTCCCAGGCGCCCGGGCCCGGCAACAGACAACCCGCGCCTGGTTGCAGTCCTTCCCCGTGAAGGCGGGCGACCTGGCGACGATTGGCGAGAACGCCTACTTCATCCTGAAGCCGGGGTACCAGATCACGCTCGAAGGTCTCGAGGACGGCAAGACCGTGCGACTGGTCGTCACCGTCCTCGCCGACACGAAGCGGATCGCCGGCATCGATACCAGGGTCGTCGAAGAGCGGGAGACGCGCGCCGACGCCCTCGCCGAAGTGTCCCGCAACTATTTTGCGATCGAGAAAGGCACACGCAACGTCTATTACTTCGGCGAGGACGTTGACGTGTACACCGACGGGAAAGTCACCAACCACGAGAGCGCGTGGCTGCACGGCATGCACGCGACGTTCGGACTGATGATGCCGGGCACCGCCACCGTCGGCCTGCGGTACTACCAGGAAATGGCTCCAGGGGTTGCCATGGATCGCGCCGAGATCCTCAGCGCCACCAGGCAGGTGACGACTCCCGCGGGGACGTTCGCCAACTGCCTCGAAACCGAAGAGACGACGCCGCTCGAACGAGGCGCCCGCGAAGTGAAGATCTATGCTCCCGGCATTGGTCTGATACGAGATGGCCCGCTCGCCTTGACGGCCCACGGGCGCCGGGCTGGCGTGTCTACAGGACCATCCCCTGCCAGCCGATAATTCCTGATGACCGCTGGTTCGCCGACGGAACGGGAGTGTGGTTGTCGCACGCCGCAACCGGGGCGTGCGTGGCCATTTTTCGGAGCGTTCGGATGAAACCGTCGACGTTGCAGCGGATCGAACAGGTCAACAAGGAACTCTGGCTCCTGCTCTCCCTCTTCGTCATCGCCCTGGTGTTGAACCTCGCGGTGGCCTCGGGGCGGATGCTGCTGGGCCTCTACACGCTGCCGACGGTCGCCTCGGCATATCTGTACGGCCGCCGCCACGCCACGCTGACAGCCTTCGCCAGCGTCCTGCTCGTCGCCCTGCTGGCGGCGGTCAGCGCGGATCAGCTGTGGCACGGTCCCGCCGTACCGACGTCACTCGAAAAGTGGCTGGACATCACGGCGTGGGGAGGGATCCTCGTCCTGACCGGCAACCTGATGGGAGCGCTCTACGATCACAAGACCGCGCAGGTGAAGGAACTGCGCGAGACCTACCATGGCCTGATGCTCATCCTCCGGCACTTCATCTCCAAGGACAAGTACACGGAGAACCATTCCTACCGGGTGGCCGTGTACGCGGCGACGATCAGCGAGGAGATGGATCTCGGCCCGGAACGGATCGAGGACGTGCGCGCGGCCGCCCTGCTGCACGACATCGGCAAGCTCGAAATCAGCCGCGAACTGCTCTACAAGGCGGCGCGGCTGACCGAAGAGGAATTCCACGAAATCCAGCAACACGCGGCCCGGGGCGCCACCATCCTCGAGCCGATCGGCGGATCGCTCAGGCGCGTCATCCCGATCGTGCTGGCGCACCACGAGAAATTCGACGGGTCCGGGTACACGCCGATGAGCGGCGAGCAGATCCCGCTCGAAGCGCGCATCATCGCGGTTGCGGACCACTACGACGCGATGACGAGCGATCGCCCCTACCGCAAGGCGATGTCGCCCCTCGACGTGAAGGACATCGTCGCCAAGGGCGCCGGCACGGACTTCGATCCGAAGGTGGTGGACGCGTTCCTGCGCGCGTTCCGGCAGGGGGAGATGGAAGTACCCGCGGTCGTGGTGTGAAAGAGGGCGGAGACCGGGGACCAGGGACCAGGGACCAGACATAACCCTGATCCCCGATCCCGGCAACCTTTGGCCCGTTCGGACTCCGGACTTTCGGACTTTCGGACTCCGGACCCTACTGGATCTTGACCAACTCCACGTCGAAGACCAGCATCCCTTTGGGCGCGCCTTCACGGTTGATGTTGTCGTAGGCGAGCTTGCCCGGGACCCAGAGGCGGCGCTGTTCGCCTTCGACCATCAGCTGCAGCCCTTCCGTCCAGCCGGCGATCACCTGGTTGAGCTTGAAGGTGATCGACTCCCCGCGCGCCACCGAGCTGTCGAACATCTTGCCGTCGGTCGTCCACCCCGAGTAGCGAACGGTTACCCCGCTGGTGGCCGTCGGATGCACTTTGCCCGTGCCCGCCTTCAGCACTTTCGATGCAAGCCCTGACGCGGTCTTCTGCGCATCGGCCGGCGGCGCGGCGACGTCGGGCGGCGCGGTCACGCCCACGGTCCCGGCCTGGATGTCGACCAGTTCGATCTCGAACACGCACATCCCCTGCGGCTTGCCCGGTGCGCTCTTGAACGCGATGTTGTCGGGCATCCAGAACCGCCGCTTCTCTCCGACCGTCAACATCTGAATGCCTTCCACCATGCCGGGCACCAGGTTGCCGAGCGTGTAGACGCTCGACTTGCCCCGCACGTCCGTGCTGTCGAAAATCCGGCCGTTGGCCGTCCAGCCGTTGTAGTTGATGGTGACCTTGTCGGTGACCTTCGGGTGCGCCGTGCCAGTCCCCGGCTTCAGCACTTTCCACGCGAGGCCGGACGCGCTCTTCTCGGCGTCGGCCGGAATGGCGGCGACATCGGCCGGCGCGGCCGGCGGTGCCGCGACCGCCGCCGGGACGGCGTTCTGAGCGGGAGCCTGGGCAAACACGGGCGCGAAGCCGAGGACGGCGAGCGCGACAAGACCGAACGCGAGCACGGCGAAACGACGTCTAGGGTTGTGCATCATCATTCCTGTTCTTCCGACGGTTAAGAACGAAGGAACGCGGTTGCACGCGCAGCCACGTGCGCGCCAGCACCGGTTCCGGCTGCCATTCCCGCCCGCGGCATCCGCGACGAGGGCGAGCGTCAGACTGGCCGAGCTTCCAGCACGGCCGCCAGCCCTTCGACGACGCGGTCCGCTGCACCCCGCACGGGCGGCGAGAGCGGGCAGTCGAATTCGAGCTGCGCCGGCTGAATCACCAGCAACGCGAGGCGGCAGGCCAATTCCCCGACCAGGAATTGCGCCAGCACTGAGGGGGGGAGCGTGTGAGTCGAGCCGCTCAATCCATCGGTCTGCTGCCAGTCGAGCCAGGCCACGGTGCCCGGCTCTGCAGCAAGATCGGCGGCGTCCACCAGCAGCACCAATTCGGGCCCAAACCGCCGAATCGGCCCCGTGAAGTTCTCGGGAGCCGTGCCGGTATCGAGCACGAGACAGTCAGTTCGCGATCCCACGCGCGATTTCAATTCGCGAGCGATCCGCACGCCGACTGCGTCGTCCCCGGACAGGTCGTTGCCGATCCCCAGTACCGCGACGCGGGCGACAGAGTTACTTATGCCGAGAAACTTGTCAAGTCCCTCGATGAAGGCATCGGGCTCCGGGGCGACGGCCAGACCTGGAGCCCGGAGCCGGGAATCTGGAGCCATGGCGTTACGCTTCAGCCGGCAACGCCGCGATGTCCTCCGGCCGCCCACACGGCACGTTGAACGGTTCCTGCGACAGGGCCGCCAGCTCCCACGCCTCGTGGGAGAGACTGATCGCGTCGAAGTTGCAGCTGAACACGCACTGCGCGCAGAAGGTGCAGCGGTCGCTGTGGAAGCGCAGGACGAAGCGCTTGGCCGTCTTGTCGATGACGTGCAGCTCGAGCGCGTTCGCCGGGCAGTCGCGGACGCAGATCTTGCACCCGGTGCACTTGGCCGGGTCGAAGATGAGGCTGCCGCGCAGCCGATCCGGCGCTGCCTTCCGCGTGAATGGATACAGTTCGGTCACCGGTTTCCTGAAGAGCGACCGGGTGATATCGCCGAGCATCGCGCCGATTCTCATGTTCTCCCTCGTGTGTCCCGGCCTGGAGGCCCGAACCTATCGCACCAATCATCGACCCTGTGAGCCTACCACCCGATGTCGCAGGTTCCAGGCTCTGGCCTGGGACGTCTCGATTATGCCAGCTGCGCCAGCACCACCAGGATCAGCAGCTGCGCGAGCGCCAGCATGATGCCGACGCGCCACCAGAGGCCGACCACCTGGTCAATGCGCAGCCGTGCGAACAGCGACTGCAGCCCGGCAATGACGACGAGCAGGCCGAACGTCTTGAGCACGAATGCCAGCGGGTGGCCCAGCCCGCCAAGGTAGAAGGCTGCGATCAGCGTGAGGCCGACCATCAGCTCGATGTCGCGCCCGAGCCGGAACAGCGCCCAGCCACGGCCGCTGTACTCGGTCATCGCGCCCCCGACGATCTCGGTTTCGGCTTCCGGCGCATCGAAGGGCGGCAGTTCCAGCTTTCCCATCAGCCCCACGCCGGCGACGATGAAGCCAATCGGCTGGGTGAGAAGCAGCCAGGTATGCTTGGCGGCGTACGTGTTGATGTCGCCGATCTGCCAGGTGCCCGCGGCGATCGCCGGACCGAGCAGCGCCAGCAGGAACGGCGCCTCGTAGGAGAACATCTGCGTAAGGGCGCGCGTGGCGCCGAGCAGCGAGAACCGGTCGATCGTGTTGGCGCCGGCCAGCCCCATGCACAACGTCATGAGGCTCAGCAGGTACAGCGTCACGACGAGATCCCCGCGGAAGCTGTAGGACGGCGCGAGCCCCAGCATCGGCACGTAGAGCGCCGCCGTCAACGCCCCGGCCAGCGCGAGGATCGGCAGGCCGTGAAAGAGCAGGCGGTTGACGCCGTCTGGAACGATCTCTTCCTTCGCCAGCAGCTTGAACATGTCCGCCTCGGGCTGGAACCAGCGCGGCCCGATGCGGTTCTGGAATTGCGCGACCAGTTTCCGGTCGGCCCACTCGTAGAACAGGCTCCCGACGAGCAGGAACAGGCCACCCGGCAGGAAGAGGAACGCGATGATCGGTGGCAGTGTCAGTGTCATCGGTAATACTCGATTCCGTATTGGCGGAGCTGCGCCCAGGTCCACGTGTCGGCGCTGCCGCGGCGCTCGATCGTGACCAGCCGGTCGTTGCACGAGAAGCACGGGTCGATGCCGGCCAGCATCATCGGGATGTCGGCCAGCTTGTGGCCCGGCGCGAGCGCCAGGACCGAGCCCCAGTTGCAGAGCGTGGGCGTGCGCACCTTGATGCGATCGGGGTTGGTGCCGCCCGTGCTCTTCAAGTAGTAGAAGAGTTCCCCGCGCGGCGCCTCCACCCGGCTGATGGCCTCCCCTGCCGGGACGCGCGGTTTCACTTTCACCGCCAGGTCCCCGGGCGGCATCTTGTCGAGGATCTCGCGGATCACCCGGTAGCACTCGAAGAGCTCTTTCATGCGCACGACGAAGCGCGCCTCGAGGTCGCATCCCTCGTCCACGATCATCTTGACCGGGAAGTCGGCGTAGGCCGCGTAGGGTGCATCGACGCGCACGTCGCGCGCGACCCCCGATGCGCGGGCGACCGGACCGACCGCGCCCAGTTCCTCCGCCTGCTCGTTGGTCATCGTGCCGATCCCGCGCGTGCGGCGCAGGAACGTCTCATCGGTGGTCACGACGGTCAGGTAGTGCTTCGTGCGTTCCTCGAGGAAATCGATGCCGCGGCGGATCTCGTCGGCGTGCTTGTCGTCCACGTCGAACTTCACGCCGCCGATCAGGTTCGCCGAGTAGTTCACGCGGTTGCCGGTGAGGCTCTCGAGGATGTCCATCACCGTCTCGCGGTCGCGCCACGAGTACATGAACAGCGTGTCGAACCCGCCCTCGTGCGCCGCGACGCCCAGCCACAGCAGGTGGCTGTGCACCCGCTCGAGTTCGGCAACCAGTTCGCGGATCGCCTGGGCGCGGGGCGGGGCGGTGACGCCCGCCAGCTTTTCGACGCCCAGCGCGTACGCCGTCGCATGCACGTGCGAGCAGATGCCGCAGATGCGCTCCAGCATGTACATCGAGGCCGCCCAGTTGTGCCCTTCGACGCCCTTCTCGATGCCGCGATGCACGTAGCCCAGCCGCGCGCTCACCGATATCACGATCTCCCCGTCCACCTCGATTTCGAAGTGGCCCGGTTCCTTCAGCGCCGGGTGCTGCGGCCCGATGGGCACGATGAATTTCTTCGGCGACGTCTGCTGCATGTCCATGTCTATCCTCACGTAGGCACCGACCTCAGATCGGGCCAAGCCGGCCCCGGGCCCGAGGCACCCCACCGCGCTGTCGCGTCGGGCACCTCGTCTCCCGGTGCCTACGGCGCAGGGGTCAATTCGACCTTTCCGGTGAACGACTTCCGCAGCGGGTACACGCCGTCCGGCCATCCGTCGGGCAGCAGCAGGTGATCGGTCACCGGCGTGTCCACCACGGTCACGCCGAGCATCTCCGCGAGTTCGCGTTCGTAGAGCGTCGCCGACGGGATCAGATGGCAGATACTCGGCACCCGGGGCTGGTCGTACGGCACGTTGACCCGAAGCGTGACGACGGCCGCGCCCCCGCAGAAGTGATAGAGCGCTTCGACGCGTCCTGCCTGGTCAGGGGCACCGGCCTTGCCAGCCACCGGCGGCCAGTCCAGGCCGGTAATCGCGGAGAGATAGCCGAATCGTATCCGCCGCAACGCCTCGACCGCGGCCGGCAGGCTCGCGGGCGCAATCGTCGCGTCCAGTCGATCCGCCGTGGGCCGCGTCAGGTCGGTGGCGATCGGCTGCAGGACCGATTCGGCCTTCTGCAGCGCGTCCAGTGTGTTCATGTCTGATCCTTGAAGTTGACAGTTGACAGTTGACCGTTGACCGCTGACTCTCGACGATTGCCTCGTTCCGTCTCAACGATTGACTATCGACTCTCGACCATTGACTGTCCTGGTCCCCTAGCTCGCCTTCGCCGGCTTGAGACTGTTCAGCAGCGCCACGACACCGTAGATGATCGCCTCGGGCCGCGGCGGACAGCCGGGCACGAATGCGTTCACCGGGATCACCTCGTTGAGGCCGCCCACCACGCCGTAGCACCCCTGGAACGCGCCGCCCGACAAGCCGCACGATCCGACCGCCACGACGAACTTCGGATCCGGCATCTGCTCGTAGATGCGAATCAGCCGATCGCGCGCCTGCAGCGTCACCGGGCCGGTGCACACGAGCACGTCCGCGTGCCGCGGGCTGCCGTGCAGTTTCACGCCGAACCGCTCGAGGTCATAGCGCGGCGTGAGCGTCGCCAGGATCTCGATGTCGCACCCGTTGCAGGACCCGCTGTTGAAATGAATCAGCCAGGGCGAGTTGATGCGCGCCCAGGCGCGGATCGGGTCGAGGATTTTCTGCAGCGCCGAACTTTCCATCACACTAGCCCTCCTAGCCGAGGATGAGCGCCGCGAGCGCCAGCAGCAGTCCCACGATATACGCGGCGGCCGGGGTGGGAAGGCTCCCGATACCCAGCACGAGCATGCCGAGGTGTACGACCGCGAAGAAGAACGCGATCAGGAAAAACGGGCGATAGCCAGGCGCCGCCGGAAAGGTCGGCGAGGCCTCGCCGCTGCCATACACGCTGGTCTTCATCGCGGTCGGCCGCGACGCCCCGGCGAGGACGCGGCCCAGCCCCACGATGAGCAGCACCAGCGGGATGTAGAGGACAAAGGCGATGGGCGGTGCGAGTAAGAAGTCCATGGATGTTCCAAGTCGGTAGGGGCGCAACATGTTGTGCCCCTACGCTGTCTGCAATTGCGTCCTAATTCCCCACCATTCCGTGTCCCGTGAACATGCCGACCAGGCTCGAGGCAGCGGGCCCCGTGATCCAGTCCATCGCGCCCGGCCAGAAGCCGATCACGATGACCGCCAGCATCATCACCATCAGCGGCGCGCCCATCAGGAACCCGATCGGCTTGCCGTCGCGCACGGCCGGCGACGGCTCGTGGCGGTACATCCGGTTGACCAGTGGCGCGTAGTACCCGAGCGACAGCACGCTGTTGAGGGCCGCGAAGACGACCAGCGCCTCCACCGTCCGGTTATGGGTCTCGAAGCCCGCGACCATGATCGCCCACTTCGACATGAAGCCGGCGAGCGGCGGCAGCCCGCCCAACGCCAGCACGGCGACGCTGAACGCGATGGCCGTCATCGGGTACCGGTTCGCCGCGCCGTTCAGATCGTCCACCATCAGCGGCGCGTGGCTGCCCTTCGACACGTGCAGCGAATACAGGAAGGCGCCGGCCGCGAGGAACGCGAGCCCCTTCATGAGGCCGTGGTTGATCAGGTGGAAGAATCCCCCGGCCGCGCCGTGCGGCAGGCTGAAACCGACCGCGACGCCGAAGCCGAGCAGCATGTAGCCGATGTGGCTGACGCTCGAGTAGGCGAGCAGCCGCTTCACCTGCGTCTGCCGCAGCGCCATCAGGTTGCCGACGATCATGCTCGCCGCGCCGAAGGCCAGGATGAGCCCGCCCCAGCTCGCGCTGGCCGCCGGCAGGCAGCCCAGCGACCGCAGCAACGCCACCAGGCCCGCCTCGATGACGACGCCCGACAGCATCGCGCTGATGCCGCTCGGCGCCTGCGAGTGCGCATCCGGCAGCCAGGTGTGCAGCGGCACGAGCGCGGTCTTGACGCCGAACCCGATGAGGAAGAGCGCGCCCGCCACGAGCATCATCGGGTCCAGGGTGGTCGCCGCCGCCCGGATCTCGTGCGGATCGAGCGAGCCGGTCGTCGCGAACACGATCGCGATGCCGAGCAGCACGAACACCGAGCCGACGGCGGACTGGACCAGGTACTTGATCCCCGCCTCGAGCGCGCCGCGCTGCTGGCGGTAGAAGGCGACGAGCATGTACGAGGTGATCGCCATCGCCTCGAACCACACCCACAGGTTGAACAGGTCGTGGGCACAGCCCAGGCCGATCATCGTCCCCATCATCGCGGTGAGGAGCGCGTAGTACTTCTCCTCGCCCGTCTCCTCCGCCATGTACGGGATCGAGAAGACGGTCACGAGAAACGTCAGCGCGAGGACCGTCACGCCGAGCAGCAGGCTGACGCCGTCCATCGACAGCGCCACCTTGCCGATCGTGAGCGGCAGGGCGCCGTCGGCGAGCACCTGCTGGCCGGACACGTAGAGCAGCCAGCCCGTCACCACCATCACGAGCAACGCGAGCCAGCGCGCCGGGGCCGCACTGCCCCCGCGCCGCACCGGTATTCGGCCGGCGAGATAGATGACCGGCGAAGAGGCGAGCGGCAGAACGAGCAACCACGTCAAGGCGTTCAAAGGGCTCATGGTGTCAGATGCCTCCAATCGCCAGGACGCCGAGCACGGCGGCGAGCGCGAGGATGATGCCGAGCACGTTCCAGCCAAGGAGCCCGGTCTGCGTGACGCGCAGCGATTCGGCCGACTCCATCGTCGCCGAGACGACTCCCCTGTTGATCGCTTCGAAGCCGAAGTCGTGCGCCGCCGCCCACCCGAGGCCGCGCAAGAGCCGCGCGACGCCGTCGAGCTGCCGGCGCGCCACCCACGCGAGAAGGCCGACCGCCACGACGCCCAGCACGCCGAACGTCGCCGGCGCGGTTGCGACCCTGGTCAGGATCTGCGCCGTCGCCTCGACTTCCTGCTCCCCGACCGGCAATGCCGACTTCAGGAACTCCCAGAACGGCCCGGCGATGAGCCATGTCACGAGCGTGCCGAGCGCGAGCGGGACCAGCGCCGTCTTCATGGCGAGCCCCGCGTCGTGCACGTGGCCGCCGCGCGGTTCGCCGTAGAACACCATCGTCAGGAAGCGCAGGGTGTAGAGCGCGGTCAGGCCGGCGCCGACCACCATCACCGCGTACGCCCACACCGGGCCGCCCGCGAACCCGGCCTCGAGGACCAGTTCCTTGCTCCAGAAGCCGTTGACGATCGGGATGCCCGCCAGCCCCAGCCCGCCGATGATCATCGCCGCCCGCACGAGCGGCATGCGCTTGCCGAGGCCGCCCATCTGGCGCATGTCGCGCGTCCCGACGCCGTGGATGACCGCGCCGGCGCAGAGGAAGAGCAGGGCCTTGAAGACCGCGTGGCTGAGCAGGTGGAACTGGCTCGCGAAGACGCCCCCGGCGCCGATCGCGTACACCATGTACCCGAGCTGGCTGACGGTGGAATGCGCGAGCACGCGCTTGAGGTCGTTCGACACGACCGCCATCAGCGCCGCCAGGATCGCGGTGATCGCGCCGACGGCGAGGACCGTCGCGCGCCAGCCGGGCACGGTCGCGAACGCCGGGTAGAAGCGCGCCAACAGGTAGACGCCCGCGTTCACCATCGTCGCCGCGTGAATCAACGCGCTGACCGGCGTGGGCGCTTCCATCGCGTCAGGCAGCCACGTCTGGAACGGGAACTGCGCCGACTTGGCGGCTGCGGCAATCAGGAAGCCGAACGCCATCACCGCCAGCACGTTGGCCGGCAGCGCGTGGGCGTTGGCCAGGAACGTCGGGATGTCGTAGTTGCCCTGGTGGACGTAGAGCACCAGCGCGCCCGCCAGCAGGCCGACGCCGCCGACCTGCGTGATGATGAGCGCCTTGATGCCGCCGGCGACCGCCTTGGGATCGTCGCTGTGGAACGAGATGAGTGCGTAGGAGCACAGCGCGGTGATTTCCCAGAAGACGAACATGAGCAGCAGGTTGCTCGAGAGCACCAGGCCGACCATGGCGCCGATGAAGAACAGCACCATCAGGTAATAGCGGCCCAGCTGCTTCTCGCCGTGCATGTAGTCGACCGAGAAGATGACGGCCAGGCTGCCGATGACGGTCGCGACGACGGCGAGAAAGATGGCCAGGCCGTCGGGCAGAAACGTCGCGGCTCCGAACACGCTGCCGAGCGGCACGTTGAGCACGTTCTCGGTGCCGCGGTGGCCGATGAGGACGACGGCCGCCGCCGCGCCGCCAAGCGCGAAGAGCACCGCGAGGGCGTGCTGCAGTTTCGGCCGGGCATCGCCCGCCAGCCAGACGAGCAGCGCGCCGAGCCAGGGCAGCGCGATCGCGAGAAGAATGAGCGTCGCAGTCATCGACTACCTCCGCAGCGTGGTGAGCGCCTCGGCATCGAGCGTGCCGAAGCAGCGACGCACCTGCACGGCGAGCGCAAGGGCGACGACCGACACGATCGTGTCGGCGACGATGACGGTCAGCGCAATGGCCTGCCCGGTCTGCATCTGGCCGGCCGCGCGCCCCGCGAGAATGAGCGCCAGCATGGCGCCCTTGACCATGATCTGCATCGCGATGACGACCTTGATCAGGTTTCGGACAATCAGCAGACCGTAAAGGCCGATCCCGAGCAGGCCCAGGACCGCGATGACGGTCAGCGTGGCCATGTCGAACGTCATCAGACCCTCTCCTTTTCCGCGTCGGGGATCTCCGCGAGCAGGACGGCCAGGGCGGGCGCGGCCTCGGCCGCCGCCGGCTCCTCGGCCAGCAGGCCGACGACCCCGAGCACGCCGGCGAAGATGAGGGCGACCTGCAGCAGGGCGTCCACCATGCGGTATTCCCAGAGCGCCGTCGCGAACCGTTCGGCGCCGGCGAGCGGCAGCGCGACGCCGACCCGAGGCAGCGTCAGCCAGCCAAACAGAGCGAACGAGCCGACGGTGACGACCCAGGCCAGCGGACGCGGGACCCGCGACCGGATGGCGATCGGCTCGTCGCCGGCGATGTTGATCGCGAAGACAAACAGGACGGTGACGAGGCCGGCGCCGACACTCAGCTCGATAACCGCCACCTCGGCGGCGCCGAGCGCGTACATCAGCAGCGAAGTCGCCGCGCTCGCGCCCGCCAGCCACATGGCACAGATGAGCAGGCGCCTGGCGCGGATGGCCTGGACCGCGCACACGAGGATCGCTGCCACCGTGATGGCTGTCACGGTCAGGAGAGAGGACATGGTGAGTACCTCGCGGAGGATGGCCGGAACCGGGTGCTTGTGAAATGTTTCACAACAATTTGTGAACTTCTTCACAATCTTCGGCCGTTCTGTGACCCGGAGCCTCCCGCTCCCGAGCCGGCGGCCGAAAACGTGATGGAAAACCGATCGTGAGGGCACGCGCGCCGACCGTCACGTGCAGCAGGAGCTGCGGCGCGCTCGCGGTTCACTATTGTGCACCAATGCGGGCGTGCTGGCAAGCGGTTGGACGATAAATCTCGTCGCTACGCGAGGTTACAAGCAGAAACGTTGAAGATCGCCACGGCCGACAGGGGCCGTGCCCGGTCGGAAGCTCGTAGATTGGCGGGTTCCTCGACAATGCCCGCCCGCCCGACAAGCGATCGGCAGCGAACCGGCATCATCTGCCGGGAATCCGCAGGGACCGTAGGTCCCCTTGGCATGTGGAATATGGAATGTAGAAAGTGGAATATCACCACCCTGTCCCGGGCTCCACGTCCCGGAACACGGGTCGCGCCAGGTGCAATTCGGAGACGAGCACCATCTTCTTCGCCGACGAGTCCCAGTACTCGGCCTCCTCTGCCTCGACGCGGATCAGCACGAGATCCGGATCGGCGAGTCCCTTGGGGAACCACGGCTCGAGCGCCTCACCCCAGAGCGCCTTGGCGCGCACCCGATCGTCGACCAGCGTGGCGATGCCCGCGATCGACACGTAGCAGTCGCGTTCCGGCGAGGCGTAGCTGACGTTGACCTGCCGGCGGTCGCGGACCTCACCCGACTTGGCGGCCGTTCGGCTGGTCAGGAACCACAGCTCGCCATCGAACGGTCCACGCTGCGCCACCATCGGCCGGCTGCGCAACCATCCGCGCGACGAGGTCGTGGTCAGCATGGCGACCGGCACCTGGCTGATCAAGGTGCCGATCTTGTGGATCGCTTCCTCGCGCGTCATCGTCTCGGCCATCGCGTCCCTCCGCGAACGAGGCGGCAAGCGCCCCTGACTGAGCAGTAAAGCGCAAGTGATGGGACTTGGCAAGGGGAGGCTTGCGAAACGCCCGGCACCGGGACGGTCTCCGCGAGGCTGAGGACACGGGTATGAGGTCAGCCTCCGGAGAGCGGCCCCGGTGTCGGTCCCGATCGGCGCCGGCGCAGCCCTCTGCGCCGGCGGCCAAATCGCTTCCGTTACTTCCCGCCGAACAGGATCCTGAACGTGACGAACGTCTCACGCGTCGGCCCGGGCTGGTACGAATTGCCGTCGGGGTCGGGCTCGGTGAACGCGATGTACTGCTGTCCGAAGAGATTGCGTGCCTGCAGCATGATCTCGCCCTGGTAGCCCTTGCCCTCCCACCGATACGCGACACGCGGGTTGAAGAGCGTGAAGCCGTCGGCGGACGGGACGTTCGTCTGATCGACGTACTGCATGCTCTGACCGAACACGTTCGCGCCGGCCACCCAGTGGGCATCGACCTTGTACTCGAAATCGAGCGACACCTGGTGCCGCGGCGAGTTCGGCATCACCTTGTCGGTGAAGTTGCCGAACAGGCTCTGGATGCTCGTGTACAGGTAGTCCGAGAAGGTGTACGCACCCCGAATCGCGACCTTCGCCGCCGGGTAATAACCGATCTCGGTTTCGAGGCCGTAGCGGCGGCTTGCACCGAGGTTGCCGTAGAAGGTCTCGAGCGGCCGGGAGGCCACCCGGTAGCGGCCGAAGTCGTTGTCGGTCGTCAGGTGGAAGAACCCGACGTCGTAGGAGAAGCCCTTCGTTCCGCCCCTCACGCCGAACTCTTCGCCTTGCGACGTTGCCGGCGTCAGGTGCACGTTGAAGCCACCCAGGCTGTCGGGATTGTTCGCGAGCTCTTCGGTCGCCGGCGGCAGGAAGCCCTGTCCCCACGACGCATACAACCCGACGTCCGCGCGCGGGTTGAAGGAGACGCCGACGCGGCCGGTCGCCTTCGAGAACGACCTGTCCCCGGACAGATCGACACCGCCGGTCTTGAGCAGGTCCGTCAACTCGTTGTCGATGGAATCGGCGCGCAGCCCCATCATCAGGCCCCACCGTGGTCCGACTTCGACCCGGTCGAGCGCGTAGACACCGATGCCTCGCTGGCTGATGGTCTGGTTCGACAGAAGGTCGGGGCCTTCGACCGCATTCCCGAGATTCGCGTATCGATAGTCGTTGAACCCCTGCCAGGAGATGTCCGAACCGAGCGACAGGTGGTTCTTCACCTGGTCGTAGGTCGAGTGCATCGTGTACTGCACGTTGCCGCCCGGCGTGTCATACGTCCGATGGTTCACCGAGCTCGGCACCGATTCGGTCCAGTACGTGCGCCGGTAGTAGAGCGCAAAGGACAGATCCTGGTTCGGCGCCAGTTTCGTCCTGCCGCTCACGCCGGTCGTGATCCGGTTCGTCAGCTGATACTCGTTGAAGGTGAGCGAGTCCGGGTTCGCCTGCCGGGCCCACTCGACGCCCTGCCCCAGCAGCGGGTTCGCCCAATTGAGGTTCAACCCCTCGGCGTTCCCGTTCTTGTAGTGCGTGCCGGCAACGATGAAGGTCATCTGGGTGTTCGACGACGGCGTCCATCGGAACTTGCCGTACAGATTGTAGGCGTCGAAGTTCGCGTGCAGGCGGTACCCGTCGCCGCGGTTGAGTGATGCGGACACGCGGTAGTTCAGATCTCCGCTGGTCCCACCCGCTTCGGCGAAGGGCTTCCAGAAGTTGTACTGCCCGAGCGAGAGCGACGCCTGGCCCGTAGGCGACCCGGCCGCGCCGTCGCGCGTCTCGACGTTGATGACACCGCCGGCCGACCCGCCGCCGTAGAGCGCGGATGCCACGCCGCGCAGCACCTCGACGCGCTGGACCGCCGCCCAATCGATGTCGAACAGATCGGGCGCGAAGCCGGTCGGATCGTTCAATGGCAGGCCGTCGAGGAGCACCGTCACCCCGCGAATGCCGCGCTCGGTGAGCAGCCCCTGGCCACGAATCGACAGGTGTACGCGCTCGCCGTCGGCCTGGTTGTCCACCTTCAAGCCCGGCACTGATTGCAGCACTTCTTCGGCGCCGATCGCCCTGGGGATCGTCTTGAGCACCGGCTCACCGACGACGCTGGTCGCGGCGGGATTCTCCTTCAGCGGGATGTCCAGGCGCGGCGCGCTCACGAACACCTCGGTCTCGATGCGCGGAGGCTGCTCCTGCGGCTTCTGCGCGTCTGCCGGCGGCTTCTGGGCCTCGTTTGCCGGTGGCTTCTGCTGCTGGCTGGTTCCCTGCGCCTGGCCGGCCTGTGTGCCCTGCGACTGGCTGGTGACACCCTGTGATGCGGATTGATCCGCCGACTGCGCAAAGGCTCCGGCCGGCAGCAGGAGCCCGAGCGGGATGACAATCGCGCCGATCGCAAAGACACGTGGTCCGCCCAGTCGTTTGAGACGTTGCATGCTATGACTCCGTGGAGGGGCGAGAAACTCGTATTTGGGCGCTTAACCGTACACAACGCGGCGAGTTACTACCAAGGTTCGTAGTTGGTGGATGACAGTTGGCAGTTGGCAGTGGGCAGTGGATAGTGGGTGGGTAGTGGATAGCGGATAATCGACAGACTCCGGCCACCGGACTCCGGACTCCGGACTCCGGACTCGTGATCGCCTACGGCAGCGTCTCCACCACGGCCTCAATCACCTGGTGCACGGCGTGCAGCAGGTTGCCGTCGAGCAGAACGGCCAGGGCGAGGATGGGCGCGACGAGGGCGAGACCACGAGCAGCCAGGAGCCACGCCGGACGCGAGCCATCGCGCGGCCCGGCGGCGATGAGTCTTCGGATGCGCCGTTCGAAGCTGCCGCCGTCGTAGAGCGAGAGCGCGGGCAGGATCGTCGCGCGCCCGGCGGGCGCCATGCGCGCCACGCGGAGCAGGGCGTTCGCGAGCGCCAGCGCGGACGGGACTGACGCTCTCGCCGCGTAATCGTCGGCCGCCTCTTCACAGGCCTCGTGCCAATACCGTTCGAGTTCGCAAGCCACCCGCGTCAGCAGCAACGGAGTCGGGCACGCGCGAAGCACCAGCCGCTTCAGGTTGTCCCGCGACGCCAGGTGCCCGCACTCGTGCCGGGTCATCGCGTGCAGTTCCTCCGGCGTGCACTCGCGCAGCACCCGCTCGCTGATGAACAGCCGCGGCCGGAGGATGCCGACGACCGAGACGACCGGGAACTCGGCGTCGATGCTGTACGCACGAATGTGCACGCCGGGAAACGCGACCGGGCGCGCGTGCCGGAGCCAGCCGTGAACAACGCGGGCGGTCGCGCGAGACGCGCGCCATCCGCGACAAAGCGCCATGGCGATCACGCCGCTGGCGGCCAGAGCCAGGACGACCAGGCTCTCCCCCACCATCTCGCTGGTTTCGCGGGGCTCGAATCGCCAGAACGCGGGCAGGACGACACCGAGGACGATGATCGCGGCAGCCGTGGCCGGGAAGACGCGCAGAAGCAGCAGGCCACCGGCGCGTACGTGCGGACTCACCCGCTCCAGGTCACCCTGGGCCGCGCGCCACAGGAGCGCGGCGACGACCGACGCCAGCACGTCGATGGCGAGGAACGCGCTGAGCGCCAGGCTGGCGCCGAGGCCCAGGTACGTCACCTGTCCCTCCGTGACGGGGCCGGCGACCCGTTCCCGCGCTTCTCGCGCACCAGCCGCTCGAGTTCGTCGAGCAACGCCTCGTCGCGCCTGCTGACCGCGTCGAGCAGGAACGACAGCAGGGGACGCGTGGACACCGCGGTGCCGAGGATGACGCCGAGCGCGTTTTCCGCCAGCCCCAGCCGCAGCTCGTCGCGCGTGTAGCGCGGGCGATAGAGAAAGGCCCGTCCCGCCTTCATCCGTTCGAGCACGCCTTTCCGGTGCAGGCGGTCGAGCGTCGTCATCAGC
Organism: Acidobacteriota bacterium; assembly: GCA_003170135.1. Lineage (GTDB taxonomy): Bacteria > Acidobacteriota > Vicinamibacteria > Vicinamibacterales > Fen-181 > Fen-181. The sequence goes on from PMZR01000127.1 coordinate 18,041, forward strand.
GTCGTGTAGGCGGTGCTCGGAAAATCGGCCTGCAGGTCGCGCACGCTCGCCGCATCACCGCGCCGCCATAGCGCGTCGAGCACGCGCACCTCGAGCTTGCCGAAAAAGGCACCGAGGTCGCCGTGCGCGCCGCGTGGCAGGGTGAAGGGCAACCGGAGCATGTGAATCGGATTATAGACCAAGTCCGAACGGGCAGGGATCCGCGTGTTATCCTGACGCGTCGCCCCAGACCGCGCCTTCTCAACCGTGAGTATTTCTCCCGTGAACCCGGTCACAGGCAGCGAGACTCGTCCTCGACGTCTGCCGGCCTTCTTCACACGCTACGCGGACGTGTTCTGGTGGCTGCACAGCCTCTGGGCACTGCTGGTTGGCGTGGGCATGATGTGGCTCGGCTCGCACCACTACGGCCTGCTGCGCGTCGCCGTGTTCCAGATCGCGTTCATCTGGATCGCCTCGCTCGTTGCGCCGGCGCTCCTGAACCGGCCGCCGGAATCCTCGCGATGGGCGAACCGGGCGCGGCTGGTGCTCAACTATTTCAGCAAGAACTTCTACCAGCAGATGCTCTTCCTGCTGCTGCCCGTGTACTACGCCAGCAGCACCCGGTCGTGGAACCTGGTATTCGTCGCGTTTCTGGCGATTTCGGCGCTCATCTCCACGCTCGACGTCGTCTACGACCGGCATCTCTCGGTCCGGCGCAGCCTGATGGCCGTCTTCTTCGCGTTCAACCTGTTCGCCTGCATCAACGTCATGCTGCCGCTGGTCTGGAGCGTCAGCAACGCGATCGCGATGCGCGTCGGTGCCGGCCTCGCCCTTGTCGCCTTCGGGTCGATCCTGTACGGTCGCCGTGGTGTGCGATGGCGGACGGCGTGGCCGGTCGTCCTTGCGAGCGCCGCCGTGCTGTTCGTCACCGTGGAATTCGCACGGCCGCTGATTCCGCCGGCGCCGCTGCGCTTTGTCGGCTACACGTTCGGTCTCGACGTGAACCGCCGCGCCTTGAGCGTTTTGCGCCCGCTCGACCGCGTGGCCCCGGGCTGGACCGGGCGGTTGTACGCGCTGACGGCCATCCACGCCCCGATGGGACTCGAGGACCGCGTCACGCACCGGTGGTACGAGAACGACGTACTCGTCTGTTCATCGCCGTTCCACCGGCTCGTTGGAGGGCGCAAGGAAGGATTCCGGCTCTGGACCAGTTGCCCGCTGGCGCACGTGCCGGCCGGCTGGCTTCGCGTGGATATTGAAACCGAGGCGGGACAACTCATCGGCCGTTGCGAGCTGCCCGTGGAACCGGCACCGCGGCCGACCGGAGACATCACGCTGCCGTTGCCGTTCTGATCGGACGCGACGTGTTAGGATTCAGGGGCCAGGAGTCAGGAATCAGGCGCCTGTTCCCGGGCTCTTGGCATCTGCCCCTGATTCCTGGTTCCTGATTCCCGATTCCTGAATGGCCGACACCTACACCGCGAAAGACATCACCGTTCTGGAAGGACTCGAGCCGGTCCGCAAACGCCCGGGCATGTACATCGGGGGCGTCGGCACGACCGGTCTGCACCATCTCGTCTGGGAGATTCTCGACAACTCCGTCGACGAGGCGATGAATGGCTTCGCCTCGAACATCACCGTGACGCTCCACGCCGACGGGTCCTCGGTGACCATCTCCGACGATGGGCGCGGGATCCCGGTCGACAAGCATCCGAAGACGAAAAAGAGCGCGCTCGAAGTCATCTTTACCATGCTGCACGCGGGCGCGAAGTTCGAGCACGGCCTCTACAAGACCGCCGGCGGCCTGCACGGCGTCGGCGCGAGCGTCGTCAATGCGCTGTCGAAGGAACTGGTCGCGAAGGTCAAGCGCGACGGGTCGCTTTGGGAGGAGCATTTCCACCAGGGGAAACCGGTCGGACAACTGAAGAAGGTCGGCCCGGCGCGCGGCACCGGCACCACCGTCTACTTCCATCCCGACCCGACCATCTTCCCGAAGATCGACTTCGACCCGATCCTGATCGCCGAGCGCCTCGAGGTGGCCAGCTACCTGCACAAAGGGCTGAAGGTGACTTTCGAGAACGAGGTCACTGGCGAGCGCCAGGTCTATGCGCACGACGAAGGAATCGGTGATTACCTGCGGCGGATCCTGGCCGAACGCAGCGCGAAGCCGATCCACGAAGCGCCGTTCGTGCTGGCGCGCGAGAACGGCGTCAGGCTCGACCTCGTGCTTCAATGGACGGAAGCGACCGAAGAGCACATCCGCAGCTACGTGAACGGCATCCCGACCGGGTCCGGCGGGACGCACGAGACCGGCCTGCGCGCGGGCATCGGCAAGGCGGTGCGCAACTTCATCGAAACGCACAACCTGTCACCGAAGGGCGTGACGCTGACCGCCGAGGATATCCGCGAAGGGCTCGTCGGCGTCCTCAGCGTCTTCATGCAGGAACCGCAGTTCCAGGGCCAGACCAAGGACCGGCTGAACAATCCCGAGCTCGTCTCGGTCGTCGATTCGATGGTCCGCCCCGCGCTCGAGCACTGGCTGAACGAGAACATCAGCGTCGCCGAGGCGATCCTGGCCCGCATCATCCTGGCGGCCCGCGCGCGGGAAGCGAGCCGCGCCGCGCAGCAGGAGGTGACGCGCAAGTCGTCGGGATCGAGCCGGCTGACGCTGCCCGGCAAGTTGAGCGACTGCGGGCATCCCGGCCGCGAGGACAGCGAACTGTTCGTCGTCGAAGGCGATTCGGCCGGCGGCTCGGCGAAGCAGGGACGCGACCGGGCGCGCCAGGCGATCCTGCCACTGCGCGGGAAGGTGCTGAACACCGAGAGCCTCTCGCTCGCCAAGGTCCTCGAGAACAAGGAACTGACGGACCTCGTCACCGCGCTCGGCTGCGGGCTCGGCAAGAACTTCGACATCGCCCGGCTGCGTTACGGCAAGGTGATCATCCTGGCCGACGCCGACTCGGACGGCAATCACATCGCCACGCTGCTGCTCACGTTCATCTACCGGCACCTGCCGCAGCTCATCGCGTGCGGCAAGGTCTACCTCGCGCAGCCGCCGCTCTATCGCATCGACATCGCCAAGGAAACGCACTGGGCGTTCGACGACGCGCACAAGGATCGGCTCCTCAAGCAGCACGCCAAGTCCGGCGGTCGCGCGACCCCCGAAATCACGCGGTTCAAGGGCCTGGGCGAGATGATGCCGAAGGTGCTCTGGGAAACGACCCTCTCGCCCAAGACGCGGCGGTTGCTGCGGGTGGATATCGCGGATCAGCTCGTGACCGATCGCGTGATCAACGAGTTGATGGGCCGCGATGCCTCGGCGCGGTTCCGCTTCATCATGGAGCGAGCCGAGGAGGCCGAGGAACTGGACGTCTGATCCCGCAGATCAATACCCGCAGATTCACGCAGATTTTCGCGGATTCACCCACAATGGGCGGGCGTGGCCCCGCAGCTTCCGCGCGTCCGTGGACAGCGAGGCCTTCGACCGCCGTCGCTCCACGACGGCTGGGGACAGTGAGAGCGACAGGCGAACGAAGACTCCACTCGCGCCCCTGTGATATTCTGCCCTGCCCTCGTCCTCCGCGCCTCTTCATTTTCATTCGCCCTTCAGAGGTCTTCTTGATGGATACGAAGCACCTGGGAGTCAACTCCAAGCTCGTACACGCCGGTTCGGTGCACGACGCCTACGGGAGCGCAACCGTTCCGATCTACCAGACGTCGACGTTCGCCTTCGCCAACGCGCAGAACGGCGCCGACCGCTTCGCCGGGCAGGCGGACGGCTACATCTACACGCGGCTGGGCAACCCGACGATCGACGCGCTCGAACGGCAGGTGGCGGAGATCGAGAACGCGTGCGGCGCCGTCGCCACCAGCTCCGGCATGGGCGCGGTGTCGACGCTCTACATGGCGCTCCTCTCTCAGGGCGCGCACCTGGTCGGCACGGCCTCGGTCTACGGCCCGTCGCGCGGCCTCATCGAGAAGCACTTCTCGCGCTTCGGCGTCACGTGCACCTTCCTCGACACGTCGAATCTCGACGCGGTGCGGTGCGCGATCAGGCCGAACACGCGGCTCGTCTACCTGGAGACGCCGTCGAACCCGGCGATGATCGTCAGCGACATCCAGGCGATTGCGGCGATCGCCCACGAGCGCGGCTGCCTGGTGGCCGTGGACAACACCTTCGCCAGCCCGTACCTGCAGCGGCCGCTGGACCTGGGCGCCGACGTCGTGCTGCATTCGGTGACCAAATTCATCAACGGGCACGCGGATGTCGTCGGCGGCATCCTGGCGGCGAGAGACGAGGCGCTCTGCAAGTCGCTGCGCACGATGATGATCGGGCTTGGCTGCAACATGGACCCGCACCAGGCGTATCTGGTGCATCGCGGCCTGAAAACGCTGGGCATCCGCGTGGAACGCGCGCAGGCCACCGCGATCCGGATCGCGCAGTGGCTCGAGGCGCACCCGAAGGTCGAGTGGGTCCGCTACATCGGCCTGCCGTCGCACCCGCAGCACGAGCTCGCCAAGCGGCAGATGTCCGGGTTCGGCTCCATGATCAGCTTCGAGGTCAAAGGCGGCCTCGAGGCGGGCCGCGTCCTGATGGACAACGTCCGGTTGGCGACGCTGGCCGTGTCGCTCGGCGGTGTCGAGACGCTCGTCGAGCACCCCGCGTCGATGACGCACGCCGGCATGTCACCCGAAGCCCGGCTCGGAGCCGACATCACCGACGGCCTGGTCCGCTACTCGGTCGGCATCGAAGACGCCGAAGATCTGATCGCCGACCTGAAACAGGCGCTCGAGCGCGTCTGATCACTGGGGCCGGTGGGCAGGCAAGGGGGCTGAGGCGCCCCACCTGCCCCGCCCGCCCTATCAACGCCACCTGCCCTATAGCCACCTGCCCTCTCAACCCTACCTGCCCTGCGCGCCCTTGTATTACCATCTGCGGCGGCACGGCCCCCTTATGGACGAGGTCCGATCGTAAGCAGACGGCTGCCGGCCGTCGTAATTCGTAATTACTGGATTCTGCCCCCTCGTTAACCGTCAACCCGTCAACTGCTGACTGTCTACCCTTCACCGTCGACGGTTAACTGTTGACTGTTAACTGTTGACCGTTAACCGTTGACTGTTAACTGCCAACTGACTCGGAGAGGCACATCCATGAAGCGACGACTCGGTCGGTGTCTGCTCGCCAGCCTGGCGCTCGCGCTCGGCCTGCTCACGGTGCGACTCGTGGCACAGGGTCCGCCGGCGCCCGTGCCGCAGTTACCCACGATCAACCAGTCCGACGACCCGGTGCTCAAGACCTTCCGCTGGCGATCGATCGGGCCCGCCAGCATGGCGGGGCGCATCGACGACATCGAAGCGCTCCCGAGCGACCCGTACACGATCTACGTCGGGTTTGCGACGGGCGGCATCTGGAAGACCATCAACAACGGCACCACCTGGACACCGATCTTCGACACCTACGCGACCTCGTCCATCGGCGACATCGCCATCAGCCGATCGAACCCGAACATCATCTACGTCGGCACGGGCGAGCCGAACAACCGGCAGAGTTCGTCGTTTGGCGACGGCGTCTACAAGTCGACCGACGCCGGCAAGACGTTCGTCAACGTCGGCCTGAAAGAGACCCAGAGCATCGGCCGCATCGTCATCGACCCGAAGAACCCCGACATCGCCTACGTGGCGGCCGTCGGCCACCTGTTCGCGCCGAACCCGGATCGCGGCATTTTCAAGACGATCGACGGCGGCAAGACGTGGAACAAGGTGAAGTTCATCGACGACGACACCGGGTTCACCGACATCATCATGGACCCGCTCGATCCGAAGACGTTGTACGCCTCGTCTTACCAGCGGCGTCGCATGCCGTGGGGCTTCAACGGCGGCGGACCGAACAGCGGCATCTGGAAGACGATCGACGCCGGCAAGTCATGGACGAAGCTGACCGGCAGCGGCCTGCCCGACAACCCGATCGTCGGCCGTATCGGCCTCGCGCTCTGCGACGCCAAGCCCAACGTCCTCTACGCGCTGATTGAAGTCGGCGCCACGGGCGGCACCGGCGCCGGTGTGAACGACGATGGCTCGCTGACGGCCCCGGGCCAGGGCCGCGGGGGCGGTGGCGGTCAGGCAGCGGCAGCGCCGGCCGCGCCGGCGGCGAACGCGCAAGCCGGACAGCAGCAGGCAGCCGGCCAGCGTGCCGGACGCCAGCGTGGTGCGGGCCAGCAGGCCGCGGCCGGACAGGCCGCTCCAGGCCAGCCAGCGGCGGCGGGCCAGGCGGCAGCTGCCGGACAGCAGCCCGGTGGCGGGCGCGGCCAGCAGGCGCCGCCCGATCCGAAGAAGAGCGGCATCTGGCGGTCGGACGACAAGGGCAAGACGTGGCACTTCTGCTCGAACGAGAACAACCGGCCGATGTATTACAGCCAGGTCCGCGTCGATCCGAAGAACCCGGACATCGTCTGGACCGGCGGTTTGAACTTCTCGAAATCGCTCGACGGCGGCAAGACGTTCAAGAACAACGCGGGCGTCGCGCACAGCGACCATCACGCCGTCTGGGTGGATCCGCAGAATGGCCGGCACGTCATGGTCGGCAACGACGGCGGCCTGGACGTCAGCTACGACCAGGGCGATACCTTCGATTTCGTCAACACGATGCCGGTCGGTCAGTTCTACGCGGTGAGCGCCGACATGCGGAAGCCCTACTTCGTGTGCGGCGGCCTTCAGGACAACGGATCGTGGTGTGGCCCGAGCGCGGTGCCGCGTTCGCGCAACGGCATCCTGAACTCCGACTGGTACAACGTCGGCGGCGGTGATGGCTTCTACACGCAGCAGGATCCGACCGACTGGACGATTATGTACTCCGAATCCCAGGACGGGTCGGTCAGCCGCCTGGATCTGCGCAACTTCCGAACCCAGAGCATCCGGCCATCGCCCGGCGGCGGCCGAGGCCGCGCTGCGGCATCCGAGACGCCGGACCCGCTCGCGGCGGCCGCCCAGCAGTTGGGCATCGGCGGTCGCGGGCAGGCCGCGGCGAACGTGGTGCCGGCGCCACCCGACGGCACGCAGTTCCGGTTCTACTGGAACACGCCCGTCCTCGTCTCTCCGCACAACCCCCGGACGGTCTACGTGGGCGGCGACCGGCTCTTCAAGTCCGTCAACCGCGGCGACACGTGGACGGCGAGCCCGGACCTGACCAACAACATCGGCCGGAATTCGCGGCCAATCATGAACGTCGACGGCGACAAGCCAATGGCGTCCAAGCACGACGGCGCGGCGTCCTACAGCAACATCGTCACCATCGCCGAGTCGTACGTGATGCCGGGCGTTTTGTGGGTCGCGACCAATGACGGCAACGTGCAGGTGAGCCGCGACGGCGGCAGCACCTGGAAGAACGTGGTGGGCAACGTGCAGGGCGTGCCGAAGGAAACGCACGTGTCGCGCGTCGAGGCGTCGCACGCCGATGCGGGCACCTGCTACGTGACCTTCGACGGCCACCGCACCGACGACCACAAGCCCTACGTTTACGTGACGACCGACTTTGGCCAGACGTGGAAGTCGATTGCGGCGAATCTGCCGACTGGCAACGTCAACGTGATCCGGGAGGATCCGAAGAACGCCAACCTGCTGTACCTCGGCACCGAGTACGCCTTCTACGTGTCGCTCAACAAGGGCGGCCAGTGGAAGCAGTTCATGAACGGCCTGCCGACCGTCCGCATCGACGACATCCTGGTGCACCCGCGCGACAACGACCTCATCGTCGGCACGCACGGGCGCAGCATCTGGATTATCGATGACGTCACGGCGCTCCAGCAGCTCACCGACAAGGTGACTGCTGCCGATGCGACGCTGCTCGAGCCGCGCAACGCCATCAACTGGGCGAACGACGGCCGCCAGCCGAACGTCGGCGGCCAGAAGAACTTCCGCGGCGAGAACCCGCAGCGGGGCACGGCGATCAGCTACTACCTGAAGACGGCGCCGGCGGGCGACGTGAAGCTCACGATTTCCGATTACACCGGCAAGGTCGTGCGCACGTTCAACGCGTGCGGCGAGGCGCAGACGCAGAACTGCGTGACGAAGAACGCCGGCCTCAACCGCATCCAGTGGACGCTCGTCGGCGATCCGCCGGTGCTGACGCCCGAGGCCCAGCAGGCGCTCGCCGCTCGCGGCGGCGGTGGTGGTGGCGGTGGCGGTGCCGGCCGTGGCGGCTTCGGCGGCGGTCCGGCCATCGAGCCTGGCATCTACCTCGTGAAGTTGACCGTGGGCGGGAAGGACTACACGACGAAGGTGATCGTGGAACCCGACCCCGCGTTGCCGACGACGTAACGCAGTGCTGAGTGCTGCGTGCTGGGTGCTGGTGCTGTCAGAGGACAGCCCGCACCGAGCACGTGGCACTCAGCACCCCGCACCGCACGTCGCACTCCGCACCCCGCACCCCGCACCGCACTCCGCACCCCGCACTTCGCACTTCGCACCCCAACCCCTCCCGCCCGTCTCTCGTCTAATGAAGAGTCCCGCCCGCCCGTTCATGCTCGGCGGAGGTCTCAATGACCCGCCTCGGGCGCAACCCTTCGTTACCAGGTATCGGTCGAGGGTCTCGCGAACACGGACGATCTCGGCAGGATGCCGGCAGGATCACGGACGGTGAGTCCCGGGTACCTCCAGCCGATTCACGCGCCGCTGCTGGCGGGCGCGTGGTGCCCGGAACTGCGCACCGATTTCAGCGCGCCGAAGAAGGTGATGGTCAACCGCCGCTTCGTCGACCTCTACGCGCGTGGCGCGAACGTGGTGGGCCGTCACCTGCGCTGGCCGGACATGGCGTCGGCGGCCGGCACGCCACAGGCCGAAATCGTCGGCGTGATTGGCAATATCAAGGAGGACGCGGTCGGCGCGCCGGCCTACCCGTATGTCTATGGCTGCGCCATCGGCGGCGGCTGGCCCGATTCCGAGTACGTCGTCCGCGCGTCGGGAGAACCGCGCGCCGTGCTGCAATCGATCCGCGATCTGGTTCACCGGATCGACAGCTCGCGCGCGGTGTTCGGCGCCAGGCCCCTCGACGCGTACCTCGACACCGTTCTCGATCGGCCGCGCTCGAACGCGCAGCTCCTCGCACTGTTCGCATTCGCGGCGATGACGCTGGCCGCGCTGGGCCTCTACGGCCTGGTGGCGAACATGGTGAGCGCGCGCCGCCGGGAGATCGGCGTACGGATGGCGCTCGGGGCACAGCCGGCACAGATCGTCCGGACGATGGTCGGCGGCGTCGGCGTGTTGATCGGCGCCGGGATCGCCGCGGGCGCCGGCGTGATGGCCGTCGCGCAGGCGTTGCTGCGCGCCGTCGTCTTCGGCATCACGCCGCTCGATGGCGCGAGCCTATGCGCCGCGGCCGGTCTGCTGGTCGTGGTCTCGGGCCTCGCGGCATTGGTCGCCGCCCGTCGCGCGACCGCCGTCAACCCGATGGAGGCGATACGAGCGGAGTGAGGGGCTTCGCTATTTTCCGAGATCCAACCGCATGCCCGCCTTCAGCACGTGCACCGTCAGGTTGCGGCCGGTAATCGTCTCGCCCGCCGGCGTCGGCGTCACCGTCGCCTTCCGCCCGTCGATGACCTCCACAGCGCTCTTGCCAATCACTTCAATCTGGCTGCCCGAGACGACGACGGCGGTCGATTCGTCGATGCCGACGCCCACCAGCTCGGGATGATCGAGCACGGCGCTGAGCAGCCGGTTATGGCGCTGCCGCTTGAGAAAGTGCTGGTCCACGATCGCCTGCGGCCACAGGCCGAGCCCCGGCGCGGTGTCCGTCTTCTTCGCCGTGATCGCCTGCAGATCCATGCCATCGCCGGTGATCATCACCTTCGACATGACCGCCGCGCCCGCGCTCGTGCCGGACACCGTCGCGCCCTGCGCGTAGCGCTCGCGAATCGCTTCGGGGATGCCGGTGTTCTCGAACGCCTTCATCAGCTTCGTCTGATCCCCCCCCGGGAACCAGATGAGCGTCGCCTCCTTGATGGCCGCAAGCGCCGCCGCGCGATCGGTCACGGCGACAGAGGTCGCCTTCGCGGCGCCCGCCTTCTTCCATACGTCCACGGCCTCGGGGCCCGTCTCGGGCAACTCCGATGCCTGCGGAAACACGGCGACGATCGCTTTCGTCCCACCCGCCAGCTCCAGCACGCGTCCTCGGACATCGTCGGGAATCGTGCCTCCGCCGATGATGACGAGATGGCCTTTGGGAACCGCGCCGCCTTGCGCGTGAACACCCGGTGCAACTGCGACGATCAATCCGAGAACGACGGCTGTCATCATCCGATGCATGCAACGACTCCTTCCGGCGAATGCTCTTCCACCGGACGTGATTGTATACTCAGCGGCATCAGCGACGGCGGATCTCGGTCATCCTGCCGGCGCGATCGCGGCTGACGACGCGTCCCCGTTCCCCCGAGGCGTCCCGCCGAACCGCGCGAGGACGCTCGCGCCTCCGAGCCACCCAGTCACGTTGGCCATCGTCCGGAACATGTCGGGGATGGTATCGACGCCGATCAGGATCGCCACACCTTCCACTGGCACGTGAACCGCAGCGAGCACGGGCGCCATGACGATGATCGCGCCCGCAGGAATCCCGGGAATCGTGAAGCTGGTCACGGTGGCGATCGCGATGAGGGTCAGCAACTGCGCAGGCGCGAGCGTCACGCCGTAGAGCCGCGCGAGGAACAGGACGCCCACCACCTGCGCGATCGCGCCGCCCACCCGGAACATCGAGGCCGCCAGCGGCAGGAAGAAGGCGCTGAGCGAATCGGGAAGGCCCAGCTGCCTGGCGCCTTCCAGACTGGCCGGCAGCGCCGCGAGCGACGACCGCGACGCGAACCCGACGGCCTGCGCCGGCGCGCACGCCCGCGCGAAGCGCCTGAGCGGCACGCGCGCGAACACCACGGTGAGCGGGTACAGGAACAACGTGAACCCGCCGGCCACCAGCGACAACAGCACGATGTAGGACACCAGCGCACCGGCTGCCGCCGGTCCCATCAGCGCGCCAAGCGGTACGGCCAGGGCAAACACGCCGAACGGCGCGAAGGTCAGCACCCAGCCAACCAGCCACACCATGGCGTCCGCGATCCCGCGCAGGACCGCGACGACCGCGCCGCGCCGATCCGCGCCGATGCGGGTCAGCGCCAGGCCGAACGCCACCGAGAAAACGATGAGCGGGAGCATCGCCCCGTCCGCGGCGGCCTTGAACGGGTTGACGGGAACCAGGTCGACGATCCATCGCGAGATGCCGGGTACCTGTTTCGTCGTGTCCGCCGCGGTGCCGGCGCCCTCGGCCGCGCGCTGCCGCAGGAGGGCCGCGACGCCGGGATCGATGTGCAGCTGCGCGAGCAGCGGAAACGCGCACGCCGCCGCGAACACGCAGGCAATCACGATGGCCACGACGAACAGGAGCAGCGATCGTCCACCGAGGCGGCCGATCGTGGCCGCGTCGCCCGCCGACGCCACGCCAACGATGAGGCTCGCCACGACGAGCGGAATGACGGTCATCCTGATGGCGTTGACGAAGACCAGGCCTAACGGCTCGACGATGCCGGGCACGGGAAGCAACCAGGACGCCTGCGTCACCGACACCAGGATGCCGAGCAGCAGCCCGGCAACCAGACCGACCAGCACGCGGAGGGTGAACGACATCGCGCCGATTATAGGGGATTACGCCCCTACTCCGCTCTGAGCGCGTGCAGCGGATCGACGCGCGTGGCGCGATAAGCCGGAACGGCGCTGGCGCCGAGCGCGACGAGCGCGAGCGCGATCGGAACCGTGACGAAGGTGAGCGCGTCCGTCGGAGCCACCCCGTGCAGCACGCTGGTCATCAGTCGCGTGAGGGCCAGCGCCCCGACGACCCCAAGCGCCGTGCCGGCGAGCGAGAGCGCGAGGCCGTGCCCCAGCACCATCCGCACCACGTCGCCGCCGTTGGCCCCGACCGCCATCCGCACGCCGATCTCGTGCGTCCGCTGGCTCACCAGGTACGCCAGCACGCCGTAGATGCCCATGGCGGCGAGCACCAGCGCCAGCGTCGAAAAGACGACCAGCAACACCCCCGTGAAACGCTCTGTCGCGGTGGCGCCCGCCACCACGTCGGCCATCGGCCGCACGGCAGCAATCGGCACGTCGGGATCGAGCGCGCGCACCGCCGCCCTCACCGACGCCACCAGCGATAACGGATCGCCGCTCGTCTTCACCACCAGCGTCATGCCGGTGATCGCCCGCTGGACCGATCGATGGAACTGCGAGTGCGGAACATAGAACTTCTCTTTCACCGCACCGGTGATCCCGTCGTGCCGCACGTCGCCGACGATGCCGACGACGGTGAGCCACGGGCGGCCCCCGTCGCCGCGACCCATCCGAATGCGTCCGCCGACCCCGTCCCGGCCTGCCCAGTACTTGCGCGCCATCGTCTCGTTGACCACGGCCACCGGGACGGCGTCGGACGTGTCGGTGGCCGAGAAGAACCGGCCGCGAACCAGTCTCTCGCCGAGCGCCTCGGCGGCATCGTCGGACGCAACCTGCCAGTCGCCCTTGGCGCGGTTGCCCGGCGTTTCGGGATACCCGTCGACGTCGAGACCCCAGTCGCCAATGGTCGCGGCAAGGGGAAGGGAGCGGATGATGCCGGCGTGGCGGACCGTCGGCAGCAGGCGGATGCGGTCGAGGAGCGCCTGGTAGAACAGCACGGTCTTCTGCGGGGTGTTGTAGCTGGCCTCGGGCAGCGAGAGGCGCGCGGTCAACACGTTGGTCGGATCGATGCCGAGCGGCACCCGATAAAGCGACCAGAGACTGCGCAGCATCAACCCGGCGCCGATGACGAGCATCACCGCCAGCGACATCTCGATGACGACGAGCAGGCCGCGCACGCGGCGGCGCTGCCGGCCGATGCCGGCCCGGGCGCCCTGTTTCAACGAATCGACCAGATTGATCCGCAACGCCCGCAGCGCCGGGACGAGGCCGAACACCATCGTGCAGGCAACCGTCAGGATGCTTGTGAAGAACAGCGCGCGGCCGTTCAGGGACACCGAGGCGAGTCGGGGGATGGCATCGACGCGGGCCGCCGCGACCAGATGGGTGGCGACGACCGCGAGCGCGACGCCGGCCACGGCGCCGAACGCCGCGAGCACGAGACTCTCGGTGAGCAGTTGCGCGACCAGTCGCGAACCGCCGCCGCCGAGGGCGGCACGCAGCGCCATTTCGCGATGGCGGCCTTCGGCGCGCGCCAGCAGCAGGTTGGCCACGTTCGCACAGGCAATGAGCAGAAGGAACGCGACGGCGCCCGCGAGGATCCACACCGCCGGCTTCGCGGTGCCGAGGATCTCCTCGTCGACCGGCACCGCCATCGCACTGAACTGCATCGACGAGGGATACAGGCCGGCGCGAGTGTTGGCCGCGGTGACCGCCCGCAACTCGGCGTTCGCCGCCGCGACCGTCGCGCCTGGCGCGAGCATCGCCGCGGCGTACAACCCGTGACTGCCGCGGTCATTCGGATCCGCATCAAGGATCAGCGGCACCCACGCCTGGGTCGGTTCGGCCGCGTCCTCGCCGAAGTCGGTCGGCAGTTGAAAGCCCGTCGGCATGACGCCGACGATCGTGCGCGGCACGCCATCCAACCGAATCGTCCGCCCGACGACATGCGCGTCGCCGCCATATCGACGCTGCCATATGCCGGAACTGATGACCGCGAGCTGGTCGCGGCCGGCCTGGTCCTCGCCGTCGGCGAACGTGCGGCCGGTGATGGCCGCCGAGCCGAGGACCCGAAACGTGTTCGCGGTGACCTGCGCAATGCCGATGCGTATCGGCTCGCCGTCGCCGGTCAGGTTCGCCTGCCCAGTTCCCCAGGCGGCCACACCTGCCAGCGTCTTGCACCTGGTGCGATAGTCGAGGACCTCCGCGTCCGACACCCAGGTCTTGTCGAAGTCTTTCCAACGGCTCCAGATCATAACGCGCCGGGACGGCTCGTCGTATGGAAGAGGTCGAAGCAGCACCGTATCGACGACGCTGAACACGGTGCTCGTGGCACCGATGCCAAGGGCGAGGGTGAGTGTCGCCGCGATCGTGAAGCCCGGCGCGCGACCGAGCGACCGGACACTGCGGCGAACGTCCTGCACGACGCTTTCGATGAGAGGCATCGGTCACTCCCGGAAGACGGGCCCCGGCAAGGAAGGCGGTGAGGACTTACCCCGGTTTGACGGATTCGGTAGCGCGAAGGTTTGCGCGAGGCTAGAAGATGGCGATCTTGATGGCAAAACCCAGCAGGGCCAAGCCCATCGCCAGGTCCATCGCGCGCCGGACGCGCGGCCGCGCCATCCGTTCGGCGAACGTGCCGACCGAGATGCCAACCAGCCCCTGCCACAGCACGCTCATCGCCACGTGTGTGCCGCCGAGCAGCATGTACCGCGGCAGGAAGACATCGGGCGGCACGATGAACTGCGGGACGACAACCGCGTAAAAGAGCACCACCGAGGGATTCGCGTAATTGGTGAGCAGGCCGCGGCCGAATCGGGCGAGCGATGAAGTCTGGACACGGCGTCTCGCAGGACTGAAGTCCTGCGCCACAATCCCCGGGTGTGTGCCCGCGGGCTTCATCGCGGTGCTCTCGGCGTACGGGGCACAGGGCTTCAGCCCTGTGCTGCGCCGGTCCGGCGCCGCCCCACTGCCCGCCCCGCGGGCCGCCCTCCACAGCGCGCGCAGGCCGAGCCACGCGAGATACGCAGCGCCGACGACCGACGTCGCCCACAGGACCCCGGGCGCTCGATGGACGACGGCCGCCAGGCCGAACGCCGCGGCCAGCGCCATCGTCGCGTTGGCGGTGCCGATCCCGGCGACGGTCCACAGCGCGGCGCGGCGTCCGGCCTCAATCGCGGCGTCGGCGACGACAACCATCGTGGCGCCGGGGCTGATGACCAGCAGCGCTGCGACACCGGCGAATGCGAGAAAGTGAGTATCGAACAAGATGGTGACCCTGCCGTGCGCCGGCCGAGCTGCCAGGGCGCACAAGCCGCCGATTATACGTCCCACCTTCGCTCGGGCGTCCAGGTTCCGAGTTACGGTGGCCAAGCCAACGACCCACCTTCGCTCGGCCGCCCAGATTCGAGCTACGGTGGGCAAGCCAACGGCCAACGACTGGGACCAACGACCAACGACCCCGACCAACAACCAACGACTAACGACCAACGACCACATTGACCGGCGCGTCTCCCCGCGCCTAACATGGCGACGCCAACGAGCCGTCTTCAGGGGAAATCAGATGCACATGAAAGCCTCGCGCGTCCTGCTGGTCCTGGCTATCGTATGCGGCATCGCCGCCGCGGCGTCGGCCGCGCCCATCAAGTTCGCACGCTATCCGCAAGTGGCCAACGGAAAGCTGGTCTTTTCGTACCACAACGACATCTGGATCGCCAACGCGGATGGCGGCAATCCCGTGCGGCTGACGGCCCACATCGCGCGCGACACGTTCCCCCGCCTGTCGCCCGACGGCAAGTGGGTGGCGTTCAGCAGCAACCGGATGGGCAACGAGGACGTCTTCCTGATCCCGGTGACCGGCGGCGAACCGCGGCAGCTGACCTTCAACACGAGCAACGACACCGTGCAGAACTGGACGCCCGACGGCAAGCGGATCATCTTCACGAGCGCGCTCGGCGCGCGCCCGTTCGGCAGCCCGCTCTACACTGTCTCGATCGACGGCGGCATCCCGGAACCACTCGACATGGACGTCGCGGTCAACGGGATGATGAAGCAGGACGGCTCGATGATCGCGTTCAACCGGATCGGCCCGAGCTACTGGCGCAAAGGCTACAAGGGCAACGCCGCCGCCAGCATCTACGTGCAGGACCTCAAGACGAAGCAGATCACGCGCCTGACCAACGACGACCCGAAGACGTTCCGCGACCGCCGGCACGATGTGTGTCCGATGTGGGGCGCGGACGGCATGATCTACTTCGTGTCCGAACGCGACGGCATCTTCAACATCTGGAAGATCTCGCCCAAGGGCGGCCAGCCGGTGCAGGTCACCTCCCACAGAGACGATGGCGTGCAGTTTCCCTCGATGAGCCCGGACGGAAAGACGATCGCCTACGAGAACAATTTCGAACTCTGGACGCTGGCCGTGCCCGGCGGCAGCCCGAAGCGCGTGACCGTGGACATGGAGTTCGACGAGAAGCTGAACGCGATCGACGTCCTGACCTCGAAGGGGAAGTCGGACGGGTTCCATCCGTCGCCGGACGGCGATTACGTCGCCGTCGACTACCACGGCGAAGTGTTCATCGTCCCGAGCGACCCGGAAGTGGGCGAGAAGAAGCAGGTCACCGCGTCCGCCTGGCGCGACCGCCGCGAGCGCTACTCCCCCAACGGCAAGTACATCGCATACACGTCCGACGAATCGAAGGAAGAAGAGATCTGGATCTTCGACGTCGCCGCGGGCACGCGCCGCAAGTTGACGACGCACCCGTCGTTCAAGGAGGGGTTCGAGTGGGCGCCGGACTCGAAGCACCTGGCCTATGTCGCCGCCAACCACCTGTTCCTGGCGGACGTCGACGCGACGACTGCCCCGCTGGATCTCGCGACGGCCCCTGGCGGCTACCGCATGACGGGCTTCTCGGCCGATTCCAAGTGGATCGTGTACGGCCGGCAGGATGCGGCCCAGAACAACGACGTGTACCTGCTCGAGATTGCCACGAAGAAGGAATCCAACATCACGAAGAACCCCTTCCGGGACTCCGGGGCGACGATCACGCCCGACAACAAGAAGGTTGTCTTCCTGTCCGATCGTGACGGCACCAACCAGATCTATGTCGTGTCGCTCGAGCGGCTGAAGGACGATCCGGACGATCCTCTCGTGAGGGAACGGCTGAAGAAGGCCGCCCCGCCGGACCGGCGCGCCGGCGCCGGTGCCCAGGGCGCCGGTGGCGCGCAGGCAGCGCGCGAAGCGGAACCGCCCGCGCCGCTCAAGCTTGACCTCGACGGCATCGAGCATCGCGCCATCCAGTTGACGAAGGACGGCGCCGCGCCGGCGGCCGGCGGCGGGCGCGGCGGGACGGCGCCGCGTGGCCCGGGTGGGGCCGGCATTTCGACCTACTTCCTGTCGGCCGACGGCCGCACGATCTACTTCGTCAGCAGCGACGACAAGGGCCGCGGGCTCTTCGCGATTGGCATCGACGGCAAGGACCGCAAGCGCGTGACGGACGGCACGTTCCAGGGCCTGACGCCCACGCAGGATCGCCGCAAGGTGTTCTACGTGCAGGACGGCGACCTCTATCAGATGGAGATGACCGGCCAGTACCGGAAGACGAAGGTCAACTTCACGCTGAACGTCACCGTGGACAAGCGCGCCGAGTGGACCGAGATCCTCGACGAGTGCTGGCGCGTGATGAAGTACCGCTTCTACGACGAGAAGATGCACGGCTACGACTGGGCGGCGATCAAGGCGAAGTACGAACCGCTGCTCAAGTACGTCGGGGAGAACCAGGACGTCTACGACCTCGCCAACGAGATGATCGGCGAGATCGGCGCGTCGCACACGGGCGTCAGCGGCCCGCCCAGCCAGGAAATGCCCGCGCTCTACGCGCCCCGGCAGCTCGGGTTCGAACTGGCGGCCGCCAACGGCGCGTACCGCATCAGCCACATCTACCGCGACGGCCCGGCCGACAAGGAATGGCTCGGCCTGAAGGAAGGCGACTACGTGCTGGCGATCGACGGCCACCCGGTCAAGGCCGGCGACAACTACTGGCAGATCCTGAACGGGGCCATCAACGACTATGTGCCGGTGAAGGTGGCCTCGACGCCATCCGACCCGAACGCGCGTGAAGTCCGCATCAAGACGGTCGCCTCGCTTGGCGACATCAAGTACGAGGAGTGGGTGCAGAAGAACCGCGAGTTCGTGGACAAGGAATCGGGCGGGAAGATCGCCTACGTGCACATCCGCGCGATGGACGCGCCTTCACTCGCGAAATTCGCGAACGACATCGACGAGTTCTGGAACAAGCAGGGGATCGTGGTCGATATCCGGTACAACGGCGGCGGCAACATCGACCAGGAACTGCTCGACATCCTCGAACGGAAGCCCTACGAGTACTGGAACCAGCGCGGCGGCGATCTGCTGTGGGGCCGCCGGCCGCGCCAGGCCATCGCGGGACCGAAGGTCATGCTCATCAACTGGCGGTCGGCGTCCGACAGCGAGGTGACGCCGCTGGGATTCCGCGATCTGAAGCTGGGATCGATCGTCGGCACGCCGACCAACGGGTCGGTCACCGCCACGGGCAGCTACGCCCTCATCAACGGCGGCAGCATCCGCACGCCGGGCGGCCGCGTGGTGAGCTACGACCCGACCAGGCCGAACAACTGGGGCATCGCGCTCGAGAACTACGGCGTCGCGCCCGACGTCTGGGCCGAGAACACGCCCGACGACGAGTTGAAGGGCTTCGATCGCGAGTTGAAGGCGGCCGTGGATGAAGCGCTGCGGCTGCTGAAGGCGGGCACGTTCCAGTTCACGACGACGAACGATCGGTAGGGGGAAGTCGCGGCTAGTGTGCACTGGGTAGTGGGTAGTGGATAGTGGATAGTCGGCGGTTGGCCTTAGTTGACAGTTCGCCGTGCGCAGGTCGTCGTCGGCAGTTGGCAGTCAACGCGCTTTCAGGCGAGAGGGCGCACCGTGTGCGCTTGTCCTGCCCGGAGCCGGTCCATGCCGCGATCCCTCGCCGTTCTTGCCTGTACGCTTGCGCTCGCCGCTCTCGTTCACGCGCAACAGCGTGGACAGCCACCGCAGCCGACGTTCCAGGCCCGCGTGGATGTCGTCGCGGTGGACGTCCACGCAATCGACTCGTCGGGCCGTCCCGTGCCGGACCTGCGACCCGACGAGTTCACCGTCAAGGTTGACGGCAAGCCGCGCCCGATTCAGACCGCGGATTACATCGCCTACGGCCTGACGACCACGACCACTCCCGCGCCGGCGGTAGCCGAGCGGCCGCAGCCGCTGTTCACATCGAATCGCGTGGTCGCCGGCACCCGGCCGGGACGATGGATGCTCCTCGTCGTGGACGAGGAGAACATCCGCTCCGGCTACGCGCGCCAGGCAGCGCAGGCGGCGCAACGATTCCTCGACCAGGCGCAACCGGGCGACCGCGTCGGGCTGGTGGTGATTCCAACCAGCGGCGTGGCCATCGACCCGACCACCGATCGCGCGCCCGTGCGCGAGGCGCTTCAGCACGTCGCCGGGCACATGGTGCCTGTCGAAACCACGCTGAATGCCATCTACCATTTGGCGTTGTCCGAAGCGTTCACGTTCCGCCACGATCCTCCCCGATGGGCGCCGATCATCGACCGGGAGTGCACCAGGCCGGGTGTATCGAAAATCCCGGTCGGCCTTTTCGGTCAAGGGTTGTCCGAAGCGGACATCCTCGCAAAGTATCCCCAGTTGACGTCGTACGACGTCCAGCAGTATCTGCAGTGCAAGGCCGAGGTGGAACACAACGCGCAGACCATGATGCAGGACGTGCGACAGCGGACGTTGAACTCGACACGCGCGCTGCTCGGCCTGCTCGAAGGCATCGCCCGGGTGCCCGGCCCGAAGACCGTGGTGTTCATTTCGGAGGAACTCCCTGTCTCGAGCTACCTGGGCGAACGAGCGGACTTCAATGCCGAGGTCAACCCGATCAAAGCTGCCGCCGCACGCGCGCAGGCGACGTTCTACGTCCTGCACCTCGATCGGCCGCCGTTCGACGTCGCGGACAAGCTGGGGCCAACCAACTCCGCTGCGGACAGCGACATGCGGTCCTTCGGACTCGAGACCGTGACGAGCCTCACTGGCGGGAAGCGCCTGATGGTCTCGGGCCGCGTCGAAGCGGCGATGGATCGCATCGCGCTCGAACTGTCCGGCTACTACCTGCTTGGCGTTCGCACCGAGCCGGGCGATCGCGACGGGAAACCGCACGAGATCAAGATCGCGGTCAGCCGCAAAGGTGTCGAGATGCGCGCTCGCCCGATGTTCGTCATCGACGAATTGACGCGGAATGCCGCCGAGACCGCCAGCGAACTGGTGAATCGGCTCCTGCGCACGTCAGTCCCGGCGTCCGACCTGCCGCTGGCGGTCGCGACCTATGCGCTGCCGAACCCTGACGCGGGCGGCGCCTCGGTGCGCCTGCTGATCAGCGCCGAGATCGACCGGGGCATCACGCAGGCCGCGCCGATCACGGTCGGCTACTCGATCCTCGACCAGCGCGGCAACAATGTCGGCGCATCGGTCGAGCAATCGACGCTCGAACCGGGACGGGACGATCCCGACGGCGGCCTGCGCTACCTCGCCGCCGCGGTTGTGCCGCCGGGCAGTTACACGGTGCGCGTCGCGGCAGCCGACCCGGGTCTGCGTGCCGGGAGCGTCCAACACCGAGTCGAGGCAAAGCTCACCGATGCCGTATCGCTGCGGCTTGGCGATCTGGTGGTCTTCGATCGGTACCTCGACCAGTCCGGCAAACCGCGACCCAGCGTGTCGGCAACCGTGTCGGGTTCGCTCAGTTGCTATCTTGAAGTACTCGGAGGGGCCGCGGGGCTTCCATCAGGCTTCAACGTCCGAATCGAAATCGCTGATGCGCTGGACGCACGTCCAGGGATCTCCGCCGCGATGTTGGCGCAACCTTCTGCAGGAACCACGGGCCGCGCGCAGTTGAGCGGATCGCTTCCGCTGGGCGATCTGCCGCCCGGGGACTACCTGGCGAAGGCGATTGTCTCGAAGGCCGGCACGGACGTCGCGCTGGTCACGAGACCCGTGCGCGTCGTGGCGGGTGCTCCAGCGCAGGAATCGAAGCCGATTCCCGCGAAGGCTGACGAACCCGGGCTGAAGCCGGATCCCGCGAACGAGCCGAGGCCGACTCCCGCCAAGGCCGATGTCTTGGGGGCGCCAATCCAGGCCGGCGGCGCCTATACGAAGGCCGCCACGACCGTCGGGGAGATCATCGAGCGGGCGGGACGCTACGTAGCCGAGTACGGCCAGCAGATGTCGCTCATCATCGGCGTCGAGCGCTATGCGCAGTGGATGCAGAACGAAGATGCGCCGCGGCCGGTGAGCCGGCAAATCGTGTCCGAGTTCGCCCTCGTCCGCACGAAGGACGATTGGGACGGCTTCCGTGACGTGTACGAGGTGGACGGCAAACCCGTCGCCGATCGTCAGGATCGGCTGCTGAAGCTGTTTACCGAAACGCCTGCGGTGGCCGCGCAACAGGGCCGGCAGATCGCGAATGAGAGCGCGCGTTACAACATGGGGTCGATTCAACGCAACTTCAACGTGCCGACGACGGCGCTGTTCTTCGTGAAGGCCGACAACCAGGCGCGTTTCACGTTCCGGAAGGACGGCGAAGACAGCATCGACGGCGTGGCCGTGTGGAAAGTCCGCTACGAAGAGACGCGCAAGCCGACGATCATCCGGACCGCATCGGGCAAGGACATGCCGGTGCACGGCACGCTCTGGATCGATCCGGTCCAGGGCCGCGTGCTCAAGACCCACATGGAGATTACGTCCGAAGCGATGTTGACGGCCGATCACGGCGCCATGTCGAACAACCCCGGTGGGTATCTCGGTAACGCGCCGGCCGCTCAAACCAGATGGGGGGACAATCGCCGCGTGAACACGTCGGCGAGCATTACGGTCACCTACAGGCAGGAGCCCAGGTGGGGGTTGCTCGTGCCGGCGGAGATGCTCGAGACCTACGAAGGCCCCACGCGCTCCGCCTTCACCGGCAATGAGTCGGTCAGCAAGATCAACTGCCGCGCGACCTACTCGGATTTCAAGCGGTTCGAGACCGGCGGGCGCGTGGTCCCGAAGTGACGCACGACCGGGTAACGGACGACTGACGGGCGCACTCCGGACTCCGGACTCCGGACTCCGGACTTCCGGACTTCGGACCTCGGACCCACCTATCGTTTAACGTCCGCGACTCGTCTCGCCTTGAACTCGCTGCCCACTGCCCATTCGGGGTACTTGCTCGCCTGCGCCACGTCGAAGCCCACCATCCAGAGCATCTGCAGATCCTGGATCGCGCCGTGCAGATCCCAGTCGGGCATGATCACGTCGGCCGGCTTGTGGTAGTTGTGCTCGGTGTAGTAATCGGCGGCGTTGCGCCCGTAGTCGCCGGCCTTTCCCACGAAGTCGTTTCTCACCCAATCGACATAGAGGCCCGGCACGCCCCGGTTGGCGAACTCGAAATGGTCCGATCGGTAGTAGTAGCCTTTCTGCGGTTCGAGATCGCCGTGCACGACGCGGTCCTGGCGCGCCGCCACCTGGCGAGCCACCTCATCCAGGGTGGATTTGCCGAAGCCGATGATTGTCACATCCTTCGTCGCGCCGTGGACGTTCAGAATGTCGATGTTGATGTCGGCGAGCGTCTTCGCCATCGGCACAACAGGGTGCTCGACGTAGTATGCCGACCCGAGCAACCCCTGCTCCTCGCCCGTCACCGCGAGGAACAGCAGCGTGCGTTTCGGCCTCACGGGCATGCGACTGAACGCCCGCGCGATTTCGATGACGCCGGCCACGCCCGATGCGTTGTCGGCGGCGCCATGGTAGATGCCG
This sequence comes from Acidobacteriota bacterium, assembly GCA_003170135.1. Lineage (GTDB taxonomy): Bacteria > Acidobacteriota > Vicinamibacteria > Vicinamibacterales > Fen-181 > Fen-181. The sequence goes on from PMZR01000127.1 coordinate 40,587, forward strand.
GCCGGTCCAGTGCCGAAATGGTCCCAGTGGGCGCTGTAGGCCACGCATTCAGCCTTCAGCTTCGCGTCGCTGCCGTCGATCCGGCCAATCACGTTCCGGGAATCGACGCGCCGCATCCGGTTCCCGAAGTGAATCGACGCGGTCACGTCGAGCGGCACGGGGCGGAACTCGCGCGTCGCCGCGCGCTTCTTCAGCACGTCGAAGTTCTGGCCCGCCATGACGAACAACTTTCGCACCTGGTCGATCGTGAGCCAGCCTTCGACTGCCGCCTTGTCCACATTCCCATTGGGCGCCACGAGATCGAACCGCTCGCCGCCGAATCCCTGCACGACCGACCACGCGTAGCCGGCCGGGACGCTCTCGTGGACGATGAGAATGCCGGCCGCGCCCTTGGCGGCGCCGATGTCGTACTTGTAGGTCCAGCGCCCGTAGTAGGTCATCGCGTCGCCGCCGAAGACGGCCGGATCGAGCTTTCGCGCGTCGTGCGGATCGGGGACGGGTGGATCGTTGATCAACATCACGACCGTCTTGCCCCGGACGTCCACACCCTTGTAGTCGTCCCACGCGAACTCGGGCGCCTGCACGCCGTAGCCGACGAACACGAGCGGCGAATTCTGCAGCCCCGCATCCGGCGCCTCGCGGCGCGTCCACGCGACGAAGTCCTGCAGGTACTTCAGCGAGCCGGTCATCCCGGCCTTCCTGAACGTCAGCTGCATCGCCTTGTCGGCGGTCATCCCGACGAGCGGCACCTTCTGGAAGTAGGTGCCGTCGGGGTTGCCGGGCTTCAACCCGACCCTCCTGAACTGGTCCGCGATGTAGGCGACCGACAGGTCCTCGCCCCTGGTGCCGGGCAGCCGCCCACCGTATTCATCCGACGACAGCACCTTGATGTGCTGCTGCAGCAGCGTCGCGGCGATGGCGGGAAACGGAACCTGGCGCCCCTGCCGGCGCGCGAGGCCGGGCACTGTCGCCAGGAGCACCATCGCAAGCGCCGCGCATGCCAGGCGTCTCATTCCTTCAGCTCCTGCGCAGCCGCGTGGTCGGCCGATTCTGTGTGGCGCGCCAGCCAGCTCTCGCGATCCGCTTCGATCGGATGGTCCAACGGCCCGCCGAGCGAGGTCACACCGACCGCGCTATAGACGGGACACCAGCCGACAACCCCCGTCAGCATCTCCCAGCCACCGAGGACCGCCAGCGGGATCCGCAGCAGCTTCGGCGCCTTGAAGGCGAGCAGCGCGAGGCCGGCGCCGGCGCCGATCCTGATGCCGCGCTCCAGGTCGCCGACGTTCTGCCGGCGCATGCGCTCGCTGGCGTCCTGCCGGTCGATGATGCCGTTGCGCACGAGCGCCTCGGCGAGCGCGCGATTCCCGGGCTCGACCAGCACCTCGTCGTGCACGCGCACCACGGGCGTGCGACGCTTCCCGTGATTGAGCGCCTTCACTTCATCGAGCGCGGCGGCGTCCGCATCGACGTCGCGGTAGACGCACGCGACCCCGATCCGCCGGAGATACCTGAGCGAGCGCTGCGTGTCCTCGCACCATTCGGCTCCATAAACGGTCAGCACGCGATCCTCCTTGACCCACCCACCTTCGCCCCGCGGCCATTGTCTTGGCGTTGGCAGCCACTCCGTTCAACCTGCATCGTAACCCGTCCTCTCCCTACCGCACCCACAACCGCGTTGGTATCGACAGCAACGGGTAGCGCAGGCGCAGCCGGATGACGTGACCCACGTAGTCCGGCTTCGGGATTTCCCCGCGCAGAAGGCGTGCGCGCAGTTGCCGAATCTCGTAGCGATACAGGTGGCTGAGATAATCACGAATGAGATCCGGCGAGGTCGAGGGCCCCGGCCGGATGCCGTGGATGGCCAGCTGCTCGAGGACTTCGGGGTGATAGTCCACGATCGACTTATAGCGTGTCGCACGCCGCGCGGGAAGCCCGAATACTGTCCAGGTTGTGCATTCGACACCAACAGTGTCACATTCCTGCGCCGGCCGTCGTTTAGGATGTGTGACGGCAGCGGAGCAAGCGGGTGACCGACGCTGGGAGGCGGAATCGATGAATGGACGCGTGGCCATGGGGGAAGCGACCTCAGCGCTGCCCGCGTCGCTGGCGCCGGAGACCGTCGCCCGGCCGCACGCCCCGTCGTTCGACGCAATCTTCATCGAGCACTACCCGCGCGTCGTCGGCATCATCGCCCGGATGGTCAGCGACCGCTCCAGGGCCGAGCAACTTGCCGCCGACGTCTTCTGGAAGTTGTATCGCAAACGGCTGTTCCGGCCACGCGAGGACAACATCGGCGGCTGGCTGTATCGCACGGCGCTCAGAGTTGGCCTCGATGCGTTGCGTACGGCCTCGCGCCGGAGCCGGCACGAGGCCTCGGCCGCTGTCGAGCAGGTTCGGCAAGCCGGCCCCTGCGATCCGCTCGAGGCGGTGTTGCAGGCCGAACGGCGAGCGCAGGTCAGGGCGACACTCGCGACGCTGAAACCGCGCCAGGCGCGCCTGCTGCTGCTGCGCGGGTGTGGCCTCTCCTACCAGCAAATCGCCGGCGTCCTGAAGATCAATCCGACATCGGTCGGCACCCTGCTGGCCAGGGCCGAGGACGCGTTCGAACGCCAACACCGCGCGTTGCACGGAAGCAAGAGTTGATCATGTGTAGCGAAGGCACGCTGCAGGCGTACGTGGACGGCGAGCTCGCGCCGGCGGAGCGCGACGCGATGGTCGAGCATCTCGCCGCCTGCCAACGATGCCGTGAACGGGCGGCTGTCGCCGCCCGGCGCCGCGATCGCGTCGGAAGCCTCATCGCCGCGCTGGGGCCGGATGACGCCGCGGGACCCGATCCTGCGACGCCGGCGCTCGCGCGGTTCCACGCACGAGTGTCGGAACTGCCGGCAACGGCGCGGCTGAGCGCGCTGGCGCCCCGGGCATGGGCGACGGCGGGCGCGGTGCTTACGGCTGCCATCTGCATCGCCGCGATCCTGCACGCCATCTCGGGCGCGCGCCCGCCCGCCTCGTCGCGGACGGCGCTCGGCGCCGCCCCGCCTGCGCCAGCCCAGTCGGCTCGCGCGGCGGTGCCCGTCGGAACGCTGGCCGACATCCCGGCCGCGGTCGAACGACCGGCAAAGCCGACTCTTCCTCGAATGCCGCGCCGTGCGACGCCCGCCGCCCGTTACGTCCTCATCTCCAACGACGTCAGGCCGCCGGACATGGGCATGGTCGTGCGCATGAAACTGCCGCTCTCGGTGCTGGCCGCAGGCAGCGGCGACGCCGACGGCAACGGCACCTTCGGAGAAATCCTGGCGGACGTGCTCGTGGGACAGGACGGTCGTCCCTACGCGGTACGCCTCGTGTCGAACACGCGAACACCCGGAAGGAAGTGACTCATGCGAAGGATCGGCACCATCCTCTTTGCGGGAACCACCGTGCTTATCGCCTGCGCCGGCGTTTGTGCGCAGGACGCGCCGCAGAAGCCGACCGAGAACGCCCAGGCGATCAAGATGAAGGTCGAGCAGGCCGTCGCTGGCGAGCTCCAGCAGGTCAAGGTCCAGTTGGCCACGGGCGGCATGCTCGGCGCTATAGTCACGGGCGCGCCCTACTCCGCCGTGACGACGAACGAAAGCACCCAGACGCTGGCCGATGGCAACCGCATCGTGCAGAAGACCACCTACAACGTGGCTCGCGATGGACAGGGCCGCGTGCGCCGCGAAGAAGTGAACGAGAACGGCGTGGTGACCTCGGTCACGATTCTGGATCCCGTCGCCAAGACCACCTATCTTCTGGATCCGGTGAACCGGACGGCCCAGCCCATGCCGCTCGTCGCCGGCGCGGCCTTCAAGATGGCCACGGGCACCCAGGTCGTCAGCTGGACCGCCCAGAGCGATCAGGGCATGGTCGAAGCGAAACGGAAGGTCATGGCGGAGCAGGTGGCGAGCGAGAAGGCCGCTGCCAACGGCACGTCGACCGGAGTCGTCAGCATCACAACGTCGCCGAACGGGGCCGCCGCCGAGCGCGCGACGGCACACGTGGAGTCGCTCGGCACGCAGATCATGGAGAGCGTGCCCGCGGAAGGGACGCGCACCACCAGGACGATCCCTGCGGGTCAGATTGGCAACGAGCGCCCGATCGAGATCGTGTCGGAGGAATGGTACTCGAAAGACCTGCAGATGACGTTGATGAGCCGCCACGCCGACCCGCGCAGCGGGGAAACGCTGTATCGCGTCACGAACATCCAGCGCGCCGAGCCGGACCCCGGCCTGTTCCAGGTGCCCGCGGGATACACGGTGAAAGAGGGCCTGAAGGTCGTGCGTGACAAGTAGCAGCGTAGGGGCACAACAAGTTGTGCCCCTACCGAACCGTCCGGGGGGCGCGCCGTGCCGCGCCCCTACAACAACCGCCGCACGCGCGCGAACATGCTCGCCGCGTACGGGATGCCGAGCAGCCAGGCGCCGGCGAAGTACACAAGGCCGTAGGGCGCCAGCACGACCACGCCCACCAGCGCCGGGTGATGGCCGACCACCACCAGTTTGACGCCCCAGGCGACGCCCGCCGCAATGGCCGCCGCGATCCAGAGCCGCGCAACGAACGACGCGGTCAAACCCGTTCGCCCGATGCGCCGGTTCAGCGTATAACGCAGCAGCGCGAACTCCACCCATCCGGCCACGCCGGCCGACGCCGTCAGACCGGCCACGCCCCACCGAGGATCGAGGCCGGCGGCGGGAGGCAGTTTGAACGCCGCCAGGTATCCGAGGCTGCCGGTCAACACGACGCGGATCACGGCGAACCGAAGCGGCGTTCGGGTATCCCGAAGCGCGTAGTAGGTGGACGAGTACAGCCGGCCCAACGTGGATGCGAGCAGGCCCACCGACGACCCGGCCAGGATGCCCCACAGGTAGAGACTGTCCGCGTGGGTGAAACGCCCGCGCTCGTAGATGACGCCCGCGAGGACGTCGCCCAGCGCGAGAAGCGCCATGGCCGACGGGACGACGAAGAACGCGATCTGCTGCAGGCCCGTGTCGAGGCGCGTGCGCAACTGCCCTGCGATGCCGGCCTCGTCGCCGACCGCGCTCGACATCGCGGGGAGTTCAGCCGCCGAGACGGACATGCCGAACAGGCTGATCGGCAGCAGCGAAATCGTCTGCGCGTTGAACAGCGCCGTCATGGCGCCCGTCCCGAGCCAGCTCGAGATGACCGTGTCGATGTAGGCGCTGACCTGCGTCACGCCGCGCGAGACGACGACCGGCACGAAGTTGGAGAGCACCGTGCGGACGTGCGGGGAGCCGACGCTGGCCGACACGCGCAACCGGCGCGCGAGCCGCAGCACCGTCGGCACCTGCACGGCGACCTGCAGCACGGAACCAGCGACCGAGCCCCACGCCAGCCACACCGCGAGGTGCTGGCTGTCACTTCGGCGACCGAACGCGACGAGCGTCGCGATCATTGCGACGTTCCAGATGACCGGCGCCGAGTAGGACAGCAGGAACCGGCGGTGACTGTTCAGGATCCCGAGACACCACGCGGACAGGACGAGCAGGCCGGCGCCGGGGAACAGCACGCGCACCAGCGTGATCGCCAGTTCGCGTTTGGCGCCTTCGTACCCGGGCGCGATCGCATCGATGAAGACGGGCGTGAAGAGGACGCCGAGGAGCACGAGGGTTGACAGCGCGAGCGCGAGCAGCCCGAGAACGGCGCCGGCCACGCGCCCCGCCTCCTCCTCGCTGTCTTCGGCGAGCAACCGCGCATAGACGGGGATGAACGAGGCCGACAGGGCGCCCTCACCGAACAGGTTCTGCAGATAGTTGGGAATCCGGAACGCGGCCTTGAACGCGTCGGCAGCGTCCGAGCGCTGGCCGAAGAAGTACGCAAACACGCCCTCGCGCACGAGGCCGAACAGCCGGCTGAGGAGGATGCCCGAGGCGACCAGGAACGAGTGAAACGCCGTGCTCCGGGGTGGGCGCTGGCCCGCGCCCGGCCTGAAGGCCTGGCGTCCCACATTCTGGTGGGACCGCCGGTCTTCAGACCGGTCGCGGGAACGTTCTACAGAAGGACCCATTGCCACACAGGGTACATCAGTTCGTGCCCTTCCCCGCCGCCTTCAACTGCGCTTCACGCGTCGCGCGGAACTCGTTGCCGGCCTTCCATTGCGGGAACTTCGCGGCCTGCGCCACGCGGTAGCCCATCATCCAGTAATACTGCAGGTCCTGCGCGGTGCCGCTCATGTCCCAATCGGGCCGTATGATGTCCGACGGCTTGTGGTAGTCGTTCGCCGTGAAGGCGTCGGACTTCTCCCGGCCCCAGCCGGCGGGCTTGCCGACGTAGTCGATGCCGCCGTTGCTGTTGATGGCCGGCACGCCCTGCTTCGCGAACGGGAAATGATCGGAGCGGTAGTAGCCGCCGTTCTCCGGCTTCGGATCCGGGTTGATCACGCGTCCCTGCTCACCGGCGATCTGCTTCGCGTAGTCGTCCAGGTCCGACGCGCCCAGGCCGACAACCGTGATGTCCTTGGTCTTGCCCCACACGTTCAGCGCGTCCATGTTGATGACGGCCAGCGTCTTCGCCAGCGGGTAGATGGGGGTCGTCGCGTAGTACTGGGAACCGAGCAGGCCCTGCTCTTCCGAGGTGACGGCGAGCAGCAGGATCGAGCGTTTCGGTGCGGGCGACAGCTTCGCGAACGCGCGCCCGATCTCGATCATGCCGCCGATCCCGGTGGCGTTGTCGCGGGCCCCGTGATAGATCCGGTCGCCGTTGACGGGCGTGCCGATCCCGAAGTGATCCCAGTGCGCCGTGTAGATCACGTATTCGTTCTTCAGCACCGGGTCGCTGCCCTCGATCTTCCCGACGACGTTGCGCGAGTCGATCGTGCGGACCTTGTTGTGCAGCGTGATCGCGGCCTTCACGCCGAGCGGCACCGGCTTGAACTCGCGCGTGAGCGCCTGCTGCTTCAGCTTGTCGTAATCGAGGCCGCCCATCTTGCAGAGGGCCTGCGCCTGTTCGAGCGGAATCCAGCCTTCGATGGCGACGCGGCTCATGTTGTTGTCGGGCGCGATCAGGTCGAACTGCTCGTTCACCTTGCCCTGCACCACCGAGAACGGGTAGCCGGCCGGGCCGGTCTCGTGGACGATCAGCACGGCGTCGGCGCCGAACTTCGCGCCCATCTCGTACTTGTAGGTCCAGCGCCCGTAGTAGGTCATCGCGCTGCCGCCGAACGTGTTCGGATCGAGCCTGGTCGGATCCTTCGGATCCGGCACGGGCGGGTCGCCGACCAGCATGACGAGCGTCTTGCCCTTCAGATCCATGCCCTTGTAGTCGTCCCAGTTGAACTCGGGCGCCTGCACGCCGTAGCCGACGAACACCATCTCGGAGCCGTTGATGCCGACGGTTTCCGATGCCTTCGTCGTGTCGCCCTCGACGGTGACGTCGCCGAACTTCATCCGACCAGGTGCCGCCACGCGCTTGGTCCAGGCCACGAAATCGTCCTTGAACTTCAGCGTCGTCTTCTTGGCGCCCTTGACGAATGTCATCGTCACGTTCGGATCGGGCGTGATGCCCACGAGCGGCACCTTCTGCATGTAGGTACCGTCGGTGTTGCCCGGCTTGACGCCGGCCTTCCCGAACTGGTCCGCGATGTAGGCGACGGTCAGATCCTCGCCCTTCGTGCCGGGCGCGCGGCCCTCGTATTCATCCGAGGCGAGCACCTTTACGTGCCGGAGCACCGCGTTACCGTCGATGTCCGGCGCCGCAGCCGACTGGACGGTGGGCGTCTGCTCCACCGGTTTCGAACAGGCCATCCAGCCACCCGCCACGCACATCACCGCCGCTGCCACAACGATTCGTTTCATGTGAAACTCCGGGAAAAATGAAGTCCGTCAGGCGCAGCGGATGTTAGATGAATCCGGGTGAATACTCAATCGGGTAGGATCAAATCATGATCGTTGAGGGCCTTACCACCGCAAAGGCGCAAGCCTTCGTCGAGGAGGCCGAGCGCCGCCTCGACCTTCTGCCACCGCGATCCTCGAGTACTTTGCGCCGCTCAAGACGTGGCGCGACGATCAGAACAAAGGCGTGAAGGTCGGGTGGGATTCGATCAGTAGACAGTAGACAGTAGGCAGTAGGCCGCGGACGGGCAGGAGGACGCAATGAAAGTGCTTGTGATTGGCGCAACGGGAACCATCGGAAAGGCCGTTGTTCACGCGCTTGGCGGACGGCACGAGGTGATTGCGGCCGGCCGCACATCCGCGCCGCTGAAGGTGGACATCGCGGATCGGGCGTCGATCGCCGCTCTCTTCACGACGACCGGGCGCGTCGACGCGGTTGTGTGCGCGGCCGGCGAGGCGCGGTTCCGGCCGCTGGCGAACCTTCAGGACGAGGACTTCGCCGTCTCGATCAGGAGCAAGCTGATGGGCCAGGTGAACCTGGTGCGCATCGGCGTGGACTCCGTCACCGACGGGGGTTCCATCACGCTGACCAGCGGCATCCTCAGTCAGCGCCCCTCGCCCGGGTCCGCTGCGGTCAGCATGGTGAATGCCGGGCTGGAGGCGTTCACCCGCGCGGCCTCCCTCGAAATGCCACGGGGGGTTCGCCTCAATATCGTGAGCCCGGGCTGGCTCACCGAGACGCTCAACGCGCTCCACATGGATCCCGCCCACGGCACGCCGGCTGCCATCGTCGCCCGCGCCTACGTGCAGTCGGTCGAGGACCGGCGCACCGGACAGGTCATCGGGGTGGCTGAAGGGGACCGGAAGTAGTGGATGGTTGATGGTCAATCGTCAATCGGTACGCGCCTGCGGAACGGTGAACCATCGACTATCGACTATCAACTACCATCAACTCGCGGCAATCGTCCTCCCGATCGCGCCCAGGCCGTCGAGCACGTGCGCAAGATCCGCGTCCGTCGTGCGCGGGTTCATGACCGTGACGCGCAGCACGCGGCGGCCGCCGAGCGCGGTCGCCGTGATCCATCCTTCGCCCGACCGGTTGAACCGCTCCCGCAGTTCCTGGTTCAGCCGATCGAGCCGTTCATCGTCGGCAGGGCTGAAGCCCTGCCCTGCCGCCCCAGTCAGCGTTGCCGCGTCGCCGACGTAGCGGAAGCACACGATGTTCGACTGCGGCTCGTGCAGGGCCACAAAATCGGGCCGCGCCCGAATCATCTCGAACAGGCACCGGGCCGTCGCGCACAGCCGGTCGTACAGCGCCCCCAGGTGGTCGGCGCCATAGCGCTGCAGGGCGACCCACACCTTGATCGCATCCAGCCGCCGCGAACACTGGAAGGTGCGCAGCCCCTGGTCCCAGGCGCGGCCCCCGCCGTTGCCGTGGAACAGGTACGGCGCCCGCTGGCTGTAGGCGGCTTGCAGCGCGGCTTCGTCGGCGACGAGCAGCATGCTGGCAGAGAGCGGCAGCAACATCGTCTTGTGGGGATCCCACGCAATCGACTGCGCCAGCTCGATGCCATCCAGGTGCGATCGGTGGGCCGCTGACAGCAGGGCGGAGCCGCCGTGCGCCGCGTCCACGTGCAGCCATATCCCTTCGCGCTGGCACAGACGCCCGATCGTAACCAGGTCGTCGAACGAGCCGGTCGCGGTCGTCCCGGCCGTCGCGACGACGGCGACAACCTGTCGGCCCTCCGCGCGCACCTGCTGGAGCGTCCGCTCGAGCGCCGACACATCGAGACGCCAGTCGCGCGACGGCACCACCGCGATGTTGTCGGTGCCGATGCCGAGTTCGCCGATGGCTCTCGCCACGCCGTAGTGAGCATGCTCGCCGCAGACGACGACGGGACGGCTGGAACCGAGACCGCGCTGCCATCCGTCGGGCACCGCCACGGCGCGCGCCGCCAGCAGCGCCGCAAAGGTCGCCTCGGTGCCGCCCGAGGTGAACGTGCCGCCCGCGCGCGTCCCCAGTCCCGCCAGATCGCACATCCACCGGATGACCTGCGCCTCGATGATCGTGCCGACCGGCGACATCTCCCACACCGCGCCCGACTGGTTCAACGCGCTGATGAGCGTCTCGCTCCACACGGCGGCCGCCAGCGGCGCGGACACCTGGTGCCCGAGCGACCGCGGATGACACAGGTGATTGCTGTCGGGCACGACGTCGCGCTCGAGGCGCGCAACGACGTCGGCCAACGGTTGACTGCCACGGGGCAGCGGCTCGTCGAAGCGGGCGGCCAGTTGCTCGGGCGTCGCCGCGGTGGAGACGCGTCCGTCGCCGCTGCGCGTCGAGGCAAAGTAGTCGACGACGAGGCGGACAAACATCCCCGCCGCTTCCGCAGTCATGTCCTGTTCGAGCTCGGCAGGGACCGGGCCGATGAAGTACGCCATGGAGTCAGGCCACCAGAGCAATGGGCTGCGCGAGGGAGGGCGGACCGTGCGGGATCCCAGGGTGCCAGCGTCTGCGCAGCGATCAACGGGCAAACGGTTCGGCGACGAGGATATCACGACGCGGGCCCGCCCGATTGACACCCGGCCGGTCGCGCACGGACAATGTGCCGGCGCGCGCGTTGCCGCGCCAGCAGCCGGCGGCCCAGCCCCAATCATCCACCGCGGAAGGACTGGTCATGAAGAAGACGTTCGTGAAGTCGACTCTTGTTCTGCTCCTCACGGTTCTGTCGGTCGGCTTGTCGGCCCAACGAGGCGGCGGTGGCGGCGGCGGCCGCGGGGCGAGCAGTCCCAGCGCCAGCCCCGAAGCCAACCCTTCGACGCTCCTCACCGAATATGACAACGTCGACTACGGCATGAAGTTCCCGGCGCCTCCGGAGTTGTCGATCTTCACGCCCGCACATCCCGGCCCGTTCAGCCGGATGTTCACGCCAGGGAAGGTCATCTACCTGATGGACCTGGTGGGCAAGCCGGCATCGGTCTCCGTGAGGTACTCGCCCGGCGTCACCGACGCCGATCTGAAAGGCCTCAAGGCGACGCTCGAGTCGAATCCGCCGCAGGCCAAGCTGCCGGATTACAAGAAGATCTCGGTGGGCATGATCAAGATCGGCACACACGGGGACAAGGACGCCGTCGAGTACGTCTTCAATTCGAAAGAGAAGGACGGCATGACGACGACGCGCCAGGTCGTCTTCATACACAACGGAAAAGGCTTCACCTTCGCCTGCGCCGCCCTCGAAAAGGACTTCGCGGCGGTGGATCGCAAGTCGTTCCAGCCGCTGTTCGCCAGCATCGAGTTCCGCTGATCGCTCGCTCGCGTCCGGCCGTCTGGTGCACGTCGCGTCAGCGCGGCTGCGCACGTGCCTCGTGCACTGCGCGGCCGCGTGGGCAGGTGTGATCCGGCTTCAGTCGGATCTGACAGTTGCGTGGGAGGCCCCGTGGAACAACGCTGCCCGCTGGTGAACGTCTGGCTCGCGTGGGTCGGCATTCCCCTGCTCGCGCTCGTCGTCTTTTTTCGCGGCGGCTGGATCGCTGGCGGCGCCGTGCTCGCCGCCGGTGTCGCGTTTCAGGCGCTCTACGTGTACTGGTTCCCGAAGGTCTCCAGTGTGCTCGGCTATGGCAGTGTGGCCGACGTGGCCGCCGGCGATGTGACGCCGCCGATGCCCGCCGCGACGCGCGTGACGTTCTACACCGCCAGTGCCTGTCCGTTCTGCCCGATCGTCCGCCGCCGCCTCGTCGCGTTGCAGCACCAACTTGGTTTCGCGACCAAGGAGATCGACGTGACGTTTCGCCCGGACCTTATCCGGGCGAAGGGACTCAAGAGCGTGCCCGTCGTTGAAGTCAACGGGCAGGTCCTGGTCGGCAACGCCACGTCGCAGCAGCTGGTGGCGTTTCTGACGCGGCAGCCCGCGCCGCGGGCCTGAAGGCCAGCCATCGCGGCCCCGCCCCACGCGGACACGGAAGTGACGCCTGGTGCGATCTGCCAGTATCGAGTAGCGCGCATGGACTTCCGGCACCTGTCCTTTGACACCGCGCCTTCGATCACCACCCCGCCACCAGGGCCGCGCTCGAGGGAGCTCCTGGCGTTCCAGGCCGCACACGAGGCCTCCGCCGTCTCCTACCCGAAGGGGCTGCCGCTCGCGCTTCGGCGTGGTCGCGGCGCGACGGTCGAAGACGTCGATGGCAACGTCTACATCGACTTCTTCGGAGGCGCGGGCGTGATGGCGGTGGGCCACGCCAATCCTGAAGTCATCGCCGCCGTTCAACAGCAACTGCCGGAGCTCACGCACGCGCTCGACTTCCCCACTCCCGCGCGCCGCGGTCTCGTCGAAGCGCTCCTGCCCGTCCTCCCAGGCGCGCTCGGCCGCGTTTTGTTCGGCGGCCCGACCGGCTCCGATGCCGTCGAATCCGCAGTCAAGCTTGCCAGGTTCAACACTGGCCGCATGCCGCTCGTCGCGTTCGAGGGGTCGTACCACGGAATGACCAGCGGTGCCCTGGCGCTCTCGAGCGGCCAGCCGTACAAGGGCCGATTCCTTCCGCTCGATCTGGTCCCTGGTCCTTAGTCCTTCGTCCTTGGGCCTTAGTCCTTGGGCCGCACTGCGCGCCGCACGCCGCACCACGCACGGCGCACTCCGCACTTCCCCCCCCTTGACACGCGCCGCGCCGGCGCGCTATATTCTGGCCAACTGGTCTGCATTACAAACCAGTCTACGACATTGCACCCCACCGGGCGCGCCGCCGCCCGGCCCCCGAGGACGGGCCCATGGACGACTTCCAGCGCGAGATCGACCAGGTCGAGAAACGCACGCGCCGGTACTCGGTGGAGGACGGCCTTACCGAGATCTCTGGCGGCATCGTCTCCCTGCTCTTCGGGGTGTTCTTCTACGCCGAACACCTGTGGCAGCACACCAGCGCCATTGTCGTCTTCAACATTGCCTTTCCCGCGCTCATCTTCGCCCTCATCCTGGCCGCCACGCGCCTCGTGCGTGTGGCCAAGGACCGCTACGTCCACCCCCGCACCGGCTTCGTGGCGTTCAAGCGCCCTACTGGCCGGCGTTGGCCCAACACGGCACTCGCCTTCGTCATCGGCATCCTGACGGCACTGCTCTTCGCCCGCATGCACGCCCTGCCAGACTGGATCCCGGCGCTCGAGGGCCTGCTGTTTGCGGCGGCGTTTCTCTACTCGGGAAGGAAAGCCGAACTGGTGCGATTCCCGCTGGAGGGCCTCTTCTGCGCCCTGACCGGTTTCGGTCTCTCGCTGCTGCATCTCGACTACAACGTCGCCCAAGCCTCGCTGTACGCGTCGCTCGGTCTCGTCTTCTCCCTCGGCGGCCTGGTCGCGTTCGTTCGTTACCTGCGGCAGGCCCCTTTGCCGGAGGACGCATGACGCCGCCGGAAGTCCCGTTTGCCGCGGATATCAATCGCCTGATTCACGAGCCGGCCCGCCGGGTGATCATGACGATTCTCTACACCGTCGAGAGCGCGGACTTCCTCTACCTGCTGCGCGAGACCGGGTTGTCGAAAGGCAATCTCTCGTCGCACCTGTCGAAGCTCGAAAGCGCCGGGTACATCGCCATCGAGAAGACGTTCCGCGGCAAGGTGCCGCTGACCGTCTGCAACCTGACGGAGCGCGGGCGTACCGCGTTCCGCGGGTACCGGAACTACCTCAAGAGAGTCGTCGCAAGCATGACGCGATAAGCGGTGCAGGCGCGAACCGGAAGGACAACCCCATGCAACCGGCGGCCATCCACACGGAGAATCTCACGCGCGATTTCGGCTCGCTTCGCGCGCTCGACGGCCTGGCGCTCGACGTGCCGCCCGGCCTCATCTTCGGCTTTCTCGGTCCGAACGGATCGGGCAAGACCACCACGATCCGCCTCTTGCTCGGCCTGATCGAGCCGACCGCCGGCACGGCGGACGTGCTCGGACTGGCGGTCGCGCGCGAAGGCGACGCCATCCGCCAGCGCTGCGGCGCGCTGCTCGAGCATGTCGGCCTGTACGAGCGGCTGAGCGCCGAGGACAACCTCGAGTACTACGCGCGCATCGCGCGCCTGCCGGATGCGGATCGCAAGGCGCGCATCAGGGAAGTCCTGGTCCAGGCCGACCTGTGGGAACGGCGGCGCGAACCGGTCGGCCGCTGGAGTCGCGGCATGAAACAGAAGCTGGCCGTGGCCCGTGCCCTGATCCATCGGCCGTCGCTCGTCTTTCTCGACGAGCCCACGGCCGGCCTGGATCCGGTTGCCGCGGCCGCCTTCCGGCAGGATCTGGCCGCGATGGTGAAGCGTGACGGCCTCACCGTGTTCCTCACGACCCACAACCTGGCCGAGGCCGAGAAGTTGTGCGACCGCGTCGCCGTCATCCGGAAGGGGAAGCTCCTCGCGGTGGGCCATCCCGACGATCTCCGCCGGCAGGCGCGACCGATCTCCACGGCAACCTTCGTCGGGCGCGGCTTCGACGACCGCATGAGGGCGCTGCTCGAGGGCAGGCCGGAAGTGATGTCGACCAGCGCGCACGATTCGGAGTTGGAGGTCCAGCTGCGGCCGGACAGCGAGATTGCGCCGCTCGTCGCGCTGCTCGTCTCGGCCGGTGCGGCCATCGAGGAGATCCGCCGGCCGAAAGCCAGCCTCGAAGATCTCTTCCTGGATCTGGTGGACGATTCGGTTTTGCCCTGACACACAGGCTCCGGCCTTCCCGCCTACGCTCGCCTGAGTGCTGAGCGAGCTACGGCGAGGCCGGGACATCCGAAAAGGACCATATGCTCACCGATATCGCCATCGTGATGTGGAAGGAACTGCGGGAAATCGTCTTCCCGGACGGCCGCTTCCACGGCGGCGCGCGCAACATCTTCGTGTTCGCCGCGGTCGTGGGTCTGCTGTTCCCGCTCCAGGCCGGTCCGAGGTGGTTCACGTCGTGGATGACGGTGCAGGCGGCGTGCTTTCCCGTCATCCTCGTGCTGAACTACTCGGCGGATGCGTTCGCCGGCGAGCGGGAGCGCCACACGCTCGAAACGCTGCTGGCCAGCCGGCTGTCGGACACGGCGATCCTCCTCGGGAAGATCGCGGCCATCGTGGTCTATGCCTGGTCGTTCGTCATCGCGTGCCAGGTCGTGGCCGTCATCGCCCTCAACCTCATGTACCGCGACGCCGGGTTCATGTTCTACCGGCCGGCCATCCTGCTGTCGATCCTCGTCATCAGTGCGCTCGCCGCCCTTCTGCTCTGCACCATCGGGGTGGTGCTCTCGCTGACCGCGCCCACCGTGCGCGCCGCGGGACAGCGGATGCTGGTGCCGTTCCTCGCGATGTTCGTCTTGCCGGCCGCAGCGCCGTTCGTCATCGCGAAGCTGCATTGGCAACAGCCGGCCACGCTGTTGACACCCGGCACGATCGTCGTCTTTGTTGGCATCGCGCTCGCCCTCCTCACCGCGATCGTGCTGGCCGTCGGCGTGACGCGCTTCGTCCGCGAACGGATGGTGCTGGCGTAAGGCGGAGCCGCGGTGTCAGCCAGGCCGGTCGGCGCGAGCTTCGCCAGCGCTTGCAGGAGCCGCCGGCCGACACGCCCAAGTCAAATCAGCCGCAGATTTTCGCAGATTTACGCAGATGTTGCGCTTGGGCGGAGGGGCGCCGCAGCTTCCGCGCGTCCAATCGGCGGAAATCTGCGGAAATCGGCGGCCTGATTCGCTCCGGCGGAAGCTGTCGCGCCCGTTCAGCGCCCGGGCCACGCCGTCGCTTTAGACCTTCGCGCTGATTCCCAGCAGCCGCATCGCGTTGCCGCTACGAATCGCTTCGCGCTCGGCTGGCGTCACGTCCAGCGCCTCGAGGCTGCTGAGCATCGACGGGATGCTGCCGATCTGGTGCGGGTAGTCGCTGCCGGCGACCACCTTCTCCGCTCCCGCGAACTGCACCGCCAGTTTCAGCGCATCCGTGTCGAAGTTCACCGTGTCGTAGTAGAACTCCTTCAGGTACTCGCTCGGCGGACGGTCGATGTGTTCGCGGCATTCCTTGAACGCGTGGAAGCCGCGGTCGAGCCGCTCGGCGAGGTACGGAATGGCGCCGCCCAGGTGGCAGAGCACCCAGCGGATGCGCGGAAATCGTCGCGGCACGCCCGCAAACACCAGGTGCGCCGCGGCCAGCGTCGTATCCATCAGGAAGCCGACCAGCGGCATCAACCAGAACTCGGTCATCGCTTCCACGCTGATCGG
Organism: Acidobacteriota bacterium; assembly: GCA_003170135.1. Taxonomy (GTDB): domain Bacteria; phylum Acidobacteriota; class Vicinamibacteria; order Vicinamibacterales; family Fen-181; genus Fen-181. The sequence continues at coordinate 56,652 of PMZR01000127.1, forward strand.
ATGGTTCGGGTGGATGTACAGCACGGCACCGAGATCGTTCGCCCGTTCGTAGAGCGGCCAGAATCGGCGGTCGGCGAGCGCCACCCCGTTGACGTTGCTGAAGAGCATCGCCCCCGGCAGGTGCAGCTTCGTCATCGCACGTTCGAGTTCGCGCGCCGACGCCTCCGGGTCGTTCAGCGGCAGGGTGGCCAGCGCCGCGAACCGGTGCCGCGTCGCCACCACGTCCGCGAACGCGTCGTTGACCAGCCTGGCGAGCTCGGCCGCCAGCGCCGGCGTCTCCACGTGCGTGCCCGGCGTGGTGAGCGTCACGACCTGCTTGTCGACGCCGAGATCCGCCAGCACCTGCTCGCGGTAGTCGATGTCGCGATGCCCGCGGACGACAATGTTGTAGTCGCCGGGATAGTGAAGAAGCGGGTTGCCCTCGGCGTCGACGCCCACCTTGACGCTCGTCGGTTTCGACCGCAGCGCGTCCAGGTAGGCGGGTGGATAGTAGTGATTGTGAAAATCGATGACCGGCATGACATCTCCGCAGAAACGAGCCACCTCGCGACACTCCGACCGTCACGCCGGAGAGTCGCATCACTCACGACTCTCCATCTTACGTCGTTCGCCCTTCTTCGTCCTCTGCTGCGCGATCGCGGCGCCCGCCGAGATAGTAAGCGGGCAGCCCGATACCCACGACCAGCAGGCCGATGAGCGCCTCCGACGGGTTCGACACCAGTTGATGCACGGCGATGGTCCCCGACACCGCGGCAAACAGCGCCGGCACCATCGGGTACCCGGGCACGCGGTACCGCGGGTTGTAGTCCGGTCGCCGGCGCGCCGCGAACAGGCCGACCGCCATCAGCGCGAAGAAGATCCACTCCGTGTAGACGACGCGCGTGAAGAGCGCGCGATAGGTGCCGGTGGCGACAAGCACCGACGCCCAGAGCGCCTGCACGACGATCGCGCGGTGCGGCGTGCAAAACCGCGGGTGGACGGCGCCCAGCCACGCCAGCGCGCGGTTGTCGCCCGCCATCGAGAAATACACGCGCGGGCCCAGCAGCACGATCCCGCTCAACGCCCCGAAGGTCGAAAAAACGACCAGCGCCGACATGACCGCGCCGCCCCCGGACCCGAGCACCGCATCGGCCGCGTCAGCCGCCACACGCGTGGACGACATCACCGCGCCGAGCGGCAGCACGTACAGGTACACGACGTTCAACGCCACGTAACAGACCGTGACGATCGCCGTCCCGATCATCAGCGCCAGCGGGATGGTCCGTCGCGCTTCCACCGTTTCGCCGGCAACGTAGGTCACCATGTGCCATCCGCCGAACGCGAACAGGCCGGCGGCGACGGCGCGCGGAAAATGGCGGAGCACGTCGGGCGGGGCCGCCGCGGCGACGAAGTGCGGCAGGCGTGAGCCGAACGAGAAGCCGACCAGGATCATCACCGCAATCGCGAGCAGCTTGCCGAAGGTGAATGCCGCCTGCAGCCGGCTGCCCTGCTTCACGCCCACGTAGTTGATGGCCGACAGGATGAGAATCACGCCGATCGCGACAGCGCGCAGGCCCGTTTCCGACAGCGGCACGAAGTAGCCCGCGTAGCGCGCGAAGATGACCGCGATGGCGGCGATGATCCCGGAGTGCATGCTCCAGAACATCGCCCATGCCCAGAGGAAGCCGACCGCCGGCGACAAGGTCTCGCTGAGGAACACGTAGACCCCGCCCGTTTGCGGATACGCGGAGGCGAGCTCCGCGCAGATGAGCGCGCCGGCGATCGTGAGCAACCCCGCGACCGCCCAGGCGGCGAGCAGGCCGGGGATCCACGGCACCGCGCTCGTGATTTCGGACGGCTGCACGAAGATCGAGGCGCCGATGATCGTGCCGACGACCATGGCGGTCGCGTGTGGCAGGCGCAGCGACCTCGACAGTACGGGGCCGTCTTGCGTACGGATGGTCGCCATGCGCCGGAGATGCTAGCACGCCCGGAAGGCCTCTGGCTCCGGGCTCCGAGACCACGGGCTCCGAGGCCTGGTGCCAGCCGAGCCGGAGATCTGCCGCAGAGCCGGTGCGTGGTCGCGACCGAGGTCTGTCTTGTCAGCGCCTCAGCCGCGGGCTATGCTGAAATTTCGGCGATGCATTTTCGAAGGAGACGCTCCATGAAGAGAATCGCGCTGGCCACCTTGTCGGTTGCGCTCGTCGGCAGCCTGCTGCACGCGCAGCAAGCCCCGCCGGCTCCCCAGACCTCGCCGGGACAGCAGATGCAGAAGCCTGCACAGGCGCCCAGGCTGCCGGCAAGCCCGCCCGGCCAGTCCGCCACGCAGGTAGGCGGCAAGTGGGCGACGCCGCCGGGAAGCGACGAAGCAACCTACACGGGCGGCAAATGGATCGTGGTGGACTACGGCCGTCCGATCCTCCGGGGTCGCAAGAACATCTTCGGGTCGGGCGCCGACTACGGCAAGATGGTGAACTCGGGCGCGCCCGTGTGGCGCGCGGGGGCCAACGTCACGACGCGGCTGCGCACCGAGGTGCCGCTCGTGTTTGGTGACAAGACGCTGCCGGCCGGTGAATACAGCGTGTTCGTGGATCTGAAACCCGCCGCGTGGACTCTGATCGTCTCCAACCAGCCGTACCAGCGGAAGTACGATCCCGCCAACAAGACCGACACGTGGGGGTCGTTCAACTACGACCCGAAGTTCGACCTGCTGCGGGTGCCGATGAGGCTCGCCTCCGCGACACCGTCTCTCGAACAGTTCGCCATCGAGTTTGCCAGTATGACCGACCAGGGCGGCACGCTCGTGATGCGCTGGGACGCGACCGTCGCGTCGGTGCCGTTCAAGGTTGGACAGTAAGAAGAGTCCGACGTCCGCCACGCTCCGCAAGCATTTCCTCAAAACCCTCCTCGCTGTAGACTAGCGGCCGCAGTCCGCCCCTTTTGAGCGGACGACATTCCCAACGCCAAGGCCGAAGGCCCAAAGCCGAAGGCCAGGTTCCCGCATCTTTGAGGAGATCCATGTTCTGCGAAGTCGAACTTCCGCCGATTCCGCCCGGCGCCGCCCGCGCCGCCGCCCTGGTCGTGCTCAATCCGTCCGAATCGCGGCGGCTGATCGCGAAAGCGACCGTGGCGCTGCCTGAGGTGCAGCACGCCTTCCGGCACGGCACCATCATCATTGCCCGCGGCATCACGAATGCGTTCGTGACCGAGGAACTGCTCGGCATTCGCGTGGACCCGAAGGCCGCGCTCACCGTCGGCATGGTGTGCGGCGGCCTCACGACCGGCCACTCGGGCCCGCCCGCCACGACGCATCATGTGATCAGGCACGGCAAAGTCGTGGAGGGCGCCGACTCGCGACAGGAGATTCTCACCTTCGGCCCGGACGATGTGTTCATCAAGGGCGGCAACGCGATCGATGCCGACGGCAATGCCGGCATCCTTACGTCGGGTCTCACCGGCGGCACGATCGGCATGGCGTGGCCGGTCGTCACCGCGCGCGGGTCGCATCTCGTGATGCCGATCGGGCTCGAGAAACTGATCCCGTCGGTCATCGAGGCCGCCAGGCGCACCGGCATCTACCACTTCAAGTGGAGCATGGGCCTGCCCGCCCGTCTCACGCCGGTGGTCCTCGGCAAGGTGCTCACGGAAATCCAGGCGCTCGCGCTGCTGGCAGGCGTGACGGCCACACACGTCGCGTCCGGCGGTGTGGGCGGGTCGGAAGGCGCGGTGGTGCTGTCGATCGAAGGCGAGGAATCGAAGGTCGAGCAGGCGTTCGAACTCGTCAAGTCGATCAAGGGCGAACCGCCCGTCGCCGCGACCGAGCAGATGTTCATCAAGTCCGCGGGCGACTTCAACTACGAGCCGATGGCGCAGCTGGCGACGCTGAAAGCGCGGTAATCGACCGGATCGCCGATACGGAGGATTGCCATGAAGAACGGCAGTGGCAAGACCGGGCGTGGCGTGGGACGCCGGGCGTTCGTCCAGGCGACGCTCGGGACGACCGTCGCCGGAGTGTGCTCGGCGTTTCAAGGCGGCGCGCCGCGCCAGGCCGCCGGCAAGAAGGCCGTGTACCGGGAAACATGCGACACGCCGATCGTGGGGCGGCACCAGGTGGTGGTCGCCGGTGGCGGTCCGAGCGGCGTCATCGCGGCACTGGCGGCGGCGCGCAGCGGCGCCGACACGCTCCTCATCGAGCGTTACGCGTTCCTCGGGGGCAACGCGACAGCAGGCCTGATGACCTGTTACAACGGGTTCCGCAACCAGCGGCCGCCCGAAGCGCTGCAGACGGTGAAGGGCATCCCGGCCGAGTACATCGCCGAACTCGTGAGGCTGGGCGGCGTGGCCGATATCGACAGCTACGAACGAACCGTTCAGCCTGACATCCGGAAGGGCGAATTCCGTACACCGTCGGCTTCGACGCCGAGGCGGCGAAAGTCGCGTGCCTCAATTTGCTGAAAAAGGAAGGCGTCGGTCACGCGTCCGGGTGTGCGGCCGCGCTGGCCGCGACGAAGGGGGTGACGCCGCGGAACCTGGACGTGAAGGCGCTGCAGAAACTGCTCGTGAGCCAGCACGCCGAGCTGCGACTGTGACGCCAGCCGGGGGTTGACTTTGCGCCGCTGACGACCCGCCGCGTCAGCCAGCCAGGGCAACTGTGTTATCGTCGAAAAAGAGCCGGCTGGCGAGTCAGTGCGGGTGGAGGGAATCGATGGCTGTCGACGTGCGGCGGGCGGACGCGCCCCGAGGAAAGGGCCTCGAGCCGCCGGACATCAGCGAGCAGGGCGGTCTCAAAGGCGGCATGCCGCAGCGCATGGACGAGCGGTTGTTCATGCAGTTGCTCGCCTTCGGCGAGTGCCCCGACGGGAAGCCGCTGGCCGATGCGCTCGCGCGCGCGTCAGCGACAGCCGTCGTCTACGAGGACCTCAACGATCCGCGCGGCGTCGCCATCCTCACCGTCAACCGCGACCCCGGCTTCTTCGTCGATACGCTCCGCCCGATTCTGGCGGCCGAGCCCTTCGCGCGCCTCGCGCCCAAACCCGACCTCACGATGTTCGGACGGACCTACGCGCTGGGGTACGAGCCGGACCTCGAGGAAACGCTCTTCACCCGACCCACGCGCACGGTCCTCAACCCCGACTGGCGATGGGCGGTCTGGTATCCGCTCCGACGCAACGGCCGCTTCGCGCGGCTTCCCTCCGAGGAGCAGCGTACGATCCTGGCCGAGCACGGCGCCATCGGCATGGCATTTGGCGCCGCCGACTTCGCGCACGACATCCGCCTGGCCTGCCACGGCCTCGACAAGAACGACAACGACTTCGTCGTCGGTCTCATCGGCAAGGACCTGCACCCGTTGTCGGCAGTCGTCCAGGCGATGAGGAAGACGCAGCAGACCGCGCTCTATCTGGATCGGCTCGGACCGTTCTTCGTCGGTCGCGCGCGGTGGCAGAGTCCGATGCGCTAGTCGTTGCGCACTGCCGACCGCAGACTGCGAACAGCCAACACTCCTTTGTCAGATTGTCACGGTTCGGCCTGATTCGCCTCGTGCCGCAAGCCGGCTCGGCACCGCGGCAAAACGGCTCGACGGCACAGGTGACCGCGGGCCGCGATGGTCGCGGGCACGGGGGCACCCCACCGCGGCTGCCGCGGCGGGGACCCCGCCAAAGAGGCCGTGCATCCGCTCAACCTCGCTGATGCCCCGCGCCGGCGAGCCGTTTTGGCGCTGACGATCATCGCGGTGCTCGCAGGCTTGCGGCACGAGGCGAACCAGGCCGCCCGTCGAACCTGACAAGGCAATGCCGCGCGGGACTTGCTATCGTTGCGGAGCGCGGGCGCAGCCGCGGCCAGCGACGAGCCTTGGAGGTCGGTGGCTGACTGCCCAACGGCGGATCACGACCCGGCCAGCAGAATCCGCAGGCCAATCCCGACGAGCAGGATCCCGCCCGCAATCTCCATCGGCCGTCCGACGCGGGTGCCCAGGCGCGCGCCCAACCGCACGCCGACGAGCGACAGCGTGCCCGTGATGAGACCAATCACGAACGCGGGGTACCAGATGGACATCCGGAGCATCGCGAGGCTGAAGCCAACCGCGAGGGCGTCCAGGCTCGTGGCGACCGACAGCATCACGAGTGCGACGCCGCGACTCGGATCGACGCGGGCGGTCTCGTCCGCCGGGTACAGTCCGGCGTAGACCATGTGGCCACCGACGGCCGTGAGCAGCGCCCACGCGAGCCAGCCGGCGAATGACGCGACCAGGTGCGCGACTTCGGCGCCCACCAGCCAGCCGGCAATCGGCATCAGGTACTGGAACAAGCCGAAGTGGAACGACAGCCGGAACGTGGCGCGCGGCGCCATCCGGCGGTTGGATGCGGCGGCACCGATGGAGACGGCGAAGGCGTCCATCGACAAACCGATCGCGATCGTGAGGATCTCGAAAAAGAGCATGCGGTCCAGGCGTGTGAGGAGTGTGGAATGTGGAGGTTCGACTCCACGCGCCGCTCATCGTAGCGCAACTCGCGGCATTCGTCTCCGTTCCCCGATCGCCAGGATCGCGCCCTCGTCTGGGCGCAGCAGCAGTTCCCCGCTGACCTCGTCGTGGCGATCCATGCGCGTGGACAGAAGCACTTGACCATGGACGCCGCTCTCCAGCCCGACGCGCTCGGGCCGGTCGGTGAAGTTCAGCGCGATCAGGCGCCGTTCGTGCCCGTGTTCGCGAACGAACGAGACCACGCGATCGGTGCGATCACCGCGCAGATAGGCCCCGTGGGCGAGGGCCGCGTCCGTTCGACGTAACTCCAGCAGCCGCCGATGGAGCGACAGCATCGAGGACGGGTCGTCGCGCTCGACCGCGACGTTGACGCGCGCGAAGTCCGGCTGCACCGGCAGCCACGGCTGCCCCGCGGTGAAGCCTGCGTGCGGGCTCCCGTCCCACTGCATCGGCGTCCGCTCGGCATCGCGGCTGAACCCCGGCAGATTGCGGCCCTTGGGATCGAGCGACGCCCCGTCGGGCGGCATGAGCCCCACCAGTCCCAACTCGTCGCCGTTGTAGATGGTCGGGGTGCCGGGCAAGGTGAGCAGCAGCATCGCGGCGACGCGCGCCTGCCCGGCGCCCAGCCGCCGCGCCACGCGCGACTTGTCGTGATTGCCGAGCACCCAGGCCGCCGGCGCACCCGGGGGCAGCGCCTGCTCATAGGCGTCGATTGCGGCGCCGATGGCCGTCGCGGTCCATGGCAACTGGATGAGCTGGAAATTGAACGGCACGTGCGGCGCGGGTCCCTGCGGACCGTAGTAGGCAACGAGACGGTCGATCGGCAGGTAGATCTCGCCAAGCATCAGTCGATCGCCGTACTCCGCGAGCACCCGCCGCATGCGCGTGATGAGATCGTGGATCTCAGGCCGGTCGGCGCTGAAGGCGGCGACGAGCGCGCGGTAGGGTGACATACCCGACCGGTACTCCGGGTTCGGCGGGTTGTCCCGGAACTGCTCGTCCTTCATCAGGTGCCACAGGACGTCGACGCGAAACCCGTCGACGCCGCGCGCGAGCCAGAAGCGCAGCACGTCGAACATCGCCGCTTCGACCCCAGGGGCGCGCCAGTTCAGATCCGGCTGCTCCTTGAGAAACGCGTGGTAGTAATACTGCCCCGTCGGTTCGTGCCACTCCCACGCGCTGCCGCCAAAATTGCTCAGCCAGTTGTTCGGCGGGCCGCCGTCCCGGCCGGCGTCGCGCCAGATGTACCACTCGCGTTTCGGATTGTCCCGCGACGATTGCGATTCGATGAACCAGGGATGCCGGTCGGAGGTGTGGTTGGGGACGAAATCGAGCAGCAGCTTCATGTGCCGCGCATGCGTGTCCCAAACGAGCGCGTCGAACTCCGCCAACGTGCCGAACTGCGGATCGACCGCCGTGTAATCGGCGACGTCGTAGCCATAATCGGCCATCGGCGACGGGTAGATCGGCGACAGCCAGATCGTGTCAACGCCCAGCCACTGCAGGTAGTCGAGACGCTGGCGGATGCCGGCAAGGTCGCCGATGCCGTCGCCGCTCGCGTCCATGAACGAACGGGGATAGATGTGGTAGATGACCGCGCGCGTCCACCAGGGCTGCATCTGATACCATTCTCCCATGCCTGAACCGACTGGACGCGTCGCCCACGCAGAGGGCACCCGCATACCATACTGGTGACGAACGTAGTACGATCGCGTTATGAAGCGTCTCTCGATCGCCTTCCGCTGCTTCTTCTCGCTGTTGTTCAAGGGGACGATCTCCGAAACGCTGCTTGCCGAGCTTCGAGATCGCGTGGCCGTGCCCCGACCCGGAAGCCTGTCGCCGGCGCCACCGCTCGCGAGCCGGGGTTTGTCGACCGCCGCCCCCCCGCCCGCGCCGAGCGAGGCACGGCTGCCCGACAGCACCGCGCGCGCCATCCAGATGCTCGCGCTGTTGCAGCGCGACGGCCGCCTGGTCGACTTCTTCACGGAAGACATCGCCGAATACGACGATGCCCAGGTGGGAGCGGCGGTGCGCGACATGCACGAGAGCTGCCGCGCGACGCTCAACCGGTACCTCGCGTTGCAGCCCGTCGTTCCCGGCGAGGAAGGCAAGCCGATTACCGTCGACGCGGGATTCGATCCCGGGACCATCAAGTTGATCGGAAACGTCACGGGGCAGCTGCCCGCGCGCGGCGTGTTGCGCCATCACGGCTGGCAGGCGGGAGACATCCGGCTGCCGGATCTGCCGGGTGGGGCAAGCCGCTCGGTGATCGCCCCGGCGGAAGTCGAGATCAGCTAGTCGCCAGCGTCACCTGACTGCCCAACTTCGAAGGCCGAAGGCCCAGGGCCGAAAGCCCAGGGCCGGAGACCCTTCCAGGACGCACCGTGGCCAAGACTGCCGCTGCTCCCAGCACGCACATCGTCGGCATCGACCTCGGCACGACCAATTCGGCACTCGCTCACGTGGCCGCCGAGGGCGAGCAGGCGCGCAGCGAGGTCCTGGCAATCCCGCAGCTCGTCAACGTCGGCGAGATCGGCGAGATGACATTGCTGCCGTCGTTCCTCTACGTGCCGGCGGAGGTCGATTTCCCTGCGGGCAGCCTGGCGCTCCCGTGGAACGCGTCTCCGCCGTTCGTCACCGGCGAGCTGGCGCGCAAGCGCGGCGCCGAGAACCCGGTGCGGCTGGTGGCATCGGCGAAGTCGTGGTTGTCCTACGCGGCCATCGATCGCACCACGGCGATCCTGCCCTGGCAGTCGCCGCCCGAGGTGCCGAAGCTGTCGCCGGTGGACGTGTCGTCGGCCTACCTGCAGTACCTGCGGGACGCGTGGAACCACGTGAACGCCACGGGCCGATCCCGGAGCAAGCTCGGCGACCAGGACATCATCCTCACGATTCCCGCGTCGTTCGATGAGGAAGCCCGGCGCCTGACGCTGCGCGCGGCCGAGCAGGCGGGTTTCGCGCACGTCACGCTGCTGGAGGAGCCGCAGGCCGCCTTCTACGCGTGGATCGAGAGCCAGGGCGAGGCGTGGCGCGACATCGTCAAGGTGGACGATCTCGTGCTCGTGTGCGACATCGGCGGCGGCACGACCGACTTCAGCCTCATTACCGTGTCCGAGGAGCAGGGCGAGCTGGTGCTGCGGCGCGCAGCCGTCGGCGACCACCTGCTGCTTGGCGGCGACAACATGGATCTCGCGCTCGCGCGTGTGCTCCAGCAGCGCCTCGAAGCCAAGGGCCAGCGGATCGACACGTGGCAGCTCCAGGAGCTCTGGTATCGATGCCGCCACGCGAAGGAGACGCTGCTCACCGATCCGGCGCTTCCCGGTCAGTCGGTCACGGTCCGCGGCAAGGGCACGAAGCTCGTTGGCGGCACGCTCAAGACGGAGATGACGCGCGAGGACGTGCACGCGGTCCTCGTTGACGGGTTCTTCCCGCTGGTCGAGCGCGATGCGATGCCGGCACGCCAGCGCCGCGTCGGCTTCCAGGAGCTCGGCCTGCCCTACGCCGCCGATCCGGCGGTGACGCGCCACCTCGCCCGGTTCCTGCTGGAGCAGAGCCGCAACGCGGGCGAGGGCGATCGGCTTCGCCGCGGCCCGAGCGGCCTCGCGTGCCCGACGCACGTGCTGTTCAACGGCGGCGTCATGAAGGCGAACCCGCTGCGGGCGCGGGTGGTCGAGGTCCTCAACCGCTGGGTGCAGCAGGAAGGATTCCAGCCGCTCGACGCGCGGCACGTGCTGGAAGCGCGCGATCTGGATCTGGCCGTCGCGCGGGGCGCCGCCTACTACGGCAAGGCGCGACACGGCCGCGGCGTACGGATTCGCGCGGGCGCGCCGCGGACGTATTACATCGGCATCGAGAGCGCGATGCCGTCGGTGCCCGGCATGGAGGCGCCGCTCAAGGCATTGTGCATCGTCCCGTTCGGCATGGAAGAAGGCACGCGCGGCGATATTCCGGGGCGCGAGTTCGGCCTGGTGGTGGGCGAACCGGCCGAGTTCCGGTTCCTGACCTCGACGACGCGCAAGCAGGATCACATCGGGGACCTGGTCGAGGACTGGGGCGACGACATCCAGGAAATCAGCCCGCTCGAGGTGACGTTGCCTGGAGACGGGCGGGGCGACGAAATGCGGCCCGTGCGCCTCGAGACGAACGTCACCGAGGTGGGCACGCTCGAACTCTGGTGCGTCAGCCGCGACGGCAGCGACCGGTGGAAGCTGGAGTTCAACATCCGGACGCGGGACCAATCCCAGCTCCCCTGATCCTTGTGCCCGGTCTCCGCCATGGCCCGTTCCCGCTATCTCATCGGCCTCGATCTCGGCACCACCAATTCCGCGGTTGCCTACGTGGACACGTCGCAGGCGCCACGCGGCGGCCGGCCCACGGTGCACCGTTTCGCGATTCCCCAGGTCGTGCAGCCGGGCGAGGTCGCGGCGCGCGACACGCTGCCGTCGTTCCTCTATTTCCCGACCGAAGATGAACGGCGCGCCGGCCTCGGCGAGACGGGCGGCCCGCTCGCCGGCGTCTATGCACGCGACCACGGCGCGCTGGTACCAGGCCGACAGGTGGCGTCGGCCAAGTCCTGGTTGTGCAATCCCGCGGTCGATCGCCTGGCGCGCATTCTGCCGTGGGGCCATTCGGACGAAGCCAGCGGATGTTCGCCCGTTGAAGCCTCGACCAGCTACCTGGCGCACATCCGCGACGCCTGGAACCGGGCGCATCCAGCCGCGCCCGCTGCCGAACAGTTCGAACATCAGCCCATCGTGCTGACGGTGCCGGCCTCGTTCGACGAGGAGGCGCGCGAGCTGACGCTTGGGGCCGCGCACGATGCCGGGCTCGAACATGTCACCCTCCTGGAGGAACCGCTGGCGGCCTTCTACGCCTGGATGGCCAGCCACGCGCGGTCGTTCCGGCGGCAGCTTCACGAAGGCGACGCGATCCTCATCTGTGACGTCGGCGGCGGCACCACCGATTTCACGCTCATCCGGACGACCCTTCGGGACGACCAGGTGGGCTTCGAGCGCACCGCGGTCGGCGAGCACCTCTTGCTCGGCGGCGACAACCTCGATCTGGCGCTCGCGAAACGTCTCGAGGCGGCGCTCGGAACCGTGCGGCTGACGCTCCGCCAGCAACAGGCACTCGCGCGCCTCGTCTCGGCCGCCAAGGAGCAGCTGCTCGGCGATCGTGGGCGCGACCGCGAGACCATCGCGATTCCCGCCGCGGGGAGCGCGGTCGTGGGCGGCCGCCTGGCCGCCGATCTCACACGCCAGGAAGTCGTGGATACGCTGCGAGACGGATTCCTGCCGCTCGTGGCTCGCGACGACCTGCCCGCGCGCGTCACGCGAGCCGGCCTGCGCGAGTTCGGACTTCCGTACGCGACCGAACCGGCCATCACGCGGCATCTTGCCGCGTTCCTGACCCGCGCGGCGCTTTCCGCCAGCGGCCGAGGAGGCGATTCGCGCGCCACGGACCCCGGCGGCGCCCTCCGCGACGCCGGCCCGGTGCGGCCCGATGCGGTCCTCTTCAACGGCGGCTTCTTCACCCCCGACGTCGCGCGCGACGCGATCGTCCGGACGCTCGAATCGTGGTTCCAGGCGGAGGATCCCGCGTGGCACCTGGCGGTGCTCACCAACCGCGATCCGGCCGGCGCCGTCGCCGCGGGCGCGGCCTACTACGCGTTCGTTTGCGACCATGGCGGGCTGCGCGTGTCGGGCGGCAGCGCGCGCGCCTACTACGTCGCGCTTCGCAGCGACGCCACGCGCATCGACGGACAGGTGACCGCCGTCTGCGTGATGCCGAGAGGCACGGAAGAGGGAACGTCGGTCGATCTCGCTGGTCGGGCGTTCACGGTGGCCACCAACCGGCCGGTGGCGTTCCCGCTCTACAGTTCAACGACACGTCGCGATGGCGTCGGCGATCTCGTCCACCTCGAAGAGAGCGACGTGCACCGGCACGCGCCGCTCGTGACGATCCTCCGTTACGGCCGGAAGTCGCGTCACCAGGAGCTGCCCGTGCACCTGGCCGCGCGGTTCACCGAAGTCGGCACGCTCGAGATCTGGTGTCACTCGGACGTCAGCGACCACCGCTGGCGCCTGCAGTTCGAGCTGCGCGCCACCGAGCAGGCGGCAGACGATGCGGACGACGCGGACACGCGCGGGCGAGACGAGGCGCCCGGTGCCGCTGAGGCAGCCATCGTCATCGCAGACGAGGCCGTCGATCAGGCGGCGGCGTTCATTCGCGAAGTGTTCGGACCGCGAGCGGTTGCGCCGGCCATGCCATCGCCTGCTGACGCCGGGCGCGCCTCTGTGTCCGCCGACGCGGCTCTCGGCGCGGCCATCACGCCGGACGCCATCGTCGCGCAGACCGAGAGCCTGTTCGGGTATGGGCGTCAGGCGTGGCCGCTCGCCGTCATCCGGCGCCTGGCGGACGTGCTCATCGAGTGCATGGACGGACGGCGCAAAGGCCCGCGCTTCGAAGCGCGCTGGCTGAACCTGGCCGGCTTCTGCCTGCGACCCGGCTTCGGTGCCACGCTCGACGAGTGGCGCATGGAACAGCTGCGCCGCGTGTACCTGGCCGGCCCCGCCTTCTCGAACGACCTTCAGGTGCAGGCGGAATGGCTCGTGTTGTGGCAGCGCGTCGCGGGCGGGCTGAGCGCCGGGCAGCAGCAGGAGATCCACCAGCGGTACCGGACGCTGCTCGGAATCGGCGGAAAGAAGGACGTGAAGCGCCTGAATACGCAGGTCGAGCGCGAGGGGTGGCGGTTGCTCACCAGCCTCGAACTCCTGTCGCCGGCCCTGCGCGCGGCGCTCGGCGACCAACTCCTCGAACGCCTCGACCGGCAGCCCGACAACCCCGCGTTCCTCTGGGCGCTCGGCCGCCTCGGCGCGCGCATTCCGTCGCACGGGCCACTGAACACCGTCGTGCCGTCGGTCTCCATGACGAAGTGGCTCGAGGCGCTGCTCACCCGGCCCCGCCTCGGCGCCGAAGCACAAGCCGCGATCGTCCAGATGGCAGCCAGGACCGACGATCCGCATCGCGACATCGATGACGATCTGCGCGGTCGGGTGATCGAGCGCCTGGCGGCAGTCGGCACCCCGGCCGAGGACATCGAACGCCTGCGCCGCTACGTGGCCCCCGCAACGAGCGATGCCATCCGCATGTTCGGCGAGACGCTGCCGGCGGGGCTGCGGCTCGAGGAATCGGCCTGAAATTCATCCGCAGATTTCCGGGATTCCCGCAGATTCCGGACACCAGGACTTCGACGCGTGGCCGGCCCTGCGGCCGCCCCGCCGCGAGAGTTACTTTGAATCTGCGCCTTTGAATCTGCGTGAATCTGCGGCTCGATGACCATTTGCTGCTGAGCGGTGTCAAATTGATCAAGGGCCGCTCGAACCTGACGCCCGGAACGACCCCGGCGTCTGCGGCCAAGAAAAGCGTGAACGGCCGGCCTGCGATGTTCGTCCAATCGATCAGCAGAGGCGGACGCGGCCCGAGGCGAGCGCGCAACCGGAGCACGGCCATGACGTCGCAGCAGTCGCCGGAAATTCACATGCAGGAGATTGACGGCCAGCACCGGATGCTGGTCACGCTGATGACCGACCTGCACGAGGCCTTGAAGTACGCGCGCGCCACCGAAACCATCAGCGACGCGTTCGACGAGGTGGTGGAGTACACGAACTACCACTTCACGGTCGAAGAACGCCTCATGCGCGAGAGCGGTTTTCCGGGATACCTTCTCCACAAGGCCGTCCACGACGTGGTGCGGGTGCAGTTGCTCGATCTGCGGGCACAATTCGAGAACGGCGGGCGCGGAGCGGTCAGCCCCGCGACGCTGCAGTTCCTGCGCGACTGGCTCATCAGCCACATCACCGCCGAAGACGAGGCGATGGCGCGCTACCTCGACGCGGAGGCGGCCGGCTCGCCCGCTCGCGTTACCATTCACTAACCCGCCCGGAACTCCAACGCCGTTGATACACTAGCCTGCGGTGCCGAGACAAACTGCCCGCCGGCTCGATGCCTGATTCCACTTCCACGCCCACGCGTCGGGTGCGCGCGTTCCGCGCCGTCCGCCTGGAAATCGGCCCGATGCTCGCGCTGGCCGGGCCGGTCGTCCTCGCCGAGATCGGCTGGATGGCCATGGGCTTCGTGGACACGGCCATCGTCGGCCGGCTGGGCCCGGAGGCGATCGGGGCGGTCGGCATCGGCACGGCGCTGTTCGGCACGCTCGCGATCTTCGGCATGGGCCTGCTGCTCGGTCTCGAGACGCTCGTCTCGCAGGCCTACGGCGCGCGCACCCTCGACTCGTGCCACCGCGCGCTCATCGATGGCCTCTACCTCAGCGCGATCGTCGCGGTCCCGCTGCTGCTGGTCGGTGCCGCGGCGAACTGGTCGCTGCAGTTCTGGGGCCTGCCGGCCGGCGTCCTCCGCCTTGCCGTTCCCTACTTCAGCGTCCTCACGTGGAGCCTGCTGCCGCTCCTGCTGTACGCCGCATTCCGCCGCTACCTGCAGGCGATGGGCCTGGTCGCCGCGGTGACCTTCGCGCTCATCTCCGCCAACCTCATCAACGCCTGCGCGAACTGGGTGCTCGTCTTCGGTCATCTCGGTCTGCCCGCGCTCGGGGTCAGGGGGTCGGCCGTCGCCACGCTGATCTCGCGGATCTACATGGCGGTCGTGCTCCTCGTTGCGATCGTGGCCCACAACCGGCGGGGGCACCTCGGGCTGTTCGCCATCTCGTGGCGCTTCGACGCGACAGGCATCGGCCGGCTGCTCCGGCTTGGATTGCCCGCCGCCGCGCAGGTCACGCTCGAACTGGGCGTCTTTTCCGCGGTGACCGTGCTCGCCGGGCGCGTGGATGAAGCGTCGCTCGCCGCCCACCAGATCGTGCTCACACTCGCGGGACTGACCTTCATGGTGCCGCTCGGCGTCGGTTCGGCCGGCGCGGTCCGCGTCGGCCAGGCGATCGGACGCCGCGATCCTTCGGGCGCGCGGCGATCAGGTTGGACGGCGCTGCTGCTCGGCGTCAGCTTCATGTCCTGCGCTGCCGCGGGCTTCCTGCTCATCCCGGTGCCGCTCATCCATGTGTTCACGTCGAGCCGTCCGGTCGTGGCGCTCGGCGTCTCGTTGCTGGCGGTCGCCGCGATGTTCCAGCTCTTCGATGGACTGCAGGGCGTCGCCACGGGCGTCCTTCGAGGGCTCGGCGACACGCGCACACCGATGATCACCAATTTGCTGGGCCACTGGCTGCTCGGCCTGCCCATCGGCTATGGCCTGTGCTTCTTCGCGGGATGGGGTGTCGTCGGACTCTGGATCGGCCTGTCGATCGGCCTGGTCGCCGTCAGCCTCACGCTGCTGGCGGCCTGGATGCGGCGATCGAGCCTGGCCGCGCGCGATGAATGATAGAATCACCCGCCTGCCGCCGGCCGGGACGCCTGGCGGCCTTTTGCCCGAGGAACCATGGCCTACCTGGATCCGAAACGGCGCCTGGCGCCGCCGCCGCTCGAGAGCCCGATCGACGTCGGGCAATTGATCGACCGCTACTTCAACGCGTATAACGCCGCGCGTCTGCGCGAAGCCTGCCAGCTCTTCGTCCGGTTGCTCGACGAAGGCGCGACCGTCGGCGTCTCGCTGGCGGGCGCGCTCACGCCGGCGGGCCTGGGGGCCGTGCTGGCGCCGCTCGTCCGTGCCGGGTTCATCGACTACGTCTCCTCGACGGGCGCGAACCTGTATCACGACCTCCACTTCGCGCTCGGTCACCCGCTCTACCAGTCAACGGCGAGCGTCGCGTCCGGCGCGAACGACCTCGACCTGCGCCGCGAAGGCGTCATCCGCATCTACGACGTGCTGTTCGACCAGAAGGTCCTGCTCGAAACCGATGACTGGCTCTACCGCACGCTGCTGCGCGAGGAATTCCGCAAGACGATGGGCACGAGCGAGCTGCACTACGGGGTCGGCAAGTACGCGCTCGACGCGTGCCGCTCGCACGGCATCGACCCGGGCCTTCTCGCCACGTGCCACGAGTACGGCGTTCCGATCTATGCGCCGAGCCCCGGCGACTCGACCGTCGGCATGAACATTTCCGCGGTTTGGACGGCGCGCCCCGAGGCCGCACCGCTCATCAATCCCGCGATCGACGTGGCCGAGACCGCCGCCATCGTGCTCGACGCGAAGCGCAGCGGACACCCGAGCGGCGTCGTCATTTTTGGCGGCGGCGCGCCCAAGAACTTCCTGCTGCAGACCGAACCGCAGCTGCAGGAGGTGCTCGGCATCGAAGAAAAAGGGCACGACTACTTCATCCAGGTCACCGACGCACGGCCGGACACCGGCGGACTCTCCGGCGCCACGCCATCGGAAGCGGTTTCGTGGGGGAAGATCGATCCGAGCCAGCTGCCCAACACGGTGGTCTGCTACGCCGATACGACGCTGGTCATGCCGCTGCTCGCGGTCTACGCGCTCGCACGCGCGAAGCGCCGCGAGCCCAAGCGGCTGTATCACCAGCTGCCGCAGCTCGTCGAGAAGTTGCGCGTCGAACATCGGCGGACGACGCTCTACAAGGATCGCTGGGGATCGGGAGGGGACGGTAGGCAGTAGGCAGGGGCCGGTAGTCGGCTCGTGGGGAGTTCGCAAACGGATCACCAGAGCACCGATCGTCGTCAGTTCCTTCAGGCGCTGCTGCGCGTGGGCGGCCTCTCGGCCGTCGGCGTCGGTGCCGGGGTCTGGCTGAGAGGGCGCAGCGCGCGGCCCGTTGAAGCGTCGGCCCTCGTGCTCAAGCGCCGGCAGAAGATCGCCGTATCCCCGGCCCTTCCGGAACTCGTCCTGACGCGGGGCGAGTCGCCGCGCGCGCTCGTGCGCGGCGCCGTCGAGGCGCTCGGCGGCATGGGCCGGTTCGTGTCGCGCGGCGACGTGGTGGTGGTGAAGCCGAACATCGGCTGGGACCGCGCTCCCGAGTTCGCCGCCACCACCAACCCCGACATCGTCGCCGAGGTCGTGCGCCTGTGCCGCGAGGCGGGCGCGGGCCAGGTGATCGTCACCGACGTCAGCTGCAACGACGCGCGTGCCTCGTTCGAGCGAAGCGGCATCGCGGCGGCAGCCGCGGCCGCCGGCGCCACCGTCGTGCTGCCCGAACCGCAGCGCTTCAGGACCGTGGATCTGCGCGGCGAAGTCCTCACCGAGTGGCCGGTCCTCGAACCGTTCGTCACCGCCGACAAGGTGATCAACGTCGCGATTGCCAAGCATCACAGCCTGACCGGTGTGACGCTGGGCATGAAGAACTGGTACGGGATCATCGGCGGCCAGCGCAACCGTTTGCACCAGCGGATCAACGAAAGCCTGGCGGACCTCACCTCATTCGTCGCGCCGGCGTTGACGATCATCGACGGCTATCGCGTGCTGATGCGCAACGGGCCGACCGGCGGCAGTCCGGCCGACGTCGAGGAGCGCAAGACACTCGTTGCGAGCACGGATCCGGTTGCTGCTGACGCCTACGCGGCCAAGACGTTCTTCGATCTCGATCCGCAGCAACTGCCGTTCCTCCGACTAGCCGAAGCCCGCGCGCTCGGCAAGACCTTGCTCGACCCGGGCCGCGTCGCGGAGCGCGCGGTATGAGTCAAACCGCCTTGCGCCGCGTTCGCCTGTTCTCGCAGGCGGTGTTCTTCGCGCTGTTCGTGCTGCTGCTCGCGTGGACCGAGTTCGACGGCGCGCGCGGCGCGACGGGCGCCGCACTGCGCCTGCCCCGGCCCGTCAGCCTGTTCCTCGAACTGAATCCGCTGGTCGCGCTTGCCACCGCGCTCTCGACCGCGAGCCTCTATCGGCGTCTCGCCTGGTGCCTCGTCATCCTCGTGCCGACCTTCGCGCTCGGGCGCTTCGCCTGCGGGTGGATCTGTCCGCTCGGCTCGCTGAATCATTTCTTCGGATCCTGGAAGTCCGAGAAGAAGCGCGGCGCGAAGCTGATTGCCTCGAACCGCTACCGCCCGTGGCAGGCGATCAAGTACTACGTGCTGGCGGCCGGGCTGGTCCTCGCGGTATTCGGCAGCGCCATCGTGCTGCTTCTCGATCCGATCTCGCTGCTGGTCCGCTCGTTCGCGATCGTCGTTCTCCCCGCGATTCACGCCCTCGTCTCGAGCGTCAGGGCCACGCTCTACGCCTGGCCGGTGCCCGGGGCGCGAACGGCCGCGGATGTCTTGCAGGTGGTCTCGAGCCATACGCTGGTCGGCTTCCGGCAGCCGCACTTCCAGCAGGTCGTCGCGATCGGCCTGATCTTCGCGGCGATTCTCTTCCTGAACTTGCGCGTCACGCGATTCTGGTGCCGGGCGCTCTGCCCGCTCGGCGGCCTGCTCGGCCTCGCATCGCGCTGGTCGCTGCTGCGGCTGAAGAAGAACGACGCGCAGTGTGACAACTGCAACCGCTGCCTCCTCCATTGCCAGGGCGGCGACGATCCGCTTCCCGGCGCGCCGTGGCGCAAGGCCGAGTGCCACCTGTGTCTCAACTGCGTCGGCGATTGCCCGCAGCACGCGTTGCGATTCCAGTTCGCAGCCGCGCCCGCCAGGGCAATCGACGCCCCTCAACTGCAGCGGCGAAGACTCATCGGCAGCCTCGCTCTCGGCGCCGGGCTCCTCCCGGTTCTGCGCGGCGCGAGCCTGAGCGGTTCGGAACCGGACCCGCGCCTCATCCGTCCGCCCGGGTCGCTCCTCGAAGCCCGGTTCCTCGAGCGGTGCATCCGCTGCGGCGAGTGCATGAAGGTGTGCCCCACCAACGCGCTCCAGCCGAGCGTGACCGAGGGTGGGCTCGAAGGCTTGTGGACGCCGGTGCTCGTGCCGCGCGTCGGTTACTGCGAACCGGGCTGCGTCCTCTGCGGGCAGGTCTGCCCCACCGGCGCGATCTGGGAAATCACCGCGGAGGAGAAGACCGGGCGGAGCGCAGGGAACCAGCAGGCGGCCGATCCCGTCAAAATCGGCACGGCCTTCTACGACCGCGGCCGGTGCCTGCCGTGGGCGATGGGCACCGAGTGCCTCGTATGCGAGGAATGGTGCCCCACCTCGCCGAAGGCGATCTACCTGGTGCCCGGCGACGTCGTCACTTCAACCGGCGAAACGAAACGCGTGCGCCAGCCGTACGTCGATCCGAAACGGTGCACCGGCTGCGGCGCCTGCGAGTACGCCTGCCCGGTGCACGATCGGCCCGCGGTTTACGTCACGAGCATCGGCGAGAGCCGATCGAAGGCGAATCAGATCCTGCTCGAGCGCGGCAAACGGCCGGCCAGGACGGCCGGGTAGGAAGTCGGAGTTCGGACCCCGGACACCGGACTCCAGACCCCGCAACCCGGATTCTCTGAGCCCCCTTGAGGTGCTTATGCCACGTTCCGGCTACCGTTCGATGGGCGACAGGTTCCCGGTGGATCGCCGCGAGTTTCTCAAGACGCTCGGCGTCTGTTCCGCCGCTGTGACGGGTGGGGCGATTCTCGGGGGCTCTGCCTTCGCTGCCCAGGCGACCCAGGCCACTCCGCCCGCGCCCGTCGAGACGAACATCGCCGACTTTCTCAAGGTCCCGAAGACGAAGTTCTCGGTGCCCGGTCCGTTCCCCGGCAGGGTCGTGAAGATCGCCGACCAGCGCTCGCTCGTGGGTGACAACTTCGACGCCGCCGTCGTCGCCGGCATGGTAACGAAAGGCATCACCGCACTCACCGGCAAGGACATGAAGGCCAGCTTCGGCCTGTTCTTCGACAAGAAGGACATCGTCGGCATCAAGGTGAATCCGGTCGGTCCCCCGCTCATCAACACGCGGCCCGAAGTGGTTGACGCCGTCGTGAACTGGCTGACCGACGCGGGGCTGCCGCCCGAGAACATCGTCATCTGGGATCGGTTCGACTACATGCTCAAGGATGCCGGCTTCACCACCGAGCGCTTCAAGGGCATCAAGGTCGAAGGGCTCCAGACGATGGACGAGAACGGAAACAAGTGGAAGGACGCGAACGGCAATCATCTCAGCATCAACAATTTCGACAAGAACGTCTTCCTGTTTGCCAAGGGAATAACCGGCAAGGGGGTCCCGAACTACCCGAACGATGAGTTCTACCTGAACCAGCACGTCTTCAACGGCGAGTATTCGTACTTCGGCAAGCTGGTCACGCAGCGGCTGACGAAGATCATCAACATCGCCGCCTACAAGAACACCGGGCAGTCCGTCTCGATGGCGACCAAGAACATCGGCTTCGGTTCGCTGTGCAACGTCGGCCGGCTGCACGGCCCCCTCGGCATGAAGACGAGCACCCAGGTCATCGCAGCGCCGGTCATCCGCGACAAGATGGTGCTGAACATCACCGACGGACTGCGCGGCCAGTACGACGGCGGTCCCGACAAGAACGCGCAATTCGTCTACCCGAACTATTCGTTGTACTTCGCGACCGACCCGTTTGCGCTCGACATGATCTGCCACAACGAGTTGAAGGAGAAGCGGCGCGCGATGGGCGGCACGGTGAACGACAATCCGCGCTTTACCGAGTACCTCACCTACGCGCAATCGCTTGGACTTGGCGTGGCGGACGTCGGGAAGATCACGGTGGTCAAGGCGTAGCGCCGGCCTTGGGCCTCTGGCGTTCTTCCGCGGTGAACGCGCCGGGACGCGGTGCGACAGGCCATGCGGCGGTCGGCGCCGATGAATACGCATGATGAAAACCATCCTGTTCTCCCTTGTCGTGTTGCTGCTTGCTCCCCTCCCGGCTGTTGCGATCGATGACGCGGCGCTGCTGCCCCCCGACGGCTTCCTCGGCGCCTGGAAGAAGGTGGACGCGGCGAAGCGCTTCACCGAGGCGGACCTCTACGGCTACATCGACGGCGGCGCGGAGTTGTTCCTCGAGTACGGCTTCGAACAGCTGACGGTGCAGAAGTATCGGAACGGCTCGGACGAGTTCGCGGTTGAAGCCTATCGGATGGCGGACTCGCCCGCGGCCGCGGGCATCTACCTGATGAAGGCCGGCAAGGAGACGCCGGTCATTGGGTTCCGCGAACGGCACACGGCGAACAGGTACCAGTTGATGTTCTACCGCAACCGGTACTTCGTCATCGTGAACAACCTGTCCGGCAAGGAAGCGCTCGCACCGCTCGAGGTGAAGTTCGCCTCCGCGATCGCTTCGAAGCTCCCGGCGGCGGTGCCGACCGCGGAGTTGCAGACGCTGCCGCGGGCTGGCCTCGTGCCCGGTTCCGCGCGCCTCGTGCGGGGCGCCTACGGCCTGCAGGCGGTCTTCACGCTCGGTGACGGCGACATCCTGCTGCTCGAACGCAAGCTGACGGCCGCGGCGGGCAACTACAAATCCGCTACCGGCGATTACACGCTCATCGTCGCCACCTACACGGACGCCGCGCAGGCGAGGCGGGCCTTCGATCACCTGCAGAAGAACCTCGACCACTACCTGAAGGTCGTGGATCAGAAGCCGGACCGCTTTGTCTTCGTGGACTACGCGAAGCAGTACGGCGTAGTGTCGGTGGTGGGAAAGCGGCTCGAGGCGCGGGTGAAACTGGCGCAGAAGCCCAAATAGGCCTTGGACCTTGGACCTTCGGCCTTGGGCAAAGCAGGCCGAGAGCCACTCTCGACGACGGCGGTTCACCCGCCGGGCACGTAGTAACCTCGCCTGGCCCTGAGATCGGCGTTCCTGCCGACGAGGCGCACATCGAGCGTGTGCCAGCCTTCTCGTGTGACGCTTCGCGGGTAGTAGGTCAGCACATAGCGCGCCTGCATCTCGCGCAGCATCCTGACGAACAACGTCTTCAGGTCCTTCGTGGACTCCGCGACGATCGTATCGCCGCCCGTCTCCCGGGCGATCGGCCCCAGCACGTTCTTCATGCTCGCATCCAGGCCGACGCCGTAGAGCACGACATCCGATTGGCGCGCCACCTCGCTGACCTCCTTCGCGCTCAACCAGCTCGCGTTGTCTTCGCCGTCGCTGAAGAGCAGCACCATGCAGCGCGTCGTTGTGGTCCGCCGAAGCATCATCCCCGCGTAGAGGGCGTCGAACATCGACGTCCGGCCGCCAGGCGAGACGCCGTCCAGTGCCCGGCGGATCGACGCGACGTCGGACGTCAGCTGGGCCGGCATCATCACGCGGTGGGAGAACGTGACGAGGGCAGCTCGATCGACCGGCCTGAGGCGATCGAGAATGCCGCGACCCGCATCGACGCGCTGCGCGAGCCCGCCCGACGCCATGCTCCCGCTGGTGTCGAACACGAGAATGACATCGAGCGGTATCGCCTGTAGCGTGGCCGTCCCGACCGTGCCTTCTCCGCTGACGCTCTCAATCTTCTGCCCCACCCCGTTGTCGCGCACCTCGAAATCAGATGCCTTCAGCCCGACGATCGCCTGGCCGTGCGAGGTGGCGAGCACGTCAACCGAGACGAGGTCCACCTTGACGGTGAAGGTCGGCTGCTGAGGGCGCCCGATGCCGCCCACGAGTACCGCCGCGAGGATCGCCAGGCCGAGTCGCATCATCGAACCGCCTTGCGAAGCGCGGCGAGCAGATCGTCTCGCTGCCAGAACGGCCCGAGGGGATAGCTCCACCACGGGTCGGCGCGCAGGTCCACCTCCTTGCCCGCCAGCGCAGCATCGATGGCCACGGTCGCGGCGTCGCGCTGTCCGTCCCGATACAACGCGTGACTGAGCGCGATCGACGCCGAGGGACAGCCGGGACACTCGCGGCCGGCCTCGCGGTACGCGGCAACGGCCTCGGCCCGTTGGCCGTTGGCTTCACGGACGGCACCGGCGAACAGCGATGCGAGATAGCGGACACGCGCATCCCCGACTGTTGCCGCGAGACGACATTCCTCGAGCGCCGCGTCGAGCCGCCCGCTCAGGTACAGGACCCGGCCCAGTCGCAAGTGGGCTTCGGCAAACCTCGGATCAGATGTGAGCGTCTTGCGATAAAACTCTTCGGCGAGCTTCAGGCCGTCCCTCTTTCGCCGCTCGAGCACCGGCGGCGGTGACCAATGCGCATTCTCCAAGGGGCCCGCCCGTTGACTGCGAGGTGGCGGAGAGAGATCCACACCGGGAGAGGCGATGAATTCGTTCAGCGCGCCGGCCGCCGTGAGGATGTCTGGATCGTCCGGAAAGCGCGCCACCGCGTCGTCAACATGGGCAACGGCCGGGACCAGACTGAGCTCACCCTGAAGATATCCGGCCACCGCGAGGTACCAGTTCCGTTTGAAGCGCGGAGGAAGGCTGTCGTCGTCGATCGCGGCGAGTAGCCGGCGCGCGGCCTCGAGATGCTCGCCCGGCATGCGGAGATAGACCACCGAGTCGGTGTGGAGCATGACCGCGGCGGCAAGCGTCAGGTCGTCGAACTTCTCGACTGGCGACCCCGGGCGACCCCAGAGCGACTTGTGTGCGAGGAGAAATTCCTGGAGCGTGGCAAGATCTGACGCCGTCCATTCGGCGGTGACAATGGACTTCACGTCCCCGGCTCGATACCGGTCGATCTGCCGTGCGTACTCGCTCCCGTTCATCTGCGCCCAGAACAGTGTCGCAACCTCGACGGCGGCCTGCCTGGCGAGCGAAAGCGCGTCCATCTCACTCTCGCCTTTGGCTTCCTTCAGGATGTGTAGCACCTCGTCGACGAGAAACACGACGTGCTCGTACTGCTTGCGCGCCGCCGCGTCGAGGCGGTTCCGGTCGACGCTCCGCAAGTCCAGTTGCACCGAGGCGAGCACCTCGTGGATCTGGGCAACAGCCTTCGGCGACTGAGGAGCTATATCGTGTTCCGCGGCCACGGACGAAATGCAGAATGGAGCGGCCACGAAAGGCCGGCTGGCGACCGCGAGGAGAAGCACGCAGGCGACCGTCAGAATGCGCATGCGCTCGCTCGATGGCCGATGGTCAGGGACAGGCTGGCGGCGGATATTATGACACGGGCGGGATGATCTTGGCCTTTGGCCTTGGGCCTTTGACCTTCGCAACAACAGCCGATAGCTTCGTGAACCCGCGATCCTATTCAGCGCGCATTAGCTCCACGGGATTCAGGCGCGCCGCACGGCGGGCCGGCAGGTAACAAGCCACTGCCGCCCCACACACTACGACGACAGCCACAACGGCGTAGGCGGGTGGGTCGTACGGACTGACGCCATATAAGAGGCTGGCGAGCCAATGCCCGGCCGCGAGCGCGGTGCCGAACCCCACGATGAGGCCGAGCAGGGTCAGGCGCGCGCCAGCACGCACAACAAGGGCCATTGCGTCCCTGAGCGTCGCACCCAACGCGGCGCGGACCGCCAGCTCCCGCCGGCGCTCGGTCACCGATCGACCGAGCACCGCGAACAGCCCCACGAGCACAACGGCCAGCGCGACAATCGCGAAGGCGGTGACGAGCCACAGTCGCAACTCCCGGCCGGCGATCGCGCGGTTCATCTCTGCGTCGAGGGTGCGCGCGTCCAACAGCGGCACGGTAGGGTCCACTTCGTGGATGGCGCGCGCGACGACGGGAATCATGGCGGCGGGATCTCCCGCCACGCGTACCGCGAGATATAACGTGCCGACGGGAAGCTGGTGCCAGCGCACGTAGACATTGCCGGCTACCGTGGCATCCAGGCCGGAGTAGCGCACGTCGGATGCGATTCCGATGACGCGTGGCTTCACACGGCGGCCGGTGGACGTCGGGACAGCAAACGAGAGCTGACGGCCGAGCGAGTCGGCCTCGAATGTCAACTCCCGCGCCGCTCGCTCACTTAACACGGCGACGGGTTCGCTCCCCTGGTCGTCAGCCTCGTTGAACCAGCGCCCGCGCAGGAGACGAATGCCCAAGGCCTGAAAATACCCAGGTGTGACCGGGATCAGGTTCGCGAGATACGTATCGTCACGCCCCTTGTCATTCATTATTCGAATGGACATGACAAGGGCATGACTTGGAGGCAGGCCCGCGCCAAAGCCTGCGGCCTCGACACCCGCCAGCGCGCGCACCCGCCGGAGTACGTCATCGACGAATACCACGCGCGAACTGGCATTGAAACGTGCCGACTCCGTCATCATCACGCTCATGGCCAGCGCGTGATCGGACTCGATACCCGCGCCCCGGCTGAGCAACCCGACTACCGTCCGTCCGAACAGGCTGGCGCCAACCAGCAACACCACCGCCGCAGCCACCTGTGCGACGACGAGGGCCGCTTGCAGTCCGCGGCCGCGCCCGCGGGCAACACTGCCTTGGTGGAACGCGGGTGCGAGGTCCGTGTGCGCCGCAGCGAGCGCGGGCGCAGCGCCGCAGAGCGCCGTGACGACGAGCGCAATACCGGCGACGGCGGCGAGCACAGGCAGGTCGATCGCAATCGCGATGGTACGCGGCAGGCTGGTGCCCGCCAGCCGCACGAACGTGCCTACGCCCACTTGGGCCGCGAGCGCCCCCAGCGCCGACCCGGCGGTGGCGATGATGAAGCTCTCGGCGAGCGCGGTGCGAAGGAGCCGCGCCGGACTGGCGCCGATCGCCAACCGAACCGCCAGGTCACGTCTGCGCGCCACGGAGCGGCCCAGCAGGAGGGTGCCAACGTTCGCGCACGCAACGAGGAGCAGGAGCGAGGCCGCCGCAACGAACAGGACCAGCACTGGCTGCGCATCGCCGGCAGTCGCTGTCGCGAGCGGCTCAACCAGTCCTGCCAGCCTCTGCGCGTGGGCCGGGTCGACTTCGGCGAGCACGCGTTCGGCATCCTGGCGCGCCGCCGCCAGCGTGACGCCCGGCCGCAGACGCGCGACGAAAGAATAGGTCCGTGTATCGTCCTGCCCGAAGAGCGCAACACCCTCTATCGAACGCGCGGGCAGCCACAGGAGAACGTCTTCGTCAGGGAAGGCAAAGGCTGGCGGCATGACCGCGGCGACATGATAGGCACGAGCGCCAACGAACAGAGCGCGGCCCAGCAAGTCGGCCGCCACGGACCCGACGCGCCTGGCGTACCGATCGCTCACCACGACAGACTCGTCAGTGTTTTCGCCCGGGGCCCGGCCAACTGCGGGCGCTGTCCCCAGTACGTCAAACAGCGCGCCCTCTACGAGCGCGACGCGCGCGCTCTGCGGCTCACCGATGCCCCGCACGGTGACCTGGTCGACGGTGTATGCCGCCATTGTCGTGAACGTACGCGCCCGCCGCTGCCATTCGGGAACGTCCTGCAACCTGACCGCGACGGCGATGCGGACCAGTCGATCCGGTTGCGCGAACGGCAGTGGCCGCAGGAGCACGCCGTAGGCCACGGCGAGCACCGCGGTGTTGGCGCCCGTGCCGAAAGCCAGCGTTACGACAGCCGCGAGGGTGGTCCCCCAGCTGGCCCGAAGTGATTTGAGCGCCGTCCGAACGTCATAGAAGCCGCTCATCTTCTGGCGCTCCCACCAAGACATTCCGAAGGGCCTGCGGTCATCAGAGTCAAGCAGGCGACGGGACGCGGAGATGACATTCTCTGCCGACTCAGCAGGTTAGACCGCAATGGTGTATGAAAAGTCGGAACTGGCGCGGCGTCATTATGCCACTCGTCGCAGCCTTGCGGCCTTTGCTTCGACGTCGGGCGACTGGCAGCAGCCTCAGGGCAAAGAGGCAGGCGCAAAGACCACCGATACGGCCGTCATCGCCGAGCACGGGTGTAGCCACGACCAGCGACGAGCCTTGGAGGTCGCCGGCGGTCAATCCGGAAAACGACGCGCGCCACGGAGCTTTCCCCGGCTGCCGACTGGCGCCCACTCGCCTACATCAAGCCATTGGAGGCTGCCGGCGGTCTATCAGGAAAGCGATGTGGCGTGGCGTCGTTTTCCCCGCGACCGACGGCTCGTCGGGGGCCGAGGCTGCACCCGTGCTCGCGTTACTCACATGCAGGGGTGCGATTCCGACAGCGCAGTGCTACTCCCCGACCAGGTACCGCGCGACGCGTTCGAGCGCCGGCACACCGTGCACGTCCGATTCCAGCTGCGGCACCCGCACCCGCCGCACCGCCCGAAAGCGCCGATCGATCTCCTCGAGGTACACGCGCTCCTGCGCTTTGCGCGCCTCGTAGTACTCCCCGCTCAGGTCGTCGGGCAGGACGCGGTTCACGACGAGGCCAGAGACGTGCAGGTGGGCGTGATCGAGGTCGTGAAGCGCGCGCGCCGATTCCTCGATCGGCAGGCGCTCGGGCATCAGCACCAGGACGAACGCGGTCGTCTCATTGCGGGTCAACACGTCGCGCACGCTGGCGAGCTTGGCGCGGCGACGAGTGAGCGATTGGAGAATCGGATCCTTGTCGGCAGGGCTAAAGCCCTGCCCCACCGCAGCATTACTGGCAGAGGTGACGCTTGCGTCCAGCGCCTGCCGTCGCCGATCCGAGAGCGCCTGCACCCATGCCCCCATCGCTTCCGGCATGTGCAGCAGGCGCAAGGTGTGACCGGTCGGCGCGGTGTCGAAAATCGTCAGGTCGTACGCGTTCGCGCGGTCGAGGACAAGATCCGACATCCGATCGAACAACGCGACATCCGCCAGTCCCGGCATGCCCGCCACCAGGTCGATCTGCCGCATCGCTTCCCGGACGATGTCCGGGTTGAACATCGCCAAGATCCGGCGCTGCACCTCGTCCAGGTAGCGGCGCGCTTCGAACTCCGCGTCCACCTCGAGACCGAAGAGCGATGGCAGCACCTCGCATTCCTCGCGGGCGAACGGCCGTTCGAAGATGTCGGAGGTTGAATGCGCGGGATCGGTCGACACCAGCAGCACGCGCTTGCCCGCGCGGGCTGCCGCCAGCGCGACCGCCGCCGCGCACGTCGTCTTGCCGACGCCGCCCTTCCCGCCGAAGAACAGCACGCGGCGATCGAACAGGTGGCGCACGGTCAGCAGCACGAGAATGTGGCAAGTGGCGAGCGGTCGAAGCCCATGCGCCGATGCCACAGGTGAAATTCTTCCGCGAGGTACGGGTAGAGGTCGAGCATGTAGAACGCCGCCGGGTTCGGCAGGCCCATCATCTCCATGTAGGCCATCAGCATGAACAGGTCGTTCAGGTCCGCGGCCTGCCCGCGCAGGTGTTTCTCGTGGCCGCCGTACGCCATGCCGTGGAAGAAATCGGCGAGGTTGGTCCTGAGTTGGAGCCAGTCCATGGGTAATGCTAACGCAAGTGGCGGGCTCACGGATGCCAGTCGTTACTGATAGTCGACCCGGCGTGCTAGACTGCCCGGCGGTTCGGCGTCGAGTGCATCCCAACGATTGACTGCGAACTATCAACTATCGACCCGCTGAAAGCGCCAACGCCATGCACCTTCATCCGATCGACTGGGTGATTGTCGCCGCCTCGCTGCTCGTCTGCTTCGTGCCGGCCCTGTTCTTCGGCAGGCGCGCCGGCAGGAGCACCTCGGAGTTCTTCGCGTCGGGCCGCGCCGTGCCGTGGTGGCTGGCCGGCCTGTCGATGGTGGCGACGACCTTCAGCAGCGACACGCCGAACCTGGTGACCGACATCGTGCGGCGCAACGGCGTCGCGGGCAACTGGGTCTGGTGGGCGTTCGTGCTGACGGGGGTGGCGACCGTCTTCTTCTACGCGCGCCTCTGGCGCCGCTCCGGCGTGATGACCGACCTCGAGTTCTACGAAATTCGGTACTCGGGAACGGCGGCCAAAGTCGTGCGCGGGTTCAGGTCGGTGTACCTCGGGCTGTTCTTCAACTGCATCATCATGGCGACGGTGAACCTCGCCGCCTGCAAGATCGCGGGGATCCTCTTCGGCCTCGATCGCTGGCAGACGCTCCTGGGCGTCGGGGCGCTGAACGTCGTATTCGCCGCGCACTCCGGTCTCTGGGGCGTGCTCGTCATCGACATGGTGCAGTTCTTCATCAAGATGACGGCCGTCATCGCCGCAGCCTACTTCGCGCTGCGCCTGCCGCAGGTCGGCGGCCTGTCGGGGATGGTGCAGAAACTGTCGCACACGAGCGGACCGGGCGGCCTCAATTACCTGAACATCCTCCCCGACTTCAAGAGCAACTGGGACCTGGCGGTCGCCGTGTTCATCATGCCGGTCGCCGTCCAGTGGTGGGCGGTCTGGTACCCGGGCGCGGAACCGGGCGGCGGCAGCTATATCGCGCAGCGGATGCTCGCGTCGAAATCCGAGAAGGACTCGCTGGGCTCGGTCCTCTTCTTCAACATCGCCCACTACGTGCTGCGGCCCTGGCCGTGGATTCTCGTCGCGCTCTGCTCGATCATCGTCTACCCGCAACTGTCCGACATCCAGAAGGCGTTCCCGAATCTCGATCCGCACCTGCTCGGCCACGACATCGCGTACCCGGCGATGTTGAAGTTCCTGCCGGTCGGCTTCATCGGCCTGATGGTGGGCGGCCTCATCGCCGCCAACTCCTCGACCATCCTCACGCACCTCAACTGGGGCGCGTCGTACCTGGTGCACGACTTCTACCGCCGGTTCATTCGGAAGGACGCTCACGAGAAGCACTACGTGATGGTGGGCCGCATGGTGACCGTCGGCCTGTTCTTCTGCGCGTCAGGCACCGTGTACCTGCTCGACACGGCGAAGGACGCCTTCGACGTAATCATCCAGATCGGGGCCGGCACCGGCCTGCTCTACCTGGTCCGCTGGTTCTGGTGGCGCGTGAACGCGTGGTGCGAAATCGTCGCCATGGTGAGCTCCTTCGCGGTGTCGGCCACCTTGCTCGTCCTCGCGCACAACGGGGTGCGCTTCAGCACCCACGCCGGACTCCTCATCACGATTGCCGTCACCACGGTCTGCTGGGTCTTGACGGCTTACGTCGGGCCGAAGACCGATGAGGCGACGCTCATCGCGTTTTACAAGAAGGTGCGTCCGTTCGGGCCCGGCTGGACGCGCATCCGCGACGCGGCCGGCATCTCGGCCCTCGACGCGCAGGCGACGCGCGAGAACATCCCGCTCGCCCTGCTTGGCTGGTTCACCGGATGCACCGTCATCTGGTCGGCGCTCTTCACCGTCGGCAATTTCCTCTACGGCCGCACCGGCTACGCGTTGGGCCTGCTCGCCGTGTTCGTCGCCAGCGGCCTGGTGCTGCTACGCGTGGTCAACCGCGTGTGGGCGGACAGCACGGCCTACGAGGCAAGGACGAAGTAGTGGATAGTGGGTAGTGGATAGGGGTAGTTCGGTCAGCGCCCTCCTGCTCAGCTTGCTCTCCTGGTCCAGCCGCCCTACACTGGACTTCGGCTCTACCTTTCTCGCACATCTCTACAATCTATTGTCCCCTGACTGCCCCCGCTGTCGGAGGTCACGATGCGTCGGGCGTTCAGCGCCGTGTTGGTGGTGCTGTCACTGGCTGCACCTGCAGCCGCGCAGAAGCGCGGGTTACTGCCCGCCGACTATTACAAGGAAGTAACGGTCAGCGACGTCGCCGTCTCGCCCACCGGCACCTTCGTCGCCTTCACGGTGACGACGCTGGTCGAGCAGGAGAACCGGCGGCACGAAGAGGTATGGCTCGAGCGCCTGGTTGGCGGCGTCGCCGACGGGCACCCGTTCCGTTTCACCGACTCTGTCAGCGAGTCCTCCGGCCCGTGCTGGTCGCCTGACGGAACCACCCTCGGCTTCACCTCGTCTCGCGGCACGGACCGCAACACGACGTGGTTCGCCACCGTGTGGCCGCTGCCCGGCGCGCCCCATCATGTCGCGGGCGTCGAAGGCACGCCCGCCTGGTCGCCGGATGGGAACTGGATCGCGTACACGAAACCCGCCGGCGAACCGGACGCCACGAGGAACGCGCACGCCGGCTGGATTGCCGGCGACGCGCTGTCGCACACGCTGGACGCACAGCGCTTCGACGGCCGGGTCATCACGACCGCCCGCTACAAGCGCGACGGCATGCTCGAACTGTTACCCGATCCCGCGGTCCGCAAGGCGCATCAGCTCTTCGTGGTGCCGGCGCGCGGCGGCGTGGCCCGCCAGTTGACGCCGGCAACCTTCGACGTCGGCTCCGTCAGCTGGTCGCACGATTCGCGCCTCCTGGTCCTGACCGGCTCCGATCGCCCGATAGCTGAGGCCGACCTGCAGACCATCCAGGACATCTACGTCATCGCAAGGGATGGCGGCGTGCCGAAACGGCTGACCAGCAATCCCGGCGCCGAGCGATCGCCGGCGTGGTCGCCCGCCCGCAATCAACTGGCATTCGTCCTCTCGCCTGAGCGCAACGCGAAGCCCGACGTGATGGTGGTGGACGTGGCGGCGGGCGGCCAGTTTGCCGGGCAGCCGCGGGATCTCACCGCCGACTGGGATCTGGCTCCGGGGGAGCTCTCCTGGACCCCCGACGGCGCGGCGCTGCGCTTCGATGCCGAGACCCGCGGCAACGTGCACCTGTTCGAGGTGCCGGTCGCCGGCGGCACCGTCAGGCAGGTGACGACGGGCGATCGCACGGTGTCGTCGATTTCGGCGTCGCGTGACGGCCATCTCCTCGCGTATATCGTCGATGACGCCATCACGCCGACCGAGGTGTATGTCGCACGGGCCGACGGCACCGGCGAGCAGCGCGCGACGAGCTTCAACGACGACTGGTTGCGGGACGTCGTCCGGGTGCCGCCGGAACGGTTGACCTGGCGGGTAGCCGACGGTACGGAGATCGAAGGCTGGATCGTGAAGCCGGTCGGGTTCAAGGCCGGCCGGAAGTACCCGCTGGTTCTGAAAATCCATGGCGGCCCGCACACCCAGTACGGGAACACCTGGTTCAGCACGTTTCACATCCTGTCGAACGCCGGCATGTTCGTCCTCTACTGCAATCCGCGCGGTTCCACGGGCTACGGCCATCGCTTCACGTACGCGACGCGCGGCCGCTGGGGCGAAGTCGACAGCGAGGACCTGCTCAAGGGCGTGGACAGCGCGGCTGCCAGGTACCGCGAGGTCGATTCGAAGCGGCTCGGCGTGGCCGGCGGCAGCTACGGCGGCTACATGACCAACTGGCTCACCGCCACGACGACGCGCTTCTGCGCGGCGGTGACGAGCCGCACGATTGCCAACTGGGAAAGCTGGTACGGCGCGTCCGACGATCAGGGCCTCACCGACTACGAGTTCTTCGGCGCCCCATGGGAACAGCGCGAACGGTACCGGCGGCTCTCGCCCATCTCGTACGTCGAGCGCGTGCAGGCCCCGACGCTCATCATCGCCGGTGAGAATGACTACCGCACGCCGATGGCCGAGGGCGAGCAGTGGTTCATGGCGCTGCGCAAGCGCAATGTGCCGGCCGAGCTCGTGGCCTACCCGCGCTCGTCGCACGGACTGTCGCGCACGGGAGAACCGTGGCTGCTCGTGGATCGCCTGGAGCGGATTCGCAGCTGGTTCGTACAGTGGCTGATCGAGTCGCCGATGGTGACGACGAACTGACGCCGTGCCCTTTGCCCTCCACTCCGACGTCATCGTCAAGTCGCTCGGCAAGACCGGGCGCGTGGTCGAAGCCGGCCGCGACGGCCGCTACCGGGTGCGGATCGGCGGCGTGGTGATGCTCTGCCGCGAGGACGATCTCGCCGGGGCCGGAGTCGATCGCCCTGCCAAGCGCGACAAGCGCGGCCAGGCGACGGCCCAGGGACGCCGCGTCGAAGCCCCGCCCGGTGAGTCGCCGCCGGCCTCCGAGTCCGACCGCCGGCTCGCGTCGCTCGACCTGCACGGCTGCACCGTCGAAGAGGCGCTCGGCGAGGTCGAGCGGCGTATCGACCTCGCGTTGCGGGCCGGCCTCGATCGCATCGAGCTCATCCACGGCCGCAGCTCGGGACGCATCAAGGTCGCGGTGCACCGCCTGCTGCGCGAGCTGAGCGCGGTGCGGGAATTCGAGGTCAGCCGCGACAATCCGGGCGTCACCCGGGTTTGGTTCTGACAGGAATCAGGAATCAGGAGTCGGGATTCAGGATCGGCCCTCGACCGCGTGGGTCTCGACATCGGACTTCGGACCTCGGACTCCCGGCCCTTGCGCCTCGCGCCTTCCGCCTTCCGCCTTCGGACCCCGGACTCCGGACTTCAGATCGTGCTAGCATTCGCGCGCATGGGTGGGGGCTGCAAAGTCCGCTTTGGACCGGCCGGGTGGAAGAGCACATCAGTTCGGAGAGCGTAACGCCATGAAAAGACTGTTAGTAACAGCGATCGCGGTGGGCCTCGTGGTTGGCGCCGTCGTTCGCGCGCAGGGACCCGCTGGAGCCGGCCGCCTGACGGCCGATGGCCTGAAGGCGATCGAGCTGCGCACGTTGGGTCCGGGTCTGGCGACCGGCCGTATCGCCGACATCGCCATCGATCCGAAGAACGGGGACGTCTGGTACGTCGCCTCGGCGTTCGGCGGACTCTGGAAGACCGCGAACCGCGGCATCACGTTCTCGCCCGTCTTCGACAACTACGGGTCCTTCACGCTCTGCTGCGTGGTCGTCGACCCGAAGGACTCGAACGTCGTGTGGCTTGGCACGGGTGAGAACGCCAGCCAGCGCAGCGCCCACTTCGGCGACGGCGTGTACAAATCCACCGACGCGGGCAAGACCTGGAAGCGCGTGGGCCTCGCCTCGTCTGAGCACATCGGCAAGATCGTCATCGATCCCCGCAACTCGAACGTCGTCTACGTGGCGTCGCAGGGGCCGCTGTGGTCTGCCGGCGGCGAGCGCGGCCTCTTCAAGACGACCGATGGCGGCGCGACGTGGAATCAGATCATCAAGATCAGCGATGACACCGGCGTCAGCGACATCGTCTACGACCCGGCCAAACCCGACACCCTCTATGCCAGCGCGTATCAGCGGCGCCGGGCCGTCGGCCAGATGATCGGCGGCGGGCCCGAGGGCGGCCTGTTCAAGTCGATCGACGCCGGCAAGACGTGGAAGAAGCTGACCAACGGCCTGCCGAAAGGCGAGATGGGCCGCATCGGCCTCGCCGTGGACGCGAAGGTGAAGCCGACCAGGCTCTACGCGATCGTCGACGCGAAGCGAGACGAGGCGGGCTTCTATCGGTCCGATGATGGCGGCAACACGTGGGCGCGGGTCGGCAAGGCGGAAGCGCCGGCCGGTCGAGGCGGCGGACGGGGCGGTCCCGGCGGACTCGCGGGAGCGCCGCCAGCGGCAGCGCAGGCCGCGGGAGCGCCGGCCGCGGGAGCACGGGGCGCGGCGGCGCAGGCGGCACCGGCAGCGCCGGCCGAGAACTGGTTCCGCGGCGGCGGCGCCCAGTACTACTTCGAACTCTTCGTCGACCCGCATCGCCCGGACACGATCTACTCGGTCAACGTCAGCTGGGACCGGAGCACCGACGGCGGGAAGACGTGGCGCCAGACCGGCTGGGAGAACGCCACCGGCATGCACGTCGATCACCACGTGATCGTGATCGATCCCAACGACAAGAACCACTTCCTGATCGGCAACGACGGGGGCCTCTACGAAACGTACGACGAAGGGGCCAGCTTCCGCTTCTTCACCAACCTGCCCGTCACGCAGTACTACCGGGTCGCGACCGACAACGCGAAGCCGTTCTATCACGTGTGCGGCGGCGCGCAGGACAACTGGTCGCACTGCGGCCCCGTGCGCACGCTCAATCGCTGGGGCATCCGCACGAGTGACTGGTACGTCATCAGCGGCGGCGACGGCTTCCAGGCACGCGTGGACCCGGAAGATCCGAACATCGTCTACGGGCAGTCGCAGGACGGCAACGTCAGCCGCCTGGATCTGCGCACGGGCGTCTCGAAGTCGATCCGCCCGTCCCAGGCGCGCCAGGCGCGCGGCGGCGGCGGTGAAGATGCCCTGGGTGGCGCGCCGGGCGCGCCGGCAGCTGGCGCCCCGGGCGCACAGGCTGGCGGCGGCCGGCAGGGCGGCCCCGGCGGTGGCGGGGCGCCCGGGACCGATCGCGCGAACTGGGACACGCCCTACATCATCAGCCCGCACAGCGCGAAGCGCATCTACTGGGCCAGCAACAAGCTCTATCGCAGCGACGACCGCGGCGACACCTGGACCGCGGTGAGCGGCGACCTCTCGCGCAACCTGAACCTCAACGACATCCCGATCATGGGCAAGCTGTGGCCGGCTGACTCGATTGCGCGCAACGTGTCGTCAACCGCGCTCAGTAACATCGTCGCGCTGGACGAATCCCCGCTGCTCGAGGGTTTGCTCATCGTCGGGACCGACGACGGTCTGGTGCAGATCACCGACGACGGCGGGAAGAACTGGCGGAAGATCGAGCAGTTCCCCGGCGTGCCGCAGTGGACCTACGTGACCGACGTGGCGGCCTCGCCGCGCGACGTCAACACCATCTTCGTCACGCTGAACAACTGGCAGCGCGGCGACTACAAGCCGTACGTCGTGAAGAGCACCGATCGCGGCAGGACGTGGACGAACATCACCGGCGATCTGCCCGACCGTCACGACGTGTGGGCGATCGTGCAGGACCACGTCAACGGCAACCTGCTGTTCGCGGGCACCGAGTTCGGCCTGTTCTTCACGGTGGACGCCGGCAGCCACTGGACGCAGCTCAAGGGCGGCATGCCGACGATCCAGGTGCGCGACCTCACCATCCAGAAGCGCGAGAACGACCTCGTGCTGGCGACCTTCGGTCGCGGCTTCTACGTGCTGGATGATTACAGCGCGCTGCGCGAGTTGAACGCGCAGACGCTGACGGAGGAGGCGCGGCTCTTCCCCCTGCGCGACGCCTCTGCCTTCTCGCAGACCGGCATGGCGCCGGCCGGGACCGCCGGGATCGGGCCGATGTCGGGCAACTGGACCACGCCCAATCCTCCGTTCGGCGCGGTCTTCACTTACAACGTCGGGAGCGATCTCCCGTCTGATACGCAACTCGTGCTGACCATCAACGACGACACCGGCAAGCAGGTGCGTCGCATCACGCTCGAGAAAACCGCCGGACTGCGGCGCGTCGTGTGGAACCTGCGGCCGGACGCTCCGGCGCCGGCGCGCACGACCGACGCGGACGTGGCCACCAGCGACGACGACGAGCAGCAGCAACAGCAGCCGCCGCCGCCACCCCAGGGCCGAGGCCGCGGCGCAGCGCCGGGCCAGGCGGCGCCCGGGGCGCCACCGCAAGGCGCTGCGGGTGCGGGAGCGGCGGCCGCGCAGTTCGGCGGCGGCCGTGGCGGCGGCCAGGCGGCCATGGTGCCAGCGGGCCGGTATCAGGCGGTGCTCGGCAAACTGGTCGGCGACAAGGTGACGCCGGTCGGCCCGGCGCAGGCGTTCCTCGTCGTGCAGATACCGCAGTAGGGCGACCGGCAGCCCGGCGCAATCTCGCAGGGGCGGGCTTCGGCCCGCCCCTCTCTTTTCGGACGTGCTAGCATCAGCTAGCGGCGTGTTGCGCCACCTCCCCAGCCTTCATGAACGAGTCCGTCCTCTGCGATCTGCTTGCCCGCTACTGGGGCTACCGCGATTTCCTGCCGCTGCAACGCGAGGCCATCGAGGCCGTCCTCGCGGGCCGTGACAGCATGGTCGTGCTGCCGACCGGGGGCGGGAAGTCGCTGTGCTTCCAGCTGCCAGCACTCGTCGACCGCCCGCGTAAGGGCATCGGCCTGGTGATCTCGCCGCTCATCGCCCTCATGAAGGACCAGGTCGACGGCCTCGTCGCCAGCGGCGTGCCGGCGGCCGCGCTCAACAGCTCGCTCATCCCCGACGAGCGCGACCGCGTGCTCGCCGATCTCGACGCGGGCGCCTGCCGGCTGCTCTACGTTTCGCCCGAACGCCTGGTCGGCGAGGGCGGCGACAGGTTCCGGACGCAATTGCGCCGGTGGGGCGTCGGCTTCATCGCGGTGGACGAAGCCCACTGCATCAGCCAGTGGGGCCACGATTTCAGGCCCGAGTACCGCCAGCTCGCGCTGCTGCGAGCGGAGTTTCCCGGTGTGGCGCTGCACGCGTTCACGGCGACGGCGACCGTGCGCGTGCGCCAGGACATCATCGCGCAACTCACGCTTCAGGACCCCGCCGTCCTCATCGGGTCGTTCGACCGGCCGAACCTCGTGTACCGCGTCCTGCCGCGCACGAGCCTCAAGGATCAGATCGTCAAGATCCTCAAGCGCCATCCGAACGAGGCCGGGATCATCTACTGCATCTCGCGGCGCGAGGTGGAAGCCACCGCCGAGTGGCTAAATGGCCTGGGCCACCGCGCCCTTCCCTACCACGCGGGCCTGGCCGACGGCGCGCGCCGGAAGAACCAGGAGGCCTTTCTCGACGAGCGTGTCGACATCATGGTGGCCACGGTCGCCTTCGGGATGGGCATCGCCGGCATCCTCGTCGGGATCGGGCAGACGCAGCGCGTCAAGCTGGTGCGCGATGCCATCGAAGACGTGCGATTCGGCGGGCGGCCGACGGTCGTCGGAATACCGTCGTGGACCGCCGCCGGGCTGATCATCGCCGGGTTCGTCGTGCCGCCACTGGGGATCATCGTGGGGATCATCCTGAAGCTGAGCAAGGATCCCGACACCCGCGACCTGGGGACGAGGGTGCTGATGGCGGGTGGCGCGGCGATCGCGCTATTCGTCGTGAATGAGCTATGGGGCATGGCGGCGCAACTGAAGGAAGTCGCGCCGAAGGATAGGGTTGTACCGGGCGGGTAGAAGACGCCAGACTAACGATGGGAAGATGAGAGGGCACGCTGAGGCGTGCCCTCTCTTTTTGTTTTGTCTGAGTGAGGGGCCGCGGCGGACGTGGATGCCATGAAACAAATAGGTCGCTATCGCCGCGCTCCTAGGCTGTCATCCTTGCGATGCGGAGCATCGCCGGAGGGCGTCCTGTGCCTGACGAAGGATCTCCTTTTGTAGATGATAGCTGACGGTCGCTACGTGGTCCGACAAGCCAAAAGGAGATCCTTCGTCGGCGACGCAACCGGTCGCCTCCTCAGGATGACAGCCCGNNGCCCGCCCTACAGAAAGTCAAAAGGCAAGAGTGGGGTGCGAGTCAGAACGAAGGCGAGGGGATGGGCGTTAGAGAGTGAGGGACAGATGTGCGGCGGGAAGGTAGAATCGGGCGATCGCAATCTTCAGGGGAGTGATGCGCAGTGTTGGTCGCTTTCTTCCGCACACCTGGCGAAGTTGAGCTTCGTGAGATCGATCGGCCCTCGCCTGCACCAGGCGAAGTGCTCGTCCGCATAACCGCCGCCGGAATCTGCGGCTCCGACGTCGCCGGCTGGCGCGAGATAACCCAGGATTGGCACCGCCGCGGGCATGAGTACGCCGGCGTCGTCGAGGAAGTCGGCGAGGGCGTCACAGCCTTCACGCCGGGCCAGCCGGTCGCGGGGTATGGGTCGCTGCCGTGCGGGGTGTGCTCGCGGTGCCTCCAGGGGAAGGCGAGATTCTGCTTTGCGCCGAAAGGAATGGGCGGCGGGGCCTTCGCTGAGTATCTGTGCGGCGGGCAGGAATTCTGGTACCCGATGGAGGGGATCAGCGCCGAGGAAGGGTCGATGCTCGAGCCGATGACCGTCGCGCATGAGATG
Source organism: Acidobacteriota bacterium (assembly GCA_003170135.1). Lineage (GTDB taxonomy): Bacteria > Acidobacteriota > Vicinamibacteria > Vicinamibacterales > Fen-181 > Fen-181. Next base: position 95,448 of record PMZR01000127.1, read on the forward strand.
GTGCGCGATGGGGATGTGGAGGCCGGGATGAACGTGCTGCTCCTGGGCGGCGGGCCGATCGGGCTGATGGCGATGGCGATGTGCAAGGCGAAGGGCGCGAGAGTGATCGTCAGCCACCGGAAGTCGAGCAAGGTGCGGTGGGCGCTGGCGGAGGCGATGGGCGCCGACGCGATGATCGACGCGGCGAGCGAAGATGTCGTGGCGAAGACATACGAGTTCGCCCCCGAGGGCGCGGACGCGGTGCTCATTACCACGAGGCCGACCGAGGGGATCGGGATCGCTGCGTCGGCTGCCAAGCGTGGGGCGGCGCTGCCGCTCATCGGGATGGAATGGAAGCCTGCGACGTTTGAACTGGAGATCGACCGGTTCCACTTCGCGAATCTTCGCCTCGTGGGGAGCAACCACAACCCGTGCAGCCTGCACTACGATGCGGCGGCGGAGTTGTTCCGCAACGGGACCGTGAAGGGCGAGCAGCTCGTGTCGCACCGGTTCCCGCTGACGGAGATCGAGGCGGCGTTCAAGCTGGCGAGCGAGAAGCCGGGCGAGGTGGCGAAGGTAATCATCGTGGGGTAGGGGCGGAGAGTCGAGAGGGGATCCTTCGGCGCTCCGGGGAGCGCTTCGCCCCTGCAGAAAGCGCAGCGGTCTCAGGATGACACCCAAGAGTAGAAGGGCAAGAACAGCACCTGCCCAGTAGCCGGGCAGAGGCGGGGGATGAACATGAGCGCGGTGAAACTGGGTTGGACGATGGCCGCCGTGATCCTTGTGGCAGGAGCCCTGGCGCAGCCGGCTCAGCCTGCACGGCCCGCCGCGGCCGTCAGTCATGAGACCGTGGCGCAACTTCTGGCTGACATCAACGCCATGGCTGTCATCAACCTGCTGGACATGACGCCCGAGCAGATGGCGGCACTGGCGCAGATCATCCGCGGCTACGACACCCTCGTGAGGCAGCCGCCGCCGGAGGTGATCCCGGGGCTGGAGAAGGTCAAGGCCAACCTCGTGGCGGGCGAAGGCGAGGATGATGCGTGGTACGACGCCGGGGTGCAGCAGGCGGCTATAGACTACGACAGCCAACTCGCGGCCGCGCGAGATCAGGCCATCGCAGCGGCGCTGGCGATGCTCAACGACGACCAGAAGGACGTGCTGGCCTCGCGGGGGACGCCGTATGAGATGCACCGGCGGCTGGTATGGGAAGTGGGGCACTGCAGGGATCTTGACGACGCCCACATCCAGGCGTGGGGCGATAAGGTGGTGGCCGACCTGTCGCAGCCTCTCGCGCAGGGGGCGCCGGGGCTGATGACCGCGGATCAGGCGACGGACCTCATCCGGCGCGTGCGGCGGATGGACAACGTGCGATGGGGGCAGACGGCGCTGCAACTGCGGGCGAGCTTCGCGCGGAGCCTCCCGACGAACGTGCGCCGGTTCCTGGATGACCCGCAGCAGATACAGGCGCGGATGACACGACAGATCACGGGATTCATCAATGATGGGCGGCTGCCGGCGATGCTGGACTTCGCCGCGCGGTCCGACCAGACAACGCAACCGGCGCCTGCCGGCGGTGGACAGGCCGCGCCGGAAGGCGGCGGAGATGCTGCTCAGCAGTAAGGGGTAAGGCGCTACTTGATGAGCTTGATCACGTTAACGGTGGCGGTGCCGCCGGGATTGGGGACACCGGTCGGGACGGCCACGTAGTTTAGGAACTGGCCGGTGAACTGGCTGTTGTTGCCCCTGAAGTCGCCGCTAATCATCCAGAAGGCGCCGAAGGCGTCAATGGTGGTGTCGCCTGCCGTCGGATCGCCGTGGAGGAGCGGGATGATGAGGATGCGGGGGTTGTCGGGGGTGTAGTTGGCATAGGCGCTAACTTAGGGATTNNTCGTCTAAGTTAGCGCTTATGGGTGTAGTTGGTGGGGGTCTGGGTGTCGTAGGGCGGCAGCGACGCGCGATAGAGACGACCGTCGGGGGAGTCATCGAAGCCGGATTTCCAGGCACCACCATGGTTGCCGTTGTTGACGGGGAAGGTGTCGCCAATGTTGAAGGTGGCGGAGGCGATTTCGGCGGTGCTCAGGTTGTCGCCCTGTACGTAGTGGGCGATGCCGGGCGAGCCGTTGTTGTTGGCGAAGGCGGCGAGGCCGAAGCTCTGGATGACGGAGCCCTCTTTGCCCTCGTACACGTTGTAGACGGTGCCGGGGGTGTATATACCGTTGGAGAACCACATCCAGACCGGGGCGACCTCGGTGCCGCTCGTGGGGCCGACGTAGACGTAGGCGGTGCGGGACACATTGACACCGCTAAGGCCGAGGGCCGAGGCGAAGTAGAACGGCACCCACAGACGGCCGGTGACCTTGACGACGTAGGCGTCGGGGCCGAGGTTCTCGTAGATGCCGCCGGCGCCGGTAGCGGTCGAGTTGGGGCCGGAGATCGTGATGTCGCTAATCGAGTTGGCGACGACCTGATTGGCCGGGCCGGCTGTGGCGTCGGTAGAAGTGACGATGTCCTCGGCGTGGAGACGGCGTTGGTGGTGTTGGGGATGGCCGTGGCGCCCCCGAGGGCGGCCATGTCGGCGACGTTCTGACACCGCTGCACCGCGATGGCGACGCGGCCGATGTCCAACGCAAGCGCCGTGAAGCCGAGTAAGGCGACCAAGGCAACAGCGGTCATAGCCATAACGACGCCAGATTTGCGCCCGTGACCGCGGCCGGCGCATTTTCTCAACGATGTGCGTGCTTCACGCATGGTTTTCACCTCTCCCGTACCGCCCGCCGAACCAGCCGGGACTGCGGCTGCTGACTGGTTGAGAAAGGGCGATCTCGCACAGCCCCAACCTGTAGCTACGTTACCCAAAGCGGGAAGATAACTCAAGGGAGTCAACGGAAGAGATCGGGGGTGAAAGACCTGAAATCTGGCGTGGAAAAACCCGAAGGCGGGCGAGGAAGGAGCCAGCGGGGCGGGTGGTGTTGGCGATTGTACACACAATAGTAACGATAAGAGACTTGACGGAAGCGTGAAGGATGGCTAGCCTACCCTCAAGGTAAAGTCAATTGACGCTGGGCCTGGCGGTGAGTCTACGGACTTACGGACGTGTGGCTTGGCGGAGGGGCGAGGAAAACCTACCTTTAGGAGAAGGCAATGAAAGGAGCCAACGCACAAGAGCCGCGCAGGAGGAAGGCCGGAAGCATATCCGCGATGGTAATCGTAGCGCTGATGGCTATCATGGCGCTGATGGGCGCGACGGTGGATGTGGGCACTCTGGCGCTGGCGAAGGCGCGGATGCAGGCGGCGTGCGATTTCGCGGCGCTGGACGGCGCCAACGTCGGCTTCGCGGGAACCGATGCGGCAGCCTGGGCTTCGGGGTCTCAGTTCTTCCGCGATAACATGGATAACTCGGGCGCGACGACCATCACGAGCGGGTCCACCATCGACGACAATAACACCGCGGACCATCCCAACGGGCAGCAGTACACGGTGGGGGCTTACACCGTCCAGGTCAAGCACCCGTATACCGATACGGCGATGGCCGCGGTGGGGTACAACTCCACCTATCTGTGCTATGTATCGGCGAGCAGATCGGTGCCTCTGCCGTTCCTGAGCGTTCTCGGCATCAGCAGCGCGACGGTGTCCGCGCGTGCTGTGGCGCTCAATCAGGGAGCCACAGGCGGGCACATGGCGATCTTCGCCCATGACAGCAACGCGAGCAACAACGCGATCAACTACACAGGAAGCGGCGGCCTCATCCAGGGGAACATGCACGGCAACAGCATGGCGCATAACACAGGATCGGCCCACCACATAACGGGCTGGTGGGAGTACGTAAACAGCGCTGCGGAGGGGTCGGCGACGGTGGACGGGGGCTGGGTGCTAAGCACGGTGAAGGCCTATCCGGTTACCTTCACCCTGGCCCAGTTCCAGCCGTACACCTACGTCATCAACGGCGACTACACCTTCGGCTCGAACACAACGGTGCCACCCGGGGTGTACTACGTGAAGGGCGACGTGAGCTGCACAGGAAGCGGCAGCGTCGGCAACGGCGTCACCTTCATCGCCGAGGGCAACATCAAGATCTCGGGGTCGAACAATACCTTCACTTCGAGCAAGCTGAACATGCTGTTCTGGAGCCTGGGGATATCGACGCACGGTGTGTACCAGATAGACATGTCGGGGTCGGGGGCGAACTTCAACGGCTGGGCCTACGCACCGGGGCTGAAGGCGACGTACACGGGGTCCTCGACCGCCCTGTGGACCGGCTGCGTCTATGCCGAGGATGTAGACATCTCGGGCAGCGACTTTACCTTCACCGGAAACGGACCCGGAGATAATACCAGCGCGCAGGGGAAGCTGGTAGAGTAAGAGGGCGCAGGGACGCGATAACTGAAGACGCCCGCCGAAGGATGGCGGGCGTCTTTTCTTTTGTGCGGCAGGCGGGCGCCAGAGGGGGCAGCTACTCGACGAGCTTGAGCTGCTGGCCGCCGCCACGGCCGGGGATGCCGTCGAGTTCGAAGTTGTTGCAGGAGATGGAGATCTTGCGGGCGACCCAGTAGCCCTTATGGATGTTGTTGGAGCTGCAGGTGATGTAGCCGTTGGGGGCGTAGAGGTCGCCGTTGACGGTCACGTTGTTCGTGCTGAGGGCGATGGTGCCTGCGCCGAGGAGGTAGACGCACATGTAGTTGGTGGAGCCGTCCTTCATGGTGGTGGCGGAGGGGGAAAGGGTGACGTTGTTGGTGCTGTTGGAAAAGCTGCCATTGACGATGAAGGTGCAGCCGTTGAGGTTAGCGTTGTTGCAGCTAATGGACATGTTGCCGTTGACGTAGTAGGTGCCGGGGGTGGGGTTGAAGCTGTTGGCGCTGACGTTCCAGTTGCCGTTGACGACGTAGTCGATGTTGAAGTCGCTGGCGTAATTGGCAGGGACGTACGTGATGGGCGGGGTGACGTCGGTCTGGGGGGTCTGGGTGTAGGAGGCGATGTCCTTGGTGTTGCAGCTAATGGAGTAGGTGGTGCCGTACTGGAGCGCGAAGTGGCCTGTGAAGTTGTTGCCGCTGAGGGCGACCGAGGTCTTGGCGTGGAGGGTATCGCCGATCCAGACATTGTTGAGGCTCATGGCAATCGACGAGTTGGTGTAGACGCTGCCTTTGACGGTGAACTGGTTGCAGCTGATGTTGAAGCCCTGGTCGGTGGCGAAGAGACAGCCCTCGCCGCCGGCCCCAACCCCGGAAGTGTTGGTGCATAGGGCGACGGCACTGGCTCCTACCGCGGCTTGCCGGATGCCGAGGGCGGCGGCGAAGGCCAGGGGGACGGTGCGGGTGGCCTGGACGCGGACGAGGCCCGCGGGGGCCCAACCCTTGCCGTCGGTGAAGGAGTCATTGTAAGGCGTGGTGACGACGACGGTGTCGCCGCCGATGGTGTAGGTCTTGGGGCTGGTGCCGGTCCCGGTGGGCTGGGTGCTTGAGGTCTGGTCAACGTTGGAGAGGTACCACATGGCTGCGGCGTTTTGGGCGGTTGTCTGGGTGGTGAGGTTGCCCGCGCCGGCAAGGGCGGCGAAGTCGCAGGTGCCCTGCATCTTGGACTTGGTGAAGCACATCTTGCCGACGTCGAGGGTCATCGCCGCCATCCCCATGATGCCGAGCAGGGAAATGGTGGTCAAGGCCATGACGTTACCGACCGAAGGCCCGCTCCCGAGACAGCGGAAGGGACGGGCGGAACGGCCCAGATAGGGCGCTTCGCGCACGGTGTGTCACTCCCAAGAAACTTCCGTCCAGCCCCACTCGCCCGGTCTACGTCGCCGCGGCGCGGAACACCGCGCCAAACGGATCGACGTTTCCTAAGACCTGCTGACCGCGGAGAGCGCCACGGCCCCGCGATGGCACGAGGTACGATGGTTGGCGCCCCACACGGTCAGCGCAGCCTAGTAGATTGATAATAGGATTACGTGCACAAAGTCAAGAGTCAACTAGTCCTCAGGCAAACCTAAGTTATAGATGAAAGGGGATCGGTTACAAAAACGTCACGGAGGGCGGAGATACCTAAGGACGATCAGGCGGGGGGATGGGGCGGTGACGAGCAGGCGTGCAAGCAGGGAGCAGGCGCTGACCTGCTCCCG
>PMZR01000037.1 GCA_003170135.1 Acidobacteriota bacterium
GTGCTGCTGGTCCTCGATGCGACGGTGGGGCAGAACGGGCTGGCCCAGGCGCGGGAATTCATGGGCGCGTCGGGCGTCAACGGCATCGTGCTGGCGAAGCTCGACGGGACGGCAAAGGGCGGCATCGCCGTGGCCATCGCCCACGATCTGAAGCTGCCGATTCGGTACGTCGGCGTGGGTGAGTCGATCGACGACCTCACCCCGTTTTCACCCGACGAGTACGTGGACGCGCTGTTCCAGGAGACATGGTGACCCGCGTCTGCGTTTCGTTCGGGCGACTCGGGCGCCCGACACCCTGACAGAGTAGAATGTCGGCTCACGACAGGTGGGCCGGCACCGATGGCCGGCTCCGCAGGCAATTGCGGCAGCCCGCCCATCCGTGGGCGTTTGCGCCCGGCCAAGGCATGATCCAACCGCACGACCACGTCCACATGGACCGCGCCTTGATGCTCGCGGAGCGAGGTCGCGGCCAGACGAGCCCCAACCCGATGGTTGGCGCGGTGGTCGTGTCGGCTGACGGCCGGCTCATCGGGAGTGGCTATCACGAGCACGCGGGCGGGCCGCACGCGGAGATCCACGCGCTGCGGATGGCGCCGGACGCACGGGGCGCGACGCTCTACTGCACGCTCGAACCATGCTGCCATACGGGGCGGACCGGACCGTGCGTGGATCGTATCGAGGCGGCTGGCATCGCACGGGTGGTCGCCGCGGTGGAGGATCCCAATCCACTGGTCGCGGGCGCCGGCTTCACGCACCTCCGGGCGCACGGCATCGAGGTCGATGTCGGCCTCCGGCGGAAGGTGGCGATGGTGCAGAACCGCGCCTTCTTCACGTTCGTGCGCACGTCGCGACCGTTCGTGATTCTCAAGGCGGCCATGAGCAGCGATGGATACATCGCGCAGGGGCCGGGCGTTCGCACGGCACTCAGCTCGGCCGCGTCGCTCCGGCACGCGCAGGGCGTCCGCGCGGAAATCGACGCGATCGGTGTGGGGTCGGGAACCGTGCTGGTCGACGATCCGCTGCTGACCGCCCGCGAGGTCTATCGCCATCGGCCACTCGCGCGCGTGGTCTTCGATCGGCGGTTGCGGACGCCTGCGACCGCGCGCCTGTTCTCGACCATCGCCCACGGACCGGTGATAATCTTCACGGCTCGGGAGACCGCCGACGCGTGCCCGGGGCGCGTGGCCGCCCTGGAGTCAGTTGGCGCCAGCGTCGAACCGTGCGAGGATCTGCCGAGCGCGTTCCGCCGGCTCGGCGAACGCGGCATCACGTCCCTCCTGCTCGAGGGGGGCGCGGCGCTCCACCAGGCCGCATGGGACGCGGACCTCGTCGATTACGTGCAGGTGTACGTGGCGCCCCGCGTCATCGGTCAATCCGGCGTACCGTTCTTGCCGGACCGTTCGTTGTCGCTCGTGGCGCTCGCCGACGGCCGCACGACCGTCTGCGGCGCCGACGTGCTCATGGAAGGCTATGTTCACAGGGTTGATTGAATCTGTCGGCGAGATCATCGAAGTCAAGAGCATGAGCACCGGCTACCGGCTCCGCATCGGGACCGAGCTCGCACGCGAAATGGCAGCCGGCGAAAGCGTGTCCGTCAACGGCGTCTGCCTGACGACGATTCTGAGCGAGGAGCACGAGATCCACGCGGACATCGGGCCCGAGACGGCGCGCGTGACGACGCTCGGCACCTTGAAGCGGGGATCGCTCGTCAACCTCGAGCGGCCGTTGCGCGCCGACGGCCGGCTCGGCGGTCATTTCGTCATGGGCCACGTCGACGCGACGGGCACGGTCGAGGAGATGCGGCCCGACGCCGAGTTCTCCTGGCTGACGATCGGGTTCCCGTCGCTGCTGGCGCCCTACCTGATCCACAAGGGATCGGTCGCCGTCGACGGCATCAGCCTGACGCTCGCGGGACTGGGCGAGGACCGGTTCGACGTGATGATCATCCCGTTCACGTGGGAGCACAGCAACATCCGGGCGATGCGCGTCCACGACCGCGTCAACATCGAATGCGACATGATCGGGAAGTACATCATCCGGGCGGCCGAGCTCGGCGAGATCGGCCCCGACCGGCGCGGGCCGAGCACCACACACTAGTCCGGAGTCCCGCCTTCGCGCGGGGGCGCTTCGGCGGGTAAGCGGAAGTCCGGAGTTCGACAACCGTCATCCGAAGTCCGACGCCTGGAGCCGGACTCGAGTCATAACCGAACCGTGAGCAGACAGCCTTCGAATGCCGGGCCGACGACACCGCGCCGACGCGCCGCGCGCGGCCGGAGCCCCTTCGCGCCCGTGGAGGACGCCGTCGAGGCGATTCGCGAGGGTCGCATGGTCGTCGTCGTGGATGACGAGGACCGCGAGAACGAGGGCGACCTGACGATCGCGGCGGAAAAGATCACGCCCGAGACGATCAACTTCATGGCGCGCTACGGCCGGGGACTCATCTGCCTGGCCATGACGCCCGAGCGGCTGGCCGAGCTCGACGTGCCGCTCATGGTGACGCAGAACACGGCGCGCTTCGACACCGCGTTCTGCGTGTCGATCGAGGCGAAGGCCCGCACGAGCACCGGCATCTCGGCGGCCGATCGCGCCGTGACGGTGCTGGCCGCGATCGATCCGGCCACCCAGCCGTCGGACCTCGCCCGCCCGGGTCACATGTTTCCCCTGCGCGCGCGGCCGGGCGGCGTGCTGGTGCGCGCCGGTCAGACCGAGGCGGCCGTCGATCTGGCCCGCATTGCCGGCCTGTATCCCGCCGGTGTCATCTGCGAGATCATGAACGACGACGGGACGATGGCGCGGGTGCCGCAACTCACGCGGTTCACGCGGCGCCACGGCCTGTTGATGATCACGGTCAAGGACCTGATCAGGTACCGCATGCAGACCGAGCGCCTGGTCAGGCGGGTGGCCGCCGCCGCACTGCCCACCGACCATGGGCCCTTCCGCGTCTTTGCGTACGAGAGCCTCATCGACGGCGAAACGCACATCGCGCTCGTGCGGGGGGAGATTGGCGACGGGCACGGCGTCATGGTGCGGGTGCACTCGCGCTGCCTCACCGGCGACGTCTTTCACTCGGCCCGCTGCGATTGCGGCCAGCAACTGCACACGGCCATGCAGCGAATCGCCGCGGAACAGCGCGGCATCCTTCTGTACCTGAACCAGGAAGGCCGCGGCATCGGCCTCGCCAACAAGATCCGCGCCTACGAATTGCAGGACGGGGGCCTGGACACCGTGGAAGCCAACGAGCGGCTCGGGTTCAAGGCCGACCAGCGCGACTACGGCATCGGGGCGCAAATCCTCACGGACCTGGGCGTCCGCAGCATGCGGCTGCTGACCAACAATCCGCGCAAGTTCGTCGGCCTCGAGGGGTACGGCCTGTCGTTGATGGAGCAGTTGCCGCTGGAGATCCCCGCGTCGGATTTCAGCCGCCGCTACCTCAAAACCAAGAAAGACAAGCTCGGCCACAAGTTGTCATCGGTCTGAACCGGCCGGCGCGGCCCCCGGGCGGCCAGTTCGGTGCCATCGCGCCTCGCGCGGGCCCCGGCCCGCGTGATTGACAGCGCAACAAAGGCCGGGCTACGATAAGAGTTTGTGTTGCAGCGGGTTAGGACGGTTTAAGGACCAGGATGTTCGAATCGCTCAGCGGCCGCCTGCAGGACGTGTTTCGCTCGCTGCGCGGCGAAACCCGTCTGACCGAGGCCACCGTTGACGCCGCCCTGCGCGAGATCCGGCTGGCGCTGCTCGAGGCCGACGTCAATTTCAAGGTCACGCGGGCGTTCATCGACCGCGTCCGCGACCGGGCCACGGACCAGGAGGTCCTCAAGAGCCTGACGCCCGCGCAGCACGTCGTGCGCATCGTGCGCGACGAGATGATTGCGCTCTTCGGGGACGCCCATGGCGGCCTGTCGTCGAGCTCGAAGACGCCACGGGCCATCCTGTTGCTCGGCCTGCAGGGGTCGGGCAAGACGACCACGGCAGCGAAACTGGCGCGCTGGGTGGGACGCCAGGGGCGCCATCCGCTGCTCGTGTCCACCGACGTGCGCCGGCCGGCCGCGATCGAGCAGTTGAATGTCCTTTGCACGAAGGCGGGTCTCCGCGTCTTCGATCCCGCGGGAGAGATGGACCCGGTCGCACGGGCCCGCGGCGCCCTGACCGAGGCGCAGCACCTGGGGTTCGACGTCGTCATCGTTGACACCGCCGGCCGCCTGCACATCGACGACGACCTGATGCAGGAGCTGCAGGCGATCAAGGACGCGGCCGAGCCGTCCGACCTGCTCTACGTCGCCGACGCGATGACGGGGCAGGACGCCATCAAGAGCGCCGGCGAGTTCAACCGGCGCATCGGCGTCAGCGGCGTCGTGCTGACCAAGATCGACGGCGATGCCCGTGGAGGCGCCGCGCTGTCGGTCGTCGCGGTGGTCGGCGTGCCGATCGCGTTTGTCGGCAGCGGCGAACGCCTCGAGGACTTCGAAGTCTTCCAGGCCGAGCGGCTGGTGTCGCGGATGCTCGGCATGGGCGACGTGCTGTCGCTCATCGAGAAGGCCGAGCAGGCGATCGACCGCGACGAGGCGGAGCGGCTCGAGGAGAAGATCCTCCAGGACGATTTCACCCTGCAGGATTTTCGGGATCAGCTGCGCACGATCAAGAAGATGGGCCCGCTCGAGCAGATCCTCGGCATGATCCCCGGGCTGGGCAGCATCAAGCAGCTGGCCGAGCAGAAGCCGGACGAGACGCAACTGGCGCGCGTCGAGGGGATCATCAACTCGATGACGCCCGCCGAGCGGCGCAACTACAAGGTGATCAACGGCAGCCGGCGCAAGCGCATCGCGCGCGGCAGCGGCACGAGCGTCGAGGACGTGAACCGGTTGCTCAAGCAGTTCATCCAGATGCGCAAGATGCTGAAGACGTTCGGCGGGATGGCCTCGGGCGGCGGCGTGCGCAAGAAGTGGCGCGCCGCCAAGGCGATGATGGACAAGGTGAATTCGGGACGGTGACCTGTCAACTGTGGTCTGTGGACTAGAGGGAGCTTCATGTTAGCGATTCGTCTGAGCCGCACCGGCTCGAAGAAGCGTGCGCACTACCGGGTCGTGGTGGCGGACTCCACCGAGGCGCGCGACAGCCGGTTCGTCGAGATCCTGGGCCATTACGATCCGCGCGCCGTGCCGGCGATCGTGCGCGTGGATTGCGAGCGCATCGCGCATTGGATCAAGGTCGGCGCGCAGCCGAGCGACACGATGCGCACGCTGATGGCCCGGCACCTGACGCCGGACCCGGTGGCGGTGGTGCCGGCCGTGGCGCCGCAGGCGGGCGAGGCGCCGAAGCCGTGAGCCACGCGCGCGATCTGGTCGATATCGTGGCGCGCGCGCTGTCGGACGAACCCGACGGCGTGCGGATCGTCGAGACGGTGCACCAGGCCACGACGCTCGTCGAACTCTTCGTCTCTCCCGCGGATCTCGGCCGCGTCATCGGACGCCAGGGGCGCACGGCCGCCGCGTTGCGCACGCTGGTGGCGGCGACCGCCGAGCGTGACGGCGTGAAGGTCACGCTGGAGATCCGCGAGACGTTGCCGGCGTGACCGGGCCCGCGCCGCGGCCCGACATGGTCCTGGTCGGCCGGGTCGTCCGGGTGCACGGGCTCCGGGGCCAGGTCGTCGTCAACCCCGAGACGGATTTTCCCGAGTCCCGGTTCCAGCCGGGAGCCGTTGTGTATCGGGTGCGCGCCGGCGCCGCCGAGCCGATGCGGGTAACGAGTCTGCGGCTGCATCGCGGGCGGCCGATCGTGGGCTTCGNNTTAGCCGCTGGCCGGTCTCGAGTTGCGGGTGCCGATGGCGTCGCTCGAGCCGCTGCCGGCGAACACGTTCTACGTCCACGACCTGGTCGGCTGCCGCGTGGAAACGCGATCGGGCCAGATGGTCGGCAGCGTCGCACGCGTCGAAGGGGCAGGAGGCGCGTCGCTGCTGGCGGTGGAGACGGGCGACGGCGAGGTGCTCGTGCCCCTGGTCGCCGATATCTGCGTGGCGATCGACATCGCCCGCAAGTGGATCGCGATCGAGCCGCCCGAGGGGTTGATCGAGGTGAACCGGGTCCGCCCCCGGCCGGAACACCGGCGGTCCCACAAAGGCGAATCGCGGGGATGAAGTTCGACATCGTCACGATCNNGATCTTTCCCCGGATGTTCGACGCGCTCGTCGCCGAGGGCATCGTCGCCCGGGCGATTGCGCGCGGCCTGGTGGACCTGCGGGTCCACGATTTGCGCGACTTCACCGAGGATCGCCACCGCACGGTGGACGA
>PMZR01000009.1 GCA_003170135.1 Acidobacteriota bacterium
TCTGCGTGAATCTGCGGCTGATTAAGCCTTTTACCTGCCGGGCTGGTCTATATACTGATAATCGGTACGCTGTCTTCGAGAGGGCGCGTGCCGCCCGCACACGCGACGGATCGCTGTCATCGGGAGAACGTCCATGCAGTCACGCCACTACGCCTTCTGTTCGCTGCTGATTGTCGCCGCCCTGGTCATCGGCTGCAGCAACGGGTCGAAAGCGCCTGCGCCCACCGCCCCGTCGCCCGGAATCGTGTCCTCGTCGAGTAACGCGATCGATCTCAACACCGTGACCACCCCCGGAACGGCGGGCGCCGGGACCGAGAAGCCGGTCGTCGGCACCGTCGCGCAGGCGACGGGCACCTGCCCGACGCTGACGTTCGTGCTGTCCGGTGTGACCATCAACGTCACCACCAAGACGACCTTCGAGAGCGGCACATGTGCCGACATCACGGACGGCGTCCGCGCGGGTGCCATCGGCACGAAGACCGCGAACGGTTCGATCGACGCCGTGCGGGTGAAAATCGCGCCGGCATTGCCGCCGCCACCTGTCCACGTCGAGGGCATCGTCTCGGCGTTCGGCGGAAACTGCCCGGCGCTCACGTTCACGCTGTCAGGTACGACTGTGCATACGACGGACAAGACACAGTACGAAGGCGGAACGTGTGCCGACGTGAAGGAGGGCGGGCGCGCTGGGGCGGAGGGTCAGAAGGACGCGGCCGGCGCAATCACGGCGGACCGGGTCAAGATTGTGCCGCCGCCGCCGCCGCACGTCGAGGGCGCCATCTCCGCGCTCGGCGGCAGCTGTCCGGCGCTGACGTTCACCTTGTCCGGCACGATCGTGCACACGGCCGACAAGACCGCCTTCGAGGGTGGAACCTGCGCGGATGTGAAGGAAGGCGTCCGCGTCGGAGCGGCGGGCCCGAAGGCCGCCGACGGCTCGATTGACGCCCAGGTCGTGAAGATCGCGCCTGCCAAGTGAAGAGCCGGGCAGTTGGCAGTTGGTAAACCGTAGTCAGCCCGTCGATGACAGGACAGGCTGGCTGCCGTCTACCTCCCGCATCCCGCCCTCCGCCTTCCGCTACAATGGCCCCATGCTGTTCACCGATCTCCCGACGCCCCAGGCCCTCGTGGACCGCACGCGGCTCGTCGCCAACATCGACCGCATGCAGAAGGAAGCCGACGCGCACGGCGTCCGCCTGAGGCCCCACGCCAAGACCCACAAGATTCCGATGGTCGCCCGCTGGCAGGTCGACCGCGGCGCGGCGGGCATCTGTTGCGCGAAGGTCGGCGAGGCCGAAGTCTTCGCCGCCGGCGGCATCGAGGACATCCGTCTCCCGTACCCGGTCAACCCGCGCAACGCGCCGCGACTGCTCGCGCTGATGGAATCCTGCCGCGTGTCGATCATCGTCGATCATCCGGCCGTCGCCCGGGGATGGTCCGATGCGATGTGCGCGGCCGAAGTCACGCTGGATGTGCTCGTCAAGGTGGATGTCGGCAGCCACCGGTGCGGCATCGATCCCGCCGGCCCGCAGGCGCTCGAGTTCCTGCGCCTCGTCTCGGGACTTCCCGGCCTGCGGCTGCGCGGCCTGCTCAGTCATGCGGGCCACTGCTACGGCGCCGAGTCCGAACAGGGGCTGCGGGACAACGCGCGCGAGGAGGCGGAACTGCTGGGCCGCCTGGCGGACACGGCGCGCGCCGACGGAATCCCCATCGACGAGATCAGCGTTGGCGCAACGCCGACCGCCCGGTTCAGCGTGGCCGAACCCGGCGTGACGGAAGTGCGACCCGGCACCTACGCGTACTTCGATCGCACGCAGGTGGCGCTCGGAGCCGCGGCTCTCGAGGACTGCGCGTTCACCGTGCTCGCGATGGTTGTCAGCAAGCCCGCGCGCGATCGCATCGTGCTCGATTGCGGCAGCAAGACGCTCAGCAGCGATCAGCCGCACGGCCCCTGGCGGCCGACCGGCTACGGCGCCGTATTCGCCGACCTGGACGGGACGGCGATCGCCACCGACCTCGAAATCGCGCGCCTGTCCGAGGAGCATGCGGTCGTGACGGCGACCTCGGGATCGACGCCGCTCGAACCGGGCGATCTCGTGCGCGTGCTCCCCAATCACGTGTGCCCCGTGTCGAACCTGGTCGATTGCGTGCGGCTCGTCGAGGGCCGCGAGATCGTGGACACGCTGGCGGTGGCGGCACGAGGAAAGATCGCGTGAGCCGGACCGCCCCGACGGCGGCCACGACTGGTGTGCTCCGGCGACTGGTGGATCTGAGGCTCACCTACGGTCCCGGCGTCGCCGCCGCCAGGCTGCCACTGCTCGGCGCGCTCGAGCGCGGCCGTCTGAGGTCCGCCGCCGACGTTCGGCAACTCCACGAGATCCTCTCCTTCCTCTACGCCTATCCGGACGATGCGGCGGTCTTTGCGCAGGTGGAGCGGATGCTTCGCGCATTCGATGCGCGGTCCGACCTCAGGCGTCATCGGCGTGCGCTCACCGACAGCGGCATTGCCGGCACCGACATCGTCCACCCGTTCCTGGGATCGACGGCGCGGTGGCTCGCGGCGCGATGGGGCGACAACCTGACGATCGAGTGGCGCGAGATCGAACGCGTCGGCCTGCTGGAAGGGCGCCTGCCGCATTTCGCGCTGTGGGCGGAGCGTCCGGTGTTCGACGAGCCGCCGCTCGCGTCGCGCGCCTGGCTCGAGCGCATCCGCGGCACCGACACGGACGCGGCGTTCGTCATTCGCCGCAGCGCCGCGCTCGCCGGTCCGGACCTGGTGCGGGACCACGTGTACGACGAACTGGGCCTGACCGTGCGCCTCGCGGCCGGCCCGGGCACGCCGAACCGCACCGGCGCGCGGGTCCCGGGCCGTGCAGTCGAAGCGCAGGCCCGGCCGCTCCGCCGCGGGCGGCCGGACCTGGCGAACGACATCCTGGTGCCGCCCGAACGTATCGTGGCAATCGATTCCCGCCGCGCGCGATCGCTCATCGATCTCGCGCGCGAGGCGATGGTGACGCACGGCCGCGACCTCTACACCTTCGCGGCCGCTGAACCGCGCGACGTGCGGGTCGTCGATTGCGGCCACGGCCTGGAGTTCGCGTGCATCGGCGTCGTCCCCGGGCAGCGGCTGCTGCTGGACGCGGTGTACGGGTTCCTCACGCTGCAAAACGGCGTGCCCATCGGGTACGCGCTGGCGGGTGTGCTCTGGCGCTCGGCCGAAGTCGCCTACAACATTTTTGACACCTATCGCGGCGCCGAGGCCGCCTGGATCTACGGCCGGCTGCTCGCCACGATTGCGGCGCTGTTCCCGGTTGACGCGTTCACGATCGATCCGTTCCAGCTCGGGCACGGCAACGACGAAGGACTCGAGTCGGGCGCGTGGTGGTTCTACTACAAGCTCGGCTTTCGACCGCGAGACAGGGCGGCGGCCGCGCTCGCCCGCGAGGAAGCGGACAAGGTCCGGCGACATCCGGCGTACCGCACCACCCAGGCCACGCTGAAGCAGCTCGTGCAGGCGAACCTGTTCCTGCACGTCGGGCCCGAACGGCGCGACGTGCTGGGCGACATCCCCGTGGACGCCATCGGCCTGAAGGTCACCGGGTACGTGGTTGCGCGCTTCGGATCCGATCGCGAGCGGGCCACTCGCGTGCTCGCCGATGAGGCGGCCGATCGCCTGGGCGCGAACGACTGGCACCGGTTCCCGGCCGCCGAACGCCTGTTCTGGGAGCGGTGGGCGCCGCTGGTCGCGCTGCTGCCTGGTCTGGACCGGTGGCCCGCCGCCGACAAGCGGGCGCTGGTCGCGACCATCCGGGCCAAGGGCGGCCTTCGCGAATCCGATTTCGTGGCGCGCTTCGACGCGCATCGCCGCCTGGCCGCCGGAATGGTCGCACTCGCTCGCGGGGCCGGTCTGCCCACGCCTGCACTCCCGGCCAGGTCCCGCTGACCGGCTTTTTCCCGACGCGAACCAGTCGGAACGGTTCAGGGTATAATCCGCGCCTGCCGGTCGCGGTTCCGACGCTGCGGGACCAGCGGCTGAGGTCGAAGCGCCGATGTCACGGCGCCCGAAACCCGTGGCGATGTACGCGGAGTGCGCGGTGGAAGAGGCGACCGCCCGAATCGAACCGCTGCGCGTGTCCAGGCCGGGCACGCCCGACGCTCACCTGCGCGCACTGGCCTTTTGTGCGGTGATGCTCGGCGTGTTTGGCTTCGCCTGGCCATACTCGGAAGCGGCGATCGACGCGTCGGCGCGGCACCGGGCCCCGGCGCTGGTCATCGCGGCCGTCCCCGCGCCGCGGGCGCCGGCGCCTGCTCCTTTGCACCGTAACCTGTTCGACCTGGCAGGCCTGAGCGATCGCTTCGCCCTGGATCCATCCACTCTCCTGCTCCGCCGGCGGTTCCCCCGACATCCCGACTCGCACGCCTCGCGTGGCGTCGCATTCATGTCGCAGGATGTGGCCTGTTCGCCCCGCCATCTTGCCTGGCATGTCATTCCCGTCGAGCCCCTGTTCATAGGAGCCGCTCATGATTCCGCTCTGGCCCCCAGGGGCCCTCCGCGTGTTTCTTTGTGGACTGATGCTCGCCTGCAGCCTGTTCGTCCCGTCGCGAGCCGCCGCCCAGGACCCACCCGCTCCGCCTTCGACCCCGCCAGATGCCGGCGATCAGGCCTTCGCGCCCTGGTACCGCGAACTGTCGTTCAACGCGTTCCTCTCGATTGCCTATTCCTACAACCTCAACGCCCCGGCGTCCCGAACGAACCAGTTCCGCGTCTTTGACTTCGACGATCGCAGCTTCAAGCTCGATGCGGCCGAACTCGTCGTCCAGAAGCCGGTGACGAAGGCCGGCGAGGTGGGATTCCGCGTGGACGCGATGGTCGGGGCGTCCATTCCCCGCATCGCGGCCTCTGCCGGGCTCTTCCGCGACAGCACGGGCAAGGCCCAGGACTACGACATCCACCAGGCGCTGGTCAGCTACATCGTGCCGGTCGGGCGGGGCCTGCGCGTGGACGCCGGCAAGTTCGTGACGCACTTCGCCTACGAGGTCATCGAGGGCTACGACAACTACAACGACAACTACTCGCGGTCGTTTCTCTTCGGCTACGCGGTGCCGTTCACGCACACCGGCGTGAAGGCGAGCTACCCGTTCAGCGATCGCGTGTCCGGCGCCCTGCTCGTCGTGAACGGGTGGGACAACGTCGTCGACAACAACGCCGCGCTGTCTTTCGGCGCGCAGATGACCGTCGTCGTCGATCCGCGCGTGACGATCGTCGGCAACTACATGGGCGGACCGGAGCGGGACGGCGACACGCAGGACTCGCGGCACCTCTACGATGTCTGCGCGACCTGGAAGCTCACCGATCGCGTCACCGCGGCCCTGAACGCCAACCACGGGCGCGAGGCGAACGAGCCGTTCCCGGACGGCCCGGCCATCGCCACGTGGAGCGCCGTCGCCGCCTACGGGCGCTACACGGTGACGCCCCGATTCGGACTCGTCGTTCGCGCCGAACGCTTCGCGGATCCGCAGGGCGTGCGGACCGGCGTCGCGCAACGTCTCACCGGCGTCACGCTCACGCCGGAACTCAAGCCCGCGCCGCACTTCGTCGTGCGCGCCGACATCCGGATGGATCGTTCGGACGCCAGCGTCTTCGAGACCTCGACCGGATTTGCCCGGCACCAGACCACCGTCGCTTTCAACACGCTCTACTTCTTCTAGGGAGGATCCATGCACTGGGATACCGGAAACATCGCCTTCATGCTCGTGTCGACGAGCCTCGTCATGCTGATGACGCCCGGCCTGGCGTTCTTCTACGGCGGCCTGGTGGGCCGCAAGAATGTCCTCGCGATCATGATCCAGAGTTTCGTGTCGATGGGCGTCACGACCGTCCTCTGGGCGCTCTGCGGCTACTCGCTCTGTTTCAGCGGGAGCTACGGCAATGCCGCGAATCCCGACTTCTTCGGCATCATCGGCAACCTCCACCACGCGTTCTTCATGAACCTCGGCCCGACGACCGAGTTCCCGGCGTCGCCGACGCTGCCGCTCATCGTCTTCGTGGCCTACCAGATGATGTTCGCGCAGATCACGCCCGCGCTCATCACCGGGGCGTTCGCCAACCGCGTGCGGTTCAAGGCGTACCTGGTGTTCCTGGTGTGCTGGCTGCTGTTCGTGTACTTCCCGTTCTGCCACATGGTATGGGGCGGCGGGATCCTGCAGAAAAGCGGCGTCCTCGACTTCGCCGGCGGCATCGTCGTCCACTGCATCGCGGGATTTGCGGCGCTGGCCTGCGTCTTCTTCGTCGGTCGCCGGAAGGTCCAGGATGCCGGGCCGCACAGCATCCCGCTGGTGGCGCTCGGCACCGGCCTGCTGTGGTTCGGCTGGTACGGCTTCAACGCGGGCAGCGAGTTGAAGGTGGACCCGGTCACCTCGCTCGCCTTCCTCAACACCGACGTGGCTGCGTCGTTTGCCGCCATCACCTGGCTGGTGCTCGCGTGGATCATCGAGAAGAAGCCGAAGTTCGTGGGGCTGCTCACCGGGTCGATCGCCGGCCTGGCCGCGGTGACGCCCGCGGCGGGTTACGTGAGCACCGGCACCGCGATTCTCATCGGGGTCGTGTCGAGCGTGGTCTGTTACTACGCGATCTGGCTGAAGAACCATCTCGACTGGGACGATGCCCTCGACGTGTGGGGCGTGCACGGCGTGGGCGGCGTCGTCGGCGTGATCTGCCTGGGGCTGTTCGCCTACAAGGTGGTCAACCCGGACGGCGGCGCGGATGGCCTGCTCCACGGCGACGCGACGTTCTTCCTGAAGGAGATGGGCGCGGTCATCGGCGCGGCGCTCTACGCCTTCGTCTTCACCTACGTGATGCTCGTGGTGATCAACAAGTTCACGCCGGTGAAGGTGAGCCAGGCGGAACAGGAAGTCGGTCTCGACGAGTTCGAGCACGGCGAGCACGCCTACGAGTGACGCCGCGGGTTGCCGGGGCACGGCACGCCGTGCCCCGGCGCGCCCGTACGGCCGTCCCGTGTTAGCATTCACCCCGTCATGCCAGTCAACCCTGACGGGAGCAGCGGGGGGCCCGGCAAGCGGGAGATCGCCGGACTCCTGGGCAAAGCCGGTGCGCTGTGGACGGGACTCCACGGCGACCTCGCCTCGCGGTTCGGACCGCTCGACCAGAAGTGGAGCTTCTCGCGCAAGACGAACCACTGGGCGCTGCAGCTCAAGGAACCGAAGAAGAAGAGGACGGTCGTCTACCTGATCCCGCTCCAGGGCTGTTTCCAGGCGGCCTTTGCGCTCGGTGAGAAGGCGTGCGGCGCCGCGCGCTCGAGCACGCTGCCCGCGTCGGTGCTCGACATCATCGAACGCGCGCCCAGGTACGCCGAAGGCCGCGGCGTGCGGCTGGACGTGCGGACCAGGAAGGACATCGAGAACGTGACGGCGCTCGCGGCCATCAAGATGGCAAACTGACACCGCGCGATCGCGAAGACCAACGACCAACGACCCCGACCAACGACCAGCGCTTGCCAACCCCTGGCGCCCGTGACACTATCTGCCTGCCTTTTCCCACCTTCCGGAGGTTCCAATGACTGAGTCTCGCCGTTCCGCCTGGCGTGCGGTGGTCTTGTGCGCGATGGTCGCATCGCTTGTCGCCGGCGCGTTCGTCCGGCCGGCCCTGCGCGCGCAGCCTGCCGCCGAACCGATCAAGTTCGCGCACGCGCCGCACATCGCAAGCGACGGGCGCATCGCCTTCTCGTATCACGAAGACATCTGGGTCGCCGACGCCGACGGATCGAACGCGCGCCGGCTGACCGCGAACGTCGGCAACGACACGGGGCCGCGCTTCTCCCCCGACGGAAAATGGATCGCGTTCACGAGCAATCGGACGGGCAACAACGACGTCTTCGTGATCCCGTCCACCGGCGGCGAGGCCCGGCAGCTCACCTACTTCTCGGGCGACGACCAAGCGCTGTACTGGATGCCGGACGGCAAGGCGATTCTCGTCTCGAGCAGTCGCGGACCGGGCGCGTTCGGGTCGCCGCTGTTCCTGCTCCCGCTCGACGGCTCGCCGGAAGAGCCGGTGAAGATGCCGCCCGCCCGCCTCGGCATGGTCAAGCAGGACGGCAGCCTGCTGGCGTTCAATCGCGTGCTGCCTTCGACGGGGGTGTGGCGCAAGGCCTTCAAGGGCAACTCGGCGCCCGGCCTCATCGTCGAGGACCTGCGGTCCGGCGACATCGCGGAGTTGACCAACGCGAACATGCGCGACTACCAGCAGCACGTCAACGACGTGTACCCGATGTGGGGCGCCGACGGCATGCTCTACTTCGCGTCCGAGAAAGACGGCACCTACAACATCTGGCGCATCTCCCCGAAGGGCGCGACGCCGCAGCAGGTCACCCACTTCAAGGCCGGCGGGGTGTTCTCTCCCGCGATCTCCCCGGACGGCCGGAAGATCGTCTTCCAGCACGAGTTCGATCTCTGGACGCTCGAGGTGCCCGGCGGGGCACCGAAGAAGATCGCCATTCCGCTCGCCTTCGATCGCAAGGACAACGACCTGCAGGTGCTCACGACCGACAACCTCGCGGATGGTTTCAGCCCGTCGCCCGCCGGCGATTACGTGGCGGTGGATTTCCACGGCGACATCCAGATCGTGCCGAGCGAGCAGGGCATCGGCGAACGCACGCCCGTCGCGACGACCGCCTGGCGCGAAACCAACGAGCAGTTCTCACCCGATGGCAGGAAGATCGCCTACGTCTCGGATGAATCGGGCGACCAGGAAGTGTGGGTGTTCGACCTGGCGACCGCGGGCCGGAAGCGTGTGACCAGCCAGATGTCGGAGAAGGCGAACATCGTCTGGGCGGCCAATTCGCAGAAACTGGCCTACACGGGCGACAACAAGCTGTGGGAAGTCGATCTCGCGGCCGCGCAGCCTCAGCCGAGGGAACTGGCGGCGAACGTCGCCGGCGGGTTCAACATCCAGCAGTATTCGGGCGACGGCACATGGCTGCTCTACAGCCGTCGCGACGAGGACCAGAATTCGGAGATCTACCTGTACGACATCGCGGCGAAGAAGGAATACAACGTCACGCACAGCCCCAACAGCGAAACCAGCGCGGCGCTCACGCCGGATGGGAAGACCGTGGTGTTCACCTCGGACCGCGACGGCGCGATGAACCAGCTCTTCGTCGTGTCACTCGCCAAGCTCACCGAGGATCCCAACGACCCGCTGGTGCGCGAGCGGATTCGCAACGCGGCGGCGGCGGCCGGCGGGCGCGGCTCGCGCGGGGGCGGCGGCGGTGGTGGGGCGACTGCCGCAGGTTCCGGCCTTCCCATCGACTCCGCTCCGGGCCGGCAGGCCGGGACCAGTGCCGAGGCCGCCGGCGCAGCGCCGTCCCGTATCGATCTCGACGGCATCGAGAAGCGCGCGAACCAGATCACGCGCGGCAGCGTACCGGTGACCGGGTTCTTCCTCTCGAACGATGGCCGCACGATCTACTTCGCGGCCGGGGGCGGCGGCGGACGGGGCGGGCGGGGCGCACCCGCACCGACACCCGCGCCGGCGCGCGGGCGTGGCGCAGCCTCCACCGGCACCGACGATCAGAGCAGCGGCCTGTTCGCGATCGGCATCGACGGCCGCGACCGGCGGACGGTGGCGAGCGGTTCGTTCCCCGGCATGAAGCCGACCGGCGATCGCCGCGCCATCTTCTTCCGCGCGTCCGGATCGTCTGCCGCGGGCACGGCGCCCGCGGGCCGTGGCGCGGCCGGCGGCCAGGGCCAGGAGATCAACCGCCTGGTGCTCGCCTCGCCGCAGCGCACCGATCGCGTCGCCTTCTCGCTCTCGCTGCGCATCGATCGCCGGGCCGAGTGGAAGCAGATGTTCGAGGAAACCTGGCGCGTGATGAAGTACCGCTACTACCGGGCCGACATGAACGGCTACGACTGGGCCGCGATCAAGGCGAAGTACGAACCGCTGCTGCAGTACGTCGGGACCAACGAAGACGTCTACGACCTGGGCAACGCGATGATCGGCGAGATGAGCAGCTCGCACACGGGCGTCAGCGGGCCGCCCAGCCGGTCGATGGACCGGCTGTACACCACGCGGTTCCTGGGCTTCGAGCTCGAGCCGGCCAACGGCCGGTACCGCATCAATCACATCTACCGCGAGGGCCCGGCCGACAAGGAGTGGTTCGATCTGAAGGTGGGCGATTACGTGCTCGCGATCGACGGCGTCGACCTCAAGGCCGGCGACAACTACTGGAAGATCCTGAGCACGACGCCGAACGAATACATCCCGGTCAAGGTGTCGAAGACGCCGGCGGGCGACGGCGCCAAGGTCCTGCGCATCGCGAGCGTGACCAACCTCGGCAACATCCGCTACGAGGAGTTCGTCGCTAACAACCGCGACATCGTGGACAAGGCGACCGCGGGCCGCATCGCCTACGTCCACATCCGCGCGATGGACCAGCCGTCGCTCGACCGGTTCACCAGCGAGATCGACCGTTATTGGAACAAGCAGGGGATCATCATCGACGTGCGCTACAACACGGGCGGCAACATCGACGAGCAACTGCTCGACATCATCGAGCGGCGGCCCTACATGTTCACCAACCCGCGAAGCGGCGCGCGCACGTGGGGACGCCGGCCGCAGCAGGCCATCGCGGGACCGAAGGTGATGCTCATCAACCAGCGATCGTTTTCCGACGGCGAGGCCACGCCGATGGGCTTCCGCACGCTCGGCCTGGGCCGCATCGTCGGGACGCCGACGGCCGGCGGCGTCATCTGGACGGGCAGCTACGCGCTCATCAACGGCGGCAGCGTGCGCACGCCCGGCTCGTTCGCGGTCACCTACGATCCGACCAAGCCGAACAACTACGGGATCAACCTCGAGAACTACGGCGTGCCGCCGGACGTCTGGGTGCAGAACGCGCCGGCCGATGAAGAGAAGGGCGTTGACCGCGAACTGCAGGCGGCGATCGACGAAGTGATGCGGATGCTGAAGGCGTCGCCTGGGCAGAAGATCACGACGAGTGATCAATAAGTCCGGAGTCCAAGGTCCGGAGTCCAAGTCCGAAGGCCCAAGGCCGACGCGAGCCTGGAGTCGGGAGGGGGGCACACGCTTCGAGCGCGTGCCCCCTTCGCGTTTCTAGCGGTTCTCGTCGTTGGCGGTCCTTTGCGGCGCGGGCATACCCGCATCCAGGTGATTCCAGTTCAGCATCGCGTTGAAGGCGAGGTTGAAGCTGCCGAACGTCTCGTAGCGCCAGAACGGCCGGTTGGCGAACATCACCACGTGGCCCTTGCCGAGCGGCGAATCCACCACCACCGCGCGACCGACCAGTGCCTGCTGGCCGACGAGGCCGCCGCTGAGCAGCATGTCGTTGGGATCGGTCGGAAAGCGCAGGATGACACGGGGACCACCCGTTGCCGCTCCACCACCACCGCCACGGCCGCCGCGACCACCGCCGCCCGCGGCCGCCGCTCCCGCCGGGGCGCCGCCCGGCGCGCCGCCGCGTCCACCCCGGCCACCCGTGGCGCCGGTTGCCGCCGGAGGCGGCCCATCGAGCGTCGTGAGCGTTGACGGCGTGGCGTTCGGCGTCAGGTTCATGCCGACGCCTGGGATCGCTGCCCCGCCGCGGCCGCCACCACCGCCGCCGAACCCGCCGCCGCCGCCCGCGTTGAGGATCGGGGCCTGGTTGAAGTACACGGCCAGGTTGTCGCTGTCGTAGCCGTACGCGATCGGGCTGTTCCGGTCGGCGAACACGCTCTTCAGCACCACCCCGCGCGCGAACAGCGAGGCCGAGTCCTCGACCGTCACGCCGCTGACCAGGTGGTACTCGGGGAAGATGGTCGATGTCGCGCCCTCGGTGATGAGCAGCCCGCCGTCCTGCACGAACTTCATCAGGTTGATCAACCCTTCGAAGCCCATGCCGCCGCGGATGTCGTCGGTCGAATCCTGCACGCCGAGATACGGCGTGAGGTCGGTCTTCTTGTAGGGGATCGGCTCGGCGCCCTGGACGCCGTTCACCTGCGACTCCGCCGTGCCGCCGACGTGCGGGAAGATGATCACGTCGTACTTCTGCCGGAGGTTCGGCTCGCGCAGTTTCGTGTCGCCGATGAACGTGTACGGGATCTTCAGCTTGTCGAAGACCATCCGCACCCAGCCCTCGTTCTGCGTGTTCGACCAGGAATGCACGTAACCGACGCGCGGCGTGACGAGTTCGTGCGTCTTGACCGTTGGCGCGCTCGCGACGGCGTAGGCCGCCAGGCCGAAGTGCTTGATCGACGCCTCGAGCTGCGCGCGATCAGCGGCCGGGATGATGAACGCGCCCGCGCTGAACTTCCGTCCCGCCGCCTCGAACGGCTCCTCGGCCGCCAGCATCTTCACGTCCTTGTTGGCGAAGCGGAACGGCGCGATGCTCGTGTCGCCGTTGTCGTCGACGATGACGACCGGGCCGGTGCCGGTGATGGTGCCGGCGACGGTCGCGTCGGCGGCGACGAGCGTCATCGGCTGATCGAGCACCGACTTGTCCTCGATCTTCGCCACCTTCACGTTGCGCAACAGCGCGATCGCCCAGCCGGTGTCGTCGTACGGGCTCGGGTTGGCGGGCGAGAAGAACTGCGTGTCGAGGAAATCGAGCGCGCACCGGCTGTAGGGCTGGTCCATCCGGACGATGTAGTCGCCGGCCGCGATCTGCACGTTGCCCGCGGTGAACGCGGCGTTGGCCGTGTGCACCTCGATGCCCTCCAGCCGCAACAGGTTCACGAAGCTCGCCGCCTCACCGCGGCGGCGCTGCCCGGCGGGGATCACCCACGCGTGCGGCGCGTCGTTCTTGCCCATCTCGATGGCGCGCTTGTTCTTCAGGTAGTAGTTCTCCAGGAACATCTCGCGGTTCTTCGCGACAAACGACATCGCGAGCAGCAGCGTGGACTCCTGGATGTTGACGTTGTTGCGCGGACCCCACTTGATCGAGGGCAGCGCCGGGTTCGGCCGGTACCACTCGCGGCTGTCGTTGTTGGTCACGGTGCGGTTCTGCGGGCCGTAGCTCTCGGTCTCGTAGAACCGGCCGATCGAGTTGTGGATGTTGGCGATCCAGAACAGGTAGTTCGGCACCCAGCCGTCATAGTACGTGCCAGTCCACACGCCGGGCACGCCGCGCTTGGTCATCTCGGCGACTTCGTACTTCGACAGCAGCCACCACTCGTCGGTCTGCACCGGATCGACCGCCGTGTTGTAGGGCCCCGCGCCGGTGGAGGTGTAGAGGTAGTTGGACGATTCGTGCAGGTCGTGCATGACCGTCGGGTGCCACTCGAGGAAGTTGCGCAGCGCCGCCTGCGTCAGCGCGAGGCCGACGCCGAGCCCGTCGCGGTTGTTGTCGTGCGCGACGTAGTTGCCCCACCAGATGAGCGGCATCCGCTTGCCCGGGTTCGCCTTCTGGTAGTTGAAGTTGTCCACGACCTTGTCGTGCCCGTCCGGCTCGATGACCGGCGTGAGGAACACGATCTCGTTGTTGCGGATGTTCTGAATGAAGGGCGTCTCCTCGATGATGAGGCGGTAGGCCAGCTCCATCTCCATCTCGGAACTGCCGATCTCCGATGAATGCAGGTTGCCCGTCGCCCAGTAGATCGGCTTGCCGGTCGCGATGAGCAGCTTCGCCTGCGCCTCGGTCAGCTTCCGCGGATCGGTGAGGTCAGCGAGGATCTTCTTGTACTTGTCCAGCGACTTGATCGTCGCCTCGTCGGCGATCGCGAGGAAGACGAGGTCGCGGCCTTCCTCGGTCTTGCCGATTGTGAACAGCTTGGCCCGGGTGGGCGCGGCCTTCGCGAGCGCCTCGAGGTACGCCTTGATGTCCTTGTAGTAGGTGAGCTCGTCGGGCGTCCCCGGAATGTGCTTGAGGAACTTGAGCGGCGAGGGCACGGTGGCGGAGGCGGGCATGTGATCGACCAGCTCCGTGCTGATGCGCGGATCCTGCGTGTACTCCTTGATCTTCGCGGTGTACTCCGCGTCCAGCTTCTGCGCCACGACCGGCCGCTTGCCCGACTGTTTGGCGTCGTTCTGCGCGAGCAGCGTGGCGCCGGACACGAGCGCGGCCAAACCGATCACGGCGGTGCAGCGGGTGGCAAACTTCCGCATCCAACCGGGTGTCATCGCATCCTCCTCCAGAGTTGACGAGCGAAAACAGGGGTGCGCGCGTTATAGCACACAGGTGGGCGCGGGACCAAATCGGCGCCGGCTACCTCGTCCTCGCAGGCCTCATGTCGGGGAATTCGCGGTGGCGGTGTGGGCGAAGGTCAGGCGGATGAAGGCGGGAGTGTGAGATCGACGCGCACGAGGGGCGCGGTGTCAGGCGGTCGGCCGCCGTTTCGGCGCGCGCTTGCGCTTCCGCCCGCGCTCGTTGAGCTCCTGCAGATCCCGCTCGACGCCCAGCACGAGCAGCGGCTGTTCCGGATCGCGCAGCAGGTTGAAGAACTCGCCCCGCGCGGTGCGGGCGTAGATCTCGTGATCGTCGGTGAGCAGCGTCAGCGAGCCGCCCCAGATCGCTTCGTACAGGCGGAGCTGAAAGCGGTCGCGCAGCACGTCGAGCAGGCGGCGGATGGTGCGAGCCGAGAACCCGCGCCGCTGCAGTTCGGCGAGCGCCAGCAGCTCGTAGACGTCCATCGGCGAGTAGCGTCGTTCGGTGAAGCCGCCCGCTTCGGTGCGGTGCGACGGGATGAGGGCGGTCACCATCCGGTGCGCGTCCCACCATCGCATCTGGCGCGCGCTCAACCCGGTGAGCGCCGCCACCTCGCGCGAGCTGTAGTGCTTCTTCAGACGCATCGATCGGCCATGCTCGCTCCCTCGAAGTCCTTCTCGGTCAGCCCGCCCTCGCTGTGCGTCGAGTAGGTGAGGGTGACACGCTTGTAGTTGATCGCGATGTCCGGGTGATGATCGGCGGCCTCGGCGCCGGGCAAAAGCCGCGTGACGAAGGCCACCGCGTCGGGGAACGAGGCCAGCGTGTACTGCCGGGTGATGGCGTCGCCCTCGCGGCGCCAGCCGTTCAGCCGCGCCAGTCGGTCGCGGATCTGCGACTCGTCGAGTCGGGACATTGGGGATCTCCAGGAATCGGAAGCCGGCATTCCGACTTCCGCAGTCGAAACAACCGGGCGCGCTGGCATGGTGATAGCGGGAGCGCGGCCGGAAGTCAAGAAGAGGTTATGCCGCACTTTTTTCGCGTCCTGGCACCGAAATCGCGCAGAGGCAAGGGGCAGGTCGTGAAAGAAGTGGCAAGTCAAGACCTGACCCCAGTGAAGCGACCCGGGGCGAAGGAGGCGAGGGCGCTGTCCTCGCCTTGCCCAAGCACCAGATCCGCCAGCAGCACCGCCGTGATCGGTGCGAGCAACACTCCGTTCCTGTAGTGGCCGGTCGCATAGTAGACGCCGGGCACGCCCAAAGACGCCCCGACGACCGGCAACCCGTCCGGCGTCGCCGGGCGGAGCCCGACGCGCACCCCCAGGAACCCGGCCTGCCACGCGCTCGGCAGCAGGTCGCACGCCGAGGCCAGCAGGTCGTGTACGCCCGCGGTGGTCGCGCGCTCGTCGAAGCCGGCGTCCTCCACCGTGGCGCCAACCAGCAACGCGCCCGTCGTCCAGGGCACCAGGTAGCAGTCCGATCCCCAGACAATGCGCGCGAGGGGGGACACAGGCCAGTCGAGCTGCACCAGTTGTCCACGCACCGGGCGAACGGGCAGCGCCGCGTCGCCTTCGACCGCCACACGCGAGGTCCAGCTGCCTGCGGCGACGACAACCGCCGGCGCGTGAAGGACCTCGGTTTGCGTCTCGACGCGGACGCCGGAAGCCGAGGCGCCCACCCTCAACACGCGTTCGACGTCGACGCGCATGCCGCCCGCGCTCCCGGCCGCCGACATCGCGCGCATCAAATCACTGACCGCCACGTAGCCGTGATCGGGCACCAGCACTCCCCCGGCCACGTCGCCCGCGATCCGTGGTTCGAGCTCGCGAACGAGCGCCGCGGTCAGCAGCTCGCAGGAGACGCCGGCGGCCTTCAGGCGGTCGGCGGTACCGCGCAGATCCTCCATCTGCGCCTCGCTCGTGCCCACGTGCAGCGATCCGCAGCGGCGATATTCGATGTCGAGATGGCTGGCGTGACAAACGCCGTCGACGAACCCGTCGTAGAGATCGAGGCTGCGGACACCCAGGCGCCAGAGGGGCGGCTGATCGAGATTCTCCGTGTGAGGCGCGAGCATGCCCGCCGACGCCTGCGAGGCCCCCTGGCCCTCGCCGCGTGCATCGAGCACCCGCACTCGCGCGCCGCGGCGGGACAGCTCGTACGCCACGGCCAGGCCGATGACGCCGGCGCCGACGACAATGACGTCCGCCGCTCGGTTCATGATGAGGAAAGTCGCGCGCAGCCCGGCGCACAGACGGTCTCTATCCGTCTATTATGCGCCGGTCGGACCAGGCGCCGATTCGGAGACGCGCAGGAGGCTCGTCCACTTCTTCAGCGCGCTCAGGACGAGGAAGAGAAGGCCGGTGACCGCGAAGAGCGCCGTCCAGATGGGGCGGGCGGCGGGCTGGCCGGTGGCAAACAGCCCCCGCAGCACGTCCAGGAACAGGAACCCCGCACCCAGGACGAACAGCGCATGGAATTCGCGCGCCACGACCTTCCGCCATTGGAAGCGCCCAGACGAGGGACGGTAGCGGGACAAGGCGGGCAAGAGCGCAGGCACTGCGCCGGCCCAGGATCGAAACGCGTCGCCGAACTTCGCTTCGAGGAACACCTCTTCGCGCACGCAGATGCGCTCGTGGTACAGGAGTCCTGCGAGAGCCACGATGACCGGCAGGTACCACGTGGCCGTGAACACGGCCAGGCCCAGCGCCACGAGCGTATTGCCGAGGTAGAGCGGATGCCGCACGACCGAATAGGCGCCCGACGTGTTGAGCAGGCTGGCGCGCGGATCCCTGGTGCTGCGCTCGGACGTCCCAGGCGGAGCGCTTCCGATGGTGATGACCCGGATGCCAAATCCGGCGAGCGACAGCAGGAAGCCGGCGGCTTCGCACACCGCCTGCCACGTCGGGCCCGTGGTGGCGCCCGCGCCCGCGCTCAACACGAACGCGGGCAGCAGAAGCAGCGGGAGGTAGCTGCGAAGGCGAAAAAAGACGTCGCCGGCGTGCCCGAAATGGTCGAGAAGTTTCACGGCCTGAACCGCAGCCAAATCCGGCCAGGGCCGGTTCCCACAAGTGTCCATTCAACCGGAAGCCGATACGCCCGACCGGCCGGTCCCGGCCGGTCCGGACCGCTTCCCGGCCCGATTCACCGAAGATGCGGGCTATTCTCGCCAACGCCCCGCCGATTTGCAAGGTGTCCCGGCGGTAGCAGATCGGACGCGCTCGCCCCTTTCCAAGGACACTGTCCTCGCAGAGAGACCACCCCGGCGGGCCGAGGGATGTGTTTTTCGGGCTAAAAAGCCGTCATTTCCGACCCATAAGCTCGGGTACGGGCCTTGCTCCGGCTCGGAACAGGAGTTATCCATGACATCGCGCTTCCTGGCCTTCGGCACGCTCGGTCTCGCCTGCATCGTTGCTGCAGGGGGCGGAGCGTATCTCGCGGTTCGACAGAGTGAGAGGCCAGGCCAGCCGGCGCAGGCCATCAACCAGCCGGCCGGGGGCGTGGTGCAACCGGCGGCACAGGGAACCCCCACGAGCCTGGTCACGACGCCACCGGCGGCCGGCGACGCAACGCCCAGTTCGTCAGCGACCGCCGCGCCCTCCGCTACAGAGAAATCGAGCACCGCGGCAAGAGCGGACGCGTCCGACGCCCCGCAACCGTCCCAACCCCCCAGGGTCGAACGGCGCCCGCGCAGGTCCCCGGCGCGCATGCCCAGGGAAGACGGGCAGTCGGCGGCGTCGCAGCCCGATCCGGCGCGGCCCGGGTTCGCGGCAGCGGCGTCGACCGAGGGTGGCGGGCAGTCGGCAACCGCGCCGCCTCCGCAGTCGGTCAGCCAGGAGCCGGCCGAACCACAGCGCGAATGGGTGGAAATCGCGGTGCCGGCCGAATCCGTGCTTGGCCTGCAGATTCAGACTGCGGTCAGCAGTGAGACCGCCCGTATCGAAGACCGGGTGGACGCGCGCGTGTCCCGCGACGTCCGTATCGGCGATCGCGTCGCAATCCCGGCGGGCTCGCAGGCGCTCGGCTCGGTCGTCCAGGTGGAGCGCGGCGGCAAGTTGAAGGAACGCGCCCACTTCGCGATTCGTTTCAATACGCTCATCCTGCCCGATGGCAGCCGGCTTCCGCTCACGGCGGAGGCGGTGCACCGCGAAGGAGCGTCGCCGACCAACAAGAGCGCTGCCAAGATCGGCGGCGCGACGGTTGGCGGGGCGATCCTCGGTGCCATCCTTGGTGGCGGGAAGGGCGCAGCCATTGGCGGAGCCCTCGGGGCCGGCGGCGGAACCGCGGCCGCGATGGCCGGCGATCGTGATGCCGCGACGCTCCCGGCAGGCAGCATCGTGAATATCCGCCTGATGGCTCCGGTAACCGTGACCCTCGAACGCTGACCCTCTCCTCCTCCCCCGACGTTGCCGGACACTGGTAGTCCCCGGTGTCCGGCTTTTTTTTGCCCCGCCCGCCTCACGCGCTACAATCTCCCACCATGAATACGCTCAGGACCTCGAAGTACGCGGCGCTCTTCTGTGTTCTCGTGGCCTCTCTCGTCTGGGCGCAGGCGCCCGATTCCAAACAGGCCGTCCCGGGCGCAATCCCGGCCGTCGCCGGGGCCACCAACTTCCAGCGCCTCGACGTGAACTTCGCATCGGGCGGCGCGACCACCGCTGACGCCTTTGCCGCGCTCCAGAAACTCGGCTTCCGGACGGTCATCAACCTGCG
The DNA here is from genome assembly GCA_003170135.1 of Acidobacteriota bacterium. Taxonomy (GTDB): domain Bacteria; phylum Acidobacteriota; class Vicinamibacteria; order Vicinamibacterales; family Fen-181; genus Fen-181. The sequence goes on from PMZR01000009.1 coordinate 18,857, forward strand.
GACCGCCTCCGAACCGGGCGCCGATCTCGAAGGCGAGGCCAAGGCCCTGAGCCAAACGGGCCTCAAGTACTTCAGCCTTCCGTTTTCGCCGAGCGCACCGGATGTGGCAGCGGTCGATAAATTCCTGGAGGTCGTCAAGGACAGCTCCAGCCAGCCCGTCTACATCCACTGCGCCAGCGGACAGCGCGCCAACGCGTTCTGGCTGATCAAGCGCGTGGCGGTGGACGGTTGGACGACCGAGAAGGCGCTGGCGGAAGCGGACACGCTGAAGATGACCAACCAGCGCTTGCGCGACTTCGCCCTCGCGTATCTGAAGGACCACGAGAAATAGTGCGGGGTGCGGGGTGCAACGTGCGGTGCGACGTGCCGTGTGCGACGTGCCCTGAGGCGTGCCGCGTGCGACGTGCGGTGCGACGTGCGAACCAATCGCGAAACGAGGACGTGGGATGGCCGATCAGAAATCCGCGCCGGGCGACATGGATGCCGAGAGCTTCCGGCGCTACGGCCACGAGATGGTCGAGTGGATTGCCGATTATCTCAACCACAGCGAGCGCTACCCGGTGTTGTCGCGCGTGCAGCCGGGTGAGGTGCGCGACGCGTTACCCGCGCGCGCGCCCGAGCGGGGCGAGGATTTCGAGTCGATCCTGGGCGACTTCGAGCGCATCATCATGCCCGGGATTACCCACTGGAATCACCCGGGGTTCTTCGCCTACTTCGCCATCACGGGCAGCAGCCCCGGCGTGCTCGCCGAGTTCCTGTCGGCCGCGCTGAACGCGCAGGGGATGCTGTGGCGCACGTCGCCCGCCGTCACCGAACTCGAAGAGGTGACGCTCGCCTGGCTGCGGCAGTTGCTCGGCCTGCCTGCGTCGTTCGAGGGTGTGATCTACGACACGGCCTCGACGTCGAGCATGCACGCGCTCGCCACCGCGCGCCATGTCGCCGTGCCCGACGTGCGGCAGCGCGGCCTGGCCGGTCGGCCCGACGTGCCGCCGCTTCGCGTCTACTGCTCGGACCAGGCGCATTCATCGATCGACAAGGCGGTCATGGCGCTCGGCCTCGGTCATGCCGCGCTCAGGAAGATCCCGGCAGACGAAGCGTTCCGCATGCGGATCGACGCGCTGCAGCAGGCGATTGCCGAGGATCGGCGGGCCGGCATCCGCCCGATGGCGGTGGTCGCGACCGTGGGCACGACATCGACGACGAGCGTCGACCCGGTGCCTGCGATCGCCGACATCTGCGAGCGCGAGCACCTGTGGCTGCACGTCGATGCGGCGTACGCGGGCGTGGCGGCGATCCTTCCCGATCGCCGCGACACGCTCGCCGGCTGCGATCGCGCCGACTCGCTGGTCGTGAACCCGCACAAGTGGCTGTTCACGCCGTTCGATCTGAGCGCCTTCTACTGCCGCCACATGGACACGCTGCGCGAGGCGTTCTCGCTGACACCCGAGTACCTCAAGACGACCGAGGCGGCCGCGGTGCACAACCTCATGGACACCGGCGTGCAACTCGGCCGCCGCTTTCGCGCGCTGAAGCTGTGGATGATCCTCCGCTACTTCGGCGCCGAAGGAATCCGCGAGCGCCTGGCTGGGCACATGCGGCTGGCCGGAATGTTCGCAGGCTGGGTGGACGACAGCCGCGACTTCGAGCGCCTGGCGCCGGTCCCGTTCAGCGTGGTCTGCTTTCGTTTCCATCCGCCCGATCGGGCGGCCTCGGAACAGGAACTCGATACGCTCAACGCGCGGCTGCTCGACGCGGTCAATCGAACCGGCGAGGTGTTCCTGTCGCACACGAAACTCGACGGACGGTTCTCGCTGCGTCTGGCCGTCGGCCATATTCGGACGACCGAGAGCCACGTGGCGCGCGCCTGGGAGTTGCTGCAGCAGCAGTCTGCGGCGCTCTTGTAAGCCGCCTTCCGCCTCCCCGCCTCCCGCCTTCGTCCCCGAGGCATATCGCTTGCACCTGCGGAGTCCGCCCCGACGGCCTCTCAGGGCGGACTCTCCTGATTCCTGATTCCTTCGCTCCACTCGCTTCACTCTCCCTTTTCGCGTCATACTAGCGCCGCTCCCAGCGGCCGTGGGCCTTCGGCCCTGGACTGGCTTTCGGCCTTGGGCTTTGGGCTTTGGGCCCTCGGGCTCTTTCCGGAGAACGATCATGCGTCAAAGAGCAGCGCTCGTCGCCACCGTGTTCGCCGTGCTCCTCGGCCTCGCCGCGCCCGGCTTCGCGCAGACCGCGCCGACGCTCGAGCAGCTCGTCTCGCTCAAACGCGCGGGCGCGCCCGTCATCTCGCCCGATGGCCGCCTGGTCGCCTACACCATCCGCGACACCAACTGGGACGAGAACGCCTACGAAACCGAGATCTGGATGGCCGACACCCAGACCGGCGCCGTCCGGCAGCTGACCAACGGCAAGAAGTCGAGCAACGCGCCCGCGTGGTCGCCCGACGGCAAGCGCCTGGCGTTCGCCTCCGACCGGACCGACAAACGGCAGGTGTACGTCATGCCGATCGACGGCGGCGAAGCCGAGGTCGTGACGACCGCGGAGGACGGCATCAGCAGCTTTGAATGGTCACCCGACGGGAAGCAGATCGCCTTCACGGCCACCGACGCCAAGCCGCAGGCCCTCAAGGACCGCGACAAGAAGTACGGCGAGTTCGAGGTCGTGGACCAGGACCTGCCGATGACGCATCTCTACGTGATCGATCTCGGCAGCCGCAAGACGCGCGCGTTGACGAAGGGCGCCCTCGCCGTCGGCAGCTTCGCGTGGTCGCCCGACGGCTCGAGCATCGCCTTCGATCACCGGACGAACAACGACCCGTCGAACGGCAGCAGCGCCGACATCTCGATCGTCTCGGTGGTCGACGGCGCGGTGCGGGCGCTCGTCACACAGGTCGACTCCGACGCCCACCCCGTCTGGTCGCCCGACGGCACGCGCATCGCGTTCGAAACCCAGATGGGCAACAAGGACGCCTACAGCTACTCGAACGGCTGCATCGCCGTGATCCCGGCCGCCGGCGGACCGATCGAGCCGCTCACGCGCGACTTCGACGAGAACGCCTCGATCGTGAACTGGGGTCCGTCCGGCATCTTCTTCTCCGCGTCCTCGCGCACCTGGTCGTACCTCTACCGCCTGGATCCGCAGACGAAGAAGGTCACGCGGCTGGCGCACGCGAACGAGTGGATGGCCTCCTCGTTCACCTTCAGCCGGGACTTCGCCACCGTGGCGTTCCTCGCGAGCGATCCGCAGTCGTTTCCCGAACTGTTCGTCGCGCCCGTCGCGACGATGCAGCCCAGGCGGCTGTCGGACCTCGGCGCGCAGGTGGCGGCCTGGCCGAAGGCCCGTCACGAGGTGATCACATGGAAGAGCCAGGACGGGACGACCATCGAGGGCGTGCTGCACAAGCCCGCGGATTTCCAGGCGGGCAAACGGTATCCGCTGCTCGTCGTGATCCACGGCGGTCCGACCGGCGTCTCGCGGCCGGTCCCCTACAACAGCACGACGTCCTATCCGATCGATCTCTGGCTGACGAAGGGCGCGCTGGTGCTCGAGCCGAACTACCGCGGCAGCGCCGGGTACGGGGAGAAGTTCCGAGCGCTCAACATCCGCAACCTCGGCATCGGCGACGCGTGGGACGTCCTCTCGGGCATCGACGCGCTGGTGGCGCAGGGACTGGTGGACAACGACCGCGTGGGCGTGATGGGGTGGAGCCAGGGCGGCTACATCTCGGCGTTCCTGACCACGCACGACAGCGCGCGGTTCAAGGCCGTCTCGGTGGGCGCTGGCATCTCGGACTGGATGACGTACTACGTCAGCACGGACATTCATCCCTTCGCGCGCCGCTACCTGAAGGCGACGCCATGGGACGATCCGGCCATCTACGCGAAGACCTCACCCATCACCTACATCAAGGGCGCGAAGGCGCCGACGCTGATTCAGCACGGCGAACTGGACAAGCGCGTGCCGATTTCCGACGGCTACGAGCTCTACCAGGGATTGCAGGACCAGGGTGTGCCGGTGAAGATGATCGTCTACAAGGGCTTCGGCCACGGCCTGACCAAGCCGAAGGCGAACCTGGCGGCGATGGAACACAACCTGGAGTGGTTCGACAAGTACGTCTTCGGGGTGACGACGGGGACGAAGTAGGAATGTGCGACGTGCGGAGTGCGACGTGCGAGGTGCGGTGCACGACGTGCCAGGTGCGGTGCGCGGTGCTGTCTCCCGATCCATAATGGCCGCATGAGCCGGGTTTTCCAGTCGTTGCGCCGCGCGCGGTTCAACCGCCACGAGATTGCCGGGGCGTTCGGCGACATGGGCACCTTCCTGCCGCTGCTGGTCGGCATGGCGGCGCAGAACGGCCTGGATTTCGGCGCCTCGCTCTTCTTCGCCGGCCTCTTCAACCTCGTCACCGGCGTCGTCTTCACGATCCCGATGGCGGTCCAGCCGATGAAGGCGATCGCCACCGTCGCGATCACGTCGAAGCTGCCCGTCAACCAGATCCTGGCGGCGGGCATCACGGTCAGCGCCATCGTGCTCGTGCTGGGTCTCTCCGGCCTCATCGACACCCTCAATCGCGCGATCCCCAAGAGCGTCGTCCGCGGCCTGCAGCTGGCGCTCGGGTTGTCGCTGCTGATGAAAGGGCTGCAGATGGTGACCGGCACGCACGCCTGGATGGCGCCGGACAGCTACCTGACCGCGGCGGTGGCCGCGCTGATGGTGCTGGCGCTGTTCTTCTCGAGCCGCGTGCCGTCCGCGCTGGTGCTCTTCGTCGCCGGGATCCTGCTCGCGGTCTGGCGCGACCCGGGCGTCGTGCGGCTGATTCACCTCGGCTGGGCCCTGCCCCACTGGACGCCGCTCGCCTGGAGCGATTTCGCGCGCGCCTTCCCCCGCGCGGCGCTGCCGCAGATCCCGTTGACGACGCTCAACTCGGTGATTGCGGTGTGCGCGCTGTCAGCGGAACTGTTCCCGCAGCGAGCGGCTTCGCCGCGACGCGTGGCGGTGTCGGTCGGGCTGATGAACCTGGTGGCGGGCTGGTTCGGCGGGATGCCGATGTGCCACGGCGCCGGCGGCCTGGCCGGCCAGTACCGGTTCGGCGCGCGGACCAACGGCTCGATCCTGTTCCTGGGCGGCGCCAAGATGGTCGTGGCGGTGCTGTTCGGCGCGTCGCTGATGGCGCTCTGCCGCGCGTTTCCCGCGAGCGTGCTCGGCGTGATGCTGGCCTTCAGCGGCATCGAGCTGGCGCTCGTCACGCGCGACCAGGTGGGCCGGACCGAATCGTTCGTCATGCTGCTCACCGCCGGCGCCTGCCTCGGCGCCGACAGCGTCGCCCTCGGCTTCGTCCTCGGCCTCGTCCTCGCGTGGGCGCTGCGGCTCGAGTCGCTGTTCACGGTCGAGCGCGCGCGCGTCACGGGGGATCCGGACGCCACCGTCCACCCATCCGGGCTCGCGAGTCGCCCGAGCGAACCCGGGGGCATGCGCCCCGGCCCTCGCGCCTGACCGGCGCCGCGTCCAGACCGGTCTTTACACGTGACCTACATGGTCAGATAATATGACCATGAAGACGACGATCTCGGCAAGCGAGTTCAAGGCCCGGTGCCTGGCCCTGCTCGACCGGGTGGCCGAGACCGGCGAGGACCTGGTCGTCACCAAGCGCGGGCGCGCCGTCGCCAGGGTCGTGCAAATCCGGCAGCCGGACGCGCGGTCGCTGCGCGGCAGCGTCCGCCTGCACGGCGACATTGTCGGGCCGGTTCTGGACGAATGGGAGATCGAGGCGTGATCGTGCTCGACACGCACGCCTGGCTCTGGTGGGTCAGCGAGCCGAAGCGCCTCGGTGCAAAGGCCCGGCGAGCCCTCGAGGCCGCCGACCGAATCGGGATCCCGGCCGTGAGCTGTTTCGAAGTCGCTGCCCTGGTCGCCAGGGGACGCATCACGCTCGACCGCGCGCCGCTCGACTGGCTTCAGCAGGCGCTGTCACTTCCTCGAGTCGACATGCTCGCGCTCACGCCGCTTGTCGCGGTCAAGGCCACCCAACTGGGCCGGTTTCACGGCGATCCCACCGATCGCCTGATCGTCGCCACGGCCCTTCTCGCGTCGGCGCCGCTCGTGACGAAGGACGCGCGCATTCGGGAGTACGCGGCGCTCCAGACGATCTGGTAGTTCACAATCCGGCCAGGCTGGATCGATACTATCCGACTTACTGCTTCCACCACTCGGCGGTTGCCCAATCGGGCTTGTGCGCCATGATGTGCTGCGCCATCTCCTTCAGCCGCTCCCCCGCGTTCACCGGCCCGCTCCAGCAGTGCGGCTTGCCGTCGCCGTACAGGAAATAGCCCTCGTAGTGCGGGGCGGTCGTCGTCTTCATCCAGTCCTGGAGCTGCTTCGTCGAGTTGTTGAGGAGATAGGTGTCCGCGGTGCCGGCGTAGACGTGAATCTTGTCCACGATCTTCGGGCCGACGGTGGCCCAGTTCTGCTGCAGGTAGTACAGCAGGTCGTAGTGCTGCTTCCAGTACTCGGCGACGGCGGGGTTGATCTCGCCGGTGCGCTTGTTGAAGAGCGGCTCGAAGTAGCCGTCCTTCCCCAGCGGGCCGTAGACGGCGGACCAGATGTCGAGCTGCTCGCCCGAGCGGCCGTGGGTGCCCGAGACCAGCTCGAAGCGATTGCGCTCCTCGGAGGTCTGCCGGATCTGGCCGTTCGTTTCACGGCTGTTGACCGTCGGCACGCGGCGCCACTCGAACTGCTTGTAGAACGCGTTGGTGTCCTTGTAGACGTTGATGCCCTCGACGTCGGTAAACGTCACCGAGTCGGGGCAGGACGACCAGGTGCCACCGAAGAAATCGGGATGGAGGATCTGCAGCACGAGCGACTCCCATCCGCCGGTCGATCCACCCGACAGCACGCGCGCGTACGGCTCCTTGATCACGCGGAAGCGCTTCTCGATCTCGGGAATCAGTTCCTGCATGACGGCGTCGCCGTACGGGCCGACGTTCACGGAATTCACCGCGTACGAATCGTCGAAATAGGGTGTCGGGTGCTGGAGCGTGACGACGATCATCCGCGGGAAATCGTCCTTCATCCAATCCTGGGAGATGTTGTACGGATTCCGCTCGGTCGGCTTGAAATCCGGATTGAAGCCGAGCGGCGCGCCCAGCGAGAAGTGCCCCTGGACGTACTGCACCGGATAGCTGAGGGTGGCGGTGTCGTAGTCGCGCGGCAGCAGGACCGCCGCGCCCAGCCAGATCGGTCGCCCCCAGAACTTCGTGAGTGTCGGGCTCTGGAACTTGAAGCGCTTCACGAACTGCGTGTCGGGCGGGACGACGACGGGGGGAACGACGTTGGTGGCCGACAGCGTGATGACGGCCGGCCGCGCGGGATCGATGTGGACGCGCTGGACATCACTGTAGAGGTTTCCGGGCGAGCGCGACCACTGCTGCCCTTCCCACTGGTCGTCGTGCATCCACAGCACCTGGCCGTCCGACCGCCGGAACTCGGAGTAGACGTTCACGAACGCCTGCACGAAGTAGTCGCCCGCCGGGATCTCGCGCAGGCTTTCGACCGGCGACCCGAGGTCGGTCTCGTCGATGACGGCGGCCTGGCCGGGTTTGAGCTGCTCGACGTCGCGGCCGAAGAACGGCGCGCCGGTGCGGCCGACCTGCAGGCGCGGCTCGGGGGTGCTGGTCCTCGAGATCGTCACGTAGACGCGGCCGGTGATCGGCTGCGCGTGCGCCGACGCGGGGAACGAGATCTCGACGCGGACGGGCGCGGCGCGGCGCGCCGCCTGCGCGCTGGCCGCTCGCGGGCTTGTCTGGGGTGTTGCAGCAAACGCGACGAGCGCGGCAAGCGCGGCAAGCGCGGTGAAGACGCCGGTCAGCAGGATTCGCACGGTTTTCATGCGCGCGGGTATATCACACCGAAGCTCGGGCCCGGCAGAAAAATCCGTGAGGCTGCACCGGCGCCGTCGGCTGCAGCGCCTCAGGCCTGGGAGTTCGGTGCGCCGCCAACGGGCGGCCCCAGCCGCAGACACACCGCCCGCTCGATCGCACTGAGCTGAAACGAAGAGAGAACGCCAAGCCTGCGAACCAGCTTGGCGTGCGGAATCGTAACCAGGTTCTGGGCGTCGAAAACACCTGACCGGAGGAACGAGGCAGAGCTGGAGACTTCGAAACGGGACTGACGCGACGAGGAACTATCGACGCCATCAACATCACGCAGAGCGCCGCAATCAACGAGCCATAGTTCATCCGAGATCCAGGACGGCGTCGAGTCCGCGGTGTACGCCCGTGAGCATCGACACTTTGCGAATCGCCAGCAGCGCCCCGTCAACATAGGGGCGGGCGCTCGTGCCGGAGTCGTGCCGGATCGTCAGCCGCTGATCCGGCATGCCGAAGATGACTTCGGCGCCGATGACATAGCCCGGCAGGCGAACGGAGTGGACCTGTGAACCCGCCAGTGTCGCGCCACGCGCCTCGCGCGGGCCCACCGTCTGATCGAGCGGCACCGTGGGCATGGGTTGCCGCACCCTGGACAATCGCGCGGCAAGTTCGCGTGCGGTGCCACTTGGCGCGTCGCGCTTGTCATCGTTGGCATAGTCGATGATCTCCCACTGCGGGATGAGCCTGGCGGCCGCTTCCGCAAATCGCTGGAGTAACACGACCGTCAGCGCAAAGTTCCCGCACGCCAGCACGGCGCGCTGGCGTTCGCGGGCAACGACCTCGATGTCTGCGAAATCATCCTCGCCGAGCCCGGAAGTGCCGACAACGACGTGACACCGATGTTCGAGTGCCGTCAGGATGTGTGCTTTCGCGCGCTCCGGCCTGGTGTACTCGACGACCACGTCACAGGGAACGCCGAGGGCGTCGGCGACGGATGCGAAGATCGGTGTCGCAAGGCCTGGCTCGTTGAGCACGTGTCCAAGGGTCTGGCCGGCGTGCGTGCGCGACACCGCTGACACGAGGGCCAGATCCTCGGCCTTCCCGACTGCACGCGCAAGCTCGGAGCCCGCCCATCCCGTCGCACCGGCAATGCAGACGCGTATCACGTCGCTGACTCCTTTAGAGTGGAATGACGCCCAACGAATCCTCGCCCGGACTCGACAGCCGAACACTCGAATGACGGCTGCAGTGTAGCCCGGGGAACGGCCGGGTTCAATCTGCCGGAAGTATTACTGCTATTGCGACTTGTGTCCACCCGGCGCAATCCGGGGGAGTGGGGATCTGCAGGTCCTCCACCGTTCAGGCAACTTCCGACCCGCCTTTCTCGTCTATGGCAGGTAAGGAGACGACCATGAACCTGCGCCGCCTCGCCGGGGTTGCGTGTGCGCTCGTGCTGTTTGTCGCGACCATCGCCACGGCCGCGGAGACCGAGCGCGTGCAGAAAACCGTGCCGCTCGCGCCGGGCGGGACGCTGAAACTGAACAACTTCTCGGGCCGGGTGACGATCACCGCGACCGATCGGTCCGAGGTTGTCATCGACGCCGTCCGCCGCGCCACCCGCGATCGGCTGGACCGGATCAAGCTCGATGTCGAGGCGTCGGGCTCGACGGTGCGCATCGAGGCGAACAAGAAGGTCTCCTCCTCCTGGTGGGACTGGCACGGCAACAACGTCGTCGAAACCGAGATGGATATCCAGGTGCCGCGGCACACGAACCTGGAGATCGAGGTATTCAGCAGCCCGGTGAAAATCACCGGCGTTACCGGCGAGCACCGCGTCCACACGTTCTCGGGTGATGCGCATCTCATCGACGTGACCGGACGCGTCATAGCCGAGACGTTCAGCGGCACCATCGACCTCCAACTGGCGACAGCCGTCGATCGGCCGGACCTCGACCTGCACACCTTCAGCGGCGACATCGACGTCCGGGTGCCGGCGAACGCACGCGCAGAGGTCGATTTCAACTCCTTCAGCGGCGACCTTCGCAGCGACGTGCCGTTGATGCTGAAGAGCAAGAGCCGCCGGTCGTTGCGGGGCGAGATCAACGGAACCGGGACCGACAGCACGACGCGGAGCAGCATCTCCCTGAAGACGTTCAGCGGCGACGTGCACATCCGGAGTTGACGCGGGACGTTGTCCGAAGTCCTGCCTTCGCGCTACGCGCCTCGGCGTGGCAAGCCGAGAGTCCGATTTGCCGCGGATCCCCGCCTCTGGCTCCGCACGCCGCACCGCGGCACCTTGCACGCCGCACACCGCACGCCGCACGCCGCACTTCGCACCTCGCACTTCTCTCCCCCCTTGCGTTACGCCCCGGCCGCCGGTAGCCTCAGCAGATGCTGCGGACGCCTGCGCGCCTGGTCGTCGCCGCCCTGCTCCTGCCCTGCGCCGCCTGCGCGGCGCGCGCCCCTCGCTTCTCGGTCGAGAACGCCCGGGCGCATGTCCGTCAGCTTGCCGGCGTGATCGGCACGCGACCGACGGGCACCGATGCCAACCGGCGCGCGCGCGAGTACATCGTCGGGCAGTTGCGGTCCTACGGGTTCAGCGTACGCGTTCAGGAGACCGACGCCGCGCGGATGCTGCCGGGCGCGACCGCGCGCGTGGCGAACATCATCGCCACCAGGCCCGGGGCGCGCCGGCAGTCGATCGTGCTGGTCTCGCACTACGATTCCGTTCCCGACGGCCCGGGGGCGGCCGACGATGGGGCCGGCGTTGCAGTCTGCCTGGAGGCGGGACGTGTGCTGGCGCAACGCGAGCGCCCGACCTATCCGCTCGTGCTCGTCTTCACCGACGGTGAAGAGCTCGGGTTGATGGGTGCGGCGGCGGTCCTCAAGGATCCGATCATGGCGTCGGCAGGCGCTGTTCTCAACTTCGAGGCGATCGGATCGGGCCTGCCCGCCGTGCTGTTCGAAACGGGTCCGGGCAGCAGCGGCCTGCTCGAGGCGTGGGCGCGATCGGCGCCCGCCCCGGCCGGCGCCTCCTACGCCGACGAGATCTACAAGCGGCTGCCCAACGACACCGATTTCACGCTGTTCAAGCGAGCCGGCATCCGCGGCCTCAACTTCGCGTCGATCGGCGACGGCTACACCTACCACACCGTGCTCGACACGCCCGAGCGGCTCGATCCGGCGGTCGTGCGCCAGATCGGCGAGAACACCGTCGCCACGATCGAAGCCATCGATGACGCGGCCGGCCTGTCCGCGCAGGAGCCGGGCGACACGATCTATTTCGACGTCCTGCGGACGAAGGCCGTGGCGTACCGCTCCGGCGTTGCGCTCGTGCTGCTGGCGGCCGGCGCACTCGCGGGCATGTTCGGCTGGCTGACGATCCTGCCGGTCGCGCGCGAAGGAACCTCTGGCGCGCGTGCGCTCGGAACGATTCTGCTCACGGCGCTCTGGACACTGATCGGCGCCGCCGCCGTGTTCGGCGCAATGGCCGGCGCCGCGTGGCTGCTGCGTGCTTCGCGCGAGAGCTACCAGCCGTGGTACGCGCATCCGGATCGCTTCTTCGTGTATCTCGCGCTGGCGGGCACGGTCGGCGGCTGGGCGATCGTGCAGATGGGCCGCCTGCTGCCTCGCGGCGCACGCGGGTCGGCGCATCCTGCCGTCGCGTGGACGATCACGCTCCCCTGCTGGCTCGCCGTCGCAATCGCCGCGCAGGTGAAGGCTCCCTCCGCGTCGTATCTCGCGGTGATTCCGCTCGTCGCCGCCGGCGCAACCCTTGTCGTCTCTCCGGTGCGGCGCGTGGCCGGCCTTCGTGTCGCATCGGCGATCGTGCTCGCCGTCGCCGGCATGTTGTGGATTCCCGACGCGATCGCGCTCGCGCGCTTCGCCGTACCGGTGCTGGGCCGACTGCCGATCGTGACACCGCTCATGGCCTACCCGGCCCTCCTGCTCTTCTTCGGCCTGTTCCTCGTGCCGCCATTCCTGGCGATCATCGGACACGCGGGCCAGGATTCCCTGGTGGTACCCGCAACTCCAGGCGCGCAGGCCAGCCCGCATGCCAGCACGGTCGCCGGATTGCCGCTCGCAATCGCCTTGGTCGCCGCGTGCGCGTGGTGCTGGTTTGCGCCGGCCTACACCGACGAGCGGCCGCTGCACGGGAGCATCTCGTACGTGAACGACGTGGGCACTGGGCGGGCCCGCTGGCAGATTGCGAGCAACGAACCGGGCATTCACGTCGGCGTCAACGGTCCTGTCGCCGGCGCCTGGCAGGCCGGCGCGCCACCTGGCGCGTTCGGCGTCCCGGTCCATTCGTCACTCGGGCCGTTTGCCTATTACGGCGCGTCCAGCTTGACCGAGCCGCCACCGCTCACGGCGACCGGTTCGCTCAAACGCGGACAGGACGGCGCGTCGATCGAGATTACCGTCGTGCCGCAGCGTCCCGGGCTGGCCGTCGTGTTCATGCTGCCCGTCGGAGTCGTGCCCGAACAGACCAACCTCGCGGGAAGACAGCAGAAGGGCGAAGCGTTCACGGCCCGCTATGCGGCGTTGCCTCCCGAAGGGATGACGTTCCACGCCGACATCAGTCGCGCCGATGCCGAAACACTCGAATCCGGCTTGCCGGGAACCCGCGCGGCGGTACTCGCGATCGCCCCGGGCCTGCCGGGGGCCGCGTGGCCGGCGCTGCCGGGCTGGTTGCCGCGGCAGCACATCGTCTGGCAGGCGCGCAGTTACTTCGCGATCCCCGTGCCGCTCGCCGCGGCCGGCCGGTGATGGGTGATACTTGATCATCATGCGACGTGCCCTCGTCTTGTGTGTCCTCGCGGTCGCCGCGTGTGCGAGCGACGCGCAGGCACAAAGCGCAGCCGCAATCGGACTTGGCCTCGCGGTGTCGAGCTACGACCCGACCGGCTCGCTGGGGCAGAGCGCGACGAGCATCGGTCCGTTGATCCGCATCAAGACCGGCGCCGGCTTCGGTCCGACGATCGGTTTCGACTGGTACGCGGTCGGCGTCGAGACGGTTGCGGGCGGCCAGCGCGTGTATCTCGGCAGGGTTCGCGTGCGGCCGGTGATGGTCGGGGTGGCCTACAACTGGAACCGCGGCAAGTACTGGCTCTCGGCGTCGGCCGTCGGCGGCTACGCCTTCGCCAGGCTGACGGTCAACGACCAGGCGCGCCCCGCCATCCGCGCGGGCCTCGGCACGAACTTCCTCTCGTTCGACGCCGGCAACAGTTTCGTCTGGAGGCCGCAGCTCGGCATGTGGTACGACGCCGACGCGCGCGTCGGCATCACCGCCTCGATCGCCTACATCGGCGTGCAACCGACGTTGAGGATCGCGACCGACACGGGCGTGCAACAGACGAGGCTCCACGCCGCGTGCACGGTGCTGACGTTCGGCCTGGTCTTCAGCGTCTTTTAGTGGGACTGTATCCCGAGGCACGATAGCGGGTCGCTTCGTCGTCGCGACCCGCGACGCGCGCGTTCGCGGGCTGTCGCGTCCACCCAGGCTGCTGTAGGACACCAGATGCGGCTGTCAGATTTGGGCGAGGAATACCGCGGGCCGACCGGGCAACCGGATCCGGAGATCGCTGGAATCACCGAAGACAGCCGCGCGGTCAAGCCGGGGTGGTTGTTCGTCGCCGTGCCCGGCACCCGGCAGGATGGGCACGCGTTCGTGGACGATGCGATTGGGCGCGGAGCGGCGGCGCTCATCGTCGAACGTCCGGTCGGCGGCGCGCGGGCCGTTCCGGCCGCCGTCGTCGCGTCCTCGCGCGCGGCACTCGCGCAGGTGGCCGCGCGGTTCCACGGCGATCCCGCGCGCAGCCTGCGCCTCATCGGCTTCACCGGCACGTTCGGCAAGACGACGACCAGCGAGGTGCTGCGGGCCCTGCTCGCGGCCGGCGGACGCCGGGTGGGCCTCATTGGCTCGCTGGGCGCGCGCTACGACGGGTACGCGGATCCCGGCGGCGGCCTGACGACGCCCGCTCCGCCCGCGCTGCACCGGATGCTGCGCGAACTGTGCGACCGCGGCGCGGACACGGTCGTCATGGAAGTCACCTCGCACGCCATGATGCTGAGTCGCGTCGAGGGTCTCCGGTTCCGCGACTTCGTCCTCGCGGCGATCGTCCCGGGCGAGCACACCGACTTTCACCGCAGCTACCGCGACTACGTGGCGGCAAAGGCGCGGTTCCTGGATTACCTGTCGCCTGACGCGGTACTGGCCTATGACGCCGACAACCCCGCGGCGCGGGATCTGGCGGCGCGCGCGGACGTCGCGGTGCGCGTGGGCGCCTCGGTCGGACGCCGCCACATGGTCGCGCCGCACGACCTCGTCGTCGCCGACGTCGAACTGGACGACCACGGCGCGTTGTTGACCGTGCACGGCGAGCGGATGCGCAGTTCGCTGCTCGGCAGCGTGAACGTGCGCGCCGTGGCCCTGGCGCTCGCCCACGCGCTCGCCCGGGACATCGACCTGAGGACCGCGCGGCGCGCGCTGTCCATGCTGGTGCCGCCGGCGCGGCGCATGCAGCGCTTTGTCCTCGCGGGCCGCACGATCCTGGACGACATCGCGGCGCACCCGGACAATTTCCGGGCGACGTTCGAGGTGGCGGACCTGCTCCCACACGACCGGCTGGTGGTGGCCCTCGCGATGCGCGGCGGGCGCGAGGTGGACATCAACCGGCGCAACGCGCTGGCCCTGGCTGACCTGGCGCTCGTCGGCGGCGCCGCGCGCGTCATCGTGACGCCGTCGGCCGACCTGGTCGGGGCGGGCGATGGGGCGTCGCCCGAGGAGATCGACGCGACGCGACACGCGTTCGCCGAACGTGGGTGCGAGATCGCGTGGGAGGAGACGCTTGCCGGCGCGATGCGCGCCGTCGCGTGCGCCTCGTCCGCGGGCGACCTGGTGGTGCTCGTGGGCGCGCAGGGCATGGACGAGGGCGCGCGGTTGCTGCGCGAGGCGGTTGCCTGAGGACGGGAGCGGGCAGGGCCAGCGTGTTGTCGGCTGCCATGTACCCCGGCGTGATGGCGTTCACGTTGATGCGCCGCACGGCCCATTCGTTGGCGAGCGCTTTGGTCAGCTGCGCCAGGCCACCCTTCGCCGCCGCGTAGGACGGCACGAGGGTGCCGCCCTGGAACAGGAGTTCCTCGATCCCGAACGGCCGGCGCAGCTCCATGTGCGTCCAGTGGTAAGGCGGATTGCGCACCGCGGAAGCGGTGGTCGCCGGCGATCTGCGCAACGGGCCGGTGGCGGTGGTAGTCGACAATCGGGAGGTCGCGCGCGATCGGCGTCTGCAGCAGGAAATCGTCGTCGATGAAGGCGCTCGTATCAGCGAGTGATGGCGGCGGCGTCCGCGCGGCCGCGGTCCAGGCCCGAGGCGGATCCAGCGAACTCGGGCTGCACGTTGACGACACCGAACTGGCGGTCGTCCAGCTCGCGAACGGCCGCCATCATCCAGAGGAACCCGACGGTGCAGCCGGGCGCCGCCACGTTCGGGTGGTAGCCTTGCGGCATCAGCACGACGTCGCCCTCGCGGACGGTGGTGACCAGTTCGGGCTCCGCAGGATTCGTGTAGACGAGCTGGACGGCGAACGACGGCGCGGGCATGTCGACGTAGAGATACGCCTCTTCGAGCATGCGCGTGTGCTCGTGCGGCGGCCACGACGTCCAGTGCCCCGGTTCACTGAAGGTGATGCCCGCGACGATGCGGCCGGCCTGGACGTTCTGCCCGAGCAGGACGTTGATCGTGCGCCCCGAGGACGGGCCGCCGGCGTGGAAGTGCAACGCGGGATCGCGCTCGAGTTCCGCGAACGACACGAATTGCATCGGGTACTGCCCGTCCACCGGCGCCGCGATCTCAGCCAGGTCGCAGCCGTCCGGCGATGATGCTACCTGAAACGGCGTGGCGCGCGGCAGGTAGAGCGCGTCGTAGGGCTGCATGTCGAATCGCTCACCGCCGGCGCGGACGGTGGCCCGGCCCTTCAGACACACGAGGCCGGTTTCGAGCGTGCCCGGGTCGACCGCAACCGGCTGGTCCGATGGGGCGAGGCGAATGCGACCGTAGTGCAGGTGCCGCGCGGCTGTCGAACCTGGAGCGACCGACCGGGTGCGCCCCGGCCGGGCATCGGTTCCGCGGATGACACAGGTCGCGACCGTGATTGGGTAGATCTCCATGAGTCAGGTCTCCGCGCACATGTCTGGTCAAGCCAATTTACGGCCGTAGTTTACAAACCGACGAACCTCTTTTCAACTGCAAACCGCATCGGCCACCGAGAATATCGAGATATTACTGGGATCTTGGCCTGGAACGCCCTTTGGCTCATCTGTCGTGATCGGCGCGCCGGACGGTTCGTTTCTGGCGTTCTGGACAAAATTGGTCTATCCACTGTGCGAGTTGAAGCGCAAATTGCACCTCGCGGCCCGATTCGTCACGGGTCGGTCGTCCAGGTCAGGTGCGTTACAGTAGTCAAATTCCGGAACCCGCGCGGGCGGCCTGCCGCAAGGACACCTGCCATGAAGCGCACATCGCTCCTGTTCATCTTCGCGTTCTTCCTGGGCGGTTCGACCCCCGCCCAGGAGCAGCCGTACGTCGCGCCGACGGACCCCGCTGTGCAGAAGAAACTCGAGTGGTGGGGCGATTTGAAGTTCGGTCTGCTGATGCACTGGGGCCCGTACAGCCAATGGGGCATCGTCGAGTCGTGGTCCCTCTGCTCGGAGGATGAGCCCTGGTGCCGCCGCACCGGGCCGTACGCGGAGAACTATGCGGAGTACGTGAAGGCCTACGAGAAGCTGAAGACGACCTTCAACCCGACGAGGTTCGATCCCGCGAGGTGGGCCGCCGCCGCCGCCGACGCGGGGATGCGCTACGTGGTGTTCACCACGAAGCACCACGACGGCTTCAGCATGTTCGACACGCGCCAGACCGACTACAAGATCACCAGCTCGGACTGTCCCTTCCACGCCAGCCCGATGGCCGATGTCACCAGGGCGATCTTCGATGCGTTCAGGCGGAAGGGGCTCGGCGTCGGCGCATACTTCTCGAAGGCGGACTGGAACAACAATGATTACTGGTGGCGCCGCTTCGCCACGCCAGACCGGAACGTGAACTACGATCCGGCGAAGTACCCCGAGCGATGGCAGCGCTTCAAGGAGTTCACCTACAACCAAATCCAGGAGTTGATGACCGGCTACGGCCGCGTGGATATTCTCTGGCTGGATGGCGGTTGGGTTCGCCCGATGAGCAGCGACCGTCCGTCCTGGGCGAAATCCCCGTACGACCAGGACATCGACATGCCGCAGGTCGCGGCCATGGCCCGGAGCCATCAGCCGGGGCTCATCGTGGTCGATCGAAGCGTGCACGGGCCGTACGAGAACTACCGCACGCCGGAGCAGGAGGTGCCCGCTGCGCCGCTCGACTACCCTTGGGAAACGTGCATGACGATGGCCACGTCGTGGTCGTACGTGCCCAACGACGCCTACAAGCCGACGCGTACGCTCATCCACCTGCTGGTCGATATCGTCGCCAAGGGCGGCAACTTCCTGCTGAACGTCGGCCCCGGCCCAAATGGTGAGTGGCACGCCGCGGCCTACGATCGGCTGCGGGAGATCGGCGCCTGGATGAAAGTGAACGGCGAAGCCATCTACGGCTCGAGGCCTCTTCCGCCGTACGCGAAGAACAAGATCCGGTACACCCGCTCGAAGGACGGGCGCACGGCGTTCGCCTTCTACCTGGCGGACAAGCAGGAGATGGAGCCGCCCGCGGAGATCACGCTCGATGGCGTGCTGCCGAAGGACGGCGGCACGATCCAGATCCTCGGCGCGGCCACGCAGCCTCTGCGATGGCGAAAAGCCGGTCAGGCCACGGTGGTGTCAGTTCCGGATGAGATCCGGAAGAGCCCTCCGTGCCAGCACGCGTGGGTGATTCGATTCGAGGCGAAGTAGTTCGCGCACCGCGACCGCTTTCTCCGCGTCGGGAGGAACGCGTAGGCGTAGACGGTGCCGATCGCCGTGAGCAGCAGGTCCCACCACAGCCCGGCGTGCAGCCCGGCGTGCAGCCCGGCGATCATGCCCGTCACGCCCAGCCCCAGCAAGCCCGGGCCCGAGGTACGGTCCCATGAGGAACGGCAGCACGTCATTGAACGTGTGATGCATGATGCGTGCGCGCGTATCGTTCTCGGCCAGGAGCACCGTCGGCGAGCCTGGGTGGCGGGGCGTCGTGACGTCGAGATGCGCCGCGTCACCAGCAGCAAGAGCAACTACGCCATGCGGCTGCGAGGCTACGCGCGCGACGGGCGCCACGGTTCACTGGTCAAGCCACATGAAACTCGGTCCGCTGTGCTGCCGCTGCCCGGCGAGGCGGCCGGCGCATGGCGGCGCACCTCGAACGCGCATGAACGCTTAGGCAATTAGGCCGAATCTGCCTGGACTCGCCTGGGTCCTCCAGGTGCTCCACCAGGACAGTTGAGAGAATCCACTTGATTCGAAACGCAAAGGTGGTTATACCATTGGGCCAGATCTGGTGTCTGGACACCGCCCGCTCGTCTCAGACTTCGCGGAAGAGGGCGGCAACTACCTGGTGGTGGCGAACGTTCCGCCGGGTTCGCCGGCCGTGTACTATGCGGGCTTTGCCTGGGACAAAGGCAGCGACATCGTCAGCGTGGGGGATTGGGGCATTACGTGGAACAGTTCGCGCGGCGGATGCGTTCGCCGCTCGAAGTTCATTTTGGCAACCAACGCTTCTGAGGATATCTGTCGATGGGAAACGGTGACGAGGCGCCGACGGGAGTGCCGCACGTCAGGAATGCAGGAGGCAGCACCGAGCAGGTGGTCACGCACGTGCGGACGCTGATCGAGGCCGGCTCGCTGCGGCCGGGCGACCGGCTGCCGGCCGAACGGGACCTGGCCGTCGAGATCGGCATCAGCCGCCCCACGGTGCGCGCCGGCCTGCGCGCCTTGGCGGCGATGGGCGTCGTGCAGTCGCGGCACGGGTCGGGGACCTACATCCCAGCGGGCCCGCCCATGCTGGGCAGCGAACCGCTTCGCTTTCTCGCGGCCCTGCACGGCTTCACGCGCGAGGAGATGTTCGAAGCGCGACGGATCCTCGAGGTGGGCGCCGCCGCGCTCGCCGCCGAGCGCGCAACGTCCGACCAGATCGCGACGATCGCCGAGGAGGTGACGTGCCTGTTCGCGTCGATGGAGGACCCCCAGGGGTTCCTTGTCCATGACGTGCTGTTTCACCAGACCGTCGCGGTCGCGGCTGGCAACCCGATCGTGACATCGCTGGTCGGCATGGTGTCGGAGCTCTACTACGCGCTCCGGCGCGGAACGGCCGCCCGCGCCAGCGATCGCAACCTGCGCGACGCGGCCGAGATGCACCGTCGGATCTACCAGGCGATTCGCGCCCGCGATCCGGAGGCCGCGCGCCGCGCGATGGCCGAGCATCTGGCGCGCGCGCGCGCGTTCCAGGCCGAGGAAGCCGGCGACAAGACGCCGGACGGACCCGTTCGGGACCTGGCGGACGACTCGCCAGAGGAGACGGCACGAAGCCGCCAGCGTCGCACGCCGAGCGCGACCTGACGCGTCGCGCCGGCGAGCGCGGGAGAACCCGACCGTGAACACGATGACCGCCGACCAACCACCGTCCGACGTCGTCACCGGGCCCGTCGCCCGCGTGGGTCGATGCCGCTGGCTCATCTGCGGGGTGCATCCGCAGCTCTTCCGGCACTACGCGTTTGAGCGCGAGCGCTACGACACAGACCGGGAGAGCTATCATTTGTCGGCCCGGCTGGAACGGGCGCCACGGCCGGACGAGGTCGGCGATACGGACCTCATGGCGCTGCTTGACGATTTTCACGCACGGGCGTGTCACCTTCGGGTCGGTGCTTTCACCGGCGAACGAGACGGGCGGAGCGCCGCTTGGTGTCCGGTTGCGCGCGTTGCTCGAACGGCACCGGGAGGCGTTGGCCGCCAATCTGGAACGTCGCTTCGCACAACACCGGGCACCGTTCGCTTCAGATCTGCCGGAACACAGCGGTAGGGCAGGGCTTCAGCCCTGCCGGAGAGCGACTGATGGACAACAGCCTGACCATCCGGCCGGATCGCGACCTCGATTTCGTCGCGCTTGGCGCCCTCGTGCACCGCCTCGACCCGGGCATTGTCCCGTTCAGAAAGGCGACCGAGTGCCAGATCCACGTGAGCGGCGGCGAATTCAACTGCGCGGCCAATCTGGCCGATTGCTTCGGCATGAGAACGGCCATTGTCAGCGCGATGGTGGACTACCCCATTGGAGACCTGATCGCCGAGCGTGTGAAAGCGATGGGCGTGACCGGCATCTACAAGCGGTTCACGCACGACGGCGTCAGGGGTCCGAACATGGCGGCCGTCTACAGCGATCGCGGGCATGGCATTCGCCCGCCCCTGGTGTTCTACAACCGCGCGAACGAGGCCGCGGCCTGCCTGCAGCCGGGCGACTTCGACTGGAAACGGATCTTCGCGCGCGGCGTCGGGTGGTTCCACAGCGGCGGTATCTTCGCTTCGCTGTCGCCGACCACGCCTGCGCTCATCGTCGAGGGGATGCGCGCGGCGCGAGGGGCGGGCGCGGTCGTCTCGTTCGACTTGAACTACCGCCCGAAGCTCTGGACCGTTGCCGGCAGCGACTCCCGCGGCGTGGACACGATCTCGCAGATCGTGGAACACGTGGACGTGCTCGTAGGCAACGAGGAAGACCTGCAGCGCGGACTGGGGATTCCCGGACCGGAGACGCGCGTCGCCTCGCCGCTCGATCCAGCCAACTTCATCGCCATGATCGAGCGCGTCCTCGCCCGGTTCCCGCGCATCCGGGCGGTGGCCACCACGCTGCGCGAGGTGCAGTCGGCCACTCACCATCGCTGGAGCGCGGTGGCCTGGATCGACGGGCAGACGCATGTCGCACCGACGATCGATCTCGACGTCCTCGACCGCGTGGGCGGCGGTGACGGCTTCGCGTCCGGCTTCTTCTATGGTCTGCTGAGCGGTGAATCGCCTGAGGAGGCGTTGAAGCTGGGATGGGCGCACGGAGCGCTGCTCACGACGTTTCCGGGCGATACGACGATGGCGACCCTGGAGCAGGTGCGGGCGGTTGCCGGCGGCGCATCGGCGCGCATTCAGCGGTAGAGGTCGGCCCACGCTCCCTGCACATCGAGACGGCGAGCGCCGCGGGCAGGTTCGCGCCGCATGTGTTGGCGGGAAGGGACGACACGGACGATGGTCAAATGGGACAACAGGCCCGACTGCCTCTTTAACTCTAAGTGGTGCTGGGCTTGATCGTTCCGCGCGCCTCGCCAGATGGATCGTTCTTCACGGTACAGACATTGTCGAAAATCATGGTCGGCACTGTCCTGGGGTCATATGCAGGCCAGTGCGGAATGCCCGGATGGTTGGGATTACCGGTGCGCGCAAACGCAACCCAGCAATCACACACTCTGCCGGCCAGTTCCCGAGCCTCGTCGGTGGCACCGATGCGAGCTTCGCTCAGATCGGTGGTGTAGAACACGAACGGGAGTTCCACCATGTGAAAAGAACGCGGACGCCCGTTCAAGATCTTCGATTTCCACGTGAACAGGTAATTGTAAGCCGGCGCGCGGCCCTGCGCGGTCTTTCGCTCCGCCAAGATGAGCGAGCCTTGACGCCCTGGAGTCGCCATAGCGACCGAATAGACATCGTAAGGCCTGGAACCCGGATACGCTTTCAGGAATGCCTCATAGATCGTATCGCCATCGCCGAGCGTCTTGGTCAGAAGAGCCTTGGCCTCCGTCTCGGTCATGTTCTCGAGCTCAGGGTGACCGACGCTATAGACATTCTCATTGAGGACGTTTCCGACCAGAAGCGGCACATCAGCCGAGATTTCAGGCGCGGTCGGATAGAAGGGCGTATTCGGAAGCGAGCGACCGTCTACCGTCGGGCCCCAACTCCCACGAATCTTGCCGCCCGCTTCCACCAATCGGTCGATCGGAACCTTCTGCAGATCATCCACGTGCGAGGGGATGATATTCAGCTCGGTGAGCAGCCTGGCTGCAACGTCCGCGCTCTGTTCCGGCCTGGTGAAGCCATACGCCACACCTTCAGCCGGATCGCTCCTGCCCTTGAGAAGCGCGTCCATCATCGCCCGGCCCCCGGACGAAGCCATACTCTGGATTGCCGCGCGATGGACGAACCCCTTAGCCGCAGGCATCGCGAGGGTCGTCATGACCTTGCCGCCGCCGCCGGACTGCCCGAGAATCATCACCTTGTCCGGATCGCCGCCGAAGCCGGCGATGTTCTCGTGCACCCATTTCAGGGCTGCCACCAGATCCATCATGCCGACGTTTGCCGAGTCGGCATACTTGGAGCTGTAAGAAGCAAGGTTCAGAAAGCCCACAACATTCAGCCGGTGATGAATGCTGACCACGACCACGTCGCCGCGATGGGAAAGGTTCTCACCGTCATAGAAGCACAGTTGCGGGATTCCGAACGAGAAACCGCCGCCATGCATCCACACCATCACCGGGCGCTTGGCGTTGTCGAGGCCTGGCGTCCAGACGTTGAGGCAAAGGCAGTTCTCGCCGTACTCGGCCGCGGGTGGATTGGCGAAAAAGGTGACCTCGTCGTTGTCGCGCTTCGGCACGACCTGCGGGCTGCCCTGTCCCCAGTAAAGGGAGCTGCGCGCGCCCTTCCAGGGGGTCGGCTTGGTCGGAGGCATGAAGCGATTCGGACCGCTTGTGTCGCCGCCATAGGGAACACCGCGGAACGTGCGGATGTCGTTGCGGATGAAACCGCGCACGCGGCCGTAGGCGGTATCGACCTCGGCGGCGCCATCCTGGACTATCAGCCTGGGCACTCCCGCTCCGCTGTAGTTCGCCGAACCAGTGCCGGCCGGCTTCTGACCCGTAGCGACACTCGCGGCTTCGAGAGCGTTCATCGACACCAGGGCTCCGATCCCGACCGCAGCGACCGGCGCCTTGAAGAGGAAATTACGCCTGTTGATGTCAGCCCCGTGTGCTTGCGCGGTTCTATCCCTTTCCTTGGTCATAACGTCTCCCTTCGCGTCCCAGAGGCCCACCGCATAGGGCTTCGAGGATGCTCCTTTCCGTGGCCAGCTCGCGCTTTCCCACTGGTGCTGGGCCAAGCCTCAAGGCCGGACTGCAGCACACGCCCTCGCTCCGCGGACTCCAAATCGTGTCTCCGCTCACGCCTTCACATCCGCTCGATCATGCTGATCGCCTTCTCCGGGCAGATGTCGATGCAGGTGGAGCAGCCGTCACAGAGCCCCGGGTCTATCACCGCAGCGTCATCCGCCAACGCAACGGCATTGCAGTGGCCGATGTCCGCGCACAGTCCGCAGAGCGAGCACCTGTCGGGATCCACCCGGGCATGGCCAGGCCATACGGTCAGGTCGGCAGCGGACTTGATCTCCCCAAGCAACAGATCCCTGACCTCCCGGATACTCTGAAAGCCCATCTCTGTCAGATAGTTCTTCAGAGCCCTCATCCAGCCGTCGAGAAAATCGAAGCCCGCAATCATCGTGTGCGTGCAGACGCCGATCGAATCCGCTCCGCACATCATCATCTCGACCGCGTCTTCCATCGAGGCCACCCCGCCGGTGCCGTTGATGTGGCGCGCGGGGCCGACCAGTCGCCGGATCTCGAACACGTCCCGCAGGGCGAGCGGCTTGATCCATGGGCCCGACAGGCAGCCCATCGTGTTCTGTCCCTGCAGGTTGTAGATGGACTTGCGGTAGTTGCGGACGTCGATGGGGGGGATGCCAAGCCGGTTGGCCACACTACAGACCGCCGAGGCTCCCGACTCGAACGCCACCCGGGAGACCTCCGCGATGCGGCCGCCTTCGGGCGTGATCTTGGCAATGAGCGGAAGGTCGGTGACCTCGCGGGTCTTCTCCAGCACGAGGCGCACCGAGTTCTCGTCCTGCCCCATGGCTGCGCCGCCCGAAGACGGCCGACTCGCCCTGGTGGAGTGGTCGGACACGTTCACGTTGAACGACATGTTCGGGCAGCAGAAGTTCAGTTCGAGAATCTGCGCGCCCGCCGCGTCGAACCGGCGGGCCGCATCCTGCCAGCCCTCGAGATCCGAGTGAACGTAGGAGTAGTTGGCGATGATCACCAACTCCTTGCAGGTCTTGCGCGCCGCTTCGACCAGGCGCAGCCCGCTCTCCATGTCCAGCCGGTATTCCGCCGTAAACGTGTGGAGCTTCTCCTTCTTCAGCCAGCGATACCGGGGCTGGTAGTTGATGTAGGGGGCGGGGTTGAACGTGTGCTTGAGCGAGGCCGCGGCCCAGCCGCACCGCTCCGCCAGCTCCAGTTGTTCGATCCGCTTGGTGGTCGGGCCGGACGCGACGACGAAAGGGTTTTTCAACTCCACGTCACCGATCCGGACCGGAAGATGGAAGCGTTCGTCGTTCATCGGTTCACGTCCCTCATCTGGCGCGGTCGTTACCGTCCGGACCCCAACACCTCGTCGCACGCTTCGTCGAGGACACGGATGCCTTCGCGCAGGGCGTCCTCGGTGATCGAGAGCGGCGGCGCGATCTTGATGCACTCCCCGGCGATGCCGACCGGCGCAAACATCAGCAGGCCCTTCTGAAAGCACTTGACGTTGATCGCGAGCGCCGTTTCCGGGTCCGGCTCCCTGGTGCCCGGCCGGACGACCTGGATCCCGGCCACCAGCCCCTTGCCGGTCACGCAGCCCAGCGCCGCGGGGTGCTTCGCCCGGATTCGCTGAAGCTCGGGGAGCAGGACGTCACCGAGTCTCGCCGCGTTGCGCACCAGGTGGCGCTTCTTGAGCAGCGCGATGCTGACGAGCGACGCCGCCACGGAGAGCGGCGACGCCGAATGCGTGGAGGTCATCGAGCCCGGCGCATAGAGGCCCATGATGTCGCGGCGTCCGATCACCGCCGACAGGGGAAGCGAGGAACTGATGCCCTTGCCGCACGCAATCAGATCCGGCTTGATGCCGTAGTGCTCGAAGCAGAACATTTTTCCGGTGCGTCCGAACCCCGCCTGCACCTCGTCCATCGTGAGCACGATGTCGTGCTCGTGACAGAACGCTTCGAGCTTCTGCGCGTACTCGACAGGCAGGAAGTCCGGACCCACACCCTGGTAGCTCTCGCTCATCACGCCGGCGATGTCGTCGTAGGCGACACCCTGGTCGTCCAGGCTCTTCAGGAAGAGGTCGAAACTGGTGTCCGGGTTCTTGAACCCGTCGGGAAACGGCACCTGCACGAACGACCGGTCGCTTTCGCCCAGCCACGCCTTCTGTTTCGACATGCCGCCGGCAAGTTGTGCGCCCATGGTCCGCCCGTGAAACGCGTTCACGAAGCTCACCATGTACTTCTTTCTGGCCCCGCCCTTCTCCATGCCGTACGTCTTGGACAACTTGATGCAGTTCTCAGTCGCCTCACTGCCGGTGCTCAAGATGAAGGCCTGGTAGTTCGCCGGATCCGGGGCGATCGACTGCAGTTCCTTCACCAGCCTCGCCCGATCCTCGTGCACGAACACGTAGGTGGCGATCAGTCCCTGCTTCACCTTGCTGATGATCGCGTCCCGGATCTCCCTGGCCCCGTGGCCCGCGTTGGTAATCAGCACCCCGCTGGACCAGTCGATCCAGCGGTTCCCCCACTTGTCATACACCGTGAAGTTGTCCGCCTTGTGCCACACGACGGGCGGCTGGCCCATCATCGAGCGCGGCTCGGCCTTCCCGAGCGCCCTGAACAGCGGCAGCGACGCGGGCACGGGCAGCTTGGTCTTGATGGTGCGATACCTGGTGCGAACGAGGGGGACTTTCACCGGGATCAGACTGTACGCGGCCATGTGTTTCTCCAGAGAGTACTCACTCCTGCCATTCGGCGCGGGGATCCGTGCCGTAGACGATGCGAGCCGTCCGTCCGTGGTTCAGGATCGACATCCTCGCCGCCTCGACCACCAGCTCGTTCGTGCTGCTGTTTGCCGGCGTCGCGATGATCCGTCGCTCGTCCACTTCCCTGATGATCTCCCGCCGTCTCGCCAGGGACTCCCCGGCGCAGAGCCCCTCCACCTCGTTCTCGATGCGATGGATTGTTCGAAGCGTAGCCGCCACGGAATCGAACCCGTAACCGACCGGCTTATAGCCGGGCCCCTCCCACGGCGTCAACCGGAAGAAGTCGGGGTTCACATAGTTGAAGGTGCTGCCCGCGCATCCGATTCCCTTCAGGTAGCAGTGCTCGACGCCCCTGAACTGGTCGTCGTGGGCGATCATCCCGGTCTTCCCGGGCGCTTCGCAGAACATCGTCAGGCACTGCTCGTTGCTGCCCGCGCCCTCGTCCGGGTAGCCCAGGCCGTCGGTCACTGTGAGGATCGCGCCGTTCTCGTAGGTGACCCGCCCGGTGGCCCACATGTACCCCTCGTTCCCGTTGGGGAACGTGCCCTTGACCCCCGCAACCGAGACCGCCACCGGCTTCAGCCCGGTGATGAACTGCACCAAGTCCACGTAGTGGCAGCCGACATACACGAACGGGTCGGTCCGGTCACAGGTGAACCAGTTCTGGAAGTTGGAGGACCGGTAGTAGTAGGGCTCGATCATCTTCGCCTCGCCCATCACGAACTCGCCGAAGTTCCCGAGCTCGTAGTCCCGCCTGGCGATGAGCGAACGGCGATCGAACCGCTTGTGGTACTCCACGCCGACGAACAGCCCCTTGTCGCGGGCGATCCTCTCGATCTCGACGGCCTCCTTGTACTGCAGCACCAGCGGCTTCACGCACAACACGTGCTGGTCGTGCGTCAGCGCCTCGACGACCACCTCGTAGTGCAACTGGTCCGGCATGGCGACCACCACCGCCTGCCGCCCGGGCATTCCGGCAATGACCTCCTTGTAGAGATCCGGGGCTTTCCTCGCCGGATCCTCGTTCTCGTGAGGATGCGCCGTGAAGTCCTGCCCCGGAAACGCCTCGGCGAGGCCGGCCGAAGTCTTGAGGGCTTTCAGCGGCCCGCTGTCGAGCGCGCAGATGTCGATCCTGCCTACCGTGCCGGCGCGCTGCAACTCGTAGATCGACGGCAACAGCAGGTCGTTGGTGATCATGCCGCCGCCGACGATCGTCACGTCCACGGGCTTGGTCATCGGTCCCGCTCCTCGGTTCTCATGCGCGGGCCTACCGCTCGACTCTCGCGGTCCCGCCCTTCATCGCCTTCTGGACTTCCTTCAGGCTCGCCGTCGTGGTATCTCCCGGCGTCGTCATCGCCAGCGCGCCGTGGGCGGCGCCGCAGTTGACCGCGTCGGCCGGGCTCATGCCCTCCATCAGGCCGTAGATCAGACCGGACGCGAAGCTGTCGCCGCCCCCGACCCGGTCGTAGATCTCCAGGTTCTCGCGCAGCGGCGCGTCGTAGAAGTCCCCGTCGAGGTACAGCACGGCGCCCCAGTCGTTGCACGACGCGGTCTTGGCGTTCCGGAGCGTGGTGGCCACCGCGCGGAAATTTGGGTACGCCTTCAGCGCCTCGCAAATCATCTTCCGGAAGTTGGACGGATCGAGCTTCGAGCACCCTTCATCGAGACCCTCGACCTCGAACCCGAGTGCAGCAGTGAAGTCTTCCTCGTTCCCGATCATCACGTCCACGTGGCGCGCGATCTCGCGGTTCACCTCCTGCGCCTTCGCCGTGCCGCCGATGTCCTTCCAGAGCGAGGCGCGGAAGTTCAGGTCGTAGGAGACGATCGTCCCGTGGCGCCTCGCCATCTGGACCGCCTCGATGATGACGTCCCGCGTCGTCTCCGACAGCCCCGCATAGATGCCGCCGCAGTGGAACCACCGGACGCCGTCCTCCCCGAAGATCTGCTCCCAGTCGATATCGCCGCGTTTCAGCTGCGACGCGGCGGAGAGGCCGCGGTCCGAGCAGCCGACGGCCGCGCGGACCCCGAAGCCGCGCTCGGTGAAGTTCAGCCCCACGCGCACCTTCCTGCCGATGCCGTCGTAGGGGACCCACCGCACGTACTCCATGCTCACGCCGCCCTGGAGAATCAGGTCCTCGAGCAGGCGGCCGACCGGGTTGTCCGCGATCGCGGTGACCACCGCGGCCCTCTGGCCGAAGCAGCGGCGAAGACCCCGGGCGACGTTGTACTCCCCGCCCCCCTCCCAGGCCCTGAACGTGCGCGCCGTGTGGATCCGGTCGTCGCCCGGATCCAGGCGAATCATGACTTCCCCGAGCGCGAGGATGTCGTGCTTGCACTCGGTCGTCGGCTTGACGTGCAGGCCAGCCATACTATTTGCCGCCTCCCCGGATCTGCTTCACGATCTCGATCGCCTCGCTCACTCGCTTCGTGATGCCGGCGTAATCCCGCGCAGCGAGCAGTTCCTTCGTGATCAGGTTCGATCCCATCCCGACACATGCCACCCCGGCCCCGAACCACGCGCCGAGGCTTTCCTTCGTGGGCGACACCCCGCCGGTCGGCATGATTTCCGTCCACGGGCATGGGCCCTGCACGTTCTTCACGAACGCGGGCCCGCCGACTTCGGCACCCGGAAAGATCTTGCATATTTCCACGCCGAGTCGGTGGGCGCGGTGGATCTCGGTGACGGTGCCGCATCCGGGGCTGTACGGGATCTTCCGGCTGTTGCACAGGAAGGCGGTTTCTTCATCGAGCAGCGGCCCGACGACGAAGCTGGCGCCCGCGCCGATGTACATCGCCGCCGTCGGCGCGTCCACGATCGACCCGACGCCCAGCACGATCTCGCGGCGTTCCTTCGCGCAGTACTCCTCGAGCCGGGTGAAGACGTTCACCGCCCGGTCGCCTCTGTTCGTGAATTCCACGACGCGCGCTCCCCCGTCAGCGCACGCGCAGGCCACATCCCTCGCGACGTCAAAATCGGCGTTGTAGAAGACCGGTATGATTCCGATCGCCTTCATGAGCGATAGCGTTTCGAGCCTCTTGTACCGAGCCATCGATACTCCTTGTCAGATGCCGCCGGGATGTCCTGCGTGTCCGCCAGCGTGCGGGCGCCACGCCTGCGCCGCTCGGTCCGCCGGGCATTCAGAGCACAACCGGATATCGCGGCCGTCCCTCCAACAGTGTCGTTGCGATGTTCTGAGCCGCCTTCGTCTTCAGCTCCACCATCGCCTCCTCGGAATACCACCCAGCATGATCGGTCATCGTGATGTTGTCCAACGTGCGCAGCTCACTCGCACCATCGAGCGGCTCGTTTTCGAACACGTCGATACCGGCACACGCGATATGCCCGCACTTCAGTGCCACCGTCAGCGCACGCTGGTCGATGAGCGGACCTCGGGATGTGTTGATGATGATCGCGGTGCGCTTCATCATGCCGAACTGCGTCGCCCCGATCATCCCTCGCGTGGACGGCAGAAGCGGCGCATGGACGGAGACGAAGTCGCTCTCTCGCAGCAGTACCTCGAGATCCACGCGCTCGGCGCCCGCACGCGTCACCACATCTTCTGCGACGAATGGATCGGCAACCAGCACGCGGCCCAGGTTGAAGCCACCGAGCTTGCGGTGCAGGATCCGCGCGATGAAGCCGTAGCCCACGAACCCGAAGGTCTTCCCGGCAACTCGACACACCGGCTGCAAGCCGGTGAGGTTCCACTCCCCTTGCCGCACGTGACGGTCCTTTCGCGCGATCTTCCGCACGCAGTCCATCAGCAGGGCAAAGGCGTGATCCGATACGTCCTCCCCGCAGTAGTCGGGCACGTTGGCGAGAAAGATCCCGCGTTCCCTGAGGGCGGCGGTATCGACGTTGTCGTAGCCGACGCCGTAGCGGGAGACGCACCGGCACTTGCGCATCGCCGCGATGACCCGCGCGGTGATCGGCGCGAGGTTCACGATGAGCCCGTCCACGTCGCCTATCATCGACGCGATGACGTCCTCCCTGTCACTTCGCTCGACGATCACCTCGGCGCCGATCTTCTCCAGCACGGCCCGCTCCTCGTCGTACGCGGCATACCGGCTGTCCGCTATCAGGACTTTGTAGTTCGCCATCGAATGGGCGCCTCCGTCCCTACTCCATTATTTGGGGTCATAGCTTGAAAATGTGGCACGGCAAAATACGACCCCGCTGCGCGCTAGATATTCTGGCAGAGATACGCCCCGTCGATCGGGACGGTAATGCCCGACACGAACCTCGCCCCCTCGCCGGCCAAGAAGATGACGGCGGCAACGAGATCGTCCGGTCCCCCGAACCGGCCCATCGGCGTATGCGCGATGACGTCCTTGCCCCGCTGGGTCATGGTGCCGTCTTCATTCAGCAGGAGGCTCCGGTTCTGTTCCGCCACCAGGAAGCCCGGGGCGATCGCGTTGACGCGAATGCCGTACGGCGCCAGCTCCTTGGCGTGAGCCATCGTCTGGTTCATGACCGCCGCCTTCGCCGCCGAATAGGCCCAGACGCCGGAGAGCGGGTTGAAGGACGCCATCGACGCGATGTTGATCACGGTTCCCCTGATGCCGTTCTCGATCCAGTACTTCGCCATGTGCTTGGTCGGCAGGAGGCACCCGGCGAAGAGGTTGAGCTTTACCACGAACTCCAGGTCTTCGAGCTTCGCCTCGATGAGCGGCGACTTGCCGCGGGTCCCGCCCGCGCCGTTGATCAGGATGTCGATGCCGCCGAAGGTCTTGCTCGATTCCTCCACACCGGCCGCGATCGACGCCTCGTTCATCAAATCCACCCGGCAAGCGGCCACCTGCGCGGGGTTGCCGCACGCGTCGGCGACGCCCCTGACGGCCGCGTCGAGCGCATCCTGCCGGATGTCCCACAGGATGACGTTCGCGCCTGCCTGGGCGTAGCCTTGCGCCATCACACTGCAGAGCGTTCCGGCGCCGCCGGTGATCACCGCCGTCCTGCCCCTCAGGCCGAACTTGGCCTCGAGAATCGGGGCGAGATCGCGTACCACATTTGCAGCCATTTGTGTCTCCGTCGCTCCCGTACGTGAGGTACCGGGCGGGGTCGATCGCCGGTTCGCCACGGAGGGAACGGCCCGCCGGGGCGCGCGTTCAGGAACAGGTGGCCGACCGCCTAGATGGGCGTGGCGGAAGTGCGCACCATCTCGATGTTGTGATTCGGACAGCGCCAGATGCACATGCCGCAGGCCACGCACTTGTCCTGGTCCAGCTCGACGAACACACCGTCTTTCTGGTACGCGAACATCTTGCAGATGTCGTGGCAAATCATGCAGCCTTCACCGCACCCGCACCGGTAGCAGCGCGAGGCTTCTCTGATAGCTTCCTTGTCGGTCAGCGAGCGCTCGACCGGCTCGAACGTGCTCCGCCGTATGTCTGCATCGGCGAGGAGAAGGGGGACACGCCACTTTCTGCTGTCCGCGCCCTGGCGGTTGAGGACGGCTTCGACCTCCACCTGCTCCTTCGCATACAGCGGCTGTATGGTGGCGTCCGATCTCCTAAGCGTCAAGTCTATTTCCGCCGCACCGTTCCGGCCCGACGCAATCGCTTCAATGACCGTGCTGGCGCCAAGCACGGCGTCGCCTCCGGCGTACACCTTTGCCAGCGTCGTCCTGTTCTTCGTGTCGACAGCGATCGTGCCGCCTGCGGTCGTCGCGACCCCCTTCTTCTGGCCGAAGTCGACGGCCTGTCCCAGTGCCCAGATGACGGAATCGACCTTCAACTGGAACTGCGCGCCTTGCACGGGCTCGGGTCGTCGTCTCCCGGAGTCGTCTTTCTCGGCAAGCACGTGGTTCACCATGACGATCGACGACACCCTTCCGGCCTTGACTTTGATCTCCTTCGGCGACACCAGGTACATGACCTTGACGCCCTCTTCCTCGGCTTCGGTCAGTTCCTCGCTGGACGCGGGCATCTCGTCTCTCGTTCGCCGGTACAGAATGAACACTTCTTCCGCGCCGAGACGGACAGCGCTGCGAGCCGAGTCGATGGCCGTGAAGCCGCCCCCTATCACCGCAACCCGCTTCCCGACCTTCACCTTCCGCTTCTCGCACACGGACTTGAGGAACTCCAGGGCGGACATGGAATGCTCGGCGTTCACGCCCCTGATGTGGCC
Organism: Acidobacteriota bacterium; assembly: GCA_003170135.1. GTDB lineage: Bacteria > Acidobacteriota > Vicinamibacteria > Vicinamibacterales > Fen-181 > Fen-181. The sequence continues at coordinate 50,730 of PMZR01000009.1, forward strand.
CGTCAGGCCCCTTGCCGCGCCGATGGCGAGATACACCGCGTCGTACCGCGTCTTCAGCGCGTCGAGCGTCACATCCGTGCCCAGCGCCTCGTTGAAGCGAAATGCCACGCCGAGCGATTTCACCAGCTCGATCTCATCGTCCAGAATCTCGCGCGGGAATCGAAACGCCGGAAGCGCGTACCGAAGCATCCCGCCTGCCCGTGCCTCCTTCTCGTAGATCGTGACCCCGTAGCCGGCCTTGGCAAGGAGGGTCGCAGCAGTGAGGCCGGCGGGACCTGAGCCCACTATCGCCACCGTCTTCCCATGCCTGGCCGCGACGTCCTGCTTGATCAGCCAGTGACTTCTCTTGCCCTTCTGGACGAGGAATCGCTTCAAGTCGCGGATGCGCAGCGCCTCGTCTTTCTCCCCTCTCGTGCAGACGTCCTCACAGGGGTGGTTGCACACCCATCCGCAGATGGACATCAGCGGGGTCGACGAGGTGAGGATGTCGAATGCCTCTCGGAACTCGCCTTCCGCGGTCTTCGCGATGTAGGCCTGAGCGGGGACCGACGCCGGGCACGCGTAAACGCAAGGCGCCGACAGCTTGTTGTTCCGAAGCTTTGCGTGTCCCTCGTACAACGTCACGTCCGGCGCGGACTTGATGCTTGGCGGTATGGTGTTGGTGAGGACCTCCGTCGATGAATACTGCTGCCGCTTCAGCCATTCCTTCAGGTCGATGACCAGGCGCGGCAGGAAGCCGAACCCGGATATCAGCGTCTCCGCGCAGATGCCAACCAGGTTGGCGCCGCACAGAAACATCTCTGCCGCGCTCTTCCAATCCCTCACGCCGCCGACACCGGTGATCTTGACGTCCGGGCCGTTGAGCTTGCGTATCTCGTAGACGTCGCGCAGGCCCAGCGGATGCACCCAGGTGCCGCACATGCACTGCATCGATATCTCGTCCTGCAGGCTGATGGGCGATCGGGTCGGATGCTCGAGGTCGACGTGATGGATGGTCAGACGGTTCGCCGTTCCGCCGACCGCAACGGCCCCCGCTTCGTAGCACGCTCGCGCCACTTGCGCAACGCGCCCCCCCTCCGGCGTGAGCTTCACGAAGAGCGGCACCTTTGTCTCGGCCGCTATCGCAGACACGATCGCTTTCACCTCGTCGATCTGCTGCCCGAGGCTTGCACCGGTCTTCGGACCCTGCTTCGAACTGCCCTCCGAGATTTCGACGTTGTACGACATATTGGGGCAGCACATGTTGATCTCGTTCACGTGCACCCCGGCGTTCTCGAACCCTTTTGCCATGTTCACCCAGCCTTCGACCCCTTTGTCGCCGGCGTAGGTGAAGTTGGAGAAGAGCACGATGTTCTTGGTCCGCTTGCGGCCTTCCTCGATCAAGCGCAGCGTATCGGCAAACACCATGCGCTTCTCGGTCGTGAAAGACAGGATGCCGTCCTGCTCCCAGTAGCCGTAGCGCGGGTGCCTGTTGATGTATGGCGGCGGATCGAACGTGAGCTTCAGGCTCGCTCCTCCCCAGCCCGTCTCCTCGATGCGCACGAGCTGGTCGACCGTCATCGTCGTCGGGCCGGACGCCACATAGAACGGATTCCGGAACCTCACCCCGCCGACTTCAACGGGCAGGAGGATGTCTGTCTCCTTGAACCTCATACGTCACCTCGTTCGACACCGGCCATCAGGGCCTTCCTTGATCACATCCAACTGCCGGTGATGCGCCTGCCGCACTTGTGTGATTCGTAGAACGCGTCCACCAGCTGCACGCACGCCAGCCCCGCTCGCCCGCTGACGCCGTACATCGGTTCTTCCTTCCTGACCACGCAGTCGACGAAGTAGCTCATTTCGTTCACGTACCCGAGGCCGTAGAATTCGTCGACGGCCGGTCTGGTCCAGCCCAGGTTGTGATCGGTCTTCTCGATCGAATAGGAAATGCCCTTGCGCGAATAGCACTGGATGTTCGACCCGAAGGTCAAATCGGCCTTCAGGACGCCCTCGGCACCATAGATCTCGACCGTGTCGTCCATGCCGCCGACCGTGATGTAGTTGCCCTCCACGAAGCCGACTTCGCCGTTCCCGAACCTCATCATCCCGATTCCGAAATCTTCACCCTCGAAGTCCTTGTGGACGAAGTTCCGGTCGAGGCCCCCTGTCATGTGTCCGGACACTTCGACGACTGGATTCTCTCCCCGGCCGAGCAAATGGAGAAGGTATCCGATCGGGTGGACGGCCAAATGGATGAAACTTCCACCGCCGCACATCTTCAATGTCTTCGCGAACGGTGAGTGAGACCCGTTGTGAGTCTCCTTCGCCTTGGCGTAGAAGAGCTTGCCGATCCCGCCTTCCTTGATCAGAGCGTCCATTCGCATGATGGTCGGCGAGAAGCACCAATCCTCCGCGTAGAACAGACGTGTCCTGTTCCTTTCACACACCTCCAGCATCTCGCGGCCATCCTCGACGGTCGTCGCGAGCGGCTTCTCGCACACGACGTTGAGCCCCGCGTTCGAAGCGGCAATGACCACCTCGTGGTGCAGAAAGTTGGGTACGCAGACCGACACGAGGTCGGGACACTCCACGGCGAACATCTGGTTGTAGTCTTCGTACGTTGTTCGAATGCCCCACTTCTTCGCGATGGCATCCAGGTTGTCCAGTGCCGCGATCGCAACGATCTCCACGTTGCTGTTTCTGGTGTACGCATCGCAGTGAATGTCCGCGGCGAACCTGGACCCGACGATAGCTACGCGAACCTTGGCCATGAGCGTTCCACCTCCTGCGGCTTGTCGTGCGTTAATTCTTGCCCGCCGCCCGTTCGGGTCGTCCGGCGCCGATCGGGGCTCGCCGGTCAGAGTCCCACTGTCCCGCTATGGGGTCATCTCCGCATTCGCTGCCACCGAGACCGCCCGCTTCGTCGGCGCCAGCGCGACCGCAGCCGCTCCAACCGCGGCGAGCACAAGGAGCATCAGAAACCCGCCCGTGTAACTTCCCGTACGATCCCGGATCGCCGCGACCACCATGGGCGCGAGCGCCTCCGCCGAGACGCCGGCCGTGAGCAGAACGCCCAACACCCGGGCGAGAACGGACTCGGCGAACAGTTCGGCGGCCATCAGCGGGATGATCATGTAGTCGCCGCCGAGCCCAATCCCAAATACTACCGAAAATAAATACAGGGTTGCCCGTGAGTGCGCGAACAGGAGCAACACGACTGCAACCGCGACGATCGAGTACGTGAGGAGCATCACGTACTTCTTTGGCCATAGATCGGCGAGCCACCCAACGAACAGGCGACCGGCGAGGCTGCTCGCGAGCACCAGCGAGAGAACAGGTGCCGTTTGGCCCTGCGCAAAATGGAGATCCAGGCTCATGTACAGCTTCAGGTTCTGCATCATACCGCCAACCGCGCCTATCGAGCACATACTCGCCACCAGCAGCAGGTAGAACGGTCCGTCACGGAGGATCGGCATGAAGCTGGATGGCGGGCTGGTGGCGCGCTCGCGTGCAGGCTCCTGACGCACTGTAGAATTGGACACCTCAGACTGGTCAGGCTCAGGTCTTTCGCGCACAAACCACGCGAGCGGCATCGCGACCACGATGATCGAGACACCGAGCACCTGCAGCGCTGGTCGCCAGCCAAGATGACTGACCAGAAACACCGCGAAAAATGGGACGACCGCTCCACCGAGTCCAATCCCGAGGTACGCAAACCCCATTGCCTTCCCGCGCGCACGATCGTACCAATGCAGGAGCAGGACCTGACATGGCAACGGTCCGCCGCAGACGTAGCCGAGCGCGTTGAACAAATAAAAAAAGTAGAACCACCCGAGCGATGAGGCGAAGCCCAGACCAATCAGCGCAATGCCCGCCATGGCAATACCGGCGAGCATGAGTCGGCGCGCGCCGAACCGGTCGATCAGCCAGCCGGCCACGAATCCGAACAGTGGTCCGACGAGGATCTTGCTGTACGCATTGCCAGATGTGACTTGTGCACGGGTCCAGCCGAGATCCCGAACCATGAAATCGTAGAAGAACGGGAGCCCGTACAACGCGATGCCGACGATGGAACACAACGTCGCGAAAGCTGTAATGGCGACCTGAACCTGGCCGCGCGTAGGTGAGGATGATGACATGACAGCCTGGCCTTGACGGTTGCGAGATGGGCACCCGGCGGGAACCGGAGGCTCCCGCGGGCGTCGCGAGCGACACCCGCGGGAACATGCTTCGTCCATCGTCGACGGTTCGGAATCGTATTGGGACCCTTCGGGTCACCGACGCCTAGAAGTCGAATCGTCCGGAAATCCTGAACATACGAGCAGGCTCGATCGACGTCGCATACCGCCAGTTTGAACCGACAGTCGTGTTCACCGACAGAACGCCCGCAGTGTTCGTCACGTTGAACACGTCCAGGCCCGCGATGATCCGGTGGCTCCCACCGACTTTGAAGATCCTCGACACCCTGAGGTCAAGCTTGTTGATATACGGGGCAAACGAGGAATCCGGCTCGACGACGGTCAACGTCACCGTGCTGGTGCTCAAGGGCCAGGCCAGCCCGGCTATCTGGCTTCTGGTGAACGTGGCAGTCCCGTTGTACGCCGGTCCAGGAAGTCTCTGGTACACCCCGCTGGCCTGCACGCCCCACCAAGGCAGCGGATACACGACCATGCTTTTAAAACTCGGTCTGAACGGCGTACTGTCCAGGCAGAAGTTCTGTCCCGGGTTGTCCACGACGTAGCACGCAGAGACCAGTGTGTGTTCGATAATCACGCCGCCGTCGAACTGCAGGCCGTTGTGCATGCGCGCGGTCGCACTCAGCTCAATGCCGGTGTATGTGTTGATCCAATTTCCGAAGTTGCTCGCCGTCGTCACGTAATTCTGGACCTGCCCGAGTTTGGCGGGATTGAGATCGTAGTAACCGCACATCTGCTGGCCGCCGCCGCCGGGCAGGTTTGGATTGCTCGGCGTCGTGATGCAGAAGGGAGAGTAGTCACTGGGCGAAACGAGCAGGTTGTCCGTCACCGAACCGCCAACCACGCCCGTGCCGAAGCTCGCGTTGCCGAACCAGCGGCGGTAGTAGGCAGCCCGCACCCCAAGGCCCTCCCTGACATGATGCTCAGCCGCCGCCGTGACCTCCCAGCTATAACCGCGATTGAACCAGCCGCCGTCCACCTTCGGATCATACTGAGTGATGTTGGTCGCGACCTTTCCGAAATTCAGGTTATTGGCCGTTCCGCACTCACCATTCGCGTACAGATTGGTCAAATCACAATCAGGTATGAAGTTGCCATTCTTGTCGGTCCACGAACGCGTCGTGTTGGTCACCGCCAGCACGGCCGGAACCCGATCCTGTGACGATTCCGCGTCCGACACGTACCGATTGAACGTGACCTTGAGCGCCGTCCTGTTGTCGCCGAAGAGGTCGTACGCAACCCCGAGCCGCGGACTCAGATCGTGGTAGTGCCAGATCGTGTCAGCGCCGGGGAAGGAGCGGGTAGGCAACACGGAGTTCGCGTACAGTGTCTGTGGATCCCCACTCGAGTGCTTGTAGTCGTAGCGCACGCCGAGATTGAACGTCGCGCGCTTGAGGATAAACCGGTCCGTCACATAGAGACCATTGCTCCATGTGCGAGCCGTGCGAGAATAGGGTCCATTCTCTACCAGGCTGACCGGTACACCATTGAGCACATTCACAGTGTAATCACCGACGACAGTCCGGACCGCCTCGTCGGAGCCAATCTCGAACAGATCGCCGACCGTGAGTGAATGGCTTCCAGTGACGCGGTTTACAGAACCTCGGGCTCTGATTCCCTGCGTATTGTTGAAATTGCCAATCCACTGTGATCCTCTGAAGGTCCATCCAGTGCCCAGGTCCGTCGCGGAGATCGCGTTGAGATCCGGTATCACCGCTTGTCCCGTCTGGGGATCGTCATATTGACGCTGGAACCATTGCGCGTTCTTGGTGATCGTCGCACCGCCTTCCAGGTAGAGGTGTGCGCTCACCGGTGACTTCCAGGTTGCTCCATAGAGGTACTGGGGTACATACACTCCGTGAAACGTGGCCTCTGGTGCGCACAGAATTCTTGTGCCAGTTGTCCCGCAGCCGCCGCGGTTGTCCCAGTAATTGGGATTCCAGTCACCGAACACGGCGATCTGATTTCGCGGAGTCAGCTGCGACGTGAGACGGAAGGAGATGTTCTTTGTGTGTACCTGCTCGGAGTCCGTCGACTGGCTCGTGTCAGGCGTGTAGACCCAGTCCGTCGGATTGGTGTCCCGGTAGTCACCGCTATCTCTGCTGTATAGGAAGCTCCGATACGACGCCCAGAACCACACCTTGTCTTTCGCAATCGGGCCGCCGAAAGCCGGGTTGACGTCGTACTGCGTTCTCATGGAGTTGACGCCGACTTTCTGCGCGATCAACGTCGGGTTCAGATTACTCCCGACGAACGATCCAGGAGCGTAATTGAGAGAGAGGCTGCCCCTGAACAGGTTTCCCCCGCTCCTTGGAATCACGTTGGTAACCAGCCCGCCCGCTTGCTGATCCGCCCCGGCGGAGCCTCTGATGACCGCAACCTCTTGGGCCATCCCCGGGTTGAGAACCAACTCAGTGCCGTTGCCGCTCATGCGGTGGCTGGTGTCGAATCCGTCGAGCTGGACCGACGATTCCTGCACGCCGCGGAAGGAAAGGTCCGCCCATATGTAGTTGTTCGTCGGCGCTGTGAACCCTTGCGCCGACTGTGACGCGCCGAGCAACAGGGTCGTGTAGTAATTGAGACCGCCGCTGGACGGGATCGCGTCCAGCATTTCCTTGGACAAGCTCGTCTGCCGGGCGTTGCTGCGAAGGTCTACGGCCGGAGCACTACCCGAGACCACGACTGTCTCTGAAAGCTGCCCGACTGGCAGCTGTGCATTCACAGTCGCAACGAACGCCGCAGCCAGGCGAATGCCTTCGCGCTTCACCGTGCTAAACCCGGTCAAGCTGAAGGTAACTGAGTAGACGCCCGGCGGGAGGTCGATGATGTTGTAGCGTCCCTGACTGTCGGTAACCGCCGTCCGGACCTTTTCGATGAGTGCGGGACTCGATGCTTCCGCCGTGACGCCGGGCAGGACGCCGCCCGACGAGTCCGTCACCGTTCCCGTGAATCCGGAGCCGCCTCGCTGCGCAGATGCGACCGCGGGAACGAGTAGCAGGCAAGCCAGGGCGAACGCGAAGGCCAACAGAGTGGCCGCTCGCCGACCTGGCTCCTTTGAACGTCTCTGTTCCAGAACTCTACTTGTCATAAACAGCCTCTCCCTTTGAGTCAATGCGCCACCCTGGAGCGATCAGATCAGCAGCTGCACAACTGCAATCGGCCTCGTCTCACTAGTGAGTCGTCACCTTCGGCGCTGTAGGCGCGGAATAGGAAATCTTGCCTCCCACGATCGTCAGCAACGGTTCCATCGTGCGGATCTCATCCTCCGGACAGGTCAGATAGTCCTTGTCGACGACAACGAAATCGGCCAGCTTGCCGGTCTCGATGGAGCCGACGTTCTTCTCGTTGTGGTTCAGATAGGCGCCCCAGATCGTGTACATCCGCAGGGCCTGTTCCCGGGTCAGCTTCTCCTCTGGATGGATGACGGTGCCCTGGGCCGTCTTGCGGGAAATGGCGGTCCACATGCCCAGGAAGATGTTGTAGGCGTTGACCGACGCGTTCTTGTCCCAGCCGACCATGTGATCGCTGCCGCCGGCGAAGATGATTCCCGCCTTGACGAGCGACTGGTAGGGATTGAAGTAACGCATCACCTCGGGCGACACGACCTTCGACATCGCCACGGCGTCGAAGTGGTACCAGTCGGGCTGCACGTCGAAGAGCACACCGAGCCGCTTGGCTCGCTCGATGATGTCTGGCGTGAGGAAGCTCGCGTGGACCACATGCGAGCGGCTTGGAGCAATTGGTCTGACCTTGTTGGCGGCTTCGAACACATCGAGCAATGCGTCGGTCGCAGCCGAACCCTGCGAGTGCGCGCAGAGCGGCCAGCCTTTTTCCCACGCCACCTTCATGATGGCGTTGAGATCGGGGACGGACATGCGAAGGTCGCCGCGCATGTTCGAATCGGGGATGCCGAACAGTTGCAAGGCGTAAGGCTGGAGCCACGGCTCCCGCATGAACGACGTCCCGGCGTTGATGCCGCCGTCGAGCCCCACCTTGAAGGCGCCGAACTTCACCCACTCGTCGCCCTGTTCAGTCGCATAGGTTGTCTTCTGCAACTCCTCGAGGGAGGGTCTATAGGTCATCGTCACCCGAACGGCCAGCTTGTTCTGTTCCTTGAGCTTCGCGTACAGCGCAATCGCCCCGTTCGCGCCGCGATCGGTGATCGACGTCTCGCCTGCGGCCGCGTATCGCTTCAGCATCGCCGCGAGCGCGTCGAGCTGCTCCTGCTCGGTGAACTCTCGGCGCGACCGCGGCCGGTTCTTGAGCAGCGCCGACGCGCGTCCCGTCATGATGCCCGTCGGTTCGCCGTGGGCGTCCTTCAAGACCCGCGCGCCGTCTTCCGACGGTGTGTCCTTGGTGATCCCGCTCATCTTGATCGCGTAGGAGTTCACCGCAAACGCGTAGCTGGCGTCGTAGTAGACCGGGTGGTCGAGCGTCGCGTCGAGGATCGTGCGGTCCGGCATCCGCAGTTCCTTCAGGCGCGCCGGGAAGGTCTTGGGCACCGAGATCCACTGGCCCTTCGGCGTCTTGGCCGCCTGCGTCCGGATGTAGGCCCGGATCTCCTCGAACGTGTGCAGGAGGGTGAAGTCCGACTCAAGCTCGCTGAGCGCGGCGCCGAGCGGGTGGCAGTGCGAGTCGATCAGGCCGGGGAGCATCGTCCGCCCCTTCAGGTCGATCACCTGCGTCTGCGGACCCTTCTCCCGGGCAACGATGTCGGCGGTTTTGCCGACCGCGACGATGCGCCCCCCCTTCACCGCCACCGCTTCGGCTGCGGAGAAGGCCTTGTCGACCGTCAACACCTTTCCGTTGATGAGGATCAAATCGGCGTTGGCAGCCGCAACCGGAGGTGCGAATGCGAGGACAGCAACCGCCAGGAGGAACAAGAGGCCGACCACCTGTGGCCAGCTCCGAGTGAGCCGGAAGGTCGACCGACAGATCGTGCTCATGACCCCATTCCCTTTCGACATTGCGGGTTGTTCAAACGGTCGTGCTCTGACGAATCGTCTGGTCTGCCAGCCGCCACGGGTACACTCCACCGGCGGCCTGCAGGCTCCTCTAATGAAGAGGAGGCTGCGGACTCGCTGGCGTTGTCGGCGCTCCAGCGCCCGAGTACCCGATCTTGCCTCCCACAATCGTCATGAGAGGCTCGATGCTTCGAATCTCGTCTTCGGGACAGGTCAGATAATCCCGGTCGATCACCACGAAATCGGCCAACTTCCCCTTTTCGATGGACCCACGGTCCATCTCGCTGCGGTTCAAATAGGCTGACCAGCTGCTGTACATCCGGAGCGCCTGTTCGCGCGTCAGCCGTTCCTCCGGGTGAATGACTTCACCCTGTGCCGTCTTGCGGGTAATCACGATCCACATGTTCAGAAACGGGTTGTAGGGGTTCACCGCCGTGTTCTTGTCCCACCCCACCATGTGGTCGCTCCCGCCCCCGATAATCACACCCGCCTTCACCAGCGACTGATAGGGGTTGAAGTACCGCATCACCTCCGGGGACACTACTTTCGACATCGCCACGGCGTCGAAGTACAACCACCCCGGCTGAGCGTCGACCAGCACACCCAGCTTCTTGGCGCGCGCAATCAAATCGGGGGCGAGAAAGCTCGCATGGATCAAATGGGAGCGCGTCGGGGCAATCGGTTTGTCCTTGTTCAGCGTTTCGAACACCGTGAGCAGCGCGTCGATGGCGCCGTCACCCTGGTCGTGGGCCGCCATCGTCCAACCCTTGTCTCGCGCCACCCGCATGATCACCATGAGATCCTCAGGAGACATCCGATAGTCGCCACGATTCTGTGGATCGTCGATACCGAACAACTGGGCGGCGTAAGGGCCCCAAGGCGCCCGCATTCTCGACGTTCCCGCGTTGATGCCACCATCGAGTCCGACCTTGAAGGTGCCGAATTTCAACCACTCGTCGCCTTGATCGGTCACATAAGTCGCTTTTTGAAGCTCTTCCAACCCGACCAGATAAGTCATGATCACTCGAACGGGCAGGCGGTGTTGCTCTTTGAGCTTGTTGTAGAGCGGGATTGCCTCCGCGGCGCTGCGATCGGTGATCGAGGTCAGACCGGCGGCCAGATATCGCTTCAGCATCGCCTCCAGCGCATCGATCTTCTCCTGGTCGGTGAACTGTTCCGTTTCCCTTGGCCTGTTCTTCAACAGCCCGGCAGCCCTTCCGGTGAGAATCCCGGTTGGGTCGCCATTCTTATCCCTGAGGATACGCGCGTCTATTCCGGACGGGTCGTGGGTCGCCTTCGTGATCCCGCTCATCTTGAGCGCGTCCGAGTTGACGGCACACGCGTAGCTGGCGTCGTAATAGACGGGATGATCCAGCGTCGCGTCGAGGACGTGCCGGTCCGGCATCCGCATCTCTTTCAGTCGCGCGGGGAAGGTCTTCGGCACATCGATCCATTCGCCCTTGGGCGTCTTGGCCGCCTGCTGGCGAATGTAGTCCTGGACCTCGGCAAACGAGTGGAGCACGACAAACGGCTTTCTGACCTCGCTGAGCGCAGCACCGAGCGGGTGGACGTGCGACTCCAGCAGCCCCGGCAGCACCGTCCGACCTTTGAGGTCGATCATCTGCGTCTGCGGACCGCGCTCCTGAGAAATGATGTCGGCCGTTCGGCCGACGGCCACGATGCGGCCCGCCCGCACCGCCACCGCCTCGGCAATGCTGAAGGTGGAATCCACCGTTACCACCTTCCCGCCGGACAGGATCAGATCGGCCTTGGGCGTCGCGACTTGTGAGCTCGAACACCCGAGGGCGACAATGCCGCACGTCAGGACGAACAAAGACAGGAGGCAGACCAGATGTAGTCTGTCATGAGCGAGCCGGAGCAGCCGTTTGATATTCATAATCCCATTCCCCTTCCACATTGCAGGCTCTTCAAAGAGCCAGGGGTGACACCTGGGTACGGCCCATTGCTTCGCTTAGCCGCCGACGACTTGCGCCCTCTCCTAACGCAGAGGAAGTTGTTGACTAGTCGTGGTCGTCGGCGCCCCAGCGCCCGAGTACCCGATCTTGCCTCCCACAATCGTCATGAGAGGTTCGATGCTTCGAATCTCGTCCTCGGGACACGTCAGGTAATCCCGGTCGATAACCACGAAGTCAGCCAACTTGCCCGTTTCAATGGAGCCGCGGTCCTTCTCGCTCCGGTTCAGGTAAGCCGACCAGCACGTGTACATTCGAAGCGCCTGTTCGCGGGTGAGGCGCTCCTCGGGGTGGATGACAATGCCCTGTGCCGTCTTGCGGGTGATCGCGATCCACATGCCGAGAAACGGGTTGTAGGCGTTGACCGCCGTGTTCTTGTCCCATCCGACCATGTGATCGCTGCCACCCGCGAAAATGACACCCGCTTTGGCCAGCGACCCATACGCGTTGAAGTACCGCATCACTTCTGGCGACACCACTTTCGACATCGCGACGCCATCGAAATACAACCAGTCCGGCTGGACATCGAACAGCACACCGATCTTCTTGGCGCGTTCGATCAGATCGGGGGCCATAAAGCTGGCGTGAATGAAATGGGAGCGCGTCGGAGCAATCGGTTTTTCCTTGTCCAACGTTTCGAACACGGTGAGCAGCTCGTCGATGGCGGCGTCTCCCTGGTCGTGAGCGGCCATCGTCCAGCCTTTTTGATGCGCCACCCGCATGATGGTCAGGAGCTGATCAGGAGTGAAATTGACGAGACCGCGATTGTTGGGGTCGTCGATGCCGAACAATTGAGCCGAGTAGGGTCCCCACGGCGCTCGCATCTTCGACGTGCCGTTGTTGATGCCTCCGTCGAGGATGACTTTGAACGTCCCGTACTTGAGCCATTCATCGCCGCTGTCGGTCACCACGTCGGTTGTGTTCTGAAGCTGCTCCAAGCCGACCAGATACGTCATGACCACGCGGACGGGCAGCCGCTTCTGCTCTTTCAGCTTGTTGTAGAGAGGAATTGCCTCGACGGCCCCTCGGTCGGTGATGGAGGTCAGCCCGGCGGCCAGGTACCGTTTCAACATCGCTTCGAGCGCATCGAGCCTCTCCTGGTCAGTGAAGCGCTCCGTCCCTCTCGACCTGTTCTTGAGCAATGAGGACGCACGTCCGACGAGGATCCCTGTTGGTTCTCCCTTGTCGTCGTGAACGATGCGCGCACCCTCTTGCGGCGGATTGGGCGTATCTTTCGTGATCCCGCTCATCTTCAGCGCGTACGAGTTGACTGCGCACGCGTAGCTGGCGTCGTAGTGGACCGGATGGTCCAAGGCTACGTCGAGAACATGCCGATCCGGCATCCGCATCTCTTTCAGCCGCGCCGGGAACGTCTTGGGAACGTCGATCCACTCGCCCTTCGGCGTCGCGGCCGCCTGCTGACGGATGTAATCCTGGATTTCGGCAAATGAGTGGAGCACGACAACCGGCTTTCGGAGCTCGCTGAGCGCAGCGCCCAGCGGGTGCACATGCGACTCGAGGAGTCCCGGCAGCACCGTCCGACCTTTGAGGTCGATCATCTGCGTCTGCGGACCCTTTTCCCGAGCTACGATGTCTGCCGTGCGGCCCACCGCCACGATGCGACCCGCCCGCACCGCCACCGCCTCGGCAACGCTGAAGGTGGAGTCGGCAGTGACCACCTTCCCACCAGACAGGATCAGATCGGCCTTGGGGGCGGTGACCTGCGGCGCGAACGCCAGGACAGCAACGGCCAGCAGGAGCAGGAACCCAACGAGCCCTGCGCTGCTGCGAGTGAGCCGGAACGCCGGTCGGCGGAAACTGCTCATGATTCCATCCCCTTTTCACGTTCCATGAACTTCAAGAACGGAAGCGCGACAATCCGAGCCAATGCCAGATGACGTGGCTCGCGAATGAACGTCCCTGTCAGTCGTCCTGCTCCAGCCTGTAGAGCATCTCGCCCGCCCGGCGCACCAGGAGCTCGCCGTCCTGCTCCCGCCCCGCCCAGTCCTCTATGCGGATGCTGGCGGGATCCAGGTAGGCGAGGTTGATGCGTTGGCAGCGCTCGCGCGGAATGCCAGTTGCGAGCGTCACGTTGATGCGGGGCGTCTCGATGCCTCGCTTCGCGTCATAGCACCCGCGTCCCTTGACGTGCGTCGAATGCGCGAGCACGGCGCGCGGATAGGATCTGAAACGCTCCCAGTCGGCAAGAAAGAACGGACAGCAGTGATACCCGATCTCGTCGAGAATTGAACCGTGCGTGTAACTGACTTCGGTGATGTGGGGCGCGTAGATGATGACTTCCCCGCCGTCGGCCACGGCCGGCTCCAGCTTGTACATCCCTTTTGCGGCGGTCCACAGGTCGGCGTACATCTCCGGCATCACCGCCAGCGCGCGCCTGAAGGGCGCCTTCACCTGAACGACGTGCTTGCGCGCCGAGAGGTCGGCGGCGGCGCGCCAGGCGGGCTGCACCGCTCCAACGTACAAGCCGGCGACGCCTTCATGCGTCACAACGAAGCTGAGGGAAGTCGTCGGGCGATCGATGAATCCGGCGGCGCGATCGATCACCGCGCGCACCGGCGTGCGGGATCGTCCAATGACGGCGGCGCTGGTCACGAGCGCGCCAAGCCAGTGTGTCGCGTCGATAATGTGGGAGCCGCCGATGCCGGGGAAGAAGTACTTGTTCCCGCCCGAGAAGCCCGCCACCTCGTGGGGAAACACCGGGCCGCAGATGAGCAGGTGATCGTAGTCGAGGATCAGCCGGTTCACGCTGACGTCGACGTCCTCGGCAAGGAGTCCGCACGTCAGATCCGCGATCTCGCGGCTGGGGATCGTCCCGAGGGTGACGAACGTCGAGGAGACGTCCCACTGGTGATTCAGGACCCGGGTGCGTCCGACCTGACCGTTGACGACTGGGCGACCGACCAGGCGGGTAAGCTGCCTGTCGGTTAGAACAGGGTGAGTGCCGAGGGCCACCAGGTAGTCCAAGGCCGCGACCCGATCCCCCAGTAACTCCTGCAGCACGCCGAACAGCATCGGGACCGGCATCGTCCGGGTGCCGTCGGGAATAATGGCAAGCACGCGGCGGCCATCGATCGCGAGGGGCGCAAGCCCGTCGCGGACGATCCGACGCACTTCGTCGTCGGTCAGGCAGCGATCGACGGACCCTTCACCGGCAACCACATCCCACCCCCAAAGGCCGACCCCAACAGGAACCCCGGGCGTGAAGCGAACACGTAGAGATGTCGGACGACGTGCGGCTCGCCTACGGCGTCTTAACGCGGAGCGTCGCCCCGCGGCAAAAAGTCCTCGCGCACTGGCGTGAAGATGTCCAGGAGAATCACCTCTTCGTCGAGCATCACCGCGGCGTGCTCCAACTGCGAGGGAAAGCACACCACGTCGCCCGCCGAGGCCTCCACCGTCTGGCCGTTCACGGTGAACCGAACGCGGCCTTTCTGCACCAGCGTCATCTGTTCGTGCGGGTGCGTGTGCAGGGCGGTAGCGACGTGCGGGCCGAATCGCACCCGGCACACCATCAGTCGCTCGCCCCAGATCAACTGCCGCTCAATTCCGTCGGCGACGCGCTCGACGGGAATCGTGTCCCATGCAGCATGCTGAAAATCGAGAACCGAGCCGCGTTCCTTCATTCCGCCTCCATGCGGCTGCGGTCCAGGGGGGGAACCGATCGCCGCGAATTCGGGCTGCATGTCCATACCGCCCACTCGACCGATCAGATCAAGGCCGGCTCCTGCTTCCTGTTGGCGACCGAACCGCCAAACCACGCGTTGGGCGACGCAAACGCCGGCGCGGCGATCAGCGCCGCCGCCCCCCGCAGTCGCGGATACTCGCTGGCTGCCACCAGGCGGATCTCGGTTTCCGCCGCTGCGGGCGTGAGCGCACGTTGGGCCATCGCCGCACGCAACCGCCCCTCGACCAGGTCCCACGCGAGCGTGATCTCACCGCCGATGTACACGCGTGACGGGTCGAGCGCCTTGATCACCGAGGCGAGACCCATCCCCAGGTAGTGGCCGGTCGTCTCAATTGCGGCCACTGCCCTCGCGTCGTTCGCACGCGCCCGTGTGACGAGGTCTTCGACCGTGAACGCCCGGTCGTCGGTTGGCGCGGCCGCGCCGGGTCCCCCGCTGCGGCCGAAGTAGCGCGCGAGCAGCGCACGATTGGAGACATACGCTTCCCAACATCCATTCGCGCCGCACGAACAGGGCGGACCGTCGAGGGAGAGAGGCAGGTGGCCGAACTCACCCGCAATGTTGTGGCTCCCTCGGAGGAGCTCGCCCTGGACCATCACGCCCACGCCCACACCATCGGAGACGCTGACGAAGACGATGTCCGTCTTGGCGTCCGCCACGCCGTCGCGTACCGTCCATGCCTGCGCGAGCACGCACGCACGCCCTGAATTCTCGATTTGCACGGGCAGGCCGGTGGCCACCGCCAGCGGCTCCCGCAAGTCCACATCCCGCCATTCGAGTGTGGGCGCGTGCAGCACGCGCATCGTGGTGTGCTCCACCATACCCGGCACCACCACTCCAACGCCTTCGCAGACTTCGATCTCGGGGTGATCGGCCAGCAGGCTTCTGATGCGCGGTGCGAGCGCCGCCACGAGACCACATGGCTCGCCAACAGTCTTCAGCCTGACAACGCCGGAGAGCGGCTTGCCCGACAGGTCGGCCAGCATCAGGAACGTGCCGCTGGCACGAATGTCGACCGCGACGATGCCGCGACCTCGCGAGTCGATGTAGAGAAACGTGGGTTTGCGGCCGCGGACGGTTTCGGCAATCGCCCCTTCGACAAGCAGGTGACGCTCGAGGAGATCGTTGACGATGAGGGTAATGGCGCCGCGGCGGACACCCATGTGGCGGGCAAGATCAGCACGCGAAATGGGCTGATGCACGCGCACGAGATTCAGCGCGATGCTGCTGTTGATTTCCCGCGTGGTTCCGCGGGTAGCGACTCGAAACTGAGGAGGAATGGCAGACATTGGTCTCCCCAATGAACTAAACCGCCGGACCTGAAGTCCCGACAGGGCCGGTTGACGCGCTTTTGGGGGTCTTTGGGGAGGGGGCTAGCCGGACGTTTGTCCCAAGTTGGGACAAAATATACGGCGGCCAGACCATTTGTCAACAGAAATATTTTCTTGAATGACTTCTTCCCGGCGAAGACCGGTCGGCGGACGCCGGCAAGGTTCGTGTGGAAGACGCCTTCGCGATCGATGCGCCGGTGGGTGTGCACGCCGAAGGATTCGCGCTGCGCTGGCCGTCAGGTTCGCCAGCAGGCGCCAACTGCGACAGGCGTCGCAGTTGGCGACCGATCCGCTCGGGCCATGGCGGGAATGCCGAGGCCGACCGCCGTCTGCACGCTATTGCGCCACGATTCCCGGCGAGGCCCGACCGGCTGGAGGCTGGCCACTCCTCAGCGATCCGGCCGTTCCTGGTTGCGCGAAGACGGGACGACCCGGCATGGTGCATGCGGATGGCTGTCGGCGCGACCAGGCACTCGCGCTCTGCCCGGAGCGGGCGTGAAGGTCATAGCGTCGCCGTGACCTTCACATCGCTGCAAACTGCGTGCGCTCAAATCGATGACGTGATGGGCTTTATCAGTCTGCGCGCCTCGCCGACGGGGTCGTTCTTCACGATACAGACATTGTCGAAAATCATGGTCGGCACCGTCCGGGGGTCATACGCAGGCCAGTGCGGAACTCCCGGATGGTTGGGATTGCCCGTGCGCGCAAACGCCACCCAGCAATCGCAGACCTTCGCGGCGAGGGCCCGGGCCTCGTCGCTCGCCCCGGTGCGGGCTTCGCTCAGGTCGGTGGTGTAGAACTGGAACGAGATCTCCGCCATGTGAAAAGCACGCGGACGACCGTTCAGGTGCTTCGCTTTCCAACTGAAGAGGTAGTTGTAAGCTGGCGCCCGGCCCTGCGCCACCTTGCGCTGCGCCACCATTAAAGCGCTTTGGCGCCCTGGAGTCGCCATGGCGAGCGAATAGACATCGTAGGGCTTCGAACCGGGATACGCTTTCAGGAATGCGGCGTAGATCGCGTCGGCATCCCCGAAGGCGGCCTTGCTCAGAAGACCCCTCGCCTCTGTTTCGGTCATGTTCTCGAGTTCAGGATGACCGACTGAATACGTCTGCTCGTTCAGGTTGCTTCCGACGATAATCGGCACGTCGGCCGAGATTTCCGGCGCGGTCGGATAGAAAGCCGGAATCGGGAGGGACCGACCGTCCACCGTCGGGCCCCAACCCCCACGAATCTTGCCGCTCGCTTCCACCAATTGGTCGATCGGAATCTTCTGCAATTCGTCCACGTGCGAGGGGCTGAGGTTCAGCTCCTTCAGCAGGTTGGCCGCGATCTCCGCGCTCTGTTCGGGCTTCGTGTAGCCATAGACCGCACCGGAACCACTCTGGATCGACGCACGATGGACCAACCCCTTGGCCGAAGGCATGGTCAAGGTCGTCATCACCTTGCCGCCGCCGCCGGACTCACCCAAGATCGTCACCTTGCCGGGATCGCCGCCGAAGCCGGCGATGTTGTCGTGCACCCATTGCAGCGCCGCGACCAAGTCCATCACGCCGACGTTTGCCGAGTCGGCATACTTGGAGCTGTAAGAAGCAAGGTTCAGAAAGCCTACAACATTCAAGCGGTGATGGATGCTCACCACGACCACGTCGCCGCGATGGGCGAGGTTTTCACCGTCATAGAAGCACAGTTGGGGAATTCCGTGCGAATAACCGCCGCCATGCATCCACACCATCACCGGCCGCTTGGCATTATCGAGGCCCGGCGTCCAGACGTTCACGCGTAGACAATCCTCGCCGTACTCGGCCGCAGGCGGATTGCCGAAGAACGTGATCTCGTCATTGTCTCGTTTCGGAATAGTCTGCGGACTGCCCGGTCCCCAGTAAAGCGAGCTGCGCACGCCCTTCCACGGAGTGGGCTTGGTCGGTGGCATGAAGCGGTTGGCGCCGCTCGTGTCGCCGCCATAGGGAACGCCGCGGAAGGTGCGGATGTCGTTGCGGATGAAACCGCGCACCCGGCCATAGGCGGTGTCGACCTCGGCGGCGCCATCCTGGACTATCAGCTTGGGCGCTCCCGCTCCGCTGTAGTTCGCCGAACCAGTGCCGGCCGGCTTCTGGCCCGTAGCGACACTCGCCGCTTCGAGAGCGTTCATCGACACCATGGCTCCGATCCCAACCGCAGCGACCGGCGCTTTCAGAAGAAAATTCCGTCTGGCCATGCTAGGCGGCTTTGCTTGCCCCGTCCTGTCGCGTTCCTTGGTCACAGCGTCCCCCTTGGTTTTGGCGCATCAGTACTGAAGTAGTTCGTTATTCGGCAGGGGTAGGTCATTTCTTGATCGTCCGGATCCAAGGCCGCCTGTCTCAAGATGGGCGGGCGCGGCCCACCCGGAATCGGTCGAAAGGGGCAGGCTCCGCACGATTGCTGGTGATTGCCGTCGATCGAGGGTCGGCACCCGACAAGCACGAGGTGACGCGGTACCTACCACAAGCTCTGCGTCGTGTCAACAATTCTCAGAGTGGAGGGCGCATTTCTAAAGAGGTTTGGCAGAGGACCATGGTCGGACCGGTCTTCGACAGTTCAAAAAGTCAACTACCTGTGGTAGAAGGATTTACGGGCGCCGCTGTCGTGTAGTGTCACGCGGATCCCGCTTCTTGGACGCCGTGGATGCCTGCTCAGAAGGGGCGCGCCGGCGGGATCGCCACACGATGGCGAGCCTGGAGCAGGTGCGGACGCTGGCGAAAGGCGCATCGGCGCGTGTCCAGAGGTGGCTCATCTTCTGGCCGCGGCAATGCGCCGAGCGCGCCTCGCGAAGCGTGTGCCCTCAGGCCAGCGACAGGAACCCGCGAACGGTCATCGATGCTGCGGCGCGTGTGGTCCAGTCCGCGATCGCAACCAGGGCCGTTCATGCACTGAACAAACCACCTCACGCCGCGCGCTTGCGGGCGCGGGCCGCGGCCAGACTGAGAATCGCGACGCCGAACACGAGCAGTTCCAGCGCCTCCCGCCAGAACGTCTCCAGCCCCACGCCCTTCAGGAAGATTCCCCGGACGATCACCAGGTAGTAGCGCAGCGGAATCAGGTAGGTCAGCGGCTGGATGATGGCCGGCATGTTCTCGATCGGGAAGATGAACCCGGACAGATAGAGCATCGGCATCACGACGAAGAAGGCCGCGGTCATCATGGCCTGCTGCTGCGTGTTCGAGATCGTCGAGACGAAGAGGCCGAGGCCGAGCGCGCCGAGCAGGTACACCAGGCTCATCACGAAGAGCAGCAGGAAGCTGCCGCGCAGCGGGATCTGGAACCAGAACACGGCCACGGCGACGACCAGGCACACGTCGATGGCGCCGATGAGCCCGTACGGCAGCAGCTTGCCGACAATCAGCTGCCAGCGGCCGAGCGGGGTGACGTTCAACTGTTCGAGGGTGCCGAGTTCCTTCTCGCGAACAATCCCCATCGAGCCCAACACCGCGGTCATCACGAGCAGCAGCAGCGCGAGCACGCCCGGGATCATGAAATCCTTGCTCTCGAGCTGCGGGTTGAACCAGACGCGCAGCTGCGGGTCGAAGGCGCCGACCCGCGCCCGGCCGGCTCCTTTGTCAGGGCTGAAGCCCTGCCCGACCGGACGACGGGTGGCCGCGAGCGTCTGCGCATAGGTCGCGACGAGAGTGGTGGCGTATCCGAGCGCGACGGTGGTGGAATTGGCGTCGGTCCCGTCGGCGACCACCTGCACGGTCGCCGGCGTGCCCGAGCCGACGGCTTGTCCGTAGCCGGTGGGAATCGACAGCGCCATCCACGCGCGCGACCGCTCCAGGTACGGGTCGATCTCGTCGACGGTCGTGACGACGCCCACGATGGAGAAGTACGGGGACGCGTCGAAGCGCTCGATGAGATCGCGGCTCGCGGAGGTCCGGTCCGCGTCGGCCACCACGATCGGCACGTTCTTCACGTCGGTGGTCGCCGCGTACCCGAAGACCGCGAGCTGGAGGATCGGCGCGACCAGCAGCACGCGCAGCAGCTTCGGGTCCTGCCGCAGCTCGAGCAGTTCTTTCCAGATCAGGAACAGCGTTCGCCGCATCGCGTCACCCCCGCTCCCTGGCCAGCCGGACCGACGCGAGGCCGAGCACCGCCGTCGCGTAGAGGACGAGCGCGCCCAGCTCGGGCCACACCGCCATGGCGCCGACCCCCTTCAGCACGATGCCGCGCAGCGCCACGAGAAAGTAGCGCGCGGGCACGAGATAGGTGAGGAGCCGGATCGGCACCGGCATGCTGGCGATCGGAAAGATGAAGCCGGACAGGAGGAACGTCGGCAGGAACGCGACAATCAGCACCACCTGGAAGGCGACCAGCTGCGAGTCCGAGATTGTCGAGATGAACATGCCGGTACCGACCGCGCCGGCCAGGAACAGCGAGACCGCGAGCAGCAGGTCCGGCCAGGTCCCGCGCATCGGCAGATCGAAGAGCGCCATCGCCGCGAGCATGATCCCCATCGCGGACGCGATCGCGATGGCGAGGTACGGGATGGTCTTGCCGCCGACATAGGCCGGCGTCCCGATCGGCGCCATGCGCACCTGCTCCCACGTGCCGCGTTCTTTCTCGCGCACGATCGACAGCGCGGTCGAGACGGCGCCGGTGATCATCCCGATGAAGGCAATCAGGCCGGGCACCAGGAAGAGCGTGCTCTTCAGTTCCGGGTTGTACCAGATGCGCGGCTCGGCCACGACCAGCGGCTGCGAGCGGATGCCACGCCGGTCGACGAGCAGCGACGAGGACACGCTGCGGACCGTGTTGAGCGCATAGCCCATCACCGTGCTCGCGGTGTTCGCGTTGTCGCCGTTGATGAGGATCTGCACGCTCGCAATCTGCCCGGTGTCGATCGCGCGGCCGGTCCGCTCCGGGATGACCAGCGCCGCCCGGATCTCGTTGCGGTCCATCAGCCGATCGATCGCCCGGTCGTCGTAGACGGACGCCACGAGGTCGAAGTAGCCGGAATTGACGAACGCGGCGACCAGCGCGCGGCTCGCGACCGTCCCGTCCCGGTCCTCGACCGCGAGCGTGACGTGCTTGATGTCGAAGTTGAGCGCGTAGCCGTACAGCAGCAGGAACATCACCGGCGCGAGGAGCAGGATCGACAGCGTGCGCCGATCGCGCACGATCTGGTGAAATTCCTTGCGGCCGACGGCGAGGGCCTTCCTCATGACCGCCCCGCCTTCTCCACGACGTCGAGGAACACGTCCTCGAGCGACGGCGCCACCGTCGCCACCGCGCGAATGTCCAAGCCTTGGGCGCGCAGCCGTTCCCCGACAACCTCCGGCGGCACGGCCATGGTCCGCAGCACCGCGTGCACCGCCGTCCCGAAGAGGCTCGTCTTCTCGACCTCGGGCATCTGGTCGAGCGCGCGCATGGCGGCCACGGCGTCACCGGCCTGCACTTCGACGATCGGCCGCGTCACGAATGCCTCTTTCAGCTCGCCGGTCGTGCCCAGCGCCGCAAGCCGGCCGGCGTGAATCAGCGCGAGGCGGTGGCAATACTCCGCCTCGTCCAGGTAGTGCGTCGTCACGAGGATCGTGACGCCCGACGCGGAGAGTTGACCGATCAGGTTCCAGAACTTGCGGCGCGACAGCGGGTCCACGCCGCCCGTCGGTTCGTCCAGAAAGAGGATCGGCGGCTCGTGCAGGATGGCGCACCCGAGCGCCAGGCGCTGCCGCCAGCCGCCGGGCAGGTCGCGCGCGAGCATCTGCTCGCGGCCTTCGAGCCCGGCCATTTCGAGCACGACGCGCCGGCGCTGTGTGTACCGCTCGCCCGACAAGCCGTAGAGGCCCGCGTAGAACCGGATGTTCTGCCCGACGGTCAAGAGCTCGTACAGCGAGAACTTCTGCGACATGTAGCCGATGCGCCGTTTCACCCCTTCGGGATCGCGCGACACGTCGATGCCGCCGACCACCGCCGACCCGGCGGTTGGTCGCAGCAATCCGCACAGCATCCGGATGGTCGTCGATTTGCCCGCGCCGTTGCTGCCGAGAAAGCCGAAGATCTCGCCCGCGTGCACGTCGAACGACACGCGATCGACGGCCACGAACTGGCCGAATCGCCGGGTGAGGTCGCGGACGATGATGGGATCCATAAGAGTGCTATGTGCGAGGTGCGACGTGCGAGGTGCTGTGCATCGTGCGACGTGCGAGGTGCGAGGTGCGGTGCCTCGTGCTTTGTGCCTGGTGCGTGCGACGTGCGGCTGCGCTCGCGGTCCGCACTGCGCACCTCGCACGATCCTATCTTCCCAACGCGCGGGTCAACCGCGCTTCGGCCAGCTTGACGCTGGCCAGGGCCTGCGTGCGATCGAGATCCGCCTGCAGCAGCGCGACCTGCGCGTCCAGCACGTCGGTGGCCGTCGCCACGCCGCTCGCAAATCGGTCGGCGACCACGCGGCGCGCTTCGGCGGCCGCCGCCAGGCCGTCCATGGCCGCCGCGACCGCGGCCCGGCCGGATTCGACGTCCAGCCAGCGCTGGCGCACTTCCACTTCGAGCGCGCTGTCGAGATCGGCCAGACGCTCGGCGACCGCGCGCTCGGAGGCGGTCGCCTCCGCGACGTCGGCCCGCACGCGCCCACCGTCCCACAGCAGCCAGCTCAGGTTGATGCTCGCATCCCAGGACTCGCGCAGCTCGCCCAGCCGCGGAAAGATCCGCGGGTTCGGCCGCGCATAGTCCACGCCGCCCGCAACGCCGAGCAGCGGGCGCTTCCCGGCGAGTGCTGCCTCGCGACGATTGCCGGCTTCCGCGACTCGCGCCGCGAGCGCCTGGCGTTCGGGACGCGCCCGCCGCGCCTCGGCAACCAGCGCGCCGACCTGCGCGCCTTGTGCCGCGGCGGGTTGCACCGGGGCCGCCGGCTGGTCGAGCAGCGCGTCGGGTTCGATACGCGTGTCGGGAGAGAGGCCCGCGAGCCGCGCCAGGTCCGCCGAAGACAGATCGAGCTGGTTGCGGGCCTGGATGAGCAGCATCTGCTGCCGCGAGCGTTGCGCTTGCACGGAGAGCACGTCGTTGGGCGGCACGAGCCCGACCGCGAGGCGATTCCGGACGTCCTGGAGCGACGAATCCATCCGCATCAGCGACTGCTCGAGCACGTGCACCGATTCGCGCGCGGTGACGAGCGCCCAGAACGCACGCGTGACGTCCAGCTTCAGGTCGGCTCGCCCGACCTCCACGTCCTTGCCGCTGGCGTCGGATTCCGCCTGCGCGAGACGCTCGAGCGCCGCGGTGCGGCCGAAGGAGTAGATCGGCCATTGCAGGTCGAGCCGCGCGCGGTAATTGTTCGGAATGTCGGGGTAGATGACCTCGAACGCCCGGCCGGGCAGGCCGATCCCGAACGCGTCGACGTGATTGGTGCGCGTGTAGCCGGCCTGCGCCGAGACCTGCGGGCGATCGGCGGCCTGGCGCCCTTCCCAGGTGGCGTGCGCGCCGGCCTGTCGCGCTCGCAGCTCGCCCAGGTGATGGCTGGCCTCGACGGCGCGCGCAATCGCCGCGTCGAGCGTCAGGTGCACGACCAACGCCTGGTTCACCTCCGCCGTTTGCCCGGCGGCCAGCGGCGCACGAAGCAGGATCAGGCAGAGGATGCCGGTGACAAACCGTGGAAGTCTTCTCATGAGTTGTCCCGAGGGCCCGGCCCGCGACGACCCGATGTCGGGGCAGGCTCCGTTTCGTTCGTCGCGTGCAGCACCTGGTTGATGAAGACGTCTTCGAGGGACGGGGACACGGCGCGCGACGAGGTCACCCGCACGCCCGCCTGTTCGAGCGCCGCGCGCAGCCGATCGGGCGCACGCTCCTCGGCCGTCGCCAGCCGCGCATGCAACCGCTCGCCGAATGCCTGCACCTCCTCGACGCCCGCCAATGCGGCGAGGAGGGCGGAGGCGCGCTCCTGCGGTTCGGCCATCACTTCGATGAGGTGGCCGGGATACGCCGCGCGCAGGTGTTCCGGCGTGTCGAGCGCGAGCAACCGTCCTTCGTGAAGCAGACCGACGCGCGAGCAGCGCTCGGCCTCGTCGAGGTACGGCGTCGTCATGACGATCGTGATCCCCTGGGAGAGGAACTCCGACAGCAGCTTCCAGAACTCGCGCCGCGACACCGGATCGACGCCGGTCGTCGGCTCGTCGAGCAGGATCACCTCGGGCTCGTGGACCAGCGTGCAGGCGAGCGCGAGTTTCTGCTTCATGCCGCCGGAGAGCCGCTCGGCCAGCCGGCCGCGGAACGGCGTCAGCTGCGTCATGTCGAGCAGCCGCGTGCGCCGATCCTCGTAGTGCCGGACGCCGTGAATCTCGGCAAAGAAGGCGATGTTCTCGTCGATGCTGAGGTCCCCGTAGAGGCTGAAGCGCTGCGAGAAATAGCCGACCGATTGCGTGACGGCGACATGCTCGCGAACCGGATCCCGCCCGAGCACGCGCACCACGCCCGCGTGTGCCGGCAGCAGGCCGCACAGCAACCGGATCGTCGTCGTCTTGCCGGCGCCGTCCGGACCGATCAACCCGAACATCTCGCCTCGCCGCACGTCGAAGGTCAGGTCACGCACGGCGACGACGGCGCCGAAGCGACGGGTGACCCGGCTCAGCGACAGCGCGATGGGATCAGTCATCACCAGCCACCGCCCTAGCGAAGCGGAATGTCCGCTTCCACGGGCATGCCCTGTTTCAACGTCCCCTGCCGGTTGTCCACCGCGACTTTCACGCGGTAGACGAGCTTCGATCGTTCCTCGGCCGTCTGCACGTTGCGCGGGGTGAACTCCGCTTTCGGCGAGATGAATGTGATGGTGCCCTCCATCGCGGCGCCACCGCCGTCGGGGCGCAGCGTGGCCGCCTGCCCCAGGCGGAGGCGCCCCACCATCGGCTCGTCGATGTAGACGTTGGCCCACGGCCGATCGAGGTCGGCGATGGCAACGACGGGCGTCCGGGGCGCGATCGTCTCGCCGGCATCCGCGAGTTTCTGCGTGACGAGGCCGGCGACCGGGGACGTCAGCGCGGCGTCGCCGACGTTCTGCTCGAGCGTCGCGATCTGCGCGTCGGTCGCCGCCAGGCGCGCGCGCGCCGCCTGAATCTCCTGCGGCCGGGCGCCCGCCTGCAACCGCGCGAGCCCCTCCCTGGCGGCCCGGACGCGCTGTTGCGCCGACCGCAGCCGCGACTGCGCCACGTCTTGCCGGCTGGCCGCGTCGTCGCGTTGCTTCCCGGTCCCGGAGTTCGACTGGAGCAGCGTCTCGAAGCGCTTCAGGTCCAGTTCGGCCGACGCGAGATCGTCACGCGCGGCCGCGGCGTCGGCCTCAGCGCCGGCGACCTGGGCCTCGGCCTGGCGGATATCCTCCGGGCGCGACCCGGCGAGCAGCAGCCGCAACTGCGCGTCGGCCTGATCGCGATCGGCGCGCGCGCGGCGAAGCATGAGTTGGACGTCGGTCGTGTCCAGCTCGACGAGCGGCTGCCCGATGGCCACGCGATCGCCTTCCACGAAATGGATCGCGACGATGCGCCCGCCGACCTGTGGAGAGACCTGGACTTCGGTGGCCTCGACGTAGCCCGATGCGCGCACGGAGGTGGCCGGTGCCGCCTGCCGGCAGGCGGTCGCGAACGCCGTCGCGACCAACGCCAGGAGCACCACGTGTCGGCTGGAGGGTCGGATCATGCTTTTCTCCCCGATTGAGCGCGACGCGGCCGGCGCCCGGCCGGCCGCGGGAGGTCTGGCGCATTCTGCGGCGCGTCCATCACGGTGTCCGCCACGCGTCCGATCGCGGACGGGCGGTGACGCGCGCGCGGGCGAGAAGACGACTCGCCCGTGGCGTGCTCCGCCACCAGCATCAGGAGCCTGCGAAGCACGCGCTGCAGGTGCGCGCACAGGGCGTCCTGGTCGCAGTCCCAGTCGCCGGCGCCCTTCAGCCGGCTCATCGCCTGGCGCACGGGCGCTCCGCCGAGAAACAGGATGAGAGGACCGATGAACGTGAAATAGACGAGCAGCGGCCGCACCGGCTCGAACCGCCCGGCCCGCTGCCCTTCCTCGACCACGGCAGCCACCGACTCGTAGAGGCCGCTCATGGCCCCCAGCATCTGCCTGTCGAGGTGGCGGGCGCCCTCGGCGATCTCGCGCATCATGATGGGCGGCAGCTCGGGATGGGCGAACACGCGCGAGGTGATCATGGCCACCAGCGCGTCCAGCTTCGCCTCGGGCGCACCGGGCAGCGCGGCGAGGGCGCGCGCCCGCTCGCCGGCGGGCTCGAACAGGCCGGCGAGGATCGCGCGGTAGAGGCCGGCCTTGCTCTTGAAGTGGTAGTAGATCATCGCCTTGTTCACGCCGGCGCGGCGAGCGATGCGGTCGACGCCGGCGGCGGCGTACCCGCGGGCGGCGAATTCGCGGGTGGCGGCCGCGAGGATCGTGCGGCGGGTGAGGCCGGGCGCGCGCCCCGGCGGGCGGCCGCCGCGGCGCGGGATGGGCACTGGCATAACTAACTTGTTAGTTAATACCACGACCGGCCCGGGTGTCAAGCCGGAGCGCCCGGCCCGGGACCCGGGCTCCCCCCGCGCGCCGGGGTGGAACGATCGGCCACCACAGGCGTAATCTTCCCCCATGCCTCATCCCCGCATCGTCGTGGCCGGCGGCAGCGGGCTGCTGGGCCGCGCCCTCTCGGACGGACTCGCGGCCGACGGCCACGACGTCATCGTCCTGACGCGTCAGGCCTCCTCTGCCACGCTCGACCCGGCCCAGGCCGCGACGACGCACGCCGGCGTGCGCCTGGCGCACTGGACGCCGGACGGCACGGCCGGACCCTGGGCCGCCTTCCTGGACGGCGCGGCCGCGGTCGTCAACCTGGCGGGCGAATCCATCGCCGGCGGGCGCTGGTCGGCCAGCCGAAAGGGCCGCCTGCGCGACAGCCGGTTCGACGCGACGCGGAGCCTCGTCGCCGGCCTCGCCGCCTGCCCGTCGCCGCCGGCCGTCTTTCTCAGTGGATCGGCCGTCGGCTACTACGGCACGCAGGGCGACGAGCCGCTCACTGAAGGAGCGCCCTCAGGCGCCGATTTCCTGGCGGACCTGTGCGTGGAGTGGGAGACCATTGCCGGGCGCGCGGCCGGTAGCGTCGGCCGCATCGTCGTCGTGAGGACAGGCCTGGTGCTGGACCGAGCGGGCGGCGCGCTGCCCGCCATGATCGCGCCGTTCAAGTTGTTCGCCGGCGGGCCGCTCGGAAGCGGCGCCCAGTACATCTCGTGGATTCACAGCGACGACTGGGTCGGCCTGGTCACGTGGGCGATGGGCCAGCCGGCGGTCAGCGGGCCGATAAACGCGACCGCGCCCGGTCCCGTGACCAACCGCGAGTTCACGAGGACGCTCGGCGCCGTGCTTGGCCGGCCCGCCTGGCTGCCCGCGCCGGCGCTCGCGCTTCGTGCGCTCCTTGGCGAGATGGCCGACGCGTTGCTTCTTGGCGGACAGCGCGTCGTCCCGGACCGCGCACGCGCGCTGGGGTTCCGATTCCGATATCCGGAGCTGCGACCGGCGCTGGAATCGTTACTACGCCGGCGATAAGAAGGGCGCCTACCGACTACCGTCTCTACTTACCGCAGTACTTCTGCAGCGTCTCCCGCCAGGCGCCAATGGCGGCGGGGCTGCCGCCGCGCCGCTCGATCGCGATCGCGCGGCTGTCGAGGCGCGCGCCGTACATCCGCTCGTTGGCGTCCACGTCGGCGCGGACCGACGAGCCGTTGACCGCCAGCCCGATGAACAGCCCGCGACTGCGCGAGTAACTGAGAATCTGGGCGCGCATGAGCACGTCGGTGGACGCCTCGGCGGATCGGCCGATGGGGCCTGCCGCGGCCGATGCTTCGCCGCCGATCTTGAACTGGTTCGTCAGCAGGTTGTCCACGCCGCGCTCGTTGACGACGACCAGCACCAGGTCGATCGACTGGCCGCCGATTTGCGCGCCCCAGCTGCCGCCGGTGATGGTCAGGAACGCGGGCGCCGACCAGGTGCCGTTTGCCCGGTTGCGCACGCTGATGATGCCGCGGCCGCGCTGGCCGCCGAACACGAACGCCGCGCGCAGGAGGTTGGGAAAGACCGCGATCGCCTCGGCCTTCTCGAGGATCGCCTGCGGAATCTGCTTGTCGGGCGCCGCCATGATCTCGTCGAACACCGTCTGCGCATCCGTGACGATGGTCGCTTCCCGCGATTGCGATTGCGCGCCCGCACCGGCAGAGGCGCCCAGCACGACCAGGACCGCCAGCGCAATCGCAACCGCGCGCCGCGTCGATTGTTCCATCAGACTGACTCCTTCGCTGGCTCCAGGCTCCCGACTCCAGCCCTGAGCCCTTTAGTACGCGGCCAGCTTCCGCAGCGCCTCGGTGATCTTATCCGCGTTCGGCAGGTTCGCCTGTTCGAGCGCCTGCGCGAACGGGCTGTGCGTATCGGGACAGGTGACCCGCAGGACCGGCGCGTCGAGCGATTCGAAGCGCTCTTCGGCAATCACCGCCGCCAGTTCCGCCCCGATGCCGAGTGTCTTCACGTCCTCGTGCACGATGAGCACGCGGTTGGTCTTCTCCACCGACGCGAAGATCGCGGGCTTGTCGTAGGGCAGCAGCGACCGCAGATCGATCACCTCCACCTCGACCCCTTCGCCCGCCAGGCGATCGGCCGCCTCGAGCGATGGCTGGACCATGGCGGCATACGTGATGAGCGTGATGTCGCCGCCCTCGCGCCGCACCGCCGCCTGGCCGATCGGCACGACCTCGTCGCCTTCGGGCACCGGTCCCTTGATCCGCCGGTACAGGTACTTGTGCTCGAAGTAGATGACCGGGTTGTCGTCGCGAATCGCCGCCTTGAGCAGGCCCTTCGCGTCCCAGGGCGTCGAGGGAGCCACCACTTTCAGGCCGGGGCGATGAATGAACCACGCCTCGGGATTCTGCGAGTGATACAAGCCGCCGCCCACGTTGCCGCCGGAGGGCGCGCGCACGACGATCGGCACCGAGGCGCGCCCGCCGTACCGGTAGCGCAGCGTCGCCGCCTGGTTGACGATCTGATCGAACGCGCACGTGATGAAGTCGCCGAACTGCATCTCGGCGACCGGCCGATAGCCGCGAAGCGCCGCGCCGACGCTGACGCCGACAATGGCCGACTCCGAGATCGGCGTGTCCAGGCAGCGCAGGTCGCCGAACTCGGCGTGCAGCCCCTGCGTGACGCCGAACGCGCCGCCGTACGCGCCCACGTCCTCGCCCAGCACGAACACCTTCGGATCGCGGCGCATCTCCTCGAACAGCGCCTCGCGAATGGCCTCCAGGTAGGTGATGTCTTTGCTCATGAGACTTCGGACTTCGGACGACCGCGTCAGGCGTACAGATCCGTCACCGCGTCGGCCGGGTCGGGATCGGGACTGCTCTCCGCGAAGGTCACCGCTTCGTCGACGATCGCTTTCACGCGCCCTTCGATCTCCTGCAGGTTCTCCGGCGTCAGCACGCCGCGGTCCTGCAGGAAGGTCGTGAAGGTCGGAATCGGATCGCGGCTGCGCCACATCGCCAGCTCTTCCTCGGTGCGGTAGAACGCCTTGTCGTGCTCCGAGTGGCCGTGCCAGCGGTAGGTCTTGCACTCGATGAGCGTCGGCCCGTCACCGGCGCGCGCGCGCTGGATGGCCCCCTGCGTCGCCTGGTAGACGGCCAGCACGTCGTTGCCGTTGATGGCCACCCCGTCGAAGCCGTACGACTCCGCGCGCTTGGCGACGTCCTCGATGGCCATCGCGTGCTCGAACGGCACCGAGTAGGCGTAGAAGTTGTTCTCGCAGATGAAGACGACGGGCACCTGCCACGCCCCGGCCATGTTGAGCGCCTCGTGAAAGTCGCCCGTGTTGCTCGCGCCCTCGCCGAAATACGCCAGGACGACGTTGTCGCTCTGCTCCATCTTGAACGTCAGGCCGAGGCCGGCCGCGACGGGCAGGTTGGCGCCCAGCATGCTGGTGTTGCCGAAGATCCCCAGTTCGGGCACCCCGCTGTGCAGCGCCGAATCGCGGCCCTTCGACAGCCCGGTCGTCTTCGCGTACATCTGCGCCATCATCACGCGCGGCTCGACGCCCTTCATCAGGAACGTCCCGAGGTCGCGGTGCAGCGGGCAGATGTAGTCCTCGCGCCGCAGGCCGTAGCAGGTGCCGACGACGATCGCCTCCTGGCCGACGCCGGAGTAGACGCCGCTGCGGACCTTGCCCTGGCGTACGAGGATGCTCAACCGCTCGTCGAAGCCGCGAATGAGCTTCAACCAGTAGAGCATCTCGAGCTGCTGCTCGGGCGCGAGCTTGAACTTGGTGCGTTTGATCGGAGGCATGGCGCTGGCGCTCGGTTGGCTTTCGGCCTTTCAGATTGGGGAACCCACTGTTCAGTCTACCATCGGCGCGAGAAGCCGGTCAGTAACCGCGCACACCTGACGCGCCGCACCTCCCGCCTCCCGCCTTTCGCCTACCGCTTGGCGCCTGGCGCTGCCGCCTGCGGTCGCAGGCTGATCAGGTTCGCGAACAGCTGGTAGGCGCCGTCGGTGCCGGCCGGTAACTGGCGCCAAAGGTTGAGACCGACGTAGATCCAGTGTCCCTTCCCGTAATCCGTCTCGACGAGCGCACCGCGCTTGACGCCGGCGTTATAGGGAAACGGGTCCTCCATCTGGACGAGATCCACGTAGCGCGGATCCTTGTCGCCCAGGAAATAGAGGCCGCGCTCCTGCACCCAGCCCTGCCACGCGGAGGGACCGATCGTGTTGGGAGTCGTGAAGATCGGATTCTGCGGTTGCAGCACCTGCACCGGCGCATTCTCGTCGGTGACGCGGCTGCTCGAGACCTTCGCCGGATACGGCCCGTACTGCGCCTGGTTGAACTCGGTCTTGTTGTACTGGACGATGAGCGTGCCGCCGTTTCGTACGTAATCGAGCAGGCGCTGGTTGTGCTCGCGCAGGTCGGCGCGGCGTTCGTAGGCGCGCACGCCGGTCACGATCGAGTCGTACCGCGACAGGTTGCCCCAGGCAAGCGCGTCGCCGTCGAGCATCTCCACCTGCGCGCCGAGCTGCTCGAGCGCCGACGGCACCTGGTCGCCGACGCCCATCACGTAGCCCACCAGCAGGTGCGGGCGAACTTTCACGTCGATCAGCTTGACGGTCGCCTCGGCCGTCTCCACCATCTGCCGGTGCTCGATGTGCTCGTATTCGATCACCCGGTACCCCTGGTCGTACGACGTGCCCGCGTTCGACGCCTGGCCCGCCCCGACGGCGAGCCGGGCGACCGCCTTCATCCGGTAGGGACCCACGCGCGTGCCTTGCGCCGGCCGGATGCGGAACCTGACCGTCTGCACCTCGTCTTCACGCGCGAAGCTCACCTTCGCAACCGGCGGCGTGGCCTGCCAGCCCGCAGGCATCTGCAGCAGGATCTCGGCGTCGGTCGCAATCTTCAGGCCGTTGACGACGCTGACGCGCACTTCGCGCTCATCGGCGGCCGCCGGTTGGCTGGGCGCCGACCTCCGTTGCGCCGTCGCACCAACAGGTATCGATGACGCCTGGCTGCGCGCCGGCATGGCGACGTGCGACGCGGCAGGGACGATCGTGATATCCGGCGTGATCCGGACGGACAGTCCGGGGATGACCTGCAGCTCCATCCGTTTTTCGCCGCTGAAGATGTTCCCCTCGTAGCGGTACTGCACCGGCAGGACGCGCGTCACCTCGCTCCCGTGGATGCTCAGCTGGACTTGCGCCGTGAACGGCGTCGGACGGAACGGCACGCCGAACGGGACGTCGGGCTCGAACTCGTACCGCGCGAAGTTGGGCAGCCGCTTCCAGTACGGCGTCGTCAGGTGCACGCCCGGCGACACGCGCAGCGAAGAATCGCAGCCCGATCGCGGCGCGCCGGGTGGCTGGTAGGTCGCGCCCGGCGCAATGGTCGCGGGACGACAATTCGGCTGGCTCTCAAATCCCTCGAACGTAACGCGTTTCACCTCGACCGGCTCGGTCCCCCGGTTCGCGATGAGGACCCTCACGCCGAGATTCTGCCCGCCCACCACCTGGCCATCGTCGGCGAGCACGTCGAAGTGCAGTCCCTGCGCGAGCACGACGGCATCCTGGAATTGCTGCTCCTTGATCTTGAGCCGGAAATCGATCTCGTACCGCCCGGCGTCGTCCAGGCCCGGCATCTGCGGCAGGCTGGCGCGAAGGGCGCGCACCTGGTCGAGACCGTCCGCGAGCGGCTGGATCGTGGCCGCCGGCCCGTCGGTCGAGAACGCCTTCTGCGCGGCGGCCGCGGCGCTCGAGATCGCCGCGAGGGCCGACGTCAGGGCGGCGGGCGGTGGCGCCTGCGCGAACTGCGCCAGGCCGCCGAGCGTCTGGTCGATGCCGTCGAAGAGCGACGCGTTCCGGCCCTGCGCCGGGCCGGCGCTGTCGCCGAGACGATAGGAAAAGACCGAGGGACCCGGCAGCGCGAGCAGTTGCGCCATGCCCTGGCACTTGTGCATGCTGCGCGCCTGGCTGCCGACGAACGCGCAGGTCTCGCCGAGCAGCGGATCCCACACTTCGTTGTCGATCCGCAGCATCGGCCCGCCCTGCGGCGCGGCGGCCGCGCCGCCGCCGAAGCCCGTGGAGTAGTACAACTTGCCCGGCTGCCACGGCCGCAGGCCTTCCTTCAGCTGTTCCGGGTACCGCGCGGGATCCGCGGCGGCGCGAAATGCTTCTCCAACGATGCGCGCGGACGCCTGGTGGTGCTGGCCGCCGCCCGTGCCCTCGGGCGACATCGCCATCATCACGCCCGGCCGGATCGTGCGAATCAGGCGCACGTAGTCGCCGACGATCTCGTCCTTCCCCCACCGCTCGAACGTCTCTTCGAGGCCGAACGAGTAGCCGAAGTCCACGGCGCGGGTGAAGTACTGCTCGGCGCCGTCGAAGCGGTGCATCGACATCAGCTCCGCCGTGCGCAACACGCCGAGCGCGTCGCCCAGCTCGGAACCGATCTCGTTCTGCCCCCCATCGCCGCGCGTCGCCGTCGCGAGCACCGTGCGGATGCCCTGGCCGCGCTTCAGCATGACGAGCAGCCCGTTGTTCTCATCGTCGGGATGCGCGACGGCCTGCATGAAGATGCCGACCGTGGAGAGTTGACGCAGCGCCATGCCGAGGCCGACGTACCCTTCCTCGGCAGCGAGTCCACGCGGCTGCGCGTGTGTCCCGAGCGAGAGGAGCACGAAGGCCAGCAGGACGGCGGCCAGGACGAGGCGACGGGTTTTCAGGGGAGCAGTCATCTTATTGCTAATATACGTCGCAAAGACAAGGAGATTCCATGCAGATGAGGGTGGCCGTGATGGTGATGGCGTTGGCCATCGGCGCCGTGCCTGCCCGGACGCAGGCGCAGACAAAAACCGACCCCTGGGCGCCGTACATGTTTCTCGTCGGCACGTGGGCCGGCGAAGGCCAGGGCCAGCCGGGCTCGAGCAGCGGGACCGCCACGTTTCGGCTGGATCTGGGCGGCCGGATCCTGGTCCGCACGAATCGAGTGACGGTTGCGGCGACTGCCGGGCAGGCGGCGGCCGTGCACGAGGACTTGATGGTGATCTATCGGGACGGCCCCGGGCAGCCGGTTCGAGCGACCTACTGGGACAACGAGGATCACACCATCCAGTACGACGCGAGCGTGTCCGCCGACGGGAACGCCATCACGTTCGTCACGGGGCCTGCGCCGGCCGCCCCGCGGTTCCGCCTCGTCTACACGCGCCTCGACGGGTCGCGAGTGGACGTGAAGTTCGAGATGGCGCCGCCCGGCAGTCCCGAGGCGTTCAAGGTCTATACGCAGGGAGTGACGAGGAGAGTGGGGGGGTAGTGCGGTGCTGGGTGCTCGGTGCAAGGTGCCGTGCCAGGTGCGAGGCACGGCCCCCCGCGTTCATCTGCCGAAGCCCCACAGCGCGTCCTGCTTCTCGGCGGTGCCGGTGACATGGCGCAGCAGGATGCTCGCCGCGAGCAGCGCGCTCCCGTCGTCCGCGCGGCCCGCGCCAAGCGCGAAGAGGTGCCGCGGGTAGTGCCGATGCGGCCCGATGCGAGGCAGTCCGTCGTCGCTCGCGCTGATCCGCGCGTCCCACGCGTAATCCGCCCGGATGCCCGAGAGATCGGGATAGAGCAACGACAGCTCGTACATCAGCTGGGCCGAATGCTGCACGAGCGCCGCGGGGCGCGAGCGTTCCGGCAGGCGCAGCCGCTCGACACCCGCGAAGAGCAAGCGGTGGTCGCGCGTCCAGCGCAGCAGGTGGCCCGGGCAGGTGGCCTCGCGCAGCACGAAGGGCGACGCGGGCAGGTGATGGCGCAGCGCCGCGGACAGCGGTTCGGTCACCACGCGATAGGTGACGAGCGGCGTGAACCGGCGCGTGATCGGCCGGAACAGGCGCGTCGGGCCTCCCGTCGTCACGATGACTTTCGAGGCCGTGACGAGGCCCCGGGCGGTCGAGATTTGCAGGGGCATGGCGTCCCGCGCCCGTCCGCCACCTTGCTTGATGGCGACGACCGGTGACCCCTCGAAGATCTTCGCGCGATGCGACTTCGCCGCGCGGACCAGGCCGAGCGACGCGCGGTAGGGATCGAAGGTGGCGCCCGCTTTCACCCGGATGGCGCCAGACGACTCGGTTCGCAGCTGCGCGCTGGCCCGCGCCGCCGTCAGCCACTGCCCCTCGATGCCCATCTCGCGCCGGAGGCGACCCTCCCGCTCGAGCTCGCGTCCTTCCTCGCGCGCCGACAGGTAGTTGGCGATCTCGACCGGCTCGAGTTCCGCGCGCACGCCAAGCCGGCGCAGCAGCGCCGCGAAATCGAGGGCCGCGCGCCGCGACATCTCCCAGGCCGCCCGCGCCGCGCGGCGGCCGTGCATTGCGTCGAGCGTCACGAGCGGAACGGCGGGCTCCGGCACGATGACGCCAGGCGCGGCCGCAGTTGCCTGCTGACCGATCCGCTTCGCCTCGATGAGCGCCACCCGCACGCCGGCCGCCGCAAGCACATACGC
Source organism: Acidobacteriota bacterium (assembly GCA_003170135.1). Lineage (GTDB taxonomy): Bacteria > Acidobacteriota > Vicinamibacteria > Vicinamibacterales > Fen-181 > Fen-181. Next base: position 85,865 of record PMZR01000009.1, read on the forward strand.
GGTGGTGCAACCGAACAGGCCGCCGCCGACGATGGCGACCTCCACGTCGACGTGCCCGCGCAGGGATGGAAACCGCGGCTTGCGCGACTCGGCCAGGCGCGAAGTCCAGTAGGGCCGCATCCGCGCGCTCATGACAGCCCCGTGAGGATTTGCATCAGCCGGCTGATTTGCAGGATGTCGGCGAACGTGCCGCGGACCGTGTGCGCGTCCACGCGCGAGAGCCCGGGCACGTAGGCCGCCTTCTCGGCATCCGGCGTCAGCTTGAAGCCAACCTCCAGGTCGATCGGCGTCTTCAGTCGGAACGGCGCGGGGGCGGCCTTGCGCAGGGCCCGCGTGACGCCCTCGCGTATGAGCTGCCTCGCTTTCGCCGGTGTCACGGTCATCGCCGAGTGGAAGCCGTAGGGCTCCTTCAAGACGACGCCCTCGACGGATGGAAGCGTCTTCTGCACCTGCGTAACCGCCACGCGGTCGCCCGACATGAACACCACGGGCACGCCGAAGTGGCCGGCGATGGCGGCGTTGAAAACCGCCTCCATGACTTCCTGGCCATTCAGCTTGATACCCAGCAGCTTTGCGCTCGACATGGTGTGACTGCGCACGGCGTCCACGCTCCACTCGCTCGCGTGGTAGCCGATGAAGAGGACCGCATCGAAGGTATCGTCGATCCCCTGCATCATCTCGAGCGGACGCGGGAACCCGCGGACGATCCGCACGTCGTCGGGCAGCTCGTCAATGAGCAGGTTCTGCGCGTTGCCGTGGGAGTCGCAGACGACGAAGTCGGTCGCGCCGGCATCACGCGCGCCCTGGATGGCGGCGTTCACCTCGCCGGTTGCCCACTCGCGGGCCTTCGCCCACTCGAAGCCGTCGGGCCCGAGCTGGGCCGGCTGCACGACGCCGGCGATCCCTTCCATGTCCACCGAGATGAAGATCTTCCGCATCGGCCGGGCCTGTGCTTTCCCGGGCGCGCCCGCGGGCGCCGCCCGCAGCACGCACACCGCGACGACACCGACGAACGCGCACGCGAACCATCGGGCGGCGATTCTCACGATCACCTCCGGCAGGTCAGGGGGGCATCGAGACCGGCCCCTGTCGCCGTCATTGTATCCGCGTGTCACATCCAGCTGAAGTCCATCCTGCGTTGACGCCACATTCGGTATCCCGCGCACATTCCAGATTCCGTATTCCGTATCACTCTTGTCGGTTTGTCTTGCGTCGTCGAGACCACGCTTGCGTCGCAACCGCGCAACCTGGGACGGCGTGACCGCAGCTTCGAGCATCCCGCGCGGTCGGACGAGGCTGTCCCTGCTGCGTCCCAATCGACAGGCCGGAAAAACGGCTCGGCGGCATCGGTGACCGCTGGCCGCCAGGGTCGCGGGCACGGGGGCACCCCACCGCGGCTGCCGCGGCGGGGACCCCGCCAAAGAGGCCGTGCACCCGCTCAACCAGGCTGGCCCCCACCGCCGGCGAGCCGTTTTACTTCCTCACGCTCGTCGGCCTGTCTCCATGGGCCGCTGCAGGAACAGCCTCGTCCGACCGCGCGCGTTACGACGCCGCCCATGACGGCGGTGCCTCGGCGACGCTCATCCTTCCCCATGCAAGGCCCTCCACGTCGGACTTTCCACATTCGCTGCTCCACATTCCGCGTCCGGAAGGAGTAGGATCTACCGTTGCGACGCGTCTTTCGAGGGAGTCTTCATGACACGCTATCCTGATTTGAATACATCGCCCCGCATCCTGCTCGGTCCCGGCCCCAGCATGGTTCATCCCCGCGTATTGCGGGCCATGGCGCATCCGCTGGTGGGCCATCTCGATCCGCAGTTCATCACGCTGATGAACGAGGTGCAGGACCTGCTCCGCTACGCGTTCCGGACGAAGAACCCGCTGACCATCCCTGTGTCGGGCACCGGCAGCGCCGGCATGGAAGCCGCCGTGTGCAACTTCGTCGAACCGGGCGATTCGGTCCTCATCGGCGTCAACGGCTACTTCGGCGAACGGCTGTGTGATATTGCCGGGCGCTACGGCGCCACGGTGCGGCGCGTCGAGCGGCCATGGGGACAGGTGTTCGACCCGGCTGAAATCGACGCGGCGCTGAAGCAGCACCCGGCGAAGGTCGTGGCGCTCGTCCACGCCGAGACATCCACGGGCGCGCGCCAGCCGCTCGAGGGCATCGCCGACATCGTGCATCGGCACGGGGGCCTGCTGATTGCCGACTGCGTCACCTCGCTTGGCGGCGTGCCGCTCGAGATCGACAACTGGGACATCGACATCGCCTACAGCGGCACGCAGAAGTGTCTGAGCGCGCCGCCCGGCCTGGCGCCGCTCACCGTCGGCGAGCGGGCGCGCGACGTGCTGCGCCGCCGCAAGACGAAGGTGGCGAACTGGTATCTCGATCTCACGATGATCGAAACCTACTGGGGCAGCAACCGCACGTATCACCACACGGCGCCCATCAGCATGAATTTCGCGCTTCGCGAGGCGCTGCGCCTCGTCGAGGAAGAGGGGCTCGAGCAGCGCTGGGAGCGACACGCCAGGAACGCGCGCGAGCTCTGGGATGGCCTCGAAGCGCTCGGCCTGAAGCTCGTCGTCCCGGCGGCCCACCGGCTGCCGTCGCTGACGACCGTGATGGTGCCGGACGGTGTCGACGAAGCGGCGATTCGCAGGCGCCTGCTGGACGACTACAACGTCGAGATCGCCGGCGGCCTGGGCGCCTTCAAGGGCAAAGCGTGGCGCATCGGCCTGATGGGCTACTCGTCGTCTCGCGAGAACATCCTGGTGCTGGTTGGCGCGCTCGAGCGGCTGCTCGGCCGGCGGTGACGAAGAGTTCGCAGTTGACAGCCAGCAGTTAGCCGCCGCGCGCCCGCCGCAGCGAATTGCCGACTGCGAACTGCCAACTGCGAACCGCCAACTCCGAACTGCTGACTGCTGACTGCCAACTGCTGACTGCCAACTTATATGATCGACCTCCGAAGCGACACGCTGACCCTTCCGACCGAGCAGATGCTGCACAGCATCGGGACCGCGCGTCTGGGAGACGACTCGCGGGATGGCGATCCGACCGTCGTCGAACTCGAGCAGCTGGCGGCGTCGATGCTGGGAAAGGAAGCGGCGCTGCTGACGGTCAGCGGCACGATGTCCAACCTGCTCGCGCTGCGCACGCACTGCGAGGCCGGGGCCGCCGCCATCGTGGAAGAGAGCGCGCACCTGTACGGCATGGAATTCGGCGGGCTCGCGGCCGCGTGCGGGCTGCTGGTCCTGCCGGTGCCCGGGCGTCGCGGGGCGATCGACCTCGACGAGTTGCGCATGGCCGTGCGCAAGGCCGCGGCCGGCTTCCCCGCGCGGGGAGTGCTCTGCCTCGAGAACACTCACAATGCCGCTGGCGGCACCATCATCCCGCCGGACCACATCGCGCGGTGCGCGGAGATCGCGCACGCCGCCGGGTTGCCGGTCCACCTGGACGGCGCGCGGATCTTCAACGCGGCCGTCGCGCTCGGCGTCGACGCGCGCGAACTGACGCCGGCGGCCGATTCCGTGTCGTGCTGCCTGTCGAAGGGATTGTCGGCGCCGGTCGGATCGCTTTTGGCCGGCCGCCGCGACTTCATCGATCGCGCGCGCAAGGTGCGCCGCGCGCTCGGCGGCACGATGCGCCAGGCCGGTGTCATCGCGGCCCCGGGGATCGTCGCACTGAAGACGATGGTTCCGCGGCTCGCCGAAGATCACCGGCACGCGCGCGTGCTCGGCGAGCGCCTCGCGGCCGTGCCGGGCCTGCGCGTGGATCTCGAGACGGTCCAGACGAACATGGTGAACGTGGACGTGGGCGGGCTGGGCATCGACGCCGCCACGTTTGCCGGGCACCTGGACGCGCTGGGCGTGCGCGGCCTGCCCGGCCTCGGCACCATCGTGCGGTTCGTCACCTACCGCGGGATCACCGAGGCGGATGTCCTGATGGCGGCAGAGGCTGTCGAGATGATCGCGGCCGCGCGGCCGTGGGGGGCGGCGAGCGCCGCGGTGTAATCGGCCGCGGCGCGTGACGGCCTTGCGCCTTGGGCCTTGGGCTCAAGTTGACCCATCCTGCCCAATCAGGGCATAATCATACCCATATTGGGCACGCTGCGTCGTCCTCATCGTTCCCGTCGCCGGGCAAGCCTCGCCGATGCACTCTTCACGAAGACTCAGCAGCGAGTCCTGCGCGTGCTGTTCGGGGAGCCGCATCGGAGCGTCTACGCGTCAGAGTTGATTCGCGAGGCAGGCACCGGATCCGGAGCGGCCCAGCGCGAACTGGCGCGTCTGGAGGCCGGCGGGCTGGTGGTGTCTCGACGGATCGGCCACCAGAAGCACTACCAGGCAAACGCGGCCTCGCCTCTCTTTCCGGAACTCCGGAACATCGTCCTGAAGACAGTCGGCGTCGCGGAGCCGTTACGCGCGGCTCTGCAGCCCTTGTCAGCAGCAATCCGCGCCGCGTTTGTATTCGGGTCCGTCGCTAAGGCCACCGATCAATCGGCGAGCGACATCGATCTGATGATCATCAGCGACCGCGTTACCTATGCGGACGTGTTTGCGGCCCTGGAAAGGCTGGCACCGGTGCTTGGCCGGCGCATCAATCCGACGGTGTACACCGTCGCGGAGTTCTCGAAGCGCGCCCGGGCGAAGAATGCGTTCGTGACGCGGGTGCTCGAGCAGCCGAAGCTTTGGCTGATTGGATCGGACGATGACCTCCCCGTCACGTCTTGAGCGTTTGGCAGGCCCGGGAAACGTACTCGCCAAGGAATCCCCGGATGCGGAGGAGTTCGCCGGTCTGGTCCGCTCCGGCCTCTCGCGCCTCAAGGACGCGGAGAACGACACGATTTCGCTCGACAGCCGGTTCGATCTCGCCTACAACGCCGCCCACGCCCTCTCGTTGGCGGCCCTTCGGCATTGTGGGTTTCGCCCGACGAAACGCTACATCGTCTTTCAAGTCCTCCCCGATACGCTACGCCTGGGCGCGAACGTCTGGCGAGTGTTGTCGAAGTGTCACGACATGCGGAATCGGAGTGAATACGAAGGCGCGCTCGACGTAGACGAGCGCCTCGTCTCTGACTTGATCGCCGCCTGCCGCAAAGTCGCCGACGGGGTCCGCCGCCTTCCCGCGATTACGGGAAGATCCAAATAACCTCGGCATGCGCGTTCACGTCATGCCGGGCGTACAATCGGGCGTACAAGCCGGTCGGAAGGGCGCTCGATCCTCACTAAGGTCGCAGCATGATCTATCTAAAGAGCATCGCCGCAGGGATCGCGGGCGCTATCAGCGGCGTGTTGCTGTCAGCGATCATCATCGTCATCGGCACGCTCGCGGGGCTGCAGTTCGAGATGTGGCGACAACGTGGCCGGGAAGGCGGAATCGGAGCGGTGTCGGCCGGAGTCGCCGAGACCATCGTGTTGGTCGGGCTCATTCTCGGCGCGGTCGGCTTCGTCGCCGGTTTCTGGTGGGAGTTCCGTCGCGCTTCCCGGTGAGCGTTCAGCGCCGGGACCACGAAGGCGTCCTTCGCAGGAGGGTTCACGATGCCACGCAGCTGCCGCTCTCACGTCGCATTCCTCGTTCCACTCGTCGCAATTCTTCTCTTCTTCTCGGTCCGGCCCGTCGCGTGGCGTTCCCCCGCCCAGCCTCCAATGCTGGCCGAACGGTTCACCGCAAACGCGGTCGATCTGTTTCCCATGGGATTGCCGCCGCGGTCAAGCATGCGCCCCTCCGTATACCCGGTGGACATCGGCATCGAGCGCTGGTCTACCGACGCCGACGTCGAGCAGATCATCAAGGCTCTGCGGACAGGCGGACGGGCGGCCGTTGTCCAAGCCTTGGACAGCATGCGGCCAATTGGATACATCTACTACCCGTCGTCGTGGGCCGATGACGGGGCATACTTGCGCTGGAACCTGAAATACGCATGCGAGACGACCACCGACAACGACGAACGGCGGCTTGTTCTCGCTACGGCCGAACCCGACAGTTCGCTGAAGGTGATCGAAATACGGTTCGCGCGAAATGGGGTTGGTGAGGGCCGAATCGCGAGGGAGGTCGCCGGGATTGCGCTCAGCAAGGACCAGAGGACGATTCAACTCGTTGTCTACAAGGAAGCGCAGATCTGTTTAAAGGACGTTCGCAAGTGATAGCCCGCGGTGACGGACGACTCGTTGTGGCGAGCGATACCTTGAGGTTGCCCTGCGGTGCCGGTCAAGCCCTAAGCCGATTTCCCGGCCGTCTTCCCCGAGTACTCCAGCATCTGCGCCGTCAGGTCGAGCGGGTACGACACGCGTACGTCGGTGATCTCGCCCTGCGCGTTTCGCACGGCCTCCAGGCGCGGCATGACGAACCCCGTGTAGGACGGCAGGTTCAGGTGTTCGACACGGCCGACCACCTCGTCGCGCAGCGTCGGATCGAAGTGGACGCCGTATCGCTCGAACAGCTCCCGCGCGGCCGGATGATCGCCCTCGGCCCAGATGCGCTGCACTTGCGCCAAAAGCGTCGCCACGCCCTGGTGGAACGCGCCGGCGTCGGCCATCACGTAGAAGGTCCGGCCGTCCCGCCGCCGCAGTTCGATCGCCGACGTGTTGTCGATGAGCCAGTGGACGATCATCTGGCGGTTGCGCATGTGATCTTCTTCGAGCTGCGCCCCCTCGCGCACGCGGCGCAGCTGCACGAGCGCGTTGCGCGCATAGGCTTCGTACTCGGCCTGCACGATGTCGTCGTGATGATCCGAGGGCAGCAACCCGAGTTCCACCAGCTTCGGGTCCGGCAGGTAATAGAGCGCGACGAGATCGGCGCGTGATTCCTCGAGCGCGGAGAACTGCTCCTTCAGCGCGGCCTGCGGGTTTCCCTTCAACCGCTCGCTCACCTTCCCCGACCCGTGCCCGATCACCTCGTGCATCGTCGTCGTCAGCTCGGCGGCCAGCGGCCCCCACGCTTCACCACGCGAGGCTTCCTCGGGCGTCCACGAGAACTCGCTCCGGAACTCGGCCGGGGTGGATCGCTCGTAGGCGTCCAGCACGTTCGAGAGCAGCACCGACTTGCTGCCGTAGCGTTCGCGCACCCACTGGTCGTTCGGCAGGTTGATGCCGATCGGCGAAATCGGCCCGGTATCGCCGGTCTCGACGATGACGTCGATGGCGCGGCCGGTGACGCCCGTGACGCCGCGCTTGCGATACTCGGGCGCCCACGGCATGTGGTCCTCGAACCACTGCGCTTCGCCCGCCAGCTTGTGGATGCCCTCGGTCTTCTCGCGGTTCACGTAGAAGACGACCGATTCCCACGCGCCCTTGATCCCGCGCGCGTCCAGGTACACTTCGATGAACCCGTTGATGGCATCCACCGGCGACGCCTGATCCTGGACCCACGCGATGTCGGATTTGCGGCGATCCGCCGTCGTGCCCGTCTCGTAGAACGCGATGAGCGCTTCGATCGCGGCGATGGTCGTCGGGCCGGCGTGCGCCAGCGCCCCACGTAGTTCGGCGACGATGGCCACCAACTGCTGCCCGTAGCGGCCGCCGACGCGGTAGACCTCCTCCACCATGCGCCCGCCGCGCTTGACCAGGCGCGAGTTGAGCGGATGGCGCTCCTCGAACTGCTCGAGGTCCCGCATCGAGACGCCGCCGTACAGGTTGTTCGCGCTCGACAGCAGGATGTCCTTGCCGGGCCCCGGCGTCTTGTTGGTGACCATCGGATCGAACGTCACGTCGAAGAGCATTGGCTCGAGGCGCAGCAGCAGCGCGTCGATCGTCTCGCCCTCCGCGAGCGGGAACGTCGCGCCGGCGGCCCCGGCCGACAGGGCGGCCTGCCGGAACTCGTGCGGCGAGCACTTGAGGACGAACTTGCGCGCGGTCAGGTTGTTGTAGGGGCCGGTGTTCAGCCAGAACAGCTTCGTGTAGCGCCGGATCTCGGCCAGCGTCTCCGCCCTCACGCGGTCCGCGTGGGTGAGGATCTCCTCGAGCACGTCGCGCATCACGAGATTGTGCGCGTAGCGCTGGTCGTAATAGATGTCGCGGCCCGCCAGTGCCGCGCGATAGAGATGCCAGGCGAGCATCTTCTCGTCGAGCGACAGCTCGTCGAACCCGTCCGCGTACAGCTGCACGACGGCGGCTTCGTCCACGCGTTCGAGAAGGTACGGTCGCTGGGCGGTGGCGACGTCCGTCGGTGTCACGCTCATGGAGAAGATGATAGTCGACCTAGATGGTCACCGTCTGCAGGTACTCCGGCATCTCGACGCTCCAGTGCAGGCGCGTCCGGATGGCCTCGCCAAGCGCCTGCATGGGCGCCGGCTCCCCGTGCACGAGGTAGGTGACGCGCGGCGGATGCTCGAAGTTCGCGAGCCATCGCAGGATTTCGGACTGGTCGGCGTGCGCCGACATCGACTGGATCTGCTCGACGCGCGCCGCGACCGGCACCATCTCGCCGTGGATCTTGACCTCGCGCGCCCCCTCGACGAGATCGCGGCCGCGCGTGCCGGCGGCCTGGTAGCCGGTAAACAGCACCGTGTTCCGGGCGTCGGGCAGCGTTGCCGCCAGGTGGAACAGTACGCGGCCGCCGGTCGCCATGCCGCTGGCCGAGATGACGATGGCCGGCGTCTTCGCAAAGGCCAGGTCGATCGACTGCTGCGTGGACGACACGACGCGGAAACGGCGCGTGCAGAACGCGGACAGTTCGCCGCGCCCGGGTCTCATGTCCGGATCGAGCTCGTAGCTGCGCGCGGCGTACTGTTGCAGGGCCTGGGCGGCCATGGGGCTGTCGAGGTACACGGGCAGCACCGGGATCGCGTGCCGCTCCTCGAGGTGTTTCAGCCAGTAGATCACTTCCTCGACGCGGCCGATCGCGAACGCCGGCACGATCACTTTTCCGCCGCGCTGCACCGTCTCGCGAATGATTGACGCCAGGCGCTCCCCCTGGTCGTCGGCTTCGTGCAGCCGGTCGCCGTAGGTCGATTCGAGCAGCAGGACGTCGGCCGACGACATCGGCGACGGGTCCGGGAGAATCGGCCGATCGTAGCGGCCGAGATCGCCGCTGAACACGAGGCGCACGCGCGGCGGGCCCTGGATCGTCAGCACGACGAACCCCGACCCGAGCAGGTGCCCCGCGTTGACGAACTGGACCTCGACACCCGGCAGCACGGGCGCCGCACGGGCGTACCCGAACGGCTGCAGGTGCCCGAGCGCGCGAATCGCGTCGGTCTCGGTGAACAGCGGCAACGCCGGCGAGTGACGCGTGTAGCCATGCCGGTTCGCCTCGCGCGCATCCTCCTCCGCCAGGCGGCCGGCGTCGGGCAGGACGATGCGACACAGATCCGCCGTGCCCGCGGTGCAGAACGCCCGGCCGCCAAACCCTTGGGCGACCAGCCGCGGCAGGAAGCCGGTATGGTCCACGTGCGCGTGGGTGAGCACGACGGCCGAGATCGAGTCGGCCGGGACCGGCAGCGGCTCCCAGTTGCGCAGGCGCAGCTCCTTGAGCCCCTGGAACAGGCCGCAGTCCATGAGCAGGCGCCGGCCGTCGATGTCGAGCAGGTATTTCGAGCCGGTGACCGTACGGGCGGCGCCGAGAAAGGTCAGCGAAGTCATCCCTGGTCCCTGGTCCCTGGTCCTTGGTGCGTCAAGGACCACGGTGGCAAGCACGAGGCCGCCGAGGTGCGCGCAGGACCGCCTCGCGAGGAGTCTATCAGAATCTGCTAAGCTGGAGACGAGCCGATCGCCTGCCTTCTGAGACCGAGGAGACATCGATGAAGCGCCTCTTCAGCGCGGCGATTCTCGCATGCGTGTGCGCGTCGCCCGCGCGGGCCGACGTCACCGTCCGGACGACGAACAAGGGACCGATGGGCGACACCCCGTCGGTGCAATACATCAAGGGCACGAAGATGCGCGTCGAATCGTCGGTCATGGGCCGCGACACCGTGACCATCGTCGACGCCACGGCCAGGCAGATGATCTCGCTCGATCCCGCGACCAGGCAGGCCACCATCTTCGACCTCGGCAGGATGGGCGAACAGATCCAGCAGTCGGCCAATCCCTCCGACGTGAAGGTGTCGATGAAGCCGACGGGAGAGACCAGGCAACTGCTCGGCCGCGACTGCGCCGAGTACCTGCTCGCCATCACCTTCTCGGTGACCCCGCCCGACGTCGCCAACGCCGGCGCGATGATTGTGACCATCGGCGGACCGATGTGGGTGGCCAGGGATGCGCCTGGCACCCGGGACTTCCAGGCCTTCTACAGGGCCGCCAGCGAAGGCGGCCTGTTCTTCGCGCCGGGCGGGCGCGGGGGCCGCGGCAACCCGGGCGTGAACGAGCGGGGCATGGCCGCGATGTACAAGGCCTACGCCGACACGATGGGCATCCCCTACGAGCAGCAGATCGAGATCAAGATGGACGGCAGCGGGCCGATGGCCGAGATGATGCGGGGGCGGGGCGGACCGCCGACGACCACCATCACGGTGACGGCCATCTCGACCGATCCGATCCCGGACGACAAGTTCGAGATCCCGGCGGGATACAGCAGGAGGAATCAGTAGGGTTGCCGAACCTTCTCGACGCGCTGAAGACGACGCCGAACGTCATCGCGGCCGAATTGCGACCGCCGCGCGCCGAGCTGGAATCGGCCGAGGGGATCGACGCGTGGATCGACACGTACCACGCGGTGCGGCGGCTGACGCGCGAGGACACGTTCGTCTTCCTGACCGACAGCGCCGTCGGAGCGGAGGAGGAGGACAACGTCCGCCACCTGGTCACCAACCTCGGCCCAGACGTGTCCCGCGAGCGCATCGTCCCGTTCCTGACATCGAAGCATTCGCTGGAATACTGCCTGGCCTACGCCGAACGCGCCCGCCAGCACGGCCTGCCGGCGCTGGTGGTGCTGGGCGGCGATCGGAACGTGGGTACGCCGCGTTGCGTGACGCACGCGTTCCAGCTGCGACAGGCGATCCGCAGCGTGGCGCCCGGTCTGCTGCTCGGCGGCTGGGCGAATCCGTACGCCGATCCCGCGCAGCAGGCGCGGCTGCTCGGGGACCCGCAGTTCACGGGAGACTTCTTCCTGACGCAGATCGTCTCGCATCACCGCCTCGAACCGGTCCGGCGGTTCATCGGCGAGCTCGAGCGCGAGCGCGTGGCGCTGCCCGGCCTGTTCGGCCTCTTTTTCTACCGGAGCGCGAACCCGCGCACGCTGGCGATGCTCTCGCGCTTCCTGCCGGTCCCCGTCGAGGACCTGTCGCGCGAGTTTGCGGAGGTGCGCGACCCGGTTGAAGTGTGCGCCCGGACGGTGCGCGCCATGCTGGACGCGGGCGTGCGCCATTTCTACGTCAGCAATCTGCCGCTCGGTCGCGCGCGCGAAACGCTCAAGGCGATCATGGACCGGGCGGGGGCGAAGACGTAGGACGATCACGTCGTCCGGAGTCCGGAGTCCGGAGTCCGGTGTCCGGGGTCCGGTGTCCGACGAGCAAAGGGACTCATGGCCAAATATCTCGACGACATTCCGCTGTCCGGCATCACCCGCATCCGTGAATTGATGTACTCGGTCCAGGATCCGTTCCGCCTGGACCAGGGCGACGTGAGCTTCGAGGCGCCCGACAGCGTGAAGCAGGCGATCACGCGCGCGGTCGCCGATGGGCACACGCACTATCTGCAGACGAACGGCCTGCCCAAGGTGCGCGAGTTGCTCGCGCGGAAGCTGCGCCACCAGAACCGGCTGCCGGTTGACAGTCCCGACGAAGTGCTCGTCACCAACGGCGGCATCCACGGTCTGTACCTGCTGTGCCAGGCGCTGCTCGAGCCCGGCGACGAGGTGCTGCTGCCGGATCCCGAGTGGCCGCCGGCGCAGAGCAACATCCTGACCGCCCACGGCGTCCCCGTCCGCTACCCGCTCTACGAGACGCGCGCCTGGCGGTTCGACGCGGCCGAGCTGGCGGCCTCGGTCACGCCGCGCACGCGCGCCATCTACGTCAACTCGCCCAACAACCCGACCGGCGGCGTGTTGACACGCGCCGATCTCGAACAGGTCGCCTCGCTGGCGCGCGAGCGCAACCTCTGGGTGATCTCGGACGAAGCCTACGAGGATGTGCTGTTCGGCGGCGCCGAGCACGTGAGCATCGGCTCGCTGGAGAAGATGTATCCGCGAACGGTGTCGCTCTTCACCTTCAGCAAGTCCTACGCGATGACGGGCCTGCGCTTCGGCTATCTCGCCGTCAAGGACGCGGGGCTTCGCGAGCGGCTCACGAAACTGCTCTTCCTGACGACGAGCAACGTGTCGTCCATCGTGCAGTTCGGCGCAATCGGCGCGCTACTGGGATCGCAGGGCGTGGTCGAGCAGTTCCGCGTCGAGCTGGAAGCGCGCAGGGATCTGTTCTACGAGGGGATCCGGACGGCCGCCAGCGGCGTGCTCGGCGGGCAGCCTCCCCTCGGCGCGTTCTACGCGTTCCTGAAGATCGACGCGGGATGGGACGCACCGTCCGAAGTCCGAAGTCCGAAGTCCGAAGTCGAACGTCCGACGTCCGAAACCCAACGTCCGTCCGAGGGACTCGGCCGGCAATCGCGATCGTGGGCGATGACGGAGCGTCTCATCCAGGAAGGCCGCGTCGGCTGCATCCCCGGCGTCGATTTCGGAGCGTGCGGCGAGGGCTACGTCCGGTTCTGTTTCGCGCGGGAGCGGGCGGAACTTCTCGGCGCGCTGGAAGCGATGAGAAGAGTGTTGGTCCTTGGTCCCTAGTCCTTGGTCCCTGGTGCGTGGTGCGGGGTCCTTGGTGCGCACCACGCACCCCGCACCACGCACCAGGGACCAAGGACCAAGGACCAAGGACTATCACCGGATATGCCGTCCCCCATCCACGCGGATCGTCTCGCCCGTGATGAAGTCGCTGTCGACGAGCGCGGCGACCACCTTGGCGATCTCTCCCCCGCCTCCCCACTGACCGAGCGGTGTGGCTTTCTCGACCGACTCGTGCTCGTCATCGGCCAGGTCCGGCGGCGCCAGGATTGGTCCGGGCGCGATGGCGTTGACGAGAATGCGATCCCCGGCAAGTTCCAGCGCCAGCGCTTCCGTGAGCCCGATGACGGTCGCCTTCGCGACGTAGTAGGTCAGGAATCCCTTGTATCGCGGCCGGTGGCTGTAGGCGAGCCAGTCCGAGAAGTTGATGACGCGCCCGCCGCCCTGCGCGCGCATGAACGGCACCGCGGCCTGCGTGCACAGGAACGCCGCCCGCGCATCGATGCCCAGGCTCGCGTCCCACTGCGCCTCGGTCAGGTCGTCGTAAGGCGTCGACACGTAGACTGAGGCCATGTTGATCAGGATATCGAGACGTCCCATCGCGGTCGCAACCTGGGTGACCAGGGTGCGGCAGTCCTCGGGCCTGCCGAGGTCCGCCTGCACGGCGAGGGCGCGCCGGTTCAGCGCGCGGACGGCGCCGGCCGTCTGGTCGGCCTCGGTGCGGGACCGGTTGTAACTGAGCGCGACGTCCGCGCCGCGCCGCGCCAGATCGATCGCCACGGTGGCGCCGATCCGTTTCCCGCCCGTGATCAGCACCACGCGGTTCGCAATGTCCATAAGTGCGCTCGCTTTTGGCCATGAGCCCGTTCACGCCCTGAGGCATGAGCCTCAACAGTCATGGGCCCTTGTCGTCCCAGCCTAATCCGCTCGCCGGTCGAGCGACAAGCGACGAGTCAATTGCTTCGGGTCTTCATCGAGCGACGCCACCCAGAGACGAATGAAAGGAGCAGATCGCACCGTCCTCAGAATGATATCCACACGGTTCTTGCAAGCTTACTCGGTCCTCTCCGCACCCGCTGACCAGCTTCCTCTTCCTGCAGGGGGAATGATCGCGGGCCGAGCAGATGCCTCGTCCGCCGATCGCGACGCGAATGGGTATGGCCAAGAAGAAGGCGCGGCGCGGCGCAGCCAGACCGACGCGCGGACGGTCCGCAAAGGCGTCGAAGCCGGTCGAGCCGGCGCCGAACGCCGTCGCGCCGGCCATGCCGGCCCAGCCGTTTGCCATCGTCGGGATCGGGATGTCGGCGGGCGGGCTGGAGGCCTACTCGCAACTGCTCGAGTCGCTGCCCGCGCAGCCGAAATTCGCGATGGTGCTCATCCCGCACCTCGCGCCCCATCATCACAGCACCCTGCCTGAGCTGCTCGCCGAGCGCGGGCGCATGCCGGTGGTCCAAGCGACCGACATGATGCCGGTCGAGCCGAACAAGCTCTATGTCATTCCGCCCGACGCGCTGATGGAGCTCGGCGGCGGCGTGCTGCGCCTGCTGCCCCGGCCGACCGAACAACACATCGCGCTCCCGATCGATTTCTTCCTGAACTCGCTTGCCGCGGTTCAAGCCGACCGCGCGGTGGCCGTTATCCTGTCGGGCACCGGCAGTGACGGCACGCTGGGCATCCGCTTCGTCAAGGCGATGGGCTGGAGATCCTCCAGTTCCGCGGACACACCGGGGCATACCTCGAGCCGCCGCCCGGCGACGCGAACCTCAGCGTGCTGAAGCTCGCGCGCGAGGGGTTGCTGCACGGCTTGCGAACGGCGCTGCAGCAGGCCCGCAAGACGCGCAAGCCGGTGCGCAAGACGGGGCTTCGCGTCCGTTCGAACGGGGCCTGGACGGACGTCGATCTCGAGGTGCTTCCGCTGGCCGGCCTGTCCTCGTTGCACTTCCTCGTCCTCTTCGATCGGCCCGGCCCGAAAGCGCACCCCGCCCCGGCGGCGTCCACCCGCCGTGGCAAGGCCGCGCCACGCGGCGGCCGGAACACCGAGCGCCTCGAGCAGGAACTGGCCGCCACGCGCGAGTACCTGCAGTCGATCATCGAGGAAGTGGAAGCGGCCAACGAGGAAATCCTGTCGAGCAACGAGGAATTGCAGTCCACCAACGAGGAGCTGGACACCGCCCGCGAGGAGCTGCAGGGAATGCTCTCCCACGTGCTGGGATGTCCCGACCAGGGACCGGGGATCGTCGAGGTGCGGCTGCGGACCGCGGCCGGCGTCAAACCCGTGCAGCTCGTCACGCGACGCGACCCGGTTGCCGCCCGGACCGGCGTCTCCTACCACACGGCGATCGTGGATCTGACCGACGTGCGCCGGCTCGAAGAGGCTCGGCAGCAGGCGGAACACGCCCGGCAGAAGAGCCTCGAGGGCGAGCGCGCCGCGCGCGCCGCGAACCAGGCCAAGGACCGGTTCCTCGCGATGCTGTCGCACGAACTGCGCACGCCGCTGACGCCGATCCTGGCGGCCGCCGACTGGATGGCGTCGCAATCGACGGTGACGCCGGATCTCGCCGGCAAGATCGACACCGTTCGCCGCAACGTCAGGGCCGAAGCGCACCTGATCGACGACCTGCTCGACGTCGCGCGCATCACGCAGAAGGACCTGACGATCCACCGCCTGCCGGTCGACCTGCACCGCGTGATTGCCGACACGCTGGACGGCTGGACGACGGTCCTGTCGCAGCGACGCATCACGCTCGACGTGCAGCTGCAGGCCGGCGCCTGCTGAGTGAACGGCGACGCCGCGCGCCTCGCCCAGGTCTTCCGCAACCTGATCAGCAACGCCGTGAAGTTCACCGACGAGGGCGGCCGCATCGCCGTCACGTCCAGGGCGCGAGGCCGTCGCATCCGCGTTACGGTCACTGACAGCGGCGTCGGCATGACCGAGGCGCAGCAGCGCCGGTTGTTCCAACCGTTCATCACGAAGGACAGCGGGGTGACGCGCCGCGGCCTCGGCCTCGGCCTCGTCATCTCACAGGCGATCGTGGCGGCGCACGACGGCCGCCTCGAGGTCACGAGCCCGGGCGGTGGCCGGGGGACGACGGCCTGCGTGGAACTTGCAACCATCGCGGCGCCGGCGAAGCCGGAGAACGCACGGGTCGCCGCTGCTGGCGCACCCGCGGAGGTCGCGCCACTGCGCCCCGCGCGCGTGTTGCTGGTCGAAGACGACGTGGACAGCGCGCAGATGTTCGCGCTGCTCTTCTCGTCGGCAGGCTTCGACGTGCAGGTGGCCGGGTCGGTATATGCGGCACTGCAGCTTGCGGACAGTTGCGAGGTGCTGGTCAGCGACGTCGCGCTGCCCGACGGCAGCGGGCTCGATCTCATGTGGACGCTGAGGGCCCGGCGGCCGACCCGCGCGATTGCCCTGAGCGGCTACGGCGGCGCGCAGGACGTGCAGCGCAGCCTGGCGGCGGGATTCAGGCAGCACTTGACGAAGCCCGTGGACCTGGACCAACTCATCGCCGCGGTGCGGCGGCTCGTAGACGAACCGCCGGCTTGAGCCGGCCTCACTGCTCGTCGGCGCGAAGCGCCTTCACAAACACCGCCCGCCGCGGCGGCGGCATCGGCGACGCGGCTCCCCGCACGGCCTTCCAGATGTTCTCGCTGAAGGCCAGGTCCGGCGCCCGGTCGGCCTCGGACAGGTCGAAGCCCCGCGCCTGCGCGGCGCCGGGCCCCTTTGGCGGATTCAACCGGTCGAGCGGCACGCGCGCCTTTTCGGCGGTGAACGCCGATGGGTCCGGTGTCGCCTGGAACGCGTTGTAGAGCGGCGTCGCCGCCGCGTCCAGCTGCGTCATCGGCGGCAGGCCGAGAATCAGTTCCAGCGTGCGCAGCACCCCGCACGTCGTGTAGAGCGTGCTGTCGACCATCGTGCGGCGCACGAACGGGCTGATGACCAGCAGCACCGAGCGGTGCGCGTCCACGTGGTCCGGTCCGTTCTGCGCGTCGTCTTCGAGGACGAAGATCGCCGATTCCTTCCAGAAGCGGCTGCGCGAAATGGCCTCGACGAGGCGGCCGAGGGCGAGGTCGTTGTCGGCGACCATCGAGACCGGCGTCACTTCTCCCGCGCGCGCGCCGGCGGTATGGTCCCTGGGCAGCCTGATGATCGACAGCCGCGGCAGATCGCCGCCAGCCTCGAACTGGCTGAATTCCTTCAGCCAGATGTCCACGCGGCGCTGGTCCGTGATGGCCAGGTCGAAGGGCGGGAAGTCGGGGTCGATGCGTCCTTCGAGGCCCGGGACACTCGCGCGGATCGTGCGTTCGCCGCCGCTGGCCGGGGCGCCCGCGTTCCGCTCGCTCGACCGCACGCGTTCGACGAACTCGCCGTAGCTGCGAACGCTCACGCCCGCGCGGATGCACGCGTCCCAGATGTAGCCCTGCGACGGCGCCGCGATGTTCCCGTACGGCCCGCGCATGTTGCCGCCGCCCTCGCTCAGGTACACGCCGCCACGTTTCCCGTAATTCACCGGCCACATCTTCTCGACGATGTCGGTCGAGTAGGCGCCGGTCGAGTAGGCGTGCCCCCCGTAGCTCACCTCGGCGTTGACGTAGAAGTTGTCGAACAGCACGTAATTGCGCGCGATGGCGTGCGCGTTCGGCGTCACCTCCTCGCCAAACAACGCGAGCGACGCATCACCGTTGCCCTGCCGCATGTCGCCCAGCACCTGGTCGTAGGTCCGGTTCTCGCGGATCACGTAGAAGACGTACTTGATCGGCGAGCCGCCGCCCACGACGCGCGGAATGGGCGAGGCCACGGGCGCATCGGCGGGCGCGAACCGCGCGGCGGCCGTGTAGGGCGTCAGCGCGAACACGGTCGACGTGTAGCGCTGCAGCGCGGCGTCATCGGGCATCGGGATCGCCGACAGCGTCCCGGGCAGCAGCGTCGCGATGTACTCGTTGCTCGTGCCCTTCACCGGATTGGGGCCCCCGGGATTCGCGCGCGAGCGCAGTCCCTTGCCGCTGAGCGCGTAGATCTGCTTGCCGTCGGGCGCGACGAGCACGCCGGTGGGATACCAGCCCGTCGGGATGAAGCCGCGCACGTGGGGATGGCTGTCGAGGGAGATGACCGCGATGGCGTTGTTGTCGGCGTTGGCAACGAGCAGCGTCGCGCCGTCTGGCGAGAGCGCCAGCGCGTTCGGCGTCGAGCCCGCGGGCGCGTCGGGATAGAGCGAGACCGTTACCTGTTCCTTCGCCTTCAGCGACGCCGTGTCGACGACCCACACCGCGTTCGTGTTCGCGCACGCGACGAACAGCGTTGCGCCGTCGGAGGACAGCACCATCGCGTTCGGGTGGTCGCCGGTGGGCACTTCGCCCACGGGCGCGAGCGTTTCGGCGTCGAACGCCAGCACTTTCCCGCCGCCCCACAACGACACGAAGACGATGCCGCCGTCGCGCGAGGTCACGCAGGTGTACGGTTCGGCCGGCAGGTCCACGCTCTTCTCGACCTTCCCGGTCTCGATGCTGACGGCGACCAGCGTCTGCGCGAGCACGCGCACCGCGAACAGCCGCGTGCCGTCGGGCCGCACGGCGAGGCCGCCCGTGAAAGCGGATTTCACCGGGCTCGGGCCGAGCGGGAAGGTCCGCGCGGCGGTGACGGTGCCGTTGTCGAAGGTGAACTCGCGCACCGCGTTGTCGGCCGACGAGTAGAACCGCTTGCCGTCGGGGTGCCACACCAGTCCCAGCCAGGCCTCATCGACCGCCACGGTCGCCGCCACCGTCAGGGTTCGCGTATCGACGACGCTGAAGGTCGGCTTCGAGTAGCCGTTGTTGGTGACGATGAGGTACCGGGCGTCGGGCGAGAAGCTCATGTTGAGCGGCAGATCGCTCACCTGCACGTGCCGTCCGGCCGGCGCGATTCGCCAGCCGTTCGGAAGCACGGTCACGTCGCCGTCGGTCCCGGGACGCACGACGCGCGGCGTCGGTTGCGCGCGCATCGCAAGGACGCCGAACAGCCCGGCCGCCACCGCGACGGCCAGCCAGAAACGAACCGAGCGGGAGTGGATCAGGGACATCTGAAGGACCTTTCGATCGACGCGGCTTCGAGGCGAGGATGGGCAGACCAGGGACGTAGCTTACATCAGCGACAGGAGATCCGGATCCTGGGCTTGGGCTGGCAGGTGATGGCGGAGTGGAAAGCGGATTGCCGGGCCGCCTCACTGCTCGGGTGTGGACGCGCGATGCTCGGAGGCCTTCGCGGAGCTTCCCACGGCAGACTGAACAGCCGCGACGAGTTCGTCGACGTCGACCGGTTTGGAGACATAGCCGTCCATCCCTGCCGCCAGACAACGCTCCTTGTCACCTTGCATCGCGTGGGCGGTCATGGCCACGATGGGAATGTGGGCGCCCGTCGGCTCTTGCGTCTTTCGTATCGCTGCCGTCGCTTCGAAGCCATCGATGTCGGGCATCTGGACGTCCGTGAGCACCCGCCGCCGGGGGAGCCGCACTTCATCGAAATGGTCGCCGTGAGCCGGTAGAGGCCCGCCCGGTAGCCGGCCAGCACGGTTCCGTCGGGCGCTTCTCCGAGGCTCAGGACCACGTCGTGAGGAAGACCGTCCACGGGCCCGAACCGTTGAAACCGCTGACCGTCGTAGCGAAAGACGCCGTTCTCCGTTCCGGCCCAGAGAAAGCCGGTCCGATCCTGGAAGAGCACTTTGACCGCCAGGTTGGTCAGACCATCCTCTGCCCCGTAATAGCGGAAACTGTATTGTTGCGCGCTGACCGGCGCAGCAAGCGTCAGGCAGGTGAGGATGGCGGCGAGGCGCAGGGATGACTGACGGCCGGAAACCCACATATAGGACGCATCGGTCAAGTTCGTTGATCCCTGTAGCCGGCCTCGGCCGAAATCGCGAGATCGTGGTGTAAACTCGGCTGAGAGCTCGATGGCGTCGCGGCGGCGTTCACGCCCTCGCTCGGCGGGTCTGAAGATCCGGCCGCACGGGCTCGCCAACCGACATGTTCTGGTCCCCCGCGCAAGCCCGCCGCACGAGTCCCCTGGACCTGCTGGCGCTGCTCATCTTCGGCCTGCTGGTTCTCGTCGTCTTCCTCGACATGCCACACGTGTTGCCGGGCCCGCAGGCGAGGCTCGATCTGGCGGTGTGGCTCCTGCCGCTCTACGGTCTGTTTTCGCTGCTCCGGATGCTCGCCGCCTACATCATCTCGCTGGCGTTCGCGCTGATGGTCGGCTATCTCGCCGCCACCTCGTTGCTGGCGCGTCGCTTCATCCTGCCGGGCCTGGACATCCTGCAGTCGGTGCCGATTCTCGGCTTCTTCCCCGCGGCGATCTTCTTTTTCATCTATCTGTTCCGCGGGTCGCTCGTGGGCGTCGAGGCAGCCGCGGTGTTCCTCATCTTCACCAGCCAGGCATGGAACCTGGCCTTCAGCGTCTACGAATCGCTGATCACCATTCCGGAAGACGTCGCCACCGCCGTGCGGGTGAGCGGCGCGACCGGCGTCGTGCGCTGGCGGCGCCTGCTGCTGCCGGCATGCGTCCCGCGCCTGACCTACAACAGCATGCTGTCGTGGGCGGGCGGCTGGTATTTCCTCATCGCGAGCGAGATGATCGCGGTCGGCGCGCGCAGTTACACGCTGCCGGGCCTCGGCAGCTACATCGGCCAGTCGATTGCCGACGGCGCGTACGGGGCCGCGGCGGCCGGCATCGGAACGCTCGCGGCGATCATCGTCGTGCTGCACATCCTCGTGTGGAGTCCGCTCGAGTATTGGTCGAAGCGTTTCCGGTACGAGTACGCGTCGCGCACCGAGGCTGCGCCGCCTCCGCTGGCGCTGACGCTCATCCAGCGCGCGCCGCTGCTGCGCCGGGGATGGGTGCGCGCGCTGAACGTGGTGGGCCGCGGCGCGGGCGCCGTCACGGCCCGGGTGTCCGCCTCGCTGACCGGCGCGGTGATGCGCTACCTGCTGGCCAGTCTCGGGCTCGCCGCCGCCCTGGCCATCGTCTACGGCGGCATGTCGGCGGCGGGGCAGATCATCCACCCACTGCCGCCCGAGGCCCGCCAGATTCCGTCGGCACTCCTCTTCAGTTTCCTGCGGTTGCTCGTCGCCTACGTCATCAGCCTGGCATGGACGATCCCGCTCGCGTACTGGCTGAGCCTGTCGGCCCGACGCTCGGCGCGGGTGCTCCCGGTCGTCCAGGTGGTCGCCAGCATGCCGGCCACGGCGTTCTTCCCGGTGATCGTCGCCCTGGTCCTGGCCCTGCACCTCGATTTGAACGTGGCGTCGGTGGCGCTCGTCCTCACCGGCATGCAATGGTACCTGCTGTTCAACCTGGTGGCCGGAGCGCAGGCCATGCCCGAGGACCTGCGCGAGCTGGCGGCCGCCTCCAACGTGCACGGATGGCTGTACCTGCGGCGGTTCTTCCTGCCGGTCGCCGCCCCGAGCCTGATTACGGGCAGCCTGACGGGCTGGGGTGGCGGGTGGAACGCGCTCATCATCAGCGAGTACCTCACCGTGCGCGGCAAGACCTACACGGTCGAGGGCATCGGAACGCTGCTCGATCGCGCGACCTACGTGAAGGGCGACCTGCAGATGATCACGTTGACGATTGTGAGCATGGTCGTCGTGATTTCGTTGATCAATCGCTTCGTCTGGCGCAGGCTGTACCAGCGCGCGACGGAGCGATATCGGTTGGAATACTGACGCGGGGATCGGGGCCGAATGGTCGCACCAATCCTGTCGCTGGTCGACGTCACGAAGCGCTACGAGACCGTGACGATCCTGCGGGACGTGTCGCTCGAGATGCGCGACCAGGAATTCGTGGCGATCATCGGGCCGTCGGGCTGCGGCAAATCGACGCTGCTCCGCATCGTCGCCGGCCTGGTCGAGCCGACCTCCGGCCAGGTCTCGTGCGAAGGCCGCGCCGTCGCCGGCCTCAACCCGGCCACCGCCATGGTGTTTCAGAGCTTTGCGCTGCTGCCCTGGCTGCGGGCGATCGAGAACGTGGCGCTGCCGCTCGAGGCGCGCGGCCTGCCGGCGCACGAAGGGATCCGGCGTGCCACGCGCTACCTGGACATGGTCGGCCTGAAGGGACACGGGCGCGCGTTCCCGAAGGAGCTCTCGGGCGGGATGAAACAGCGGGTGGGCCTCGCCCGCGCGCTGTGCCAGGAACCGCGGCTCCTGCTGATGGATGAACCGTTCTCGGCGCTCGACGTGCTGACCGCGCGCACCCTGCGCGACCAGGTGCTCGACGTGCGGCAATCCCCGGACGTGCCGACGCGGACCATCCTGATGGTGACCCACTCGATCGAGGAGGCGGTGTACATGGCTGACCGGGTGGTCGCGATGACGGCGGACCCGGGCCGCATCGCCGGCGACATTCCGATCGACATCCCGCGCCCCCGGCGTCCGGACATGCCCGCGGTGCGACAGTACGTGGACGAGCTGTATTCGTTGCTGGTATAGGTCAACCAGAGGATCCGCATGACAACGCCTGCGTTGCCTGACGTCACGATCGGTCGCCTGATGGGCCTGCTCGAAATCATTCGAGACACCCCGGGACCGGATGACATGTACCGGCTGGCCGGCAGCCTGCAGCTCGAGCTGGATGACCTGGTGCCGCTGGTGGACGCGGCCGAACTCCTCGGGTTGATTTCGGTGCACGAGGGCGACTACGAGCTGACGGACCTGGGCCGCCGCATGGCGGACGCCGAAGAGAAGGAGCGCAAGCAGGTCTTCCGCGAACGGGCACGCGACGTGCCGCTGCTGCGCCTCATCGCCGAGCACCTGGCGGCAAGCGAGAACGGGAAGGTGCCGCGCGAAGAGATCCGGAGCGCGATGCACGGCCACTTCTCGCGCAAGCGGGCCGAACGCCAGATCGACACGGCGATCGACTGGGGCCGGTACGCGGAACTGTTCGACTACGACGCGGACGCGCAGCACTTCGTACGAGGACAGGGGTAAGCGTGACGCACCAGCCGCGCCTGCCGGACGGCGAGCCGGCCACCGACGGTGCCGCGATCGACGGCGGTCGCGACAACGGACAGAACGGTGGGGCGCCCGACAAGGGCGGGACGCCGCGGCATGGCTCGCCGCTGCTGGCCGGCTTCGAGACGATCGGGCTGTGGCTCGTCGGGCACGCCTCGCGGTTCCTGCCGTTCCTCGTCATCGCCGGCGTCGTCGCCATCAGCTGGGGACCGCTTCGACGGATTCACCCGCGCGACGTGCGCGCGGCGCTGGGGTCGCTCGACTCGTCGTGGCTCGCGCTGGCCGCGCTGGCGACGGCCGCGAACATCGCGGTGATGGGCCTCTACGACGTCCTGGCCTTCGCGCACACGCGGTCGAAGTGGAGCGAGCGCTGGCGCTACGGCGCGGTGGCGTTCGCGTGGAGCAACTTCCTCACGCTCGGGCCGCTGGCCGGCCCGGCGATTCGGTTCTGGCTCTACCGGCCCGCCGTCGATCGCTCGGCCGACATCGAGGGCGGCGTCATCAACATCGCCAGCGCGTTCATCGCGGGGCTCATCGGCTGGACGCTCGCCGCGCTGCTCGTCCCGCAGGCCGACAACGTTGCGTGGGTGGTCGCGCTGGCGGGCGGCGCCTTCGTGCTGTCGGTCGTCGCGGCCATCGCCTCGCGCAGCGTGATCACTCGCATCGAACGGTTCGCGACGACGGCGGCGACCGGCACCGGCCCGGTGTGGCTGGCCGCGATCGGCTGGCTCGACTGGCTCCTTGCGTCGATCGCGTTCCTTGCCTGCGTGCGCTCGGCGCACCTCGCGATGCCGGTTCTCGGCACCGTCCGATCGTTCTTCTTCGGACAGGCGATCGGCCTTGTCAGCATGGTGCCCGGCGGCTTCGGCGGTGCGGACGGCTTCTGGATTGCGCACCTGCCGGTGCCCGGCAACGTCCCGCCGGATGTGGCCAACGGCGCGAGGATGGCGGTGGACGTCACCTACCGCCTGATCTACTACGCCATGCCGTGGGCGGCCTCGTCGCTGCTCATCCTGACCTGGGTCACACACCGGACGCCGCGGCGTATCGAGATCGCCCGCCGTGTCATCGCGGGCATCGTGGGCGCGTCGGGCGCGCTGATGCTGCTCAGCGTGGCCACGCCTGGGCTGCACGATCGGCTGCTGCTGCTGGAACGCGCGGTGCCGCTGCCGCTGGTCGAAGTCGGCACCCTGTCGGCCGCCGTCACGGGCGTGCTGCTGCTCGTGCTCGCGCGCGGCCTGGCGAAGGGTTACCGGGCGGCGTTCCGCGCCACGGTCATCATCCTCATCGTGGCGGCGATTTCCGCGATCCTCAAGGGGTTCGACTACGAAGAGGCGATCGTGCTGAGCGTGGTGGCGCTGCTCGCCGTCGCCCAGGCGCCGCTCTTCGATCGGCCGAGCCACGGCGACTGGCTGGAAGGCCGCGACGTCGGCGTCGCCTTCGTCGCGCTCGTGGTCTTCATGGTGTTCGGCATCTTCGCGCACCGCGTCACCCCCACGACGATCGATCGGCTGTCGCGCGTCGGGTATCGCTTCGAGGCGACACGGTTCCTGCGCACCGGCATCAGCCTGGCCGTCGCGCTGGGCGCCGTCGCCCTCTACGCGGTCCTGCGCGTGCCGATTCGGTTCAAGCGCCTGCCGGAGGGGGTCGTCGAACACGCGCTCCATCTCAACAGCGAGATCGGCACGGCGACGACGCCGCTGATGGTCGCCAACGGCGACAAGGCGGTGTTCTTCGACAACGACCGCGGCTTCTGTCTCTATCGCACGACCGGCCCGTACCTGGTCGTCCTCTCCGATCCGGTCGTCCGCAACGCCGCCGACCGCGGCGCGTTCCTCAACGCCCTGTTCACGTTTGCGGGCGAGATCGATCGCCGGCCGGTGTTTCACCAGGTGTCGCTCGAGTGGATCCCGCCCTTGCACGACCGCGGGTATGCGTTCTTCAAGGTGGGCGAAGAAGGGCAGCTGCCGCTGGCGCGCGTCACGCTCGACGGGCCGGCCGGGAAGATCTACCGGCAGATCATCCGCCGCGGCGAACGCGACCTCGTCCGCTTCCGCGTGCTCGCCCCGTTCGAAGCGCAGCGCGCGCTGCCGCAACTGCGCGAGATTTCCGACGACTGGCTGCGCGCGAGACAGGTGCGCGAGCGGCAGTTCTCGATCGGGTTCTTCGACGAGCAGTACGTGCTGCACTTCCCGGTGGCGGTCGTCGAGGATGCGGCGGGCCGCATCATCGCGTTCGCGAACCTGCTGCCGGGACCGAAACGCGAAGAGCTATCCATCGACCTGATGCGCTACCGGTCGGATGCGCCGAAGGTCATGGATTTCCTCTTCGTGTCGATGTTCCTCTACGGCAAGGAACGGGGTTACCGGCGCTTCAATCTCGGCATGGCGCCGCTCGCGAGCGTCGGCGCGCTGGCGGGCGCCCATCTGCGCGAACGGCTGGCGAACCTCCTCTTCCAGCACGGCGAGCACTGGTACAACTTCCAGGGCCTTCGGCAGTTCAAGGAGAAGTTCGAGCCGGACTGGGTGCCGCGCTACCTGGCGTACCAGAACGCGTGGGAGTGGCCGGTGGCCATCGCGCACTTGAGCGCGCTGATTGCGGGCGGATGGAGCACGGTGCTGTTCGGACGGGAGTGAGTGGGAGGGCTTAAGTCTTCTCCTCGTCCTTCAGGTCGATCCCGAATCGTTCCGCCATTCGATATAGCGTCCGCCGGTCGATGCCCATCACCTCGGCGGCCCGCGTCCGGTTCCCGCGCACCGCGTCGAGCACGTGTACCAGGTAGCGGCGTTCGATTTCCTCGAGCGGCGGCAGGTCGGCAAAGAGCGGCTGGCTGGCGGGCGCGGTGGGAGTCTCGCTCATCACCGGCGGCAGATCCGCGACGTCCACGACCGCCCCGCGGCTGAACAGCACGAGGCGCTCCACGGCGTTCTCGAGCTCGCGCACGTTGCCGAGCCACGTGTGTCTGGCCAGCAGATCCATCGCCGCCGGCGTGACGGTCACGCGGCGGCCGAGGCGTCCGCACGCGTTGTCGAGGAACTGATCGACGAGCAGCGGGATGTCCGTGCGGCGCTCGCGCAGCGGCGGCACGTGGATGACGATGACGCTCAGGCGATAATACAAATCCTGGCGGAAGCGCTGCTCGGCGACGCCGCGTTCCAGGTTGACGTTGGTGGCGGCGACGATCCGGACGTCCACCTTGCTCGGCCGGCTGGCGCCGACCGGTCGGACCTCGCCTTCCTCGAGCACGCGCAGCAACTTGACCTGCAGCGCCGGCGACGTCTCGCCGATCTCGTCGAGCAGCACCGTGCCGCCGTGCGCCTGCTCGAAGATCCCCTTCGCATCGGCGACCGCGCCCGTGAACGACCCGCGCGTGTGACCGAACATCTCGGACTCGAGCAGCGTCTCGGTGATCGCGCCGCAGTTGATGGGCACGAACGGCCGGCCGGCGCGCGGCCCGTGGAAATGAATGGCGCGGGCGACCAGCTCCTTGCCGGTGCCGCTCTCGCCGATGATGAGCACCGGCGCCACCGAATCGGCGGCGTGCGCGATCTGCTTGTAGACGTCGAACATCGCCGCGGTCCGGCCGATGAGCCGCGGCACCGGCGGCTGGCGGGGCGCGGACGGCGGGGCCGACGAGGCCGCCGACGGCTGCCGCAGCGCGCGCTCCACGATGGCCTTGACCTCGCCGATGTTGAACGGCTTGCTGATGTAGTCGAACGCGCCCGCCCGCACGGCGTCGATCGCCGTCTCGAGCGTCCCGAACCCGCTGATGAGCACGACGGCGCCGCCGGGATTCGCCTGCTTGAACACGCGCAGGACGTCGAGGCCCGAGATGCTGGCGTTCAGGTTGATGTCGGAGATGACCAGATCGAAGACCCTCGACCGGGCCAGCGCCAGCGCCGTGTCGGGATCGTAGGCGATCTCGAACGCGCGCCCCGGCTGCTCGAGCAGTTCCGCCATGAACCGGCACGTCTCGTGATCATCGTCCACGATCAGGATGTGGTGCATGGGTCATCAGTCGTCGAATTCACGGCCACGTCCGCGCCGGCAGCGCCCTGCGCGGCCGCCGGCAGATCGATCGTGAAGGTCGCCCCCGCGCCGTGCTCGCTGGTCGCCACGATCGTCCCGCCATGAGCCGTCACCACGTCCCGCGTGATGCTCAATCCCAGGCCCGACCCGTGACCCGCATCCTTGGTCGTCACCCACGGGTCGAAGATCTTCGGCAGCAGGTCGGGGGCGATCCCGGTGCCGCTGTCCGTCACCTCGATGCGGACACCCGCCGGTGTGGGCGACACGGCGATTGCCAGCCGGCCGCCCGTCGGCATGGCGTCGAGGCCGTTGGTGACGAGGTTCAGCAGCGCCAGTTCGAGTTGCACGATATCGGCATTGACGAGCGGCAGATCGCGCGCGATGGTCAGCTTCAGCCCGACGCCGGCGGTATCCAGCTTGGGCCGCGCGACGTCGCAGACGCGTTCGACCAGCCGTGCCACGCTCGTGGGCTCATGCGGCGTCGGCCGCCGCGCGTGATCGAGCATCGTCCGCACGATCGTCGTCACCTTCTGGATCTGCTCCTGCACGATCTGCAACCGCCGCGCGATGCGCGAGTCCTCGCCCGCCTCTTCCACCAGCATCTGCACGTAGCCCGAGATGAGGTTCAGCGGCGTGCCCACCTGGTGGGCCACGCTCGCCGCGGTCTGCCCGACCGCCGCCATCTGCTCGGCCCGCGCCAGCGCTTCCCGCAACGCGAACACGCGCTGGTAACTCTCCACGAGCTCGGCGTGGCTGGCGCGCAACTCGCTGGTCGCGTCGTTCACGCGCGTCTGCAGCGCAACGTTGAAGTTCTCGATCTGGGCCAGCATGTCGTTCAGGCCCTGCGCCACGGCGCCGATCTCGTCGTGCCGCATCATCGGCGCACGCGCCGACGGGTCGCCGGCCGCCACGCGCTGCATCGTCCCCCGGATGCCGGCAATCGGTTTGTGAATCAGGCGCCGGGCGAGCAGATCGACCAGCAGCGTGAGAATGATGACCGCCGGCGGCGTGAACCAGAGGACGACCGAGCGCCCGGTCTTGTGCATCTCGTCGATCGTTCCGAGCGAGAAGGTCACGACGACGACGCCGAAGATTTCGTTGTTCCAGTAGGCGGGCACGCCCACCATCTGGAGCACATCGGCCCGGTCGCCCCAGACTTCCTCCTTGGTATCGATGGCGCGCTTCGCCAGCGGCAAGGCCTCGGTTCGTTCGGGCAACGCCGTGCTGGCGTAGACGTCCAGCTTGCCGGTCTGCGGATCCATCGCGATGACCGAGATTCGCCGGATCGACGGGACCGCGACGTTGAACTCGTGAAGCGTTTCGCCGATGTCGTCCGCGTTCAGGTTCTTCTCATCCTGACCCTCGATGTCCTCGGCGACGACCTGGGCCGTCGATCGCGCCGCCTCGACCAGCTGCGCGGTTGCCGTGGTTTCGAACGACTGGATCTCGAGGTAGGACGACACGCCAACCACGACGGTCACGACGAGCGCGACCATCAGCCCCAGCCGCAGACGCAGCGTCAGGGCGTCGTGCAACTTCGCCACGGTGGGGCGGAAATGCCGGCGCCAGGGCGACCCTGCGGGACCTTTTGGTTCCATCTAACTACATGAACAACAAGGGCTTACAAGAATCCAGCCCGACCCGAACCTGCTGGCACAGGCCTTGTGTTCATAGCCGGTGCCACGGCAACTCCTGGTTGCCATACTTTACTCGTTTCCCGTTCACTGGAGGCACAATGCGTCGCATTTTCACACTTCTGGCCGTCCTCGTCATGGCTGGCACGTTCGCCGCCGCCCAGACCGCACCGGTTGCCAAGCAGACCGAACCCAAGGCGAAGGCCGCGAAGACCCAGAAGGCGCCGGCCGCAGCCAAGCTCAGCGGCACGATCGTTTCCGCGGACGCCACCACGCTGACCGTCAAGGGCACGAAGGGCGAAGAGAAGTTCGCGCTGACGGCCGACACGAAGATTCAGCAGGGCGCCAAGACCCTCACCGCGGCCGACCTGACGGCGGGCGCGAAGGCCACGGTCACCTACACGAAGGCGGGCGACACGATGACGGCTACCAAGGTTGTCGTGAGCGCGCCGAAGCCTGCAAAGGCCGCGAAGACGCCCAAGGCCGCGAAGTAGGTCTTCTCCGTTTCGCGATCGATCAGACGGTCCTCGGTCGTAGCCACCTGTGAACAGCAGCGGGAAATCGGGGTCGCTCGAGACCCCGATTCCCCGTCGCCCGGGTCGCGACTGGGGGCCGTTTGCACTTTTGGCGCACCCCTTCACTCCCGCCAGACTCAGCTGGATTCCCCGACAAGACAGAGCAGGCAGATAGTGCGTGGTGCGGCGTGCGCGGTGCGATGTGCGCGGCGGGTTGCGAAGCGTGGAATCTACAGCCCGGCGGCGGCCGATGCGCGGGCGGCGTCGGGAACGCCGGCGACGACCCCGGCCATCGACTGGTCCTCGACCGTCGTCACGTAGAGGTATTCGAGGTTGACGCCTTCGGCGGTGAGCAGTGCCGCGATCCGCGCCAGGGAGCCGGGGCCGTTCGGGGCCACCGTGTAGATCACGTCGCGCTCTTCGACGTGGTAGTGCCGGTCACGGAGCAAGCCGGCGGCGTGAACCGGGTTGTCCACCAGCAGGCGCAGCGTCCCCGAGGGTTCCAGCGACAGCGCGAGGATGTTCACGCGCTCCTCGGCCAGCACCTGGCAGACACGGCCGAGCGCTCCCGGCATGTTCTGGACCCGGACGGTCAGTTCGCTTCGGATCGCCATGTTCAGGAATCAGGAATCCCGAGTCCTCAGAAATACACCACCACGCCGGTCGTCCACATCGATCCTTCGTGCGAGAGCCTCAACTGTTCCTGCAGGCCGGTGGTCCCAGGCACCGGGATGGCGCCGCCGGCAGTCGGGGTGGTTCCCTGGTCGCCGAAGTGAATGAACGTGTACCGGTAGTCGAGGTGCAACGACGCCCGCCGACCGAGCATCAATTCGCCGCCGAGTCCCGCATGGTATCCCATCTTGGTCGTCGATGTCTCGGCGATCGGCGCGACGAGAGTTTCGACTTTCCGGTTGTACCAGCCGACACCGCCGAGCAGGTACGCGGAGATAGCCGCATGAACCGGATAGACGAGAAGGGATCCCTGGAAAGGCAGATCGCGCGTCTTGCGGGTGAGAGCGTCGTCGGTGAATGTCCGGTAGTCGAGGGCCAGCTCGATCGCCGTGCGGGGCGAGGTTCTCGCCCGCAGCACGCCACCGATGTACCGCGCGGACGCAGTATCGGGCTGCGTCGCGTCGCCCCGGACGAAGGCGAATCGAGGGCCGAACCCGATGCTCTGTGCTCGGGCCGGCGCCGCCGCGAAGAGCAATGCGCCGCAGGTGAGCGGGATCAGGACGGCGAGTCTGGACGATCGTCTCAATCTGGCCTCCTCGGGCCCTGGGCTACTTGGCTATCGGCGCTGGCGCGGGACTCCACCAGATTCAACGTATCGGCTGAAGCGATGGGTGCCTGTAGGCGCCCGGCCGGATGCAAAGCCGCAGCGAGTGGCCTCGCCCGGGCCGAGAGCGCGGCGCGGCGTCGCATTTACCGCGCGCCGGCCGCAATGTGGATCTGGTGGGTGCCAGCCGCGTGAACGGAGCACCGTGCCTCGAGCGCGTAGCCGTACAACGCTCCGCCGTCCTCGAGACTCACGATGACCATCTGGCGACAATCGGCACAGAAGGAGACGACCGAGCGGCGATCGTTCTTCGCGCCGCGGAATGGCTGGAGTCGATGGCCCAGGCCCTCGGCGCGTTCGATGGCCTGGCGCTTCAGATCGTCGAGGGTGATCGCATCGACGGTGTATGGGGGCACTGGCCGCCTCCGGATCGGAAAACGGGGTGGGAACGCCTTCCCACCCCTGTTTCCGCGACGAGACTGGGCGCGCGGCGGCGTGCCGCCGCGAGATGGTCCTAGGTAAGCACGCGGATGACCACGCGGCGATTCTTCGCGCGGCCTTCACGCGTCTTGTTCGGCGCAACCGGATCTTCGGCGCCGTAGCTGATCACGTTAATCTTGTGCAGCGGGACCTGGTACTTCTCGTAGATGTAGCGCCGCACGGCCTCCGCGCGCTCGAGACCGAGACGCTGGTTGAAATCCTTCGATCCCCGGCTGTCAGTATACCCCGCCACTTCGATGTAGGCGCCGTTCGGGTTCGCCTTGAGCTGGGTGACGATCTCGTCCAGCCGAGCCGTCGCCTCGTCGGGCAGTAGCGCCTTGCCGAACTTGAACCCGCCCTGATCTTCGCTGAGCGTGACTTCATAGACGAGACGCTTGGACGCCTTGTCCACCGCCTCGGCCCTGGCCGCCGCGCTGTCCGCGGCGCCGCGGGCATCGGCCGCCGACTTGTTGGCCGCCTCAGCCTTCTGATCGACCTGGCCGACCCTCTGGTTCGTGTCAGCGATGGCCTGCTCGTTCTTGCGCGTACGCTCCTGGTTGTCCTCAACCGACTTGGACAAGGTCTCGACCTTGTCGTTCACCTCGCCCACGCGGGTCTTCACGAACTTCTTCGTCGCACACGCCGACGATCCGCCCAGAGCGAGTGCAACAATTGGCAGGACCAGCAACAGCTTCTTCATATGGCTCTCCACAGTTAACTGCCCGACGACGGTCCGGCGAAGTAGCCGCCCCGGGCGCGGACGCTGAGATGCCGATCGCGCAGCCTGACCTCAAGCGGATGCCATCCGGGCTTGCTGCCGGGTTCGAACGCGATCAGATACTGGAAGCGCAATTCGGCCACGATCTGCTTGACGGCCTGGCTCGACTGCGCGGGCGAACTGCTCATGAACGCGTCACCGCCGGTCCATTGAGCCAGGTCCATCAGTTCGCCGCCTGGCAAGACATCGAGCACCGCGGTCGCTTGACCCACGTGGTCGAGCGGCGAGACGACGGCCATGACGTAAACAGGCACGTCGATCGAACTGGCGATCCCCGAGACTTCCGCCGGCGTCAGCCGGCTGTTGTTGTCCACGCCGTCCGTGAACACCACCACGGCCCGGTGCGAACCGCCACGCGCGGCAACCTGGCGCGCGGCATCGGCGATGGCATCGCGCAGCGACGTCATCCCGAACGGATCTTCGACGTGTCCGAACGACGCTCGGACACGATCAGCATCCCGCGTGAACGCCTGGAGTTCACGCAGGCTGCTGTCGAAGCTGAACACCGCCACCTCGTCCCGGTCCCGCTGCAACCAGGAGAGAAACTGCTCGGCCGCACTTCTAGCCGCGTCCGCCTTCGACGCCACCTGCATGCTGCCGCTGGTGTCGAAGAGCAACGCCACGGTGATGGCCGCCTGGTCGGAACGGAAGTCTGTGATCTTCTGGGGCCGCCCATTGTCGAGCAACGTGAAGTCCGCCCGCTGCAGGTTTGGCACGACGTGGCCCCTATGGTCGCGCACGACGGCGTTGACCGTGACCATCTCAACGCCGCTTCGGAACGTCGGGCGGTCAGGAAGCTGGGTCTGCAGCCCGACCGTCATCAGCACGCCAAGAACCAATGCGATGGGTGAACCGGTCGGCACGCCCCGTCTATTCCAATCTTCTTGCCATACCATCAAATAGCTCACTTTAAAGGACTTACCAGACGTGTGGCGGCTGGCAAACGGCCCGACGAGGCCGCGTGTCGTGTATAAATTACACTGTCCTGGGCATCTGGCCAAGCGCCGCTATGTAAGACTTACTCAAGAGCCCGTGAACGGGGCAGGTCGGACGCGTAATGTTGCGGTCTGGCCCGTTTTCGACCAGGTCTGTTAAGATTCAGTGTTCATTTCTGAGGCTCCCCCGAGGGTTTTCATCATGCCGCGTGTGACTTCTGCCATTCCGGTTGCCGGCCGCGTCGCCGGCTTCACCTATGCCATCCGCAACATCGTCGTCGAGGCGCGCAAGGTCGAGGCGGCCGGCAAGACCATCAGGTACCTGAACATCGGCGACCCGATCCCCTTCGGCTTCGAGACGCCGCCGCACATGGTTGAGGCGGTGGACCGGGCGATGCGCGACGGACACAACGGCTACGCGCCGTCGCCCGGCATCGAGTCCGCGCGCGAGGCGGTCGCTGCCGAGTTCACGTCCCGCGGCCTGCCGACAACCGCCGATCGCGTCATCATCACGTCGGGCGCGTCGGAGGGGATCGAGCTGGCGATGGGTGCGCTGGTGAACCCGGGTGAAGAGGTGCTGGTCCCGTCGCCGACCTATCCGCTCTACACCGCGGTGCTCGCGAAGATTGGCGCGAAGATCGTCTACTACCGGACCGACCCCGCCCACGGCTGGATGCCGGACATCGATGAGATCCGCAGCCTGCTGACGCCCGCGACGCGTGCGATCGTCGTCATCGATCCGAACAACCCGACCGGCGCGATCTATCCGACGTCGTTCCGGCGCGCGCTGCTCGACCTGGTCAACTCGCACAACATCGTCCTGCTCGCCGACGAGGTGTACGGCGACCTGGCCTACGACGACCCGGTCCCGGTGCCGCCCATCGGCAGCCTCGATCCGGACGCACCGATCATTTCGTTCTCGAGCCTGTCGAAGGGCTACCTCGCGCCCGGCTGGCGCGCCGGCTGGCTGGCCGTCGGACGCAGCCCGCGCCTCGACGACGTGATGGCCGCGCTGAGAAAGCTGGCGGACGGCCGGCTGTGCAGCCCGGTGCCGATGCAGTACGCGGTGACGGCGGCCCTGACCGGAGACCGGTCGCACCAGATCCCGCTCCGCAAGGCGTTGCGCGAGCGCGCCGATTTGACGACAGCGCGACTGAACGCGATTCCAGGGATCAGTTGCGTCGCCCCGGT
Source organism: Acidobacteriota bacterium (assembly GCA_003170135.1). Lineage (GTDB taxonomy): Bacteria > Acidobacteriota > Vicinamibacteria > Vicinamibacterales > Fen-181 > Fen-181. The sequence continues at coordinate 119,384 of PMZR01000009.1, forward strand.
GGCGGCCTTCTACGCGATGCCGAAGGTCGATCTGCCGCCGGGCAAGACTGACGAGGACTACGTGCTGGGCCTGCTGCGCGCCACCGGCATCCTGTGCGTCCACGGGTCCGGTTTCGGGACGCGGCCCGCCGACGGATTCTTCCGCGTCGTCTTCCTCGCGTCGCCGTCGGAACTGGCGGACATCTACGACACGATGGCGGTGTTCACGGCGGAGTACCTGCGGCGGTAGGGCCGGCGTTCCCGCAAATGCGGTCGGGAGCATTTTCCGCTCTGGGAGCACCGCCCGCGTGCTGACCCGAAAATTGCTCCCGACCGCATTTGCCGGGCGTTGGCTTGGCGCCTGCAGGGGAATCCGCGGAGGCGGGCCGGTGGACGTGAACGCGGGAAGCACGTTGCAGCTCGTCAGGACGCTCGCCGTCATCTTCGTGGCCATCGTCATTGCGTGGGCGCTGTACCTGGCCCGTGGCGCCTTGCTGCTCGTCTACGTGGGTGTGCTGCTGGCCACGGGCTTCTCGCCGCTCATCACGCTCATCGAACGCCAGCGCGTGCTTCCCATCGGCTCGCGCATTCCGCGCTGGCTGGCGATCCTCGTCCTGTACTTCTTCTTTCTCTGCGTGATCGTCGCGATCCTGCTGATGATCCTGCCGCCGTTCATCCAGCAGTTGAGCGATCTGTGGACGAAGCTGCCGGCGATGGCGGCCAGCGCGCAGAAATTCCTGGTCGATCGCCACCTCATCAGCCACGAAGTCACGCTTGGCCAGTTGGTGTCGAGCGCGCCCGGCTCGCCTGGCGACGCGGTTAGCGCGGTGTTGTCGACGTTGTGGAGCTTCGTTGGAGGCCTCATCGGCCTCGTCACGATCCTCATCCTCACGTTCTACCTGCTGGTCGATGCCGAGTCGGTCATGGACACGTTCGCGCGGCTGTTCGCGGTGGAACGGCGCCCGGCCGTGATGGCGGCCGCGCGGCAGATCGCGCGCAAGGTGAGCGCGTGGCTGGGCGGTCACCTGATGCTGGCGGTGCTGATGGGCGGCGCGTCCGCGATCGGGTTGGGATTGATGGGCGTGCCGTACTTCTACGTGATCGCGGTCGTCGCCGCCATCGGCGAGATGATTCCGATCATCGGCGCCATCCTTGCCGGCGTCGTGGCGACCGCCATTGCGCTGACCGTATCGGTGAAGCTGGCCGGCGCGGCGCTCGCCTACTTCGTGGTCCTGCAGCAGATCGAATCGAACGTGCTGGTGCCCAAGATCATGGAGCGGCAGGTCGGGCTGAGTCCGGTGGCGGTCATCATGGCGCTCATGATCGGCAGTGAGATCCACGGCATCATCGGTGCGGTGCTCGCCATCCCGACGACCGTCATCCTCAAGGTCCTCTTCGAGGAGCTCACCCAACGCAAATCGGCAGCGAGCCGGATCGCCTGAAAGGCGTCGCGCGGGTGCGGTCGAGCAACAGTCCACCCGGGAACGGAGCCGACACGCGCGCGTCGGGTACGCAAGACGCTGCGGCCCTAACCGCAATGTCTTTCGGAATTCTCTGGCTGCAGTTCCGGCCTGGGGGCGCAGCCCGCACCCGGCTCTGCCGCGTGCCGGGCTCCGCGCTCCGGAAAACTGCACTCCGTCCGCGCTGTTTTTCAGATCCTTGCGCCGCCTGGGCGCTGAAGCGCCTGCGGCGGGTAAAACAGCGCTACCTCCGCTCCGTTTTCGTCGCGTTGCCCGTCGGAGCGCTACGCACGGCCCGCCGCAAAGCCGGCCGCGGGCTGCTTCGCACCGCACACCAGCTATTTCCGAAAGGCCCTAACCGAGGCCTGACCCGCGGACCTGACAGGCCGCGTGAATGCGCCAGGCGCCGACCCGTTCGCCGCGCGAACTCTCCTCGAACAGCTGGCACGAGCGTTGATAGGAAGTGAGGTGATCCCGAGATCGCCGGGCGCGAGTGCCGGAAATCGAGGGACTTCGGCAACATATGCAACCGCTTCGGATCCTGCCGGTAACGCGATCGCGGTTTGGCGACACAATCATCGTCGTCTTCCTGGTGTCCCAGGCCTTGGACGGCGTTCTGACCTACCTCGGCCTCCGGCAGTTCGGTCCCTCGGTCGAGGCTAACCCCTTGATCAGCTCGGTGATGCCGGTCCTCGGGCAAGGCATGACGCTGGCTTTCGTCAAGCTCTTCGCGTCGAGCCTGGGCGCCATCCTCCACGTCACCGGCGTTCACCGCGCCGTCGCGCTGCTGACCGCGCTCTACCTTGGCGCCGCCGTCGTTCCCTGGGCGGCCCTGCTGTTCGCGCACTAGTCGCCCCTATTCCTGGCATCAACACCCGTGGCGTCGGCATTGGACGCCTCCACGAAATGTTGCTAGGATCACGCCCGATCTTCGCATTCTCTCCGCTCGCCGCTTCATGCTCAGAAGGCTCGTCAACCCCGATTCGGCCGCCGGCGCCTGCGCGTGGTACGCGCTGCTGACGTGCGCCATGACCTGGCCGGTCGTGCTGCACCTCTCGACCGGCATCCCCGAAAACCTGGGCGACCCGCTGCTGAACGTGTGGATCCTCGGCTGGGATGCCAGCCACTTTCTGAAGGTCCTGCACGGCCACGTCGGCGCACTCGCAGGATTCTGGAATGCCAACATCTCAACGGGCAGAGCGGACTGTGGCCGGCGAGCTACCTGAGGCGACAGAACGATCTGGCCCACCCACTCGACGCCCCGGACCGCGCATGGCGCACGCTGGTCGCCTCGGGCGCGACTACGCCATCGTGCACCAGGAACTGTTCAACAATCCGGGCGAAGGGCCGGCGGTCACCGAGTGGCTGCGGAAGTCCGGGGCGCGGGAAATCCTGCGCTCCGGCCCGGAACATCTGTTCGCGATCTCCGGAATGCGGTGAGACATGGCAGAAGGTGATCGGAACCGTGGCCGACGGGTGCTCCTGGTCGTGTTCCTGCTCGCGTCGGCGCTGCACCTCTATTCGTGGTACGTCAACCCGAACCGGCCGTCGCTCCGGATCGGCGCGACGATGGGCTGGTACGGCGCGTCGGCCGACCACATCAACTACGTGCGCGAAGCCCGCGCGCTGGCGGACGGCGTCCTGCCAGGCATCTATTGGGACTACGACCGGAACGCGCCAAGACGCGATCGGCCTCCGGACATCGAGGTCAGCGACTACGCCTATGGCCTCGGGTACCCGGTGCTCGGGGTTTCGTTTATGAACCTCGGCCTGCGGCGCGACCCGTTCGTGATTCCCGACATGGTGGCGTTCGGCCTCATCATCTGCCTGGCGCTGCAGCTGGCCCGACGGTTGATGAGCGAGAGGGCCGCGCTCGTCTTCGCGGGCGCGCTGGCCCTCGCATCGCCGGTGCTGGCCTTCACGGTCGTACCCTGGAACACAACGGTCACCGTCGTGGCGGTTCTTGCGGCGCTGGTCGTGGCCACCTCGGACCGGCGAGACTGGAAGATCGGCGCGCTGGTCGGTCTCGCGCTCTCGCTCTGCTACGCCGCGCGGTTCAGCGACGTCGTCTGGCCGGTTCTCATCGTCGCGGCGGGCGCCGCGGCGACCTGGCGCCGCAACATCAAGGGGTCGGCGGCGATGGTCGCGGTCGCGGCCGGCATGTTCGTGGCGACCTGCCTGGTGGTCGGCTGGACCCAGCACGTGGTGTTCGGTGACTTCTTCACCAACCCCTATCACTATCACCTCCACGCGGGGAATCGCGGCGACTCGCTCGCCGAGTTCCGCCTCGGCCAGGTGCCGAGCGCCTTCACCGAGGTGTTCGTGACGGCGAAGACGGGCGGGCTGCGCGTGCCCGAACCGCACACCTCGGTGCTGCGCATGTTCGCGTGGCTGGTGGCCGCCCCGTTCGGGTTGGTGATGCTCATCCGCCGCAGGCACCCGCATCTCGGCCCGCTTCTCGTGGCCACCGCTGCCTCGCTGGTTGCATCCGTGTTCTACCTGTCCTACTGGTCGGGCACCGGCGCGGACCTCGTCCACGACAACCTGCGGTTCTTCGTCCCGTGGTTCCCGCTCTGGGGTTTGCTGGCCGCGGTGGCGTGGACCGCGCTCGCCGAGCGCGGGGCGGCCGCGATGCACACGGACAGGGACGCCGCCCTACGGTCGTCGCCGCCGCCGCCGAACAACCCGCGACACCGGTGGATGATGGCGGCGGTCGTCGCGGTCATGGCTGCGACGCTCGCCGGTGTCTGGTACGTGAACAGGCCGATCGTGATCGATCTCGTGCAGAGATTCTCCGAGGCGCAGAAGAGGCCGGTGGGCGCCAGCGAGTAGACCTTCGCCCTCAGGACCGCGCAGATCGACGGTGAGACCAGGCGCGCCATCTACGCCCACCCGCCGGCCCGCATCACCTGGACGGTGACGTTGCCGGCCGAAGCACATCTGCGCGCGGCGCTGGGAATCGATCCGCACGCATGGGACGCAGACGGGGACGGTGTCGTCTTCAGGGTGGGCGTGAACGACGGCAAGGGTTACCAGGAACTCTGGAACCAGCATCTCGATCCCCGCCACGTGCCCGGGGACCGGCGCTGGATTCCCATCATGATCGACCTGACACCGTTTGGCGGGCGCCGCGTCGAGATCATCTTCAACACGAACACGAGTCTGCCGGGACAGGGCCGACGATGCGCGCAACGACCTGGCACTCTGGGGCGCCCCGGCGGTCTGGCCGAGCGTGCTGACGGGTTCTCCTCAGTAGTTCCGATTGTAGATCTCGAGGATCTCGTTCGGGCCGATGGTGGGGTCGAGCCACGTGTCGCGTGGCGTGCCCATCCAGCGGGCATTGGTGCGCAGCCGCGCCACGCGGTGGATGTTCAGCAGGTGCTCGGTCGAGATGTTGTCGGTGCTCAGGTTGCCGGCCCCGGTTCCGCAGGCGAGCGTCAGCGAAGGCCGCAGGCTGTTGAACAGGCCGCCGATCGCGCCCTCGGTCGACGGCTGGTTCACGAGGATCCTCGCCGCGTCCATCTTCCCGAAGTCGGCGATCACGCGTTCGTCGTTCGCGTAGACGCCGACGGTGTGGCCGACGCCGCCGCGCCGCGTCACCGCTTCGCACGCTTCGAGCGCCGCGTCGTAGCTGTCGCACACGTACTGCGCGAGCACGGGCGCCAGGATCTCGTTCGACAGGGGGTGCTCGACCCCGATGCCGTCCGGTTGAGCGATGAGCAGGCGCGTCTTGTCGGGCACGGTAAAGCCCGCGCGCGCGGCGATCGTCGCGGCCGCCTGCCCGACGATGTCCGCGCGCATCTTCTGCCGCTCGCCGTCCCAGCACAACGTCCCCAGTGCGCGCATCTGGTCCGCGCTGCAGAAGTAGGCGCCACGGGCCTCGAGCAGCGGCCGCAGTCGGCCTTCGACGGCGCGTTCGACGATGAGCGCCTGCTCGCTGGCGCAGAGCGTCCCGTTGTCGAACGTCTTCGAGTGGGCGATCGCGCGCGCGGCGCCCGCAAGGTCCGCCGACGCGTGCACGTAGACAGGCACGTTCCCGGGTCCGACGCCGAGCGTCGGGGTCCCGGACACTTCGGCCGTGCGCACGATGGAACTGGTGCCGGTCGCGAGGATCAGCGCCAGCTTCGGGTGCCGCATGATCCGCTCGACGTACCCGGATTGACCGTGCGTGATGCACTGGACGGAGTCGCACGGCGCGCCCGCCCGGATGGCCGCCTCCGCCAGGATGCGCGCCGTTTCCTTGATGCACCTGCGCGCGCCCCGGTGAGGGCTGAAAATCACGGGGTTACGCGTCTTCATGCAGATGAGCACCTTGAAGATCGTCGTGGAGGTCGGATTCGTCACCGGGATGGTCGCGAGAATCGGTCCTTTCGGCTGCGCGATTTCCGTGACACCCGCCGCCAGGTCCTGGGCGACGACGCCAACGGTGCGCCGATCGCGGATGTCCTCGTAAACGAGCACGCTGGCCCAGGCGTTCTTGATCACCTTGTGCTCGTAGACGCCCATCTGCGTCTCGTCGTAGGCGAGCCGCGCCAGGTCGAGCCGTGCCGTAAACGCCGCCTCGTAGACGGCCCGGACGATGGCGTCGACCTGGGCCTGGTCGAACTGGCGGAACTGTCCCGCTGCCTTCCACGCGCGTCCGACGATCTCATCCGCGTATTGATCCGGGGTATCCATGGTGTTCCTGAAGCCCGTGCCGTCCGAAGGCCGAAGTCCGAGGTCCGAAGTCGACTCCGGACCCCGGACTTCGGACGACGCCTCGTGGAATCATCTATCATATCGTGCCACCCGAGGAGCGTGACGTGACCGACCGCGCAGACGCCAATCTTGCCTCGCTCAGAGACAGCAACCCGGACAAGTTCGCCGACGAGGCGGAGGTCTTCAGCCGCATCCGGCGCGGCGATCGCATCTTCGTCGGCACCGGCTGCGGGGAACCGCAGTACCTGGTCCGGTCGCTCGCGCACTACGTCGAATCGAACCCGAAGGCGTTCTTCGGCACCGAGATCATCCACGTGCTGACGCTCGGCGTCGCGCCCTACGCGGACGCGCGCTTCCAGTCCAATTTCCGCCACAACTCGTTCTTCGTCGGCCCGAACACGCGCGGCCCGGTCAACGAGGGGGTCGCCGACTACACGCCGATCTTCCTGTCGCAGGTGCCGGGCCTCTTCGACCGCCGCTTCATCTCGATCGATGTCGCGCTCATCCAGACCTCGCTCCCCGATCGCCACGGGTTCCTCAACCTGGGCGTCAGCGTGGACATCGTCAAGGCGGCCGCCCGGAGCGCGACGCTCGTCATCGCGCAGATGAACCGCAACATGCCGCGCGTGCACGGCGACGGGTTCATCCACGTGGACGACGTCGATTTTCTCGTCCACCACGACGAACCGCTGCTCGAGTACGACACCGGCCTGCCGGACGAGATCGCGGCGCGCATCGGCCGGCACGTCGCGCGCATCGTGCAGGACGGCGACACGATCCAGGTCGGGTACGGCCGGGTGCCGAACGCCATTACCGCGGCCCTGGGACGCAAGAAGCACCTGGGCATCCACACCGAGCTGCTCACCGACGGGCTGGTTGACCTGATTCGCCGGGGCGTCGTCGACAACTCGCGCAAGCCGATCAACCGGGGCAAGACCGTGGCGGCGTTTTCCATGGCGCACCGCGACGTCTATGCCTTCATCGACGAGAACCCGAGCATCGAGTTCCGAACGATCGACTACACCAACAGTCCGCTCGTCATCGCCCAGCACCGCAACATGACGGCGATCAACACGACGTTGCAGATCGACCTCACCGGGCAGGCCAGCGCCGAATCGATCGGCGGCAGCCTCTTCAGCGGCATCGGCGGCCAGGCCGACTTCATGCGCGGCGCCGTGCTGGCGCCGGGCGGCAAGTCGATCCTCGCGCTGCAGTCCACGGCGAAGCACGGGACGGTGTCGCGCATCGTGCCGGTGCTGAGCGAGGGCGCGGGCGTGACGCTCAACCGCGGCGATGTGCATTACGTCGTGACCGAGTACGGCATGGCCCACGTGCACGGGAAGAGCATCCGCGAACGGGCCATGGACCTGATCTCGATCGCCCACCCCGATTTCCGCCCGTGGCTCATCGAGGAAGCGCGCAGGCGGCGACTGATCTACCACGACCAGGAGTTCCTGGCGGGCGAGCGCGGCGAGTACCCCGAGCACCTCGAGACGCGGAAGACGGCGCGGTCGGGCATCCCGGTGTTCCTGCGACCGGTGCGCATCAGCGACGAGGGGCTGCTCAAGGACTTCTTCTACTCGCTATCCGACCGCAGCATGTACCGCCGCTTCCTCACGCCGACCGTCGAGATGTCGCACGAGCGCCTCCAGGAGTTCGTCATCATCGACTACACGAAGGAGATGATCATCCTGGCGGTGGTCGAGGAAAACGGCCGCGAGGCGGTCGCCGGACTCGGCGAGTACTACCTCGAGGAGGATGGCCTGCGCGCGAACGTCGCGTTCGCCGTCGGCGACCAGTACCAGAACCGCGGCATCGGCACCGAGCTGCTCCGCTACCTGATTCAGATCGCGCGCAAGCAGGGCCTCATCGGCCTCACGGCGGAAGTGCTGAAGGAGAACGAGCCGATGGTGCGCGTGTTCGAGAAGATGGACCTGCCGATGGAGAGGACTGCGGTGGAAGAGAGCTACGACCTGCGGATCGACTTGACGGGTGAAGGCAGGCGGTAGCGCATGTTTCCACTCTCCACACCGACCACCAGCGGTCTCTGGGCCGATTGGCTCTCGGCGCTCATCGTGCTGGCGGGCCTGTGCGCCTTCGCGCTCGGGGTCTTTGACCTCTGGCGCCGACTACGTGCAGGGTCCGAAGTCCGATGTCCGAAGTCCGAAGTCCCAGGTCCGGCGTCCGAAGTCCGAAGTCCGAACCTCGACGCCGACGCCGAAGGCCGGACCGAGCTCGACAGGGTCACGCTGGCGGCGTATGCGGCGCTCGGCCTGGTCGGCCTGTCCGTCGCCGTCATGCTCGCGGGAGGCCCCGGCATTCCGGTGGCGCAGGCCGTGTTCCTGGGGGTGGCTGCGTGGGGCGTCGTGCGGGCCGTGACCAGCGCACCGCGCGTCTGGCACTCGTGGACCTCCGCGACGCCTGCCGACCTCGGACCCAACGCGGCATTCGCCGCAGCGGCCTGCTGGTCGCTGTGGTTCTGGGCCGATGCCTTTCGCGACCATGTAGCCCTGCCCGCGATGACCGACGGGATCGTCCACACCGCGCTCTACCTGAGGATCCTCGAGGCCGGCGCGCCGACGCTCGGGCGGGTGCCGATCGGATTCGCCGGCATATTCGGCACTCATCTTTTCGGATTCTATCCGACGGGCACCCATGCGTTGATGGCCATCGCAAGCGGCTTCTGGGGCCAATGGGGAGTCGTGAGTCATGCGGGGATCCTCAAGGCCTGGTTCACGCTGGCGATGGCGGCATCTCCGTTCGCGCTGTTCTTCGTGGCGCGGCGCCTGATGCCGCGGATGCCTTGGTGGGTGGGCCTCGCGCTCGTCTTCGTGGCGATGCCGGGTTTTCGCTTTCCCGTCGAAGTCGCCCACGAAGGCGGCGCTTCGCGGCTCCTGGCGCACGTCCTGATGGCGCCGATCTACGCCGACGTGCTGCTTGGGCGTTTCGAGAATCTGCGCTGGCAACCGCTCGCGGCCGTCCTCCTGGGGCTCGCATTCCTCATGCATCCCGGCGCGTTCGTGACGCTGGCTGCGCTGCTGGCATACGCGGCGATCTGGTCGGCGGCGAGCGATGCCCGCTGGCGAGTGCGGCTCGTCGGGGCGGCCGGAGTTGCCGTGACGCTCGCGATCGGTGCCCTGCTCGCCGTGGCGCTGCTCGAGTGGAACGCCGGCGTCGCCGTGGCGCGCGACGCGGCCAGGCCGTTTTCCTGGACAGCGCTGGCGTCTCGCCTTCAACAAGGATGGACGACGCTCTTCGACGCCGAGTACGGAATGTCGCCCGTCATGCCGTGGCTGGTCACCGCCGGCCTCGCGCTGCTTGCGATCCGGCGCAAGGCGTTCGGACTGACCTGGCGCGTCGTGGGATTCCCGTTCTGGATGGCCCTGGTCGCCGCCGTCGCTCTTTCGGCGCAGGTGGTGCCGCTTCCCGGTCTCAGGCTGCTGGGCGGCGCGTTCTATGACGAGGCGCCGCGAGTCATCGAGCTGCTCTACGAGGCCATCGGCCTCAGCCTGGCGGCCGTGGCGTGGTTCGCCTGGAGTCTCGCGGCGGGGCCCGACTGGATTGCGGGCGGACAGGCGGCACGCGACACGCGGGAAGGGGGAGCCGGATCACGGCACCGTCGGATCGCCGCGAACTTCGTCGCGGCAGGCCTCGTCCTCGGCACGCTCGGCTACCAGCAGGCGCGCGGCGACTGGGTTCACCAGCACCTCAGCCACTGGGACCGGCAATTCCACACGTCACGCATCAGCCGATTGCAGGCGCTCGGCACGTGGATCGAGCAACACACCGAGCGCAGCGCGATCTTGTTCTATCAGCCGTTCGACGCGGAAATCTGGGAAGCGTGGACCGGCCGGCGCGGGATCTTCATGTACGGCGAGTGCGACGTGCCAAACGACCCGCCGCCGTGCCATGCGCGAAAGACCCTGGTGAACGCGCGCCTCAACGCGCTGCGCGAGACGCTGACGCAACCCACGCCCGCGGTGCGCTGTCTCACCGAGGTCGATCGCTTCGGGCGACCGGGCTACTTCTTGCTGCTTTCGCCGACAGCTTCGACGGAAGCCTTCCCCGTGTGCAGCGACGCCACGTACCTCACCACCCTGGACGGGCACGCCGTGTTCGCCTACCGGCGCCCGTGACGCAGGGCGTTCCACGCGGTTGAGCCCGACCCCGAAGCCGTTCGACCGCCCTGCCCGCTTGCCACGCGTGTACATCTGGGTCGGGATCATGGTCGTCACCATGGGATTCCTGGTCTGGATGGCGCTGCTCAGCCGTTTGGATCTCAGCCAGGCGCTGCCGATGCTGGCATTCGGTTATCTGCCGTGGCTCGTCATCGGCAGGTACTTCCTCGGCGAGGCCATCACCCCGATGCGGGTCGTGGGCGTGACCCTCATCGTGCTGGGCGTCCTGTGCATGGGGTACGGCAAGGCGCCCGTTCATGGTTCGGACGGTGCCCGCGTGATGCCTGAGGCTCGCAGCAGCGCCCACTGAGTCCGCAGGGCTCCGCCGAGTCGGCCGTGTCGCCGCACCACACACCATTGAATGACGATCTCTGGTGTCGACTGGCGCGCAAGGGCGCGCGGTTCGCGAACCTCCCCGAGGCCCTCGTGCGGTACCGCATTCACCCCGATGCGCGGAAGGCGCAAACACTGCGCCGGACGCTAGGTGGGACCATCGATGTGAAAAGGAAGTACTGGAAGCAGGACATGGGCCCGGTCGATCGTCTGCGGCTGTGCGCCGAGTATCTGTTGCTGCTGCTGCCTCCTTCGCTCGTCTACCGGTTGTTCATCCTCCTGCAGAGCCGCTCGGCCGGTTGATCGTTTCCTTCCTGATGAGCGCGAGCTGTTCGGCCACCAGGCCGAGGAAGAAGAAGAAGAGGCCCATCACGATCGCGAGCATCGACCCCACGCTGACGCCCCGGCCGACCAGCACGATCGGGATGCCCCAGAGCAAGCCTGCGAGGAAGCAGCAAATCGAGAGCGGCAGAAAGATCCGGAGGGGGTTGAACAGCATGATGATGTTCAGGATCTCGAGCACTGTCTCGAAGGCCGTCGCGGTGCTGATGGTCCCCTTCCCCGCCCGCCTGGCTCGGTCCGGGATCGGACACGGGACGATCCGGTGGCGCTGACTGGCGAACACCAGCGTCATCACATCGCTGAACGCCATCGAGTCCGGGCACAGATACAGGTACCGTCGCACGAGAGATGTCCGGTACAGCTTGCACCCCGAATTCAGATCCGTGACGCCGGTGCGCGTGAGCACGCGCGCCAGGGTCCGGATGACCCACTTACCCATGCGCCGGTAGAGGCTGCCGGCATCTGCGGGGCGCGTGCCCACCACGAGATCCGCGTCCTGGGCGCCGAAGATGGCCAGCATGCCATCGACGTCCTCGAGGCGATGCTGGCCGTCCGCGTCGATCGTCACCGCGAGATCGGTCGTCGCCTGCGCCAGCCCCGATTTCAGCGCGCCACCATAACCCCTGTTCACCTTGTGACGAATGATGGTGACGCCCTCGCACCCTTGCCACGCTGCGAGCACATCCGGCGTCGCGTCACGCGAGCCGTCGTCGACGATGACGACGCGGACGTCCGGTCGCGCGTCACGGTACTGCTTCACCTCTTCCAGCACGGATGGAAGGGACGCGGCCTCGTTGTAGGCGGGGATGACGATGGTCAGGGAGGGCCTGTCAGCCATGGGTCATTGGGCAGGAGGATGATCGAATCGAACTGCCAAGCATTGGGCGTAGTCGGCAGAAGGTAGTCGGTAGACGGCAGATGGCAACCATCTACCAACTACTCTCGCGCCTCGCTCCTACTGCCCGAACTTCTCGATGATCCCCTTCTTGTCCAGGCCGAGGATGCCGTGCTTGGCGCCGACCTTCTTCAGCGCCTCGACGGCGCGCGTCAGCATCGGGATGTTGTGGTCGGCCGACATCTGCGTGCGGATGCGCGCCTGCCCGGCGGCGACCACCGGGAAGAAGAAGCCGACGGCGTAAATGCCTTCCTGGTACAGATCGCGTGAGACGTCCTGGCTCAACTTCGCGTTGAACAGCATGATCGGGACGATCGGGCTGTCGCCGTCCTTGATCACGAAACCCGCCTCGGGCAGCGCCTGGCGCCAGAACTTCGTGTTGGCTTCCAGCTTGTCGCGCCGCTCGGTCGTCTCGTTGAGAATCTCGAGCACCTTGAGCGCGGCGCCGGCGATCGGCGGCGGCACCGCGTTGCTGAACAGGTACGGCCGCGCGCGCTGGCGGCACAACTCGACGATTTCCTTCCGTCCCGACACGCAGCCGCCGCTTGCGCCGCCGAGCGCCTTGCCCAGCGTCGTCGTGATGATGTCGATTTTGCCGAACACCCCGCAGTGCTCGTGGGTCCCGCGCCCGGTCTTGCCCATGAAGCCCGTCGAGTGGCTGTCGTCCACGAACACCAGCGCGTTGTACTTCTCGGCCAACGCGCACATCTGGTCGAGCGGCGCGAGGTCGCCGTCCATGCTGAAGACACCGTCGGTGATGATCAGGCGCACGCGCTTGTCCTGGTGCTCCTGCAGCTTCTGCTCCAGGTGCTTCATGTCCGCGTGCTTGAACGTGTCCTGCATCGCCTTGCACAGGCGCATGCCGTCCACGATGCTCGCGTGCACCAGGCGATCGGCGATCATGACGTCCTGGTCGTTCAGCACCGCCTCGAACACCCCGCCGTTGGCGTCCATGCAGCTGGGAAAGAGGATCGTGTCCTCGGTCCCGAGGAACTCGGTCAGCTTGCGCTCCAGTTGCTTGTGCAGGTCCTGCGTGCCGCAGATGAACCGCACGCTGGACATCCCGTAGCCGCGCGCGTCGAGCGCCTCATGGGCGGCGGCGACCACCGCGGGGTGGCTCGACAGCCCGAGATAGTTGTTGGAACAGAGGTTGATGACCTCCTTCAGCGGCGCGCCGCACGGGTACTCCACCTTGATGTCGGCGGCCTGCGGGGAGTGAAGGTAGCGCTCTTCCTTGAAGATCCCTTTCTCGCGGATCGCGGCCAGCTCGGCCCGATACGCCTCGTGCACTGCGGTCGGATACATGGCTGGGTGCCTTTCTGTCGGCCTTAGGCCGTAGACCTTCGGCCTTGGCTGGCCTTAGGCCTGGAAGCCCCAAGGTCCAAGGCCCAAGGCCTAAGGTCTGCGACGGTCTACTTCTTGTGTTTGTTGACCAGCGCGATGATGTTGTTCACGGTGTCGAAGGCCTGCGGGGTGGCCTCGTCGTCCGGGAGCGAGACCTGGTACTTCTTCTCCAGGAACCGCTTGAGGCTCACCATGCTGAAGCTGTCGACGATGCCGCTCGAGATGAGCGGCGTGTTCTCGTCGAGCGTCATGTCCTCGGCCTCTTCCTCGTCCAGGTATTCGTTCTTGATGTACTCGAGAATGACGTCCTTCACGCTATTACTCCTTCGCTCCAGGGGCACAACATGTTGTGCCCCTACCAAGTCTCCTTCGCTGTCGTCCGGTGTCCGATGTTCGGTCCCAGCCCGACTTCGGACGTCGGACATCGGACTGCGGACGCGCAATTCGCTAATCATCGTCCATCGTGCTCGTGTCGCCAATCGCTTCGCCGCGTTCCTTCGCCTTGAGGACGCGGCGCAGGATCTTCCCGCTGCGGGTTTTCGGCACCCGGTCCACGAACTCGATCTCCTGCGGCATCGCCAGCGGCGACAGGCGCTTGCGCACGAAGTTCATGATGTCGAGCTCGAGATCCTCGCTCGGCGTGAAGCCCGGCCGCAACGCGACGAACGCCTTCACCACCTCCATGTTCATCGGATCCGGCTTGCCGATGGCCGCCGATTCCGCGACGGCGGGATGCTCGAGCAGGGCGCTCTCGATCTCGAACGGTCCGACCAGGTGCCCGGCGGTATTGATCACGTCGTCGTCACGGCCCGAGAACCAGAAGTAGCCTTCCTTGTCGAGGCTCGCGCGATCGCCGCAGATGTACCAGCCGTTGAGGAACTTCTTGTAATAGGTCGCGGAGTTGTTCCAGTAGGTGCGCATCATGCTCGGCCACGGCGGCCGAATCGCGATGAGCCCGATCTTGCCCGGCTCGGTGATCGGCACGCCGGTCTTCTCGTCGACGATCGCCGCTTCGAGCGCCGGGAACGGCCGCCCCATGCTGCCCGGCTTCACGGGCATGCCCGGCAGGTTCGTGACCATGATGGCGCCCGTCTCGGTCTGCCAGAACGTGTCGTGGAAGTCGAGGCCGAACGCCTCGCGTCCCCAGCGCACGGCTTCCGGGTTGAGCGGTTCGCCGACGCTGCACATGTGCCGCAGGCTCGACAGGTCGTGCCGCCGCACGGGGTCGAGCCCGTCCTTCATCAGCATGCGGATGGCGGTGGGCGCCGTATACCAGACCGTCACGCGGTGTTTTTCGATGGTCTCGTACCACCGATCGCTGGTGAACCCGGCGTTCACCACCACCTGCGTGACGCCGACCGACCAGGGGCCGATGATCCCGTAGCTGGTGCCCGTCACCCACCCCGGATCCGCGGTACACCAGTAGATATCATCCTCCTGCAGGTCGAGCACGGTCTTGCTCGTCAGGTACTGCGCCAGGACGCTCCCGTGCACGTGCATCGCGCCCTTGGGCGCACCGGTGGTGCCGCTCGTGTAGTGCAGCAGGCTCGGGCTCTCCGGGCTGGTCCTCGCAATCGGGAACGTGTCGCGGCGGTGGTCCATCATCCGGAACGCCACTTCCCCTTCGCGCAGGGGCCGGCCTTCCTCCTCGTGGTCGATGACGATGACGACCTGCAGCGACGGCAGGCGGTCCCGGATCTTGCGCACCTTGCCCAGGTGGTGCCGCTCGGTGATGATCGCCATCGCGCCGCTGTCGCTCGCGCGGGCGAACAGCGCCTCTTCGCCGAACGCCGAGAACAGCGGCTCGGCGATCGCGCCCGTCTTGAGCACGCTCATCATGCCGATGTAGAGCTCCGGGTGGCGATCGAGGAAGAGGCACACGCGATCGAGCGGGCGCACGCCCAAGCCGCGCAGGAAGTGCGCCCAGCCGTTGGTGAGCAGCATCACGTCGCGATAGGTGAACTGCCGGATCTCGCCGCCGTGCCCTTCGTGCACGAGCGCGAGCTTCTCGCCGCGACCGAGATCGACGTTCCGATCGACGCAGACGTAGCCGATGTTGAGAGGCTCTCCTTCAATGTGACCGAGTTCCTGACCTGCCTGCTTCCAGTTGATGATGGCCCGCAAGTGCTCGTAGTCGGCGGTATGAATGACCCGGGACCCGGTGATCGACATCTCCCCCTCCGACAAGCTCGCGTGTTGATGGAAACGGGTTGCGCCCTGCAACAGGTGTCGGAAGCTCCGACGCGCACCTCCTTGGCGGAAAACCGCTGAAAACGCCCGGTAAAGTGTGGCGAGTCTAGCACAGCTCGGCTGGGCGGAACATGTGTCTGGAGTCCGGTGTCCAAAGTTCAGAGTCCGAGGCCGACGCCGGCGTCTGCTGGAGCCCATTCGTGTGCCTGGAGACGGGAATCCTGGGGCGCTGGAGCCTTCTCGAACCTCAGACCCCGGACCTGGGACGTCGGACGACACGTATAATAGGCCGCCCCCCAAACCAAGCCCCGGGAACCCTTCGTCGAATGCGCACAGACCCACTCCGCTACCTCCAACTGGCTCTCGACGAACTCGAGGGCCAGGATTCGCGTCGGCCGATGCACGTGCTGTGCGGCGAGCAATCGGCGCATGCGTGCGTGGACGACCGCCAGGTCGTGAACCTCGCGTCGAACAACTACCTCGGCCTGACCACCCATCCCCGGCTGAAGGCGGCGGCCATCGAGGCCACCGCGCGGTTCGGCGTCGGCGCCGGGGCCGTCAGGCCGATCGCCGGCACGATGACGCTGCACGTCGAGCTCGAACGCAAGCTCGCCGCCTTCAAACAGACCGAGGCGGCGCTCCTCTTTCAGAGTGGTTTCACGGCCAACGCGGGCACGGTCGCCGCGATTCTCGGCCGCGACGACGTCATCGTCTCCGACGAGCTGAACCACGCCAGCATCGTGGACGGCGCGCGCCTGAGCCGGGCGACCATCAAGGTGTTCCCGCACAAGAACGTCGATACCGCCCGCAAGATCCTGAAGGACCTGCCGGCGACGCAGCGCAAGCTCGTCATCACCGATGGCGTCTTCAGCATGGACGGCGACCTGGCGCCCCTGCCGGCGCTCTGCGACATCGCGCAGGAGTCGGGCGCCATCATGATGGTGGACGACGCGCACGCGAGCGGCGTCTTCGGGCGCAACGGCCGTGGCACCGTCGACCACTTCGGCCTCCACGGGCGCGTCGACGTGCAGGTCGGCACGCTGTCGAAGGCGCTCGGCGCCGTTGGCGGCTACGTGGCCGGCAGCCAGCTGCTCATCGACGTCCTGCGCCATCGGGCGCGGCCGTTCGTGTTTTCGACCGCGCATCCGCCCGCTATCGCCGCCACGTGCCTGGCCGCGCTCGACGTCCTGGTCGACGAACCGGAGATCATCGGGCGCCTCTGGGACAACACCGCGTTCTTCAAGGCCGGCCTCGGCCGTCTCGGCTTCAACATCGGCACCAGCGAGAGCCCGATCCTGCCGGTCATCGTCGGCAGCACCAGCCTCGCGATGCAGTTCTCCGACCGGCTGCTCGACCACGGCGTCTTCGCGGTGGCGATCGGGTTCCCGATCGTGCCGCGCGGCCTGGCCCGGGTACGCACTATTGTCACGGCGACCCATTCGAGGGAGGATCTGCAGCTGGCGCTGGACGTGTTCAGGACGGTCGGCGAGGAGCTCGGCATCGTGTGAAGCGACCCACGTGCCTTGCGGCACTGTGCATGCGAAGTATCACGGGCGGGACTGTCGCGAGGCGGCCGCGTCGGTCAGTAACGAAGTTCGTGACCCGGGTGCGCCATGCGACTTCGACAAGGAGCGCCGTTCGACCGGCTGCGGCAGGCGGTGCAGCGGCACCCGTTCCTCGCCACCTATACCCGTGACCTGACGCCGGAGGATTTGCAGCGACTGTTCACGCGCGACACGGTCGAGGCCTACAAGTTCTTCACGCGCGGCATCGAACCCGCCACCATCGCGAACCTCCCCTGGCACAAGCGCGCCGCCGCCCGCGCGGAAGCCGAGAACAGCCAGGGGCAGCCGTTTGAAGACGCCGGCCTCGAGGCCATCGTGCGCGCCAGCGCCACGGACTCGCCCGAGGCGCTGGCCGACGCGACGTTCCAAAGCGTCGAGCAGCACACCCGGGACAGCCGTATCACCGACGATCTCACCATCCTGATTCTTCGGCGCGCGGTGATGCCGGAGGCGCGTTTGTGAAACGGCCACAGCCTCACCTGCTGGTCGTCGCCGTCTGCGGGTGGCTGCTCGTGTCGTCGTCCGCCCCGCACGGCGCGCAAACTCCGGCCGGCCCCGATGGGATCACGCGCCTCCTGCAGAAACTCGAAGAGGTGGTACGGGCGGGCGATCCCGCCCGCTATCACGGCCTGCTGGCTGCCGGGGCTGCCGGCATCGAGACGGCCGGGGCCGCCGCGCTTGCGCAATCGATCATCGGCCCCGGCGCCACCCGGGTCGTCGTGCGCGAGCGCGACCGCGTGCCGTTGATCGGCGTGCAGCCGGGCGCAGGATTTCGCCTCGCCGTGGACGTCTTCACCGAGTTCACCCGCCGCGCCCGGCTCGCCACCTGGAGAATCGACGTGGTCCGTCGGGCGCCGGCCTCCTCGGACGGCAGCGATGAATGGGGCATCAAGGCCCAGGAGACCGTCTCGTCGTTCGGCGGTCTGTACAACCTGGCGCTCGGCACGCGGGAATATGCCGCGAAGAACCTCGTGCTGACCGCCGAGGACCTGGAGTTGCGGCTGCCGGCCGGCGCGGTCTTCACCGCCGAAGTCGACGACGGTCCCACCGTGCTCGTGCTGCTCGGACGCGGGCAGATGGTGTTCCGGCCGACGCCCGCCACCGAGCGCGAACAGATGAAAATCTTCGCGCGATCCGAGGCCATCGACACGCCATTCGCCGGGGCGTTCGTGCGCCTCTCGCCCTCGGCTCTCCAGGGGCACCTGGCGGGCGGCACGATGGTCGAGTGCCCGCTCGACGCGAACCACGCCAAAGAGGCCGCCGCGCTGTTCCGCGAGGACCAGGCCAAGTCGTTCGGCGTGAACCTCGCCGACCTGACGCCCGAAAACTGGTCGATGGTGCCGGGCCCCGCCGATTTTCTTGCGGAGGTGCACACCAGCCGGTTCGGCGTGCTGACCTATGCGCGGTCGATGCACGAGGCCGAGGACGTCACGCTGTTCGACCGCGCGCGGCGACGCAACATCTCCGTGTACGCCTCCCGGGAGAAACTGGCGCAGCGCGGGTTCTTCTACGACGACGATGACGGCCAGGACGCCGAGATCATCCATTACGACATCGAGACATCCCTGGATCCAGTGCGGCAGACGATCGACGGCGTCGGGCGGCTGACGGCGCAGATCCGCGGGAAGTCGGTGAGCACCCTGACCTTCAAGCTGGCCGAATCGCTCGATATCCTGTCGCTCGTCTCGCGCGAGTTCGGCCCGCTGCCCGCCATCCGCGTGCGCAACCAGAGCGGCTTCATCGTCAACCTGCCGACGGCGGTGCCCAAGGGGTCGGTCCTCGGCTTCACCATTGCCTATCGCGGCCGGCTCGCGCCGCAGATGATCGACCGGGAAGCGATCGCGGTGGCCGGGGCGCCCGGGCAGGAGCAGGACATCCTGGACCCCGCGCCCTTGACGCTCGAGCCCAGCTACCTCTACAGCAACAGGAGCTACTGGTATCCGCAGGGCGAGACGACGTCGTTCGCGACGGCCACGTTACGGGTCAAGGTGCCGCCCACCTTCGCCTGCGTGGCGAGCGGCGATCCGACGCCGGCCACCGCGGAGGCGATGTCCAGGGCCGCTGGACCGGGCACCGAACTCGTCTTCCGCGCCCTGCAGCCCTTGCGATACCTGTCGGTGCTCATCACGCGACTACTGCCGGTCTCCTCGCAGACGGTTGTCGCGTCGATCGACCTCGGGACCGCAAGCCGCGAGGCGGTCGGCCGCAGCGGCGTCTTCTATCGCGACATCGCGCTGACCACGTTCGCCTCGCCTCGCATGCGCGGGAGGGCCCTGCCGGTCGCCGACCGGGCGGCCGACATTCTTCGCTTCTATGCGTCGCTCGTCGGCGACTGTCCCTACCCGACGCTGACGCTCGCCGTCGTGGAACGCGAACTGCCGGGCGGGCACAGCCCGGCCTACCTGGCGGTCCTCAGTCAGCCCGCGCCTTCGACGCCGTACACGTGGCAGTCGGACCCGACCACGTTCGCCGAGTTTCCGGAGTTCTTCCTGGCGCACGAGATCGCGCACCAGTGGTGGGGACAGGCGGTGGGGTGGAAGAACTACCACGAGCAGTGGCTCAGCGAGGGCCTGTCGCAGTACTTCGCGGCCCTCTACGCGGAGCAGCTGCGCGGCAAGGCCGTGTTCGGCGGCATCGTCGGGCGGCTGCAGGATTGGGCCATGAAGAAGTCCGGCGAGGGCCCGGTGTACCTCGGGTACCGGATCGGGCACGTGAAGAGCGACCCGCAGCTGTTCCGCGCCATCGTCTACAACAAGAGCGCGGCCGTCCTGCACATGCTGCGGCGGCTGCTCGGCGATGACGCCTTCTTCCGGGGCCTGCGCCGCTTCTACCAGGAGTGGCGTTTTCGAAAAGCCGGCAGCGACGATCTGCGGCTGGCGTTCGAGGCGGAAAGCCATCGTCCGCTGGCGCGGTTCTTCGAGCGGTGGATCTACGACTCGCGCCTGCCGAGCCTCGCCTTCTCGTCAAGGACCGAGCACGACGTGGCGGGCGGCCGCGACACGATCGTCGTGCGGTTCGAACAGGCCGGCGACCTGTTCGACGTGCCGGTGACGGTGACGCTCGATTACGTGGATCGGCCGGCCGTCGACGTGGTCGTGGCCGTGACCGACGCGGTGACCGAGATGCGCATCCCGCTCGACGGGAGGCTGCGAAGCGTCGACGTGAACCGGGATCGGGCGGCCCTGGCGAGGATCGAAAAGAAGTAGTGCGGGGTGCGGGGTGCGCCGTGCGTGGTGCCGTGCGAAGGGCCGGGTGCGAGGTGCGGGTGCGAAGTGCCGGGCGCGAGGTGCGGGTGCGAGGTGTGGGCGCGGTGGGCGGGTTAGTGCTGAGTGCCGGCCGCGCGGGCCACTTTTCGGCGTGATATCATCGTTTTTATCATGGATACGGTGACGCTGACGATCGACGGCAGGGAGATTACCGTCGAGAAGGGCCGCACGGTGCTGCAGGCGGCCATCGACCACGGCATCCAGATCCCGTTCTACTGTTATCACCCCGCGCTTGGCGTGGACGGCTCCTGCCGCGTGTGCATCGTCAAGGTCGAGAAGATGCCCAAGCTGCAGACCTCGTGCTCGACGGTCTGCGCGGACGGCATGGTCGTCTCCACGCGGACGCCTGATGTCGTCGAGGCGCGCCAGTCGGTGTTCGAATTCCTGCTCCTCAATCACCCGCTCGACTGCCCGGTCTGTGACAAGGGCGGCGAGTGTCCGCTGCAGGATTACTCGTACACATTCGGCCGCGAGCACAGCCGGACCGAGTTCACCCGCCGCGTGTTCGACGGCGAAGGCGTGCGCGCCGACGTCGACTTCGGGCCGACGCTGATGCTCAATCGCAATCGCTGCATCCTGTGCACGCGGTGCGTGCGCTTCATGCGCGACATCGACGCCGACGCGCAGATCGAGATCGCCGACCGCGGGTACGGGAGCGAGATCGCGACCTTCGAGGAGAAGGGCGTCCATTCGCTGCTGTCGGGCAACCTGATGGACGTCTGCCCGGTCGGCGCCATCACCACCCGGGATTACCGCTTCAAATCGCGTCCCTGGGACAATCCGCTGGCGGTCGATACCATCTGCACGTTGTGTTCGAAAGGCTGCAATACGACCGCCTGGATCCGCGCGAAACCCGAGTGGGCGAAAGCGCCGTCGCTGGTGCGCTTCACGCCGCGGCTCAACCCGGACGTCAACGGCTACTGGATGTGCGATATCGGCCGCTTCGACTACCACTGGATCGAAGGCGATGATCGGCTGCAGCGGCCGCTCCATCGCGCCGCCGACGGCACGCTCGAGCCGATCAGCTGGGACGACGTTCTCGTGGCGTTACCCGCGTCGCTCGGTGTGGCCACCGCCGGCAACCTGGCCTCGGTGCGGTTCCTCGCGTCCGCACACATCGCGAACGAGGAACTGTTCCTGCTCGGATCACTCGTCGAACGGCTCGGCGGCAACCCGGACGAGGCCGTCAGTCTCAGCTGGAAGACGAGCGAGAAGGTGCAGCCGGCCGGGACGAAGTTCCGCGTCTCGCCCGTCGATGCGCCAAACGTGCGGGGAGCGCGCGACTTCGGGCTGGTGCCATCCGACACCGATCCCGGGGCGGGCGTCGCCGACATCTCCGCGCTGCGCCGCGACGTCGAAGCGGGACACGTGCCCGCGCTGTACGTGTTCGACGCCGGACCGTCGGGGTCGATCGGCGATTTGTCGTGGGTGGTGGCCGCGCGCGCCGCGGGAACGCTGCCGCTGCTCATCGTCGAAGGCGTGCTGATGACCGAGGTCGCCAGGGCCGCCGATTTCGTGCTGCCCGGCGCGGCCTTTGTCGAGAAGGAAGCCAGTTACACCAATGAGCAGGGCCGGCTGCAGGCGGCTGCACGCGTCAAGGCGCCGCCCAACGACGCGATGGAAGATTGGCGCATCCTGATGACCGTCGGCGCCAGCCTCGGCGTGCCGTTTTCCTACACCAGCGCCGCACAGGTGCGGGCCGATATCGCCGTCCGCATGCGCGATGTGCCGGGCTACGCCGCAATCGCCGACATCGTGTTCGGCAAACCGATCGCCGCGCGGTCCTGGCTCCAGGTCTCGAATCCGTCCGAGCGCTGGAAGTGGGATTTTCTCTTCCAGGACCTGCCGCCGGTGAAGTTCAAGGCATCGGCCGAACCTTCGTCGCGCCCGGGAACGACCGACCCGGCGCCCGACCAGGTGAAGTGAACGGGCGACGCCGCTCGGGCGTCGCCGCTCTCTCCGGCCTCACCTTTCCTCCTGCCGACCCGGGCCTCCCGCCTGCCGCCAATGCGCTATAGTAGGCGCCCATGAAGAATCGCGCGGTGAGGATCGCGTTGTTTCTGCTCGCGGTCCTCGCCTTCGGTGCGGCGGGCTACGAGTTGACCGTGCTCGACGGGCAGGCGTCCGCCGCGCGCGACGCGAGCCGCGCGTTCGCACAGCAGGCGCGCCGGATGGAATCGGCGGTGCGCGAAATCCGCGCGGCGCAGTTCGCCTACGTCGCCGCGGGCCAGGGATCCTCGTTCTGGACGGCACGGGCGACCGCGCTTCTGACCGCGATGGCTGCGGACCTGCCAAGGCTCTGCAGCAGCGCCACAGATCCCGGGCTGAAGCCCGGGAGCCCCACCTGTACCGCCGCGCTCGAGGACTTCGCGACGGTTCAGCGCATCGACGCCAGCGTGCAGCGGTACGTGCTCGGCGATCAGCGGCTGCTGGCATCGGATCTGGTGTTCACCGATTTGCGCGATGCCGACCAGGTCCTGATCGCGTGGATCGAAGAAACGCGCACGCGGCAGGCGGCGCGTGACGACGAGGCCGCGAACACGATCCGCAAGACGGAACTTGCGACGGCGGGCGGCGCCGCCGTGTTCGCCATCCTGGTCCTGCTACTCCTCACGCCGGCCAGCGGCAATGCCAGCCAGGGCAGGCCCGCGGCCGACCTGGGTGCCGCGGTCAAGACGTCGCAGGCGACCCGGCTCATCACCCCGCAGCAATCGCCAATCGAATCGACGCCCCCGAACATCGCCCGCCCGGTTGACCTGGGATCGGCGGCGGCACTCTGCACCGACTTCGCCCGCCTGCGCGAGACCGCTCAACTACCGGCGCTGCTCGAACGCGTGGCGGCATTGCTCGACGCCGCCGGCATCATCATCTGGGTGGACGATGCGGCCAGCGGTGAACTCCGGCCGGCACTGAGCCACGGGTATCCGCCCCAGGCGCTCGCCCGCATTCACGCCGTCTCGACAGGCGCCGACAACGCGACCGCGGGCGCGTACCGCGAGCGCGTGTTGCGCGTCGTCGAAGGCCATGCGCAGGGCAACGGCGCCATCGCCGCACCGCTGCTCGGGCCTGATGGTTGTGTCGGAATCATGGCGGCGGAAATCCGCGGGGGACGCGAGAAAGACACCGCGGTCCAGGCCATGGCGACAATCGTCGCCGCTCAACTCGCCACGCTCGTCACACCGCAGCCCGCGCCAACAAAGAGTTCAGAAGTGAAGATCGAGAATTGAAGACGCGCGGCTCCGGCCTCGAGGCTCCGGGGGTGCGCCACCTGACGGGAGCCGGAAGCCACGAGCCGGCCCTTCATTCACTGCTTCAGCCCGCCGCGTTGGTCGCCGAGAGTCACCGTAATCGTCTGCGACTTGTGGTCGCGCACGATACCAACGGCCACGTGGTCGCCGAGTCGCTTGCTGCGCACCACTCGTGACACGTCGTTGCTATGAACGACCGGCTGTCCGTCAATCGACGCGATGATGTCGCCGGCCTTCAGACCCGCGCGTGACGCAGGCGATCCGTCGTCCACGGTCGAGATGAGCACGCCATCCTTCGTCCCGAAGTACTCCGCGAGCTGGGGTGTCAGTTCCGTCACGCCGATGCCAAGGCGCGGCGTACCGGGGAGCCCTGGCGTCTGCAGGTCGGGCGGAACGTCGTAGCGCCTGCTCGACGGCAGGTCGGGGATGACGCGGGGGTTGCTGGGTGGCTGCATCGGACCGTCGCGGAACTGGGGCATCGGAGACTGGAAGGAGCGCGAACTGCCCGCCTCGGGCGTGATCCGCAGGTCCATCCGCCTGGTGTCGCGCAGCACCACCATCGGCACGGTTCGCCCGGCCGGCGTCTCTCGAATCAACCGCGTCAACTGGGTCGCGCTCCTGACCCGCTCCCGGTCGAACTCGACGACGATGTCGCCTTCCCGGGCGCCCGCCCGGTCCGCGGGCGTTCCGGAGTAGACGCGCGTGACGAGGGCGCCTTCCGGCTTGTCCGGCTCAGCATCGCGAATCGAGATGCCGATCTGCGAGTCGGGCGACAGCAGCTGGACCAGTCGCCCGGGGCGATCGCCCGCATCCTGGGCTGAAGCGATCGTCGATCCGACCGCGACGATCAGGGCTGGACAGGCACCGAGAATCATCCACCGCAGTCTCCCGACGTGCCGCATAGCACCCCTCCGTTTCGTGCCCCGGCGCACCTCCGGATCTGTCGGACGGGAAGCTGGACCGGGTCCGGATCAGATGGATGGCTCCGGGCTTCGGCCTCCAGGCTTCCAAGCCTCCTGGAGCACCAGGGCCTGACGGATTAGACGAACAGCCCATCGCGGCGGCCGGCCGTCGGCGGGCCGGCCATTGCCGGGCTTTAAGGCACGGGGATCTTGCCTGGGATCGGACCGCCAGAACCATAACAGACTGACGCCGAAAATGTGCGCTGATTGCACTCGTCATGAACTTGTTTTCCACGATCCGCGCCAGTTGCTGTCATATTAACGACGAATAATCGTCTGAACTGCACAAAACAGTAAACATCTGTTGACGTGGACCAGCCCTTGCTTTAGACTCGGCGAACGGAAAGAAGGGGACGTCCCCGACAGAAGCGGGCGGTTGCGGGCTGACGCGGTGCTGTGTGGTGGCGGCCCGAAAGCGTCGTGGTCGCGTCGCGGCTGGTGCTCTCTCTGACGAGCAAAGGAGCAGTGTGTGAAAACCGAAGAAATGCCGGCTGATCTCGGGGTGGCGACGACCAGGTCGCCGAAGGCGGAACCGCTGGCGGTCGAGGAGATGAAGGCCCAGATCCTGGAGCGCGCCCAGCGCGAAGGCGTGAAGTTCATGCGCCTGCAGTTCAGCGACATCCTTGGCACGATCAAGAACGTCGAGGTCCCCGACAAGCAGTTCGGCGCAGCGCTCGACGGCCAGATCATGTTCGACGGATCCTCGATCGAGGGTTTCGTGCGGATCGAGGAATCCGACATGTATCTGAAGCCCGACCTGAACACGTTCCGCGTCTTTCCGTGGGCGTACACCTCGGGTGACAAGGTCGCGCGGATTATCTGTGACATCGCCAACCCGGACGGCTCGCCCTTTTCCGGTTGTCCGCGCACGACGCTGAAGAAGGTCATCGACCTGGCCGCCGAGAAGGGCTACGTGATGAAGGCCGGGCCCGAGGCGGAGTTCTTCCTGTTCCAGACCAAGAACGGGCAGTTGACGACCGAAACACACGATTCGGCGGGCTACTTCGACCTGACGCCCGTGGACATGGGCGAGGACGTCCGGCGCGAGATCGTGCTCGCGCTCGAGGCCATGGGGTTCGAGGTCGAGGCGGCGCACCACGAAGTGGCGCCCGGCCAGCACGAGATCGACTTCCGCTACGATGACGTCCTGACGACGGCCGACAGCGTGAGCACGTTCCGTTTCATCGTCCGCAATGTGGCCAACCGCCGGGGCCTGCACGCGACGTTCATGCCCAAGCCGATCTACGGGATCAACGGCTCGGGCATGCACACCCATCAGTCGCTGTTCGCCAACGACCAGAACATCTTCTTCGACGGGAACGGGCGCTGGCAGCTGAGCGAGCTGTGCCTGAACTACATCGGCGGCATCCTGGAGCACGCGAAAGGCTTCTGCGCCATCACGAATCCGTTGGTGAACTCGTACAAGCGCCTGGTGCCCGGCTACGAGGCGCCGACCAACATCGCGTGGTCGGAGAAGAACCGCAGCCCGCTGGTGCGCGTGCCCGCGGCCCGCGGCGTCGGCACCCGGATCGAGCTCCGCATGCCCGATCCCTCGTGCAACCCGTAC
>PMZR01000013.1 GCA_003170135.1 Acidobacteriota bacterium
TGGGCGCGTTCATGGCTGCCCCGTCGTGTCACGTTCATGCTCGTTCGCCTGCTCGTGTTCCTGCCGGCGAATCGCGCGACAGGCCGGGCACCTCCGCGGTTGCACCAGGCCCTTGCGCGAGAAAAACTCCTGCTGGCCGGCCGTCCAGGTGAATGCGGAGCAACACCTGACGCACGTGAGCCCGATGTCCTGAAATTCGTCGTTCATGGTCGGCCTCGCGAAAATGCTACCAGACGGATCGACGCGATCCCGAGCTCGTCGGCACGCCCCGCACCGTGTCGGCGGAAGCAGCGCGCGCTCAACGTTCCACCGCTGCATGCCGAGCGTGAACGGGAACGTCCCGCCGCACTGTTGACACGTGACGATGACGTCGTGATGCTCTCGCATCCTCGGATCTCATGACCATGCGGCCGGGCGGTGAAGAAGCGAGGCGACACAGGAGTATGGTCGCCCCACCGCGCGGCCCGCCCGGCCGCCACTCGCCGCCGCGCCGAGCTGTGCTTACTGGTACGCGACGCCGAGCCGCGCGAGCACGTCCCGCCGGAACACGGCCGGCCCGATCTCCGCGTGCGCGCCGCCACTGAGCGTGACCGTCAACGTCGTGGCGCCGGACTCCGGGTTTGCGCTCTCGATGATCGTGCCGCCCAGCATCCCGAGGATCGCCCGGAGGATCACCGCGAGCACTTCCGACTCTTCGAGTTCCGAGGCGCGTTGCGTCGCGGGATATTGCACGACGACCGTCGAGTCCGCCCCGCCCGACGTGTGGACCGCGATAGACAGTTGCTGCATGGTCGACTCTCCTTCGGCCGGGTTCACCCGACCAGTTTTTCGATGATCTCGCGTGCTTCACCCGGGGTCATCATGCGGACGGGTTCGTGCACGATCGTCAACCCGTCCGGCCGGACCTGCGCTTCGAGGCGGGCCAACCGTTTCTCGACGTCGTCGATCGCGGTCGTCATCTGTTGAACACCGGTCCTGGTGACGTGCAATTTCTCGACGATGTCCGCATACGCCGCCCGCCTCGCGGCGAGCTTCTGCACCAGGTCGGCGTTGAGCAGCTTGTCCATCACGCCCTCCGCCGTTCCAGCGCGTCGACGCGGGCCTCGAGCGCCTGGACTCGCTCCTCGAGCGTCGCCGGCGCCACAGGCACCGGAGCCTCAGCAGGCGCCTGGGCGCCCAGTAGCGCGAACGCCTCCGGGCCGATGACGACCGGGCCGATGGTGCACCGGCCGCCGTCGCCGGTCACGCGGATCGTCCCGTGCACGCACCCGGGCGGCGCCGGCTCGCCGCTGGCCGCGAAGGTGACCGTCTCGCCGAACACCGCGTGCCCGAGGCCGAAGCCCAGCGACCCCGGCGCCCCGCGCACGAGCGCCTGCACGCCGGCATAGTCGAGCACGCCGGGCTCGCAGGTGAACGATCGCGCGGGCAACCCGAAACGCCCGCCGCTGACGATGCACGGTTCATTCAACATAAAGGCTCCTCTTCATGGGTGAAGTTCTCTCGACGCGACGATGCGCGCCTCTCTTGCCGCTTGCTCGACTTCCGCCGGCGTGCGGGCCACGCCCAAGTCGCACCCGCAGCGTGTGCACCGCTGTCGATCGCCGGCCGTGACGGTGCCCGGACGGGTGAACAGCATTCGGCACGCCTGGTGCGCGAGGACGCGCGCATCTTCCTCGTTCTCGGGCACGACCACGATCGGCGCATCGTGATGATCGGTCGGCGGTGTGGACGCGCGCTCGGCCTGGTCGCGCATGTATTCGAGGAACCCATCACCGGGCCGCGTCCGCCAGAGCTGCGCCACCACGCCGCGCACCGCCACCGCGTGATCCTGGTGCACGCTACCGCGGTCAATCACGCGCACGCCTTGCGGCCCGATCTCGACGACCAGGTTGAGCAGTTCCTCGCGTAACCGCGCGTGCTTCGGGAGCACCAGCGTTCGCGCCGTCAACTGCTGCGACAAGACCGGCCACTCTTCCGCGTGCGCCTTGGCCGTCGGCGCGAACAGTTCAGCGGGCAACCCGATCGCGGCGAGCGATTGCGCGGCCTGCACGCCCTGCCAACTCTCGATCCGGATGCCATGCACGTTCCGCCCGCGCGCCAGTTCGCGGATCCGTCGCTCAACATCGGCGATCTTGACCGGCTGTTCATGGGACCCCTGAAAGGTTTCGAGCCCCACAATCACCGTCAGGGCGCCCACACGGACGCCGCGGGCGAGGACCGACGGGTCGTGCACCGTGCCGAGGTCGAGGAACCATTCCTCCGGGGTGCCGTTCGGCACGAACACCGACTCGTGATTCATTGCGGCGTCCACGTCCGCCTGTGATGTCAGCGCGTCGGCCGCGTCAACCCACTGGTTTTGATGCTCGCGGGCGTACTGCGCTGGCATGAGAATCCGCCGCTGGCGTTCGAGGAACGACTTCGTCACGCGGGGCGAACGGTTCTCGCCGTGCCACCGCCAGAGGACCGACGGGTCACCGCCTTCGGCCAGTTCCTTCACGGTCCAGAGCGGCCCGGACTTCCGCCGGCCAACCGTCGACGTCACCAGCATCAGCGGGTCCGCAACGCTCGCCTGACCCGCGAGCAGGCTCGTGAACAGTTCGTCGTTCGGTGCCCAACCCGTCTCATCGTTGAGGACCACGTCTGGGTGTCGCCCGCGCGTGTTCGTGTGTTCGCGCGAGGCGATCGTCCAGCGGTTGCCCGTTGCGGGGACCAGGAGCGCGTTCGCACGAATCTCGATCGCGGCTTCAAGTTCTGGGTGACTGCGAATCTTCCGGCGCGCGTGCTCGAGCATCACGCCCGCACCGTCGACGTCCAGCGCCACGCCGATGATGTCCGTGCCGGGCCGCCCGGTTACGAGACGCCAGAGGCCGACGTCGGCGGCGCCGTCCGTCTTCCCGTCCCCGCGTGGCCACGACACTGCGGAGAGTGGATGCACGAAGCGCCCATTCTCCCGTCGCGTCGCTTCCCCGAAGTCCTCACGCTGATGCGGATAGAGAGCGAGCCCGAAGTAGTCGCAGAAGGCCAAGAACGAATCGAGCAGGGCGCGTTTCAGTCGCATCGCTCAGGCTCCGTGTGCATGGCCGCGAATTCTTGCGCGACGTTCAGCCGCTTCGCGCGACGATCGAGGCCGAGCGTGGACGCGAGTCGAGACACGCGATCGAGCACCTGCAGGTACAGCGTCGCCGCGGCGCGCGCCTTGCCCTTTGCGGTGAGCGCGCCTTCCGCGAGCAGGTTGCCGCCTAACCACTCGGCGAGCAGGGACGTTTCGAGGTAGCGTTCGACCAGGTCGGTTCGGATGATGCTCAACCCGTCCGGCCCGCCGAGGTCCGCGAGGATGCCGTTGCGCCGCTCGGCCAGCGCCGACCGGCACTCAGCCAGGAGCGCCAGGCGCACATGCAGGCTGCGCGCACCATGCACAAGCGCGGGCCCCGGGGTGCCCGGCCGAGGGTGCCCGTGGGTACAGCGATCGCCGTCCGGATGCCAGGCAGCGCCGCACGTGCAGACCGGACCGGAGGCCGGAGGTTCGGCGAACGGAGCATCGGGTTGCAAAGCCGGTTGCAAGTTGGCCGCGTCCTGTGCGGAATCGCTCATGAAAACCTCAGAGTCCTACGGTTACGGAGACCGGTGCTCTGCCGGGAACCGCCCCGGCCGTTTGCGGTGAGCGGCAGGGAACCAGGTGCCTGCCCGCCGCGCCATCCCTCTTGCTGCCACCTTCTCTTGGGACGACTCGACCCGACCCCGACTTTGCGAGTCGACCCGTCCCATAGGGACGGGGTCGGGACGACTCACTCAGGCCGACCCATAGGACGACTCGGGACGACTCGGGACGACTCAGCACAGTGCCTCCTCCGCGAGCGCCGCTGCCCCCGCTGGCGTCACCGTGTAGGGCTGCCGCTGTGCTGCCGGCGGTGCCGTCCAGCCGCGCCTGATGGTGCGCGAGACAGACTCGTAGGCCACAGGGCGCGCCAGTCCCAGCGCCAACCGGATCTTGTCCAGGGACGTCGCCAGGTCGGGGCGTTCCACAATGACCTTCAGCGTCCGGATGTCGAGCACCCGCCCCTCGGCCTCGGCCGTCCGGGTCTGTTCGGCTTCTCGGTCCTCGCGCGATCGGTGGTCCGACTCAACGACGCAGGACGTGACGGCATTGCCCCAGCGGTCCACCAGCCCGGGGATCTCAACGCGGCGCCGCACGAGGTGGAGCGGTGGGGGCGGTTCACCGTCGCGTACCTTCAGCGTCGTGAGCGTCAGGCGCGCTTCGCCCCGGCCGACGTCGTACTCCCCCGCTTCGAGAAACACCGTGCAGTCGACGTTGCCGCGGAAAGCGCTCGAACCGCGTTCCCGCTTCCGCTTCGTCTCGCCGTCCTGCCATCCGGTGTGGTGGCTCAGCAGGCGAGCCGCGCCGGGGACGTGAGTACCGAGGCGAGTCACCGTCCGGAGATACGCCGAGACGTTCTCCGAGGCGTCCTCGCTCCCTGCCAGGGATGCCCGGACGGTATCGATCGCGAGTAGGACGACGGGGGGCAACCCGTTCGACGCGCCGTGCGCCACGATCTCGTCAAGGTCGCGCGTCAATTCGATCTCGCCACGGGACGGGAGCTCCACACGGTCCCGATCGACGATAGGCGACAACGGATCGGCCGCGTGGATCACGTAGACGTGTTCGAGTTGCTGTCCGGCCACCTCTCGCAACGCACGCAACCGGCGCCCAACGCGCCCCTCGTACCCGACGTAAACGACCGACCCCTGCTGCACTCGTCTTCCGTGCCACGTCTTGCCCGCGCTCACTTCGGCAGCAATGTCGATAAGCACGAACGTCTTGCCCGCGCCGCTCTCACTGACGAGCACGGACGTGCTGTCCGCGTAGGCCACGCCCTCAACGACTGGTTCGAGAGTCGGTGCTTGAATCGCATCGGCCGCGGACTGCCAGCGCGGGGGGCGAGGCGCGGGTTGTTCGTCGTGGCCACCGCAGTTCTCACGCCCACACTCGGGGCAAGCCGATTCATCGAGGATCACGTCTGAGTCCTGCCAGGCATCGGCCTTCATCGCAACGCCCCAACCGGCTCAGTCCCGTACTGCTCGGCGTGAGCCACCTTTTCCGCGATCCATTCGCGCGTCCACCCAGGGCGCCCGCCCGCCCATTCCCACAGCAACATCTCGGCATCGCTCGGCGCGAGCCCGAATCCGCGCACCAGCCGGCACGCGGCATATAACACCGCCGCGTCGGACCCTTGCCCGATCTCCGGCGGTGCGATCGCGGCGAGATAGCGGTTCGCCCGGATGGCCATGTCCCCGATCGCGCGTGGTGCTCGTGGCGAAGGCGACGATGCTGACGATGTTCGTTGCGGTCGTTCTAACCAGCCCGGCCAGAATCGTGGCAACCGTTCCCGTGGAACGCTCCAATCCCCAGCCTGCTCGTACACCACGCCACTGGCGTGAACGGAGCCAGACGTAAGCACATAGCCGCCGTCTGCGCGAATGTCGATCGCGAGTCGGCCATCGGTTGTCTGAAGATGGGCACGATTGGAAACGCGGACGCCGGGGTGTCGATACCAGAGATGAAACCCGCGGGCCGTTTTCGTCTGCCAGGGCGTGTACGGCAGCCGGCGTCGAATCCACTGAAGCGCATCAGGAGAATCCGCGTCAACCACCACGACATCAGAGATGGCGCCGCAGATCACCGCGATGTTGGAATCGCGATCGAACCATCGGCAGATCTCATCGTCAGTCGGGAGTCGGTGCTGATACTCCTTCCACCCGATGACCGGTTTCTTGCCGTCGTGCTGCTCGTCTGGACGCGGAACGGGAATCACGCTCAGCTTGAGCGCCAGTAGGGCGCGAGCGAGCGCCAGGCTCGTTGTCGTGCTCATCGTCCCGCCCCACGATCAGGTGGAGGGACCGGCGGGCGTGAGGGGCTGCCCGCCGGCTGGTGGGGAGAGTCGTCACCAGGCTGCGCTCGGCCGATGAGCCAGGCGTCGAGCCAGGTTTCGCAGAAGAGTAGGTTTCGGCCGGCGCCGATGCGAGCGGCTTTCAGGTCGCCGCGCTGGACCGCGGCGTACAACGTCTTCGTGGCAACGCCGCCGCAGTACTGAGCCGCCGCCGGTGCCTTATGCCAGGTCACCGCCGTCAGTCCTCGCTCGGTTCGAGCAGCCGCTTGAGAGCGGCCCGCGGAATGACCAACCGGCGGCCGATACGGATCGCGCCGAGCTCGCCCCGCCCGGCGGCCCGGTATGCGCTCGCCCGCGAGATCCCGAGAGACGCCGCGGCCTCTGCCACCGTGACCGTGTCGCACAACATCTGTCGTCCTCCGCTCCGTTTCATGACGTCGCTATCGTCTCACTAGTTATGATTGATTTCAAGCAGTCATGTGATAGTTGGTTGCAATGATTGTGGCCGCGTGATAGTGTTGGGGATATGAAGATGACCGAGCAGATGCAGATGCGCGACGATGGCGTGTGGCTCGAGCAACCGCACCCGACAGACAAGCGCTGGCGGGTCGCCTATCGCCTCGTGCGGCTCCGCGGACGTGTGCTGATCGCTGAAGCGCGCGTACTTCCCGCCGAAGGTCAAGCGGCTGTGCCGGCTGGCACGTCGGGCATCACGTCGGACCTGATGCACAGATTAGGTGTCGGAGGCGTTCGCAGTCGGTTGGCGTATGTCGTGTCGCAGTTGAGCCTGGTGGACGAGCGCAAGCTGATGGATCGGCTTGCCCTGGTGAACGGAACGGTGAAGCCGGGTCAGCGGGGGCCCGTCGTCGACCTGTCGTGGCTCAGGGACGACGCCAGGCAGGCGGGCGACGCGCCCAGGCGCCGCGAGCGGGTTGCGACAGCAAGCCTGCAGCAGAAGGTCGCCGGCGCCTACGCTCGCGCGATCGGCCGCCACAGCCGGCGCCCGATCCAGGACGTTGCGGCGAGTCTGAAGCTGCCCGCTTCGACGGTCCGCGGACTCATCGCAAGAGCCAGGAACAGAGAACTGCTGACGCCCGCACCTGGGCAAGGCGCCGCGGGCGGCCGATTGCAACGTATTGCAACGGGGGGGCTGACAGGGGGGCGAAAGTCACCATAAGTCCCGGTCGGACCAAACAAGAATGCCCGCGTTTCCTCAAGAAAGGAGACGCGGGCATAAGTGAAACTGGTTTAGGAAACCGGTGCTCTATCCTGCTGAGCTACAGGGGCGGTGCGCAATCCTACATGCCTGATGATGCGGGCATCGGCGCGGCCGGTGGCCGTCTGCCCATCGATAGAGTCTACAACAAGCCGAGGCGTCCTTGGAGCCCGCCTCGGAACCCCGGGGCCTCAGAAGCCCGAAGCCAGGAGCCCGGAGCCTCACTTAGTACTTGAGCACCGTGTGGACCGGGTCCGTCCCGAGCTTCGATCGCCCGTTCAAGGTGACGAGTTCGATCAGGAACGCCAGGCCGACGAGGTCGCCGCCGCAGCGCCGGACCAGGGTGCTGGCGGCCGCCGCCGTTCCGCCCGTCGCTAGCACGTCGTCCACGACGAGCACGCGTTGACCCGGCTGGATCGCGTCCTCGTGCATCTCGAGCACGTCGCTGCCGTATTCCAGCTCGAAGCTCTCCTTGAAGGTCTTGGCCGGCAACTTGCCCGGCTTGCGAATCGGCGTGAAGCCCGTGCCGAGCCTGTCGGCCACCGCGGCGCCGAGGATGAAGCCGCGGCTCTCGATGCCGACCACCAGATCGATCGCGCGGCCGGCGTACGGAAGAACCAGGCTGTCGATCGCCAGCCTGAAGCCGGACGGCTCGCGCAGAAGCGTCGTGATGTCATAGAACAGGATGCCGGCCTTCGGGAAGTCCGGCACGTGGCGGATCCTGGCTTTGAGTATGTCCATGTCGGCCATGCCTACCCTTTGATCACAAACGCACCGACGCGACGGGTCGGCGGCACTTCGTCGACCTCGACATTGTCCACGCGCGCGCCCGGCGGCCCCTGCCGGAGCGCCATCTCGAGACGACGCATCGCCTCGGCTTCCCCTTCGGCCATCACCTCGACACAGCCATTCGGCATGTTCCGCGCGAATCCCGAGATGCCCTCGTGAATCGCGTGATCGTAGGCGAAGGCGCGGAACCCGATGCCCTGCACGCGACCGCAGACGACGAACCGGCGCGCCAGGAACATCTCACCCCGTCCTTGGGAGCCCCGGATTATACCGCAGGCGGGCTCGTCCATCCCGCAGCGTCCATGGCTGGGTGACGATCACGAGAAGGAACGTGGATGGTTACGAAGACGTGACCGGCTCCAGCTTGCGCGATACAAGCAGCTTGTTGAACGCGGGAACATCCGCCTTCAGCATGGCGTCGAGCCGGGCGATTTGTGCATCCAGGCGCCCGGACAGATCCTTGAACACGTCGGAGTCCTGCGTGGTCGGCCGCGCGTCGGCGCTCTCGATTACTTCCTCGAGCGCCGCCAGCTGGTTGTTCAGCCTGATCGGGTAGTTGAGCGGATCCTGGCTGCTCTGGTTCCGGTACTGGTAGATCTCGCCTTCGATGTCGGTCAGCCTCGCCAGCAGCGCCTGCCCTGCCGCAATCGTCTTCGCGTCGCGTTTCGGGTTCAGTTTCCCGACCCGGTCGGTGATCTGGTCCTTCAGGCCGCGGATCTTGACGACGGTCTCGTCGGCCTGGCTCAACTTGTCGCGGACCTCAGTCGCCAGCTTGAACTGTTCCTGCAGATCCGCATCGGTCACGTTGGTGAGATTCGGGTTCTTCGCGATCGCGAACGGCTGGGTCAACGCCTGGCCCGCCGCGATCAGCCGCACCTGGTATGGTCCCGGCGACGCCACGGGGCCGCGCAGGTTGCCCGCCCACAAGATCATCTTGGGGAACCCGCTGGCGTCGGGATAGCGCATGTCCCACACGAACCGGTTCATGCCCGCCTTGGTGGCGACACGGGGTGCCGGCGCCCGGGGACCTTCTTCTTCCTCCCCGCCGGCCGGGACCTCCGGTTTCTTCTTTTCCTCGGCCGGGCTCCCCGTGAACGTGCGGACGATGTCGCCCTTGGCGTCGAAGATGTCGATGGTGACCTTGTCCGCAGCCTGCTTCAGGTAGTAGTCGATCGCCACGCCGCGGCTGACCGATCGCATGGCGTCGGCCGGCCGGAACAGGTACGCGGCGGACGTGGCCACCGCCGGTGTGAGCTGCCGCAGCACGCCGATGTTGTCGAGTACGTAGAACGACCGCCCGTGCGTCGCGATGACCAGGTCGTTGTCCTTGATCGCGATATCGTGCACGGGCGTGACAGGCAGGTCCAGCCGCAGCGATTGCCAGTCCGCTCCAGCGTCGAACGAAACGTAGATGCCGTGCTCGGTGCCCGCAAACAGCAGGCCCGGCCGTGTCGGATCCTCGCGAATGGCCCGCGCGAAATCGCGCGCGCCGATCCCGTTGACGATCTTCGTCCACGTCCTGCCGTAGTCGTCGGTCCGGTAGAAGTACGGCGCCCAATCGTCCTGCTGGTAGCGGTTCGCGGCGACGTAGGCGGTCCCCGGTTTGTTCGGCGACGCCTCGATCAGGCTGATGCGCGCAAAATCGGGCAAATTGGACGGAGTCACACGCTGCCATGGCGTCTTGCCGCCGTCGCGCGTGATCGAGATCACGCCGTCATCCGACCCGGCCCAGATGGTATTCGGGTCCTTCGGTGACGGCGCGATCGTGAAGACGACGGCATAGGTCTCGACGCCCGTCTGGTCGAGCGTAATCGGCCCCCCGGACGGCCCCATCGTCTTCGGATCAGCGCGCGTCAGGTCGTCGCTGATGCGCTCCCAGCTCTGGCCCTCGTTGGTCGTCCGCCACACGTGCTGCGAGCCGACGTACAGCACGCGCGGATCAGTCGGCGAGAACACGATCGGGTAGGTCCACTGGAAGCGCTCGCGGATGTCTTTCGACGAATGGCCCATCGGGTTCTCGGGCCACACGTTGACTTCGCGCATCTCGCCCGTGGCGCGGTCGTAGCGCGTCAGCATGCCGCCGTAGCTGCCCGCGTAGAAGATGTCGGGGTTGCGCGGGTCGGCCGCGATGTAGCCGCTCTCGCCCCCGCCCACCTGGTAGAACTCGTCGCCGCTGCCGTTACTGGGCACGCACGCCGTGCTGTTGTC
This sequence comes from Acidobacteriota bacterium, assembly GCA_003170135.1. Taxonomy (GTDB): domain Bacteria; phylum Acidobacteriota; class Vicinamibacteria; order Vicinamibacterales; family Fen-181; genus Fen-181. Next base: position 10,099 of record PMZR01000013.1, read on the forward strand.
CTGCTGCGCCCCGCAGACGTGATAGGGAATGTGCGCCGTGGTCACCACGTGATAGAGCTGCGCGGTGGGATAGCGCTGGGCCGTCCACGAGTCGCCGCCGTTCACCGACACGTTCGCGCCGCCGTCGTTGCCGTTGATCATCCGCGCCGGATCGTTGGGCGCGATCCACAGGTCGTGGTTGTCGCCGTGCGGCACGCGGATCGCCTTGAACGTCTTGCCGCCGTCATCGGATCGATAGCAGCCGGTGTTGAGGACGTACACGCGGTCGCGGTTCTTCGGGTCGGCGTAGATACGCGTGTAGTAGAACGCGCGCTGCCGGAAGCGCCGCTCGTCGTTCACCTTCGTCCACGTCGCGCCGCCGTCGTCCGATCGGAAGATGCCGCCGTCCTCGGCTTCGACGATCGCCCAGACGCGGCTGCCGTCGGCGCCCGATACCGCCACGCCGATCTTGCCGACGATGCCCTTGGGCAAGCCCGGGTGGCGGGTGATCTCGTCCCACGTGTCGCCCCCGTTGGTCGTCTTGAAGAGGCCGCTTCCGGGGCCGCCGCTCGAGAGCGAATAGGGCGTGCGGAACGCCTCCCACATGGCGGCGAAGAGCACCTGCGGGTTCTTTGGATCGAACGAGAGATCGACGGCACCGGCGCGGTCGCTCCGGTAGAGCACGTTCTTCCAGGTCTTGCCGCCGTCGCTCGTCCGGAAGACGCCGCGCTCCGGGTTCGGACCGAACGGATGTCCGAGCGCCGCCACGTACACGATGTCGGGGTTGGTCGGATGGATGCGGATGCGTCCCACGGCCTGCGTGTCGGCCAGCCCGCTCGGCGCCCACGTCTTGCCGCCATCGGTCGATTTGTACAGGCCGTCGCCCTGGATGATGTTGCCGCGCAGTTCGGTCTCGCCGGTGCCCAGGAAGACGATGTCCGGATTCGATTCCGACACCGCCACCGTGCCCACCGACGATGTCTTCAGCGAGGTGTCCGTCACGGGCTTCCAGGTGGTGCCCCCATCGGTGGTCTTCCACAATCCCCCGCCGGTCGCGCCGAAGTAGTACTCGAGGGGCCGGCTGGGGCTGCCGGCGACACCGATCGATCGGCCGCCACGGTTCGGGCCGATGTTGCGCCACTTCAGGCCCGCGAAGAACTGCGCGTCATAGCGACCCGGCGCGCCCGGTGGCGGCGCGTTCTGCGCCGCGCCGACGATGGCCAACCCGATGGCGAGGACGAGGGTGACGAGCGCGCGGACTGATCGCATCCATACCTCTCTTGTTGATGAGGCCATCGTAATGCGCGGCCCGTCTGCCGACAAGTCGAAGGCACTTCCGGCTGAACGGATTGGGGTCAGGTCTTGAACTGCCACTTTCTTCACGACCTGGCCCCCGGCAATTCAAGACCTGACCCCCATTTGGCGCGGTGTTTGCCCATCTACCAGGTGGAGGTGTTCTCGAGCTCGCTGGCTCGAGAACAGAACGACCATGTTCGAACTTGTGAAGCAGGAGCGTTGCCTGAAGCGCAGGCGGGTTCGGGAGTGCCGGTGCGCGTGGGCGGTCAGATCAAAACGCCCGATCTCGTTCACAGAGTGGAGCCGCGCTACCCTTCGATTGCCCAGAATGCGCACGTCGCCGGCGCGGTCATCCTGGAAGCGACGGTCGACACGAACGGACGCGTCCAGTCCGTGCACGTGCTTCGCGGCATACCTCTGCTGAACGAGGCGGCAGTCGATGCGGTGCGACAGTGGCAGTACTCACCGCTGCGACTGAACGGTGTGCCGACGCCGTTCATCCTGACGGTGACCGTCACGTTCAAGCTGCAGTGATCCGCGCAGATCGCCCTAGCGCGCCAGTGCCGCCCTGGCCGCCGCTGGCAGCTTGTCCGCGTGCGCGACGAGCATCGTGACCTGCCATCGCGCGGTATCCGCCAGGGTGCCGCCGAAGCCCGGCATGCCGGACAACCGGATGCCGTGCGTCACCTTCCAGTACGTGATCCCTTCGGGATCGTCGGTCACCATGTCCTTCTGTTCGAAGAGCTGCGGTGGATCGGGGAACATGCCGCGCGCGATCAGGCTCGAGGCTGCTCCGGGCAGGCCATGGCACATGGCGCAATCGACCTTGTAGGTCTGCGCGCCCGCCACCATGTTCGCTTCGTCCGGCGGCAGCGGATCCTTCTGTTCCATCGAGCCGGAGTAGGCCACGTGCAGCGCCATCCGCGCCACCGTGCGCTCGAGCGGCAGCGGCGACGCCGTCGTCTCCATCCGGACACCGCCGGAGACGAGGAACAGGTACCCGCCAACCACCAGAACCGCCAGGGCAACGACGAACCCCAGGACGAACCACAGCAGGCGAGACATGCAGCCTCCTATGCAGGGCGTGCTGACGCGTGACAGATTCAGGTCCCAGGATGAGAATACCTGATCCGCAGCCTCCTGCCCGCGGCTTGTCCTGAATCCGCGCCTTCGACTTCGACGTGGCGGGCGTCCAATTACGACCGCTGGTAGTAGCTGCGCCGTTCCGCCACTGTCAGCTTTGCAGGGTGGTTCTGTGCATCTCACCGACAATCCCGGGCTTAGAATCTCCGGTGGCTGATTTGCGCGGTTGCTACTCGAGTGCACGCATGGGTGGCCGCGCATGTCTGAGCGCTGCCCATCGGAGCGACGCAGCGCACCGCCGCCTGGAGCCCGGAGCCTGAGGATGGCCGTCCGCGACCCACTCATCACCGTCACCGGGCTGTCGAAACGCTACGGTCGCGTGGCCGCGCTGTGCGACGTCAGCTTCTCGATCCGCGACGGCGAGATCCTCGGGCTCATCGGACCCAACGGCGCAGGCAAGACCACGCTCTTCGAGTGCGTCGCCGGCGTGCAGCCGGCCGATGCCGGCCGGGTCACGTGCGGGGGGCGCGGCGCGCCCGCGCGGCCGTGCGACATCCTCTTTTACCTGCCCGACGCCATCGCGCCGTGGGCCGACGAGCGGCTCGACTGGGTGCTGCGCTTCGTGCTGCACTTCTTCGGGGGATCGGCGAACCGCCTTCCCGAGGTCGTCGAACGGATCGGCATCGCGTCTCTGATGGGCGCGCGCATCGGTACGATGTCGAAGGGTCAGCGCAAGCGGGCGCTGCTGGCGATCGGGTTGCTGACGCCGCAGCCCGTGCTGTTCATCGACGAACCGTTCGAAGGACTCGACCTGCGCCAGGGGCGGGAGGTGGCCGGCGCGCTCAAATGGCATGCCTCGTCTGGGCGCACGCTGTTCGTGTCCATTCACCAGATCCTCGAGGCCGGGCGCTTCTGCGACCGGCTGGTGCTCTTGAGCAACGGGCGCGTCTGCGCGGAGGGCACGGCGCCGGAGTTGACGACCATGGCCGCGGGCCACATCGGCGGGACCCCAGCGGATTTCGAGGAGGTCTTCCTTGCGCTCGCCTAGCCACGCGTGGTTGTGGCTCGTGCGCAAGGAATGGCGCGAGCTGCTGGCGTCGCGTGCATGGTGGGTGATGGTCGCCCTCACCGGGCCGCTGGTGGGCGTCTCGTTCATCAGCGCCGTCAACCTCTATGCCGAGGCCAGCGGCCTCGGCGCGACGCTGCCGAACGTGGGCGAAGCGTTCTCGCCGCTGGACGGCATCTGGGTACCGACCTTCACTGCCTACGAACTGGCGGCGACGTTCCTGTTGCCGTTCGTGGTGATCCGGCTCGTCGCCGGGGACCGCCAGAGCGGTGCGCTGAAACTCGAGCTCCAGCAAGGCATGCCGGCGACCTGGCGGATCCTCGCGAAGGTCGTCGTGCTGCTGGCCGGCTGGTGCATGGCCTGCGTGCCTGCAGGCATCGCCCTCGTTCTCTGGACGCGGTACGGCGGAAGCACGTATCCGCCGGAACTTCTGAGTGTCGTGCTCGGCCACTTGCTCAACGCCGGCCTGGTCATCGCGCTGGCGACCGCAGCCGCCTCTGTCGCCGAGCATCCATCCACCGCGGCCATCCTGACGCTCGCCGTCACCGTCGGTACCTGGATCCTCGGTTTTGTCGCCGCCGTGCACGGCGGTCTGTGGGAACAGGTCGCCGCCTACACGCCGGGCGCGATGCTCGACGCATTCCAGCACGGCCTCATCCGGCTCAACGCCGCGCTCGTCGTCTTCGTCCTGTCGTTGACCGGGGTCGGGCTGGGGGCCATCTGGCTGCGTCTCGGCGTGCCCGTGCGCCGGCGCACGCTCGAGTCGGCGCTGCTCGGCGGACTGGCAGCGGCGCTCGTCGTCGCATGCGCGCTGGTGCGCCCGAGCTGGGACGTGTCCGAGAACCGGCGCCATTCCTTTGCGAGACCAGACCAGGAGGCGCTCGCCCGCATCAGCGCCCCGCTTACCATCGAGGCACACCTCGCGCCCGAGGACCCGCGCCGCTTCGACCTCGAACACCAGGCGCTGTCGAAGCTCCGGCGCGCGATGCCGTCGCTCTCGGTGCGCTACGTCTCGACGACCACCACCGGACTGTTCGAGCAGGCCACGGCCGGTTACGGCGAGATCCGCTACGACCTCGGGGGCCGGAAGACGACCAGCCGGTTGACGACTGGCGAAGCGGTGCTCGACACCATCTATGGCCTGGCCGGCATCACTCCGCCGGCCCAGGTCGAGCCGGCCTTTCGCGGCCATCCGCTCGCCGCCCGGCCGACAGCGGCCGCGCCGATTTTCTACGCCGTCTGGCCCGCGCTGGTCGCGGGTCTCGCGCTACTCGCTTCCAGGAGGCAGACATGATGACCGTTCGGCATTCATTCATCGCGTGCGCCATGCTGCTTGCGCTCGCTCCCCTTCACGCCACCGACATCAAGGTCGATCTCGCCAAGGAGCAGGTCGGCAGGGAGCCAAAGGCGTTCCAGCCGATCGTCGGCACCTGGATCGTGGCCAGGGACGGCGACGAGACCGTCATCATGGTCGATGGCCGGCCGTGGGCGGCGAGCCAGGACAACCCGACCAAGCTCCTGCTCGAGAATGCCCGGAAGTTCTACGGCGCGTCGAACGAACAGTTCATGGACAACGTGAAGCAGTTCGCCTACTTCCCGATTGCCATCCTGAACGGCGTCGACAACTTCGCGAACGGCACGATCAGCCTGAAATTCAAGACCGTCAACGGGACCAACGATCGCTGCTCGGGCATCCTGTTCAACGTCCGCCCGAACGGCGACTGGCTGGCCGTGCGATACAACGACACCGAGAACAACATCGCGCTCTGGACATTCCACGACGGCGTCCGCCGCAACGTAAAATTCGGCGGCCGCAGCGCCTTCGTGCTCGACCGCGCGCAGTGGCACGACCTGAAAATGACCGTCCAGGGCACCGACTTCAAGGCGTGGATCGACGGCACGCTGGGCCTCGAGTTCACGCTGAAGGAACCGGTGTCGGGCAAGATCGGGCTGTGGTCGAAGACCGACAGCACGAGCTACTTCAAGGATTACGTGGTGAGTCCCGCGCCGTAACCACTTCACCTCCTGAAGGCGCTCGGTTATACAATGCATCGCCCCGAAGGAGGCTGGAATGTGGCGAGTAGTTGTCGTGTGCCTGTTGATGCCGGTGGTCTGGCCGATGGTCCAGGCGCCACCCGTCCCTGATCGTGACTGGAAGCGCTGGCTGAACGATGTCGCCCCGCTCCTGACGCCGGCGGAAAAGTCGGAGGCGACCAAGGCGTCGGCCGCCGATCGCGAGAAGGTCCGCGACGCGTTCTGGGCTCGCAGGAACCCGGAGCCGCAGGCGGCCGAGAACCCGGCGCGGGCCGAGTACGAATTGCGCGTGCGCACGGCCGACAAGCGGTTCCGCAACGGCGCTGACGGAGCCTGGAACGACTGCGGGCGCACGTTCGTCCTGCTCGGCAAACCGGACCGCGTCACCAACACCGCCGCCGCCTCGCATTTCACGGGCGACCCGATGGCCGCGGCCCGCGAGCAGGACGACCGCGAAGCCGAGACCTGGCTCTATCGGACTCCGCCGCGCCTCCCACCGTCTCCCGAGGGGTATGGGTTCCGGTTCACGCAGATCTGTGAATCGGTCGGCGGCCCGAGCTTCCAGCGTCTTCTGGGCGCTGTCGCCGCGACCTACGTCGTCACGCGCGAGCCGTAGCCACCCGGACTCGCGCCCGACCTGTAGCCGATCGGAATCGCAGGCTCCGGAAGGCAGGTGAAACCGTGATGAGGTCGCTGACATGCTAGCCGCTATATCGAGGTACGGCATGCGAATGGTGCCGGACGCGGCGCAAATCGTCCGGCAGTGCCGCGAGCGCGGGCAACTCGTTCAGGGACCGGACGTGGCCGCCTTCGAAGAAGAATTTGCACGCTTCCTCGGCCAGGGGCACGTCCGCGCGGTCTCCACCGAATACGGACGCATGGCGCTGCTCTACATCCTGAAGTCCATGCAGTTCCCGCCCGGCTCGGAGATCATCGTCCCGGCGCTGACATTCTGGGTGGTCCCGGAGATCACGCGAGTGGCCGGCCTCAAGCCCGTGTTCGCCGACATCGACCCGACCACGTTCACCTTGAGCCCTGCGGCGATGGAGCGCGCGATTACACCCAACACGCGCGCCGTGCTGCCGACGCACCTCTACGGACTGTCCTGCGATCTCGATCCGATCATGGCCCTCGCCCGCCGCCACAACTTGAAGGTGATCGAGGATTGCGCGCATTCGTTGGGAGCCACCTATAACGGCCAGATGGTCGGGACGTTCGGTGATGCCAGCTTCTTCAGCTTTCAGGCGTTCAAGCCGCTGAACACCTTCGGGGGCGGCCTGGCCTGGATGCGGGACGCGGAACTGGCGCGGCGGGTTGGCGAATACGCGGACGCGGAAGCCCCGCCCAGCGAAGAGCGCGTCCGCAAGATCCTGCGCGGTGGCTGGTTGCAGCGGACCTTCATCCGGCCCACCGTGTTCACGTTTTCCGGGTTCCCGATCTGGTGGGCCTGTTCGTTGCTGAACGTCAAACCGGATGTCTACCTGTGGGAGAAGGTGAGATCGCTCGATCCGGTGCCGGAGCAGTACCGGGGGAAGTTCTCGAACGTGCAGGCGGCGCTGGGCCGGGCCGGACTCGCGCGCCTGCCGGAATTCATCGAGCGCACGAGGCGGCACGCGCGGATCCTGGATTCGCTGCTCGGAGACATCCCGGGCGTGTGTCCGCCCCGGATACCGTCCGATCGCACCCACGTCTACTATCAGTACTGCGCGTATGTCCCGGACTACCGAGAATTGATTCGGGGTTGTATCCGCAGAGGCGTGGACGTGGCGCCGATGCACGTCGATGTGTGCACTCGCGTCGGGTTGTTTGGCTGGAACGGTCCGCCGGCCGAGGGCGCCGACAAGGCGGCGACTGCCGTCCAGATTCCCGTCTACGAATCGCTGGCCGACCATGAGATCGAGCGCATCGGCCGGACGGTCAGAGAGCAGGTGCTGAAACAGGCGCGCCCCGCAACCGCGGTCTGATCGCGCGATGGCGATGCGCAAGGACGCACGAGTCGTCTACTGCACCGGTGTTGGCAGAGTGTGCCCCGGCTGCGGCTGGCCGTCCCAGAACTGCCGCTGCAGTACGCGGCAGGCCGAGGAACCGGTGCCGGTCCGCGTCGTGGCGAAGCTGCGCATCGAGAAGGCGGGACGCAACGGCAAGACGGTCACGGTCGTGTACGGTCTTCCGCGCAACCGCGCGTTTCTCGAGGACCTCGGCCGGGAACTCAAGCGCGCTTGCGGTGTGGGCGGGACCATCCTGGACGAAGCGATCGAGCTCCAGGGGAACCTTCGCGATCGGGTGCGCGAGTTTCTCTTGAAGAAGGGATTCGGCGTCAAGGGGTGAGCGCTCGCCCCGGACTCGTCAGTCGCGTCCTTTGAGATGTTGCTCGAGCAGGGCCGCCAGGAACGCGACCGCCGGATCGTGGTCCGAGACGCGCTCGGGCCGGGTCGCGACGTTCCCCACCGCGGACCTCGCGGTGGCGGCGAGCGGGGCGCCGTCCAACCCGGTCCTGCCCGGCTCGACGGTGACCTACACCGTCACCGTGACCAACGGCGCGTCTGACGACGCGGTGGGTGTCACCGTGACGGACACGCTGCCAGCCGGGGCCGTCTTCGTCAGCGCCACGGCTCCGGAAGGGTGGACGTGCAACGGGACGACGACGGTCACCTGCCAGGCGGCCACGCTCGCGGCGAAGTCGAACGCGGTCTTCACAATCGTCGCGAGCCTCGACCGGGGCCTCGCGAGCGGCGACTTGACGAATCGGACCTCCGTTGATGCCGCGACCTATGATCCGGATTCGTCGAACAACGCCAGCAGCGTGACCACGACGGTCTTCAACCCGCCGCCGGCGATCTCCGACGTGCTGGCCACGCCGACGAGCCTCTGGCCGGTAAATCACAAGTTCGTGCCGGTGACGATCGACTACTCGGCAACGGACAATTCCGGCCTCCCGCCGGCGTGCTCGCTCAACGTGACCAGCAGCGAACCGACCGACGGCCGCGGCGACGGCCATACCGCCACCGACTGGAACGTGGTGGACCCCCATCACGTGGCGCTGCGCGCCGAGCGGGCGGGCAGCGGCAATGGGCGGACCTACACGATCGGCATCACGTGCAGCGACGCAAACGGCGCCGCGACCACGCAGAACGTGTTCGTGACGGTGCCGAAGAGTCAGGGGAAGTAGGCACTAGCGTAGGCAGTAGGCAGGAGACAGTGGGCAGTGGGTAGTAGGAGGAAAAGAGGGCCGGCTCACCGGGCGCTGGGCAGGAACGGGAACATCGCACCGTTCCTGGCCCTGCGGCCGTTGATGAATTCGCCGACCACCTGGCGGGACGTAAACAAAAAAGCCCTTCACCGACCATGACGGTCGATGAAAGGCTTTTCTGGCGGGAAGAAGTTGGTCGGGGCGAGTGGATTCGAACCACCGACCCCTCGGTCCCGAACCGAGTGCTCTACCAGGCTGAGCCACGCCCCGACGCGAATGCTTATTCTACCTCAGCGCGGTCCCTGAGCGCCAGATCTTCCGCGCTGGGCGGAAACTGCATCTCCTCCACCAGTTTCAGCGCGTCGTGCGCCGTCAGGTCCGGCTGCAGCGGCGTCACCGACACGAGCCGGTCCAGGATCGCCTGGTAGTCGGACCGATCGTGCGGTTCGTAGGAGTCCTCCGCCTCGCCGATCCAGTAGTACGCCTTCCCGCGCGGATCCTTCAACGCCGACACGCTCGTCACGTGATTGCGCGCCGCCTGCACCGTCACGCGGAACCCCTTCGGCTTGCCCGACGGCACGTTCACGTTCAGGAAGGTGCGCGGCGGCAGGCCGCGCCGGAGGATCGCCTCAGCCACGAGCGCCGCGGCCTCGGCTGCATGGGTGAAATCGTACGGCGCCTTCGTGCGCTCCAGCGAGACGGCGAGGCTCGGCACGCCGAGCAGCGCGCCTTCCATCGCCCCCGCCACCGTTCCGGAATACGTCACATCGTCGCCAAGGTTCAACCCCTTGTTGATGCCCGACGCGACCAGGTCCGGCAGCCCTTTGAGGATGATCGCCACGGCGATGTTCACGCAGTCGGTCGGCGTGCCGTCGAGCGCGTAAACCTCGTCGGAGACGCGATCGAACCGCAGCGGATGGTGGAGCGTCAACGCGTGCCCGACGGCGCTCGCCTCCCGCGTCGGCGCGACGACGGTCACCGTGCCGAAACGAGAGAGGGCGCCGGCAAGCGCCGTGAGGCCCGGGGACAGGACCCCATCGTCGTTGGTGACGAGGATATGCTTCATGTGGCGTGTGGTCGACTTCGCCCGATCATATCAGCTGAGGGTGGACGGTCCCGACTCGGCCGGACGGTCCCCGACGACGAGGAACAGCACGACGGTGGCGGCAAGCGCCAGCGACGCGCCCATGGCGAACGCGGCAGGTGCGCCCGCCACGTTCCAGACGAAGCCGAACGCGAGGCTCGCCGCAAGCGCGCCGACGCCGAGCACCGCATTGTAGAGCCCGAACGCGGTCCCGCGAACGGCTGCCGGTGCGAGGTCGGCGACGAGCGCCTTCTCGGTGCCCTCCGAGAGACCGTAGTACACGCCGTAGACCAGGAACCAGGCAACGAGCGCGGGAATCGAGGTCGCAACCGCGAACCCGCCGTACACCAGCGCGTAGATCGCCCAGCCGATCCCGATCACTCGCCGCCTCGGCCAGCGGTCGGACAGGTTCCCGCCGTAGACGGACACGGTTGCCTTGACGACGTGCAGCGACGCCCACAGCAGCGGGATCCAGAACACGGGGACGCCGACCGCGCCCAGCCGAAGCAGCAGGAACGCGTCGGCGGAGTTGCCGAGCGTGAACAGCAGCAGGACCGCGAGGTAGCTGTAGAAGCGCCGCGAAAGCGCGCCTGCGGTGAAGGCGACCCGCGCGGATGGCGGCGCATCGACGCGCGCCTTCGACCCGCGTTCGCGCGCGAGAGTGACCATCACGACCGCAAGCGCACCGGGAATGGCGGTCAGCGCGAACAGCAGGCGGTAGCGCGACGGATAGAAGACGAGGAAGAGCGTGGCGAGCGATGGTCCGGCCACCGCGCCCACGTGATCCATCGCGCGCTCGAAGCCGAACACGCGACCCCGCGTCTGCGGCGTGGCCCAGCTCGCCAGCATCGCGTCGCGCGGCGCGCCGCGCACGCCCTTGCCGATGCGGTCGAGAAAGCGGATCGCGAACAGTTGCGGCCAGGAGCGCACGACCGCGATGAACGGCCGCACGATGGCGGCCACGGCGTAGCCAAAGACGACGATCGGACGGCGGCGGTTCCACCGGTCGGAGAAGTAACCGGAGAACACTTTCAGCAGGCTGTTGGCCGCTTCCGCGCCGCCTTCGATCACGCCGAGCGAGAAGGCGCCGGCCCCGAGCACCGTGGTCAAAAACAGCGGCAGCAGCGGGTAGATCGCTTCGCTGGCGGTGTCGTTCAGGAGCGCCGCGAGGCCGAGAAACCACACCGGCCGCGGTAGCCCGAACGGCGCGCGCGACGGCGGTTCTTCACCGCCGTCCGGAAGGGCGCGACTGGTTGCTGCTTCTTGACGCATGTCTGCTCTCGCGTGCTCTACCAGCTTAGCAGGTGGAAGGCGGATGGCGGTGGACGCAGACGCGGAAGGCGGGATTTCAGATGCGCGGGCGAGGGCGGTCGCTGCGCCGCGGGCGATGACGGCGGGCGGTCTGCTGTCGTTCGATCGGCCGGCGGTTGGTGATCTGCCGGGTCTTTGCCGGGGCTGGCGGCGGCGTGAGCAGGCCCTGGGACATTGATCCGGCGCTGCGGTGTATCAACACGCTGGCGCCGATGAACACGAGGACCGCCGCGACGGCAAGCGCCGGCCAGACGGCGGCTCGCCCGAACACCAGGCCGCTGGCGAGGCCGACGCTTGCGACACCCACGAGTTCAAGTGTGAGAATTGCCAGGCCGCGGGCGACGTTCCGCTTCCCGGAGACCGGCGCCGCGTGCGCCGGGATCGGCGAAGTCGTTCGGACCGGGGCCTGGGCGCCCCGCTCAGCCGGAGGTCCCAAGCGCTGCGTCTGCGCCGCATGACCATCGTCGTCGCACGGAAAGAGCTGCTGACACTCGGAGACCAGGAGATCACCTTCCAGGCCGACGGCCTGCGCGTAGGCACGCAGGAACGACCGCCGGAAGATGCCGGACGGCCAGCGCGAGAAGTCGTTGCGCTCCATCGCCGCGAAATGCGTGGCGCTGATCTTCGTCTTCGCCGCGATGTCCTCGAGGCTGATACCGCGCCGTTCGCGCTCGCGCCGCAGGCCCGGACCGAAATCGTCGCGCGCGCTCACTGCTCGTCACTCCGCCGGTGGGTGAACAGCCACTGCTCGCTGATCGCGCCCCGCACAATCGGCCGCTCGCCAGCCTGCCTCAGCAGGTGTCTGAGCGAGAGCCACACCACGACGGCACCGCCAATGACTACGAGCAGTTGTGTATATCTCATCCGCAAGCGACGGAAATTCCGATTCGCGGTGACTAAACGTCACAGCGCCGACGGTTGACGGGATTTGCGCGGAGGTCGCGCCCGAGGCAGGGGCGGCACCAGTATCTGACGCGGCGGCCAGAATCGCAAGCTCGGCGTCGGCTGGGCTTACTGAGACTGCGTCCGGCGGAACGGCGCAACGAGGTTGGCGCGCCACGGAATGTAGATGACGTACGGCGTGTGCGAATCCGCGTAGACCGGTGCCCCCGAGTAGTCGCCGACGCTCGTGAGCTTCGCCGGATCGAGAACCACCGCATCACCCGCATGTTCCCAGCGATAGCCCTGAAACATCACCCAGATGCCGCGATTGTCGACTGGCTTGCGCGCGGTCTCGACGAGCATTCCGTTCTCTTCTTCGACCGGCGCCATCGGTTGCGGCGGCAAACCGGTCCGGCGATCGCGGAGCGGGAAGCGGCGTCGAACGCCTCCCTGCGGCGGCGCCGGCGGCTGGTCACCGCCCTGTGTGTCATAGCTGGCTGGATTCCCGATGCGGCCAGTCAGGTAATCGTCCCGCAGGGGCACGTACGGTTGCAGCAACTTGCCCCCGACGGGCATGAAGACGATGCTGTAGGGCTCGAGCGTCGCGTCGGCGTAAAGCGTCACGCCGTCGTACACGCCCGTCGGCACCATCGTGTTCCCGTTGAAATACACCGTCGGGCCGGTCCGGTAATACAGATCGCCGGCGAAGGGAACCGGATCGCCATCGCGGTACCACGTCCGGTCCACCGCCGATGTTTGCGGCAACGGCGTGGGCTCGTAGTTCACCTGGGCAGGTGCCGCGGTCGCCGCGAGAACACACAGTGCCAGCACGACAAGGAGTTGGAGGCGCATGCCGTCCAGCTTACAAACGGCGTGCCAGAACCAGCTCGGCCGCTGCGGTCGCCAGCAACTCCAGCTTGAATTTGCGGGGCCGCCGCGCTACAAGAGGTATATGGCAACGCTCGCCGACGTTCTCGCTGCGCAAGCCCAGGAAGGCGCCGCCCAACTCTACGAGCGGCACGACGGCGACTGGGTGCGCTGTTACGCGTGCGGGCACGAGTGCCGGATTCCGAACGGGGCGGTCGGCGTGTGCAAGGTCCGCTTCAATCGCGATGGCCGCCTGATGGTGCCGTGGGGGTACGTGGCGGGCACACAGTGCGATCCGGTCGAGAAGAAGCCCTTCTTCCACGTCCAGCCGGGCGCGCTGGCCTACAGCTTCGGGATGCTCGGGTGCGACCTGCACTGCGGCTACTGCCAGAACTGGGTCAGCTCGCAGGCGCTGCGCGATCCGCAGGCGGTCGCTGCGCCGCAGGCGGCCGACCCGCGGGCGCTGGTCGAAGACGCGCTCGAAATGGGCGCGCGCATCATGGTCAGCACCTACAACGAACCGCTCATCACCAGCGAGTGGTCGGTGGCGATCTTCAAGGAGGCCAGAGCGGCGGGGCTCGCGACCGCGTTCGTCTCCAACGGCAACGCAACGCCGCAGGTTCTCGAGTACCTGCGACCGTGGGTCGATTTCTACAAGGTGGACCTGAAGAGCTTCGACGACAAGCGGTACCGGCAGCTTGGCGGACGCCTGCAGCCGATCCTGGACACCATCACACGCCTGAAGCAGATGGGGTTCTGGGTGGAGATCGTGACGCTGCTCGTGCCGGGATTCAACGACTCGGAGGACGAACTGAAACGGCTCACCGAGTTCGTTGCGCAGGTATCGCCGGACATTCCGTGGCACGTCACCGCTTTTCACGCGAATTACAAGATGACGTCACCGGGCGACACGACGACCGAGATGCTCGTCCACGCAGCCGAGGTCGGCCGCTCGGCCGGGCTGCGATTCGTGTATGCCGGCAACATCCCGGGCCGCGTCGGCGATCTCGAGAACACGCGGTGCGCGTGCTGCCAGGCCCTGTTGGTCGGCCGTTACGGGTACCTCATCCGCGAATACCGCATCACGCCATCGGGCGCGTGTCCCTCGTGCGGCACGCCGGTGCCGGGCCGCTGGACCGACCACTTCGAACCGCAGATCGCGTCAATCCCCTTCTCGCCACTCCGCCGCCGCGGCATCGACAGACACTGACACCGGGTGGCCTTGCGGACCGCGCTTGGGCGCCGCAAGTCAGCCGCAGATTCACGCAGATTTCCGCAGATGAACGCGGGGCGGCATCGGGCGCCGCAGCTTCCGCGCGTACGTGGTCACTGAAGGACTTCGACCGCCGTCGCAGAGCGACGGCCGGGGACAGCGAGGGGGACCGGCAAACGAAGACTCCAAGTGACGCATGGAGCCTTCGTTTACCGGTCCCCCTCGCTGTCCCGCGCGGCCGGCCCTGCGGCCGGCCGCGCGTCGAAGTCCTGGTCTCTGAATCCGTGAGAATCGGCGACAATCTGCGGCTGAATGTCGTCTGGCGGAAGCTACATGCGCCCGGTCAGCGCGCCCTGGCTGGCCGCAGTCGCCGCGATCTTTTCGCGCGACGTCGCGGATACGGCCCAGCTCGATCCCGTGGACATGTTCGGACTTCCCTCCCGCGATGTCATAATTAACGAAATGCCGCTTGTGGACACCCTGGGCCGGCCGCTTCGGAACCTGCGCCTCTCCGTCACCGACCGCTGCAATCTGCGCTGCCAGTACTGCATGCCCGAGATGGAGTACGCCTGGCTGCCGCGCACGGACGTCCTGCGCCTCGAAGAGATCAACCGGCTGGTCGGCATCTTCATCGAGGCCGGGGTCGACAAGGTCCGGCTCACCGGCGGTGAACCGTTGCTGCGACGCGACGTCCCCGCGCTGGTCCGCATGCTCTCCGCGACCGGCCGACTGCAGGACATCGCGCTGACGACCAACGGCATCCTGCTGTCCCAGTTCGCCCGGCCCCTTCGCGAGGCGGGCCTGCATCGCGTGACGGTCAGCCTCGACACGCTGCGGCCGGACCGGTTCCTGGCGCTTTCGCGCGTGGACTCGCACGCCGCCGTGCTCGAAGGCATCCGCTCGGCGCGCGAGGTCTTCGGGCACATCAAGTTGGACGCGGTCGTCCTGCGCGGCACCAACGACGACGAGATCGTCCCGCTGATGGAGTACGCGAAGGCGAACGACGCGGAAATCCGGTTCATCGAATACATGGACGTCGGTGGGGCGACGGGCTGGTCGTTCGAGCAGGTGGTCGGCCGGCAGGAAATCCTGGAGGTCCTGGCGCGCGCGTACGGGACGATCGAGGATGTGCACGAAGACTCGTCGGCGCCCGCGCAGCGCTTTCGGCTGCCGGACGGCACGGTCTTCGGCATCGTCGCCTCGACGACGACACCGTTCTGCCGCACGTGCGACCGGAGCCGGCTCACCGCCGACGGGTTGTGGTACCGCTGTCTCTATGCGACCGGCGGCCTCGACCTGCGCGGCCCGCTGCGCGCAGGCCACTCCGACGCCCACATCCGGTCTCTCATAGACGAGGCCTGGCGCGCACGCGACGATCGCGGAGCCGAGCGGCGGCTGGAAGAGCGCGACCGCTCGACCTTCATTCCCCGCGACGCCCTGCGGACCGATCCGCACCTGGAGATGCACACCCGCGGCGGCTAAAATGCGACCTTCGGCCTTGGGCCTTCGGCCTTAGGATTCTTCACGCCGTCGCCCGTCCCCGCTGCAGCCGGACACCCTCGGTCGTCGCCGATCGGACGACCACGCCTTTTCGCACCTCGGTCAGCCGCGCGAGGGTGAACGCCGCAATGGCCAGGGTGCCGACGGGCCGCCAGGTTACAGACAACCCGCGTGTAACCTTTCCAGAGTCGACTACTCTCTGCGACGCCTTCGAGTTCCACCTGTCGCGCTGCGACCGGTTGGTGAAGGCCGTGCTCGATCGCATCGCCCCGCCCGCGCGCGTGGACGATGGGGCGGGGCCCTAGCCTTGCCGGTCGAGAGCGCGGGCTGAAGCGTGAACGTTGCGCGTCAGCGATCGGCGAACAGGAACGCCGCCGCCGGTTCGAAGCGCAGGCGGGCGTACAGGCGGCTGGCGCGATCGTTCGACTCGGCGACCAGCAGCGTGATGCGATCGTAGCGGGCGTTGCACGCCTGCTCGCAGACCGACAGGACCAGCCGTTCGCCCAGGCCGCGGCCCCGGTAACCGGCCGCAACCGCCATCTGCGCAATGTGCGCGGTGCGATCGGAGAGCGCGGTCACCAGGACGGCCCCGGCCAGATCGCCCGCGCGCGTTTCCGCCAGCAGGCTCAGCGCGGGGTCGAACCGACCGCACGCCGGCGAGTGGACGATCTGGGCGACATAGGCCGCCCACTGTCCTGGCCGCCCGTCCGGCGCGAAGCAGCGCGCTTGTGGCATCCCCTCGTACGCTCGCGCGAACAGTCCCACAAGATCGGATGTCGCCTGCGCCGACCAGCCGCGCAACAGAAACTCCCGGTCATCAGGCCGGGCAGCGCCATCCGTCCTGGCCGCCCCACGATCCAGCCTGCGCTGCCGGTAGCCATGCCGCTCGATGGCGAAACGACTCTCTGCGAGCGCGGTCTCGACTTCCGGTGACCGCGGATAGAGAAAGCACGACAGGCGGCGCGCCTGACGCGCCTGCTCCCCGTCTGTGATGGCGTGAAGCAGCGCCGGGACAACCGCCGGGTTCTCCGCGACGAGGTTACCGATGTGAAGGGTTTGCTCGTGCAGGACGAAATACGTCCACCCGGCGACGCGGTTGTCGGCGTCGCGTGCGAGGAGGCCTGGCAGGCGCCGTTCACTGCGCCCCGCTTCCAGCACCCGGCAGCAGGGACGGTAGTCCCACCCGAGCGACCGGTACCACCGCGCGCACTCGGCGTCGAACAGTGGGCCGACTTCGTCTGGTGACGCGTCGCGCCAGTCCTGGCAGGTAATCATCAGAGCGAGACTCAAGGGGGCGGAGGCGTCCCCCTACTGTCTCCTGACCGCCGGCTGCTGTCCAGTCTCCTGGCCGTGGGCGATGGCCTATTGAAACGGCATCGCCTCGGTCGATTCCGACAGCGCCGTCGTCGAGGTGTTCCCGCCGGCGATGATTTTCGCCACCGTGTCGAAGTAGCCGGTGGCCACCTCGCGCTGGTGCCGTGTGGCGGAATAGCCGTATTCCTCGGCCGCGAATTCACAAAGCTGCAGGAATTCCTGACGTCGCCCGGCGTGCGCGATTTCCCGTTCGATCTGTTCGGCGTGCCCGCCGCCGACCTGCTCAAACTGCTCGCCCGATCGCCGCATGAAGTGGCCGCGCTCATCCGGACCGTCGGCGACATCGCCCGCGAGCACAACATCGGCGTCGAGCACTTCCTGCATGCCGCGCTGCGGTGTTACCAGGAGCTGACCGGCGCGACCGGTGCTCCGGCTGCTGGTGGATGCGCAACGGTCGCGGTTCCCGGACGGCAAGAAATTCCTCTGCATCGGTCTCGCCCAGCCCCAGCCGTTGCGGCCCGCCATCACCACGAGTCTCACCCTCGGCTTCATGTCCGATGCCCGGCGGCGCCACCTCCTGTCCTTTCTGTTAGAATTCCGGGGCATTCTCCTGGCCGTTCCGCGTTCCGCCCCCCACGAGGAGTTCGATGAAGCGTCAAGCCACGACTCGCCTGTTTGTGTGCCTGTTCGTTCTAGCCGCCGCGACGGCGGCCTGGGCCCAGCCGGCCAAGTACGCCCGCGATCCGAAGCAAGCGATCGACGAGGAATACACGAAGAAGATTCGCGAGTACACGACCGAGACGTTCTTCAATTCCCCGTTGACCGACTACCTGCCGGCGTCGAAGACGGTGCCGACGCCCAAGGCGGTGCTCGGCGACGTGTCCGGTGCGCCCGGCATCCTGCCCTACACGGCGCAGGTGCACGAGTACATGCGGATGCTCGAGAAGGCGAGCCCGGCCCGGGTGAAGGTCTTCTCGATCGGCAAGTCCGAGGAGGGCCGCGAGATGATCGCGGTCGCCATTTCCTCGGAACTCAACATGCAGAAGTTCGAGGAGAACCGCGCGCGCCTCGCGAAGCTCGCCGACCCGCGGACGCCCACCGGCGTCCTCGGCGAGGCCGAGGCCGACCGTCTCGTGGAAGCCTCGGTGCCGATCTACTACATCACCGGCACCATCCACTCGCCGGAAACGGGTTCTCCAACGGCGCTGATGGAACTCGCCTACCGCCTCGTCGTCGACGACGCGCCCTACATCAAGGCAGTGCGGCAGAACGTCATCACGCTCATCACGCCCGTCGTCGAGACCGACGGCCGCGACCGCCAGGTGGACGTCTACAAGTGGCACCTCGCGCATCCCAAGGACAACTGGCCGTCGCTCGCCTACTGGGGCCACTACGTGATGCACGACAACAACCGCGACGCCATGGGCGCCACGCTCGCGCTCACGCGCAACGTGATCAACGCGACCATCGACTTCAAGGTCCAGGTGCTGCACGACCTGCACGAGTCGGTTGCCTATCTCTACGACAACACGGTCGGCGACGGCCCGTACAACGCCTGGGTCGATCCGATCCTGACCGATGAATGGCAGTTGCTCGGCTGGAACAACATGTCGGAGATGACCAAGTTCGGCATGCCGGGCGCCTTCACGCACGGCACGTTCGACACCTGGTCGCCCGGCTACCTGATGTTCATCGGCGCGATGCACAACGGCATCAGCCGGCTCTACGAGACGTTCGGCAACGCCGGCTCGGATACCGTCGAACGCCGGCTCGGTCCGAGCGACACGGCCCGCACGTGGTACCGGCAGAACCCGGCGCTGCCCATCGCGAAGTGGTCGCAGCGCAATAACAACAACTACACGGAGACCGGCCTGCTGACCGCGCTCTCCTACTTCTCCGGCAACACCAGGCTGTTCCTGAAGAATTTCTACCTGAAGTCGCGGCGGTCGGTTGAGAAGCCGAAGAACGAGGGCCCGGCCGCCTACGTCTTCCCCGCCGACGATCCACGTCCCGGCGCGCAGGCGGAACTGCTGCACATCCTCCAGCGGCAGGGCGTGGAGATCTCGCGCGCGACCGCGCCGTTCACCGTGACCGTGCCCGCGCGGCGGCGCGCACAGCCGACGACGCCGACCACGACATCGGCCCCGCCCGCAAGCGACGATCCGGACATGGCGGGTGGCCGTCTCGGTGCGAGGGAGACCGCCGCAGGTTCCGACGGGCAGGCCGGGACGACCCAGGCACCGACCGGCCAGAAACCCACCGACAAGCCGACGACCGAGACACGCACGTTCGCGGCAGGCACCTACCTGGTGCGGATGGATCAGCCGTACAGCCGCATTGCCGACGCGCTGCTCGACTACCAGTACTGGAGCCCGAACGATCCGCAGAAGCGGCCGTACGACGACACCGGCTGGACGTTCCCCGAGCTGTTCAACGTGCAGGCGGTTCGCGTGACCGACCTGAAGGTGCTCGACGCGGCAGCGCCGAAGATCGCGGGCGGCGTGAAGGCGGCGGGCGCCGTCAACGGTGCCGGCCAGATCTTCGTCGTCAACCATGACGCCGATCCGAGCCTGATCGCGCTGCGCTACCGGTTGAAGAACGCGACGTTCGCGACCGCGGAGGAACCGTTCGAGGCCGCGGGCCGGAAGTTCAATCGCGGGTCGTTCATCGTCAGCAACGTCGCCGCCGCCGATCTCGACAGCGCGACGAAGGAACTCGGCCTGCAGGCCTACGCGGTGCCGTCCGCGCCCGCCGTCAAGACGCACGCCGTGAAGGTGCCGCGCATCGCCTACGTCCACACGTGGCTGGGCACGCAGGACGAGGGCTGGTGGCGGATGGAGTTCGACCGGCTGCAGGTGCCCTACGACTACATCAGCACGCAGATCGTGGCGAAGGACGCCAACCTCAACGCCAAGTACGACGTCATCGTCTTCCCGCCCGTCGGGCGCAACCCGCAGGGCATCGTCGCCGGGATGCCGATGTATGGGAACCCGTTGCCGTGGAAGACGACCGAGCTGACGCCGAACATCGGGAAGATCGACTCGACCGATGACATGCGGCCCGGCCTCGGTCTGACGGGCGTCATGAACCTCGATGCCTTCGTCCGCAAGGGCGGCCTGCTCGTCACGACCGACGACACGTCGGACTTCGCGGTCGCCTACGGCCTGACGCAGGGCGTGTCGATGCAGCGCAGCTCGACGCTCAAGGCGCCCGGCACGGTCGTGCGCGCGCGGTTCGTCGACTCGACGAGCCCGATCGCGTACGGCTACAGCGACAATCTCTCGGTGTACATCTCCAACGCGGCGACCTTCTCGGTAACGAGCGGCGGTGGCGGCGGCGGACGCCGCGCCCCGGCAGAGGGCGCCAGCGAGCGCGCGACCGGCCGCGGTACCGCGGACGATCCGGACGTGCCGCAGGGCCGCCCCCTCGCGCAGGCGCCGCCCGAGGATCCGCGCGTCGAACCGTGGCAGTACGGCATCCCGACCGCCGAGCAGCTGCGCAACGGCATCAACATCATTCCGCCGCAGCAGCGCCCGCGCGTCATCCTGCGGTTCGGTGACAGCCGCGACCTGCTGGTGTCGGGTCTGCTCGAAGGCGGCGGCTCCATCGCCCAGCGGCCGGCCGTCGTCGACGTGCCGCACGACAAGGGCCACGTGCTCCTGTTCTCGCCCAACCCGCTCTGGCGCGGTGAAACGCAGGGCAGCTACTTCATGGTGTTCAACGCGATCCTGAACTTCGACAACCTCGACGCGGGGAGGATCGTGGATCCGAGGTAGTAGTGGGCAGTGGGTAGTGGGTAGTCAGTAGTCGGTGGACGGTAATCGGTAGACGACCTGTCGGACGGGCGGACTACGGACTACCGGCTACCGGCTACCTTCCCGCTCGGTCACCTGCACAACCGGAGGCGCGCATGCGGTGGCGTTCGCTCGTCCTCGCTACGGCGTCGGATCCGGTCACGCGCCGCCTTTGGGTCTCGCTTCTCCTGGCCGTGGTGGTGGCGTTTCTCGGCGCGACGCCTGCACCCGCATCGCAGGCCCCGTCCCAATCACCGCAAGCCCCCGCGCGCGATACGGCCTTGCCGCGCACCGGCACCGCGCGCATTCGCGGGCGGGTGCTCGCAGCCGACACCGGCGGCCCCGTTCGCCATGCGATTGTCCGGATCAACTCGTTCGATGGCCGCGACACGCACGCCGTGATGACCGACGGCGATGGCAAGTACGAGTTCCGGGATCTGCCGGCCGCAAGCTACAGCCTGTCCGGGTCGAAGACCGGCTTCATGACGACGCAGCTCGGGGCGAAGCAACCGGGCGACCCCCCGAAGCTCCTGAAGGTCGGCGAGGCCGAAGTCATCGCCAACGCCGACATCGTGCTTCCGCGCGGCGGCGTCATTGCCGGGCGCGTGGTGGACGAATTCGGCGATCCGGTGACCGGCGCCAGGGTCAGCGTGCTGCGCTCTCAGACGGTCGCCGGTTCACGCCGGCTCGTCACGTCAAGCGGCTCGAGCACGAACGACCTGGGCCAGTACCGGGCATTCGGCCTGCAGCCGGGCACGTACTTCGTCTCCGCACAGGCGTCGCAGATGGGCTCGGACGTCGAGGTGGCCGATCATGCCGGCTACGCGCCCACCTACTATCCGGGAACCGCGAACGTCGGCGAGGCGCAGGCCATCGCACTCGCCGCGGGCCAGGACGCGACGAGCATCGACATCATGCTCGCGCTGGTGCGCACCGCGCGTATCTCGGGGATTGCGCTGAATTGGCAGGGTCGGCCCGCGATGGGCGGCATCACGGCGATGCTCGTGCAGCCGGGCATCCTGGACGGCTTTTTTGCCGCGTCCGGCCGCATCCTGCCGGATGGATCGTTCACGATTCCGAACCTGCCGCCGGGCGACTACCAGCTGACGATGATGCTCTCGGCGAATTCGGGGAGCGCTCAGGCGACTGACAGCGCTCCGCGAACGGAATACGGACGTGCGCGGGTGAGCGTTGCCGGGAGCGATGTCACCGGCGTCGTGATTCAATCGAGCCTCGGCGGAACAGTCTCGGGACAAGTCATCTTCGACGGTACGTCGCCGCCGCCGCAGTTGAAGATGATCGTGACGGCAGGCTTGCAGGCCGTCGGGTTCGATTCTTCGATGTCTCTGCCTGGCGGCGCCCCCGCGACGGTCCGTGAGGACGGCACCTTCACGATGACGGGCCTGTTCGGCGACCGCGTCCTGCACGTGTCGGGACAGCCGGCCACGTGGACGCTCAAGGCCGTGTACCTGAACGGCAAGGACATCATCGACACGCCGCTGTCGTTCGACGGCAACGAGAGGATCACCGGCGTGCAGATGGTTCTCACCGACCGCGTCACGCACGTGACGGCCACGGTCAACGACGAAAGCGGTCAGCCCGCGGAGATCGCCTACGTGCTCGTCTTTGTAGACGATCCGGCCAGGTGGAACGCGGCCGGATCGCGGTTCCGGAACGGCGGGACCGCGCGCGACGGCAAGCCGTTCAACCTGGACAGGCTGCCGCCGGGCGACTACGTCGCGATCGCGCTGAAGTCGCTACAGGGCATCGACACGCAGGATCCGGACTTTCTCGAGCGCATGCGCAAGGTCGGCGTGAAATTCTCCTTGCGCGAAGGAGAGACACGCGACGTCACGCTGAAGCTCGTCGACCCGAACAAGTGATGGCACGAGACCTGAAGCGTTTGTCACGCGCCGTAACGCCGCCGGGCCGAGCGCAAGCTCATCTGTCGTTCCGGCGTTTGGTGCAAAGTACAATGATGTTCCGGCCGCAGGTCGAAGGCGGCCGGTTCGTCCGAGCGACAACGAGGAAGGAGAGCGGAATGAAGCGCGTATTCGCCTGCACGCTTGCCCTGATGATTGTGGTCGCCGCGTCGCTTGCGGCCGACGTCAAGACCCAGCAGAAGGACCAGATGAAGTTCGAGGGCGCCCTGGGCACCGTCGTCGGCCTGTTCGGCGGCAAGGCGGCGCGGGAAGGGGTGGTCGATACGGTCGTCGTCAGCGGCGATCGGAAGCTGACGACCAGGGAGGACAGCGGCCAAATCGTCGATCTCGCCGAGGAAAAGGTCTACGATCTGGACCTCAAGAACAAGACCTACAAGGTCACGACGTTCGACGAGATCCGGCGCCGGATGCAGGAAGCCAGCGCGCGCGCGGAGAAGGATCAGCAGCGCGCCGAGGGACGCAAAGAGGAAAAAGCGCAGGACAAGCCCCAGAAGGAATATCAGACCGACATCGACGTGAAGGACACCGGGCAGCGCAAGACGCTGAACGGCTTCGACTGTCACGAAGTCATCACGACGATCACGGTGCACGAGAAGGACAAGCCCATCGAGCAGTCGGGCGGCGTCGTGATGTCCGCTGATTCCTGGCTCGCGCCGCGCATCCCGTCGTTGGCCGAGATCACGAACTTCGACCGGCGCTACGCTCAGAAGCTGCTCGGCATCGACGCGGCGGTCGCGGCCCAGCAGATGGCCACGGCGATGGCGATGTATCCGGGCATGAAGGACGCGCTCGTGAAGTACCAGGGCAGCAGCGCCAGCACCGAGGGCACCGCCATCCTCACAACGGTCACGTTTGCCAGCGCGAAGAGCGCCGAGCAGGTCGCGAACGACGAGAAGGCCGGCAACGAGCAGCCTGCGCCAACGAGCGGCGGGCTGGGCGGTATGCTCGCCAAGCGGCTGGCGCGCAAGAAGGAGGACCCGGGGACCGGCGACAAGACCCACGCGACCATCATGACGATGACCCACGAGGTCATGAGCGTCTCGCCCAGCGTGGAGCCGGGCGCGGTGGCGATGCCGGCGGGGTTCAAGCAGAAGTAGTCCTTGGTCCTTAGTCCTTGGTCCCTGGTCCTTGGTCCTTGGTCCCTTGGCCTTGGTGCGCACCTCGCACCAGGGACCAAGGACCAGGGACCAGGGACCAGTTACTGTCCGTTCCTGGGACGACCCAGTTCGACGCCGCACAGGGGCGCCGGCGCTTTTCGTGAACCGTCGGCCGATATCGCCCGTAAATACAGGCAGATGCGCGAACGGTCGGGTTGGCACGACCTTGGCCTTGCCGCTACCGGGACCTGATGCCCCGCTGCGGCCCGATCGTCGGACATTTGCGACTCCGCAGCGACCTTTTAACCACGCTCATCCGTCTAAACGTGCAGCATGGACATTCCACGACCCTCGGCAGCCCGTCAGCGGCGAATCCGCCAGATCATCTATGGAGCGATCGCGCTGGTCGCCATCGTGCTCGTCTCGGTCGGCCTGTCGCGGCTGAAGCCGGCCGCGCCCACCGTCGATCGCGCCACGGTCTGGATTGAGACCGTCAAGCGGGGCCCGATGGTGCGCCAGGTCCGTGGGCTCGGCGTGCTCGTGCCCGAGGACATTCGCTGGATCCCGGCGGTCACCCAGGGGCGCATCGAGCGCATCGTGATCCGACCCGGCGCCATCGTGACGCCGGACACGGTCATCATGGAACTCAGCGACCCGGCGCTGCAGCAGGCGGCCCTCGACGCGGAATCGCAGCTCAAAGCCGCCGAGGCAAACCTGAAGGCGTCTCGCGTGCGGGTGGAGAATGACCTCTTGGCGCAGACCGCCTCGGCCGCCTCGCTGGAGGCCGATTACAAGCAGTCGAAGTTGCAGGCGGAAGCCGACACGGAGATGGGCAAGCAGGGGTTGCTGGCGGCGCTCCCCGTGCGGATTTCGCAGATGAAGGCCGACCAGCTGGCCATGCGCAACGACGTCGAACAGCAGCGCCTGGCGCAGACGAAGGCGTCGGTCGACGCCCAGCTCGGGGCGCAGATCGCCGACGTCGAGCGGTTGCGCGCGGCGCTGAAACTGCGTCAGAGCGAAGTCGCGCAACTGAAAGTCCGCGCCGGGATGCCGGGCGTGCTCCAGATCCTGGCCGAGCACATCGAAGAAGGCGCCCAGGTGGGCCCGGGCACCAACCTCGCCCGGGTCGCGAACCCGAATCGCCTGAAGGCAGAGCTCAAGGTCCCCGAGACGCAGGCCAAGGACGTGCTGATCGGCCAGACGGTCAGCATCGACACGCGCAACGGCCTGATTGGCGGTCACGTGTCGCGCATCGATCCCGCCGTTGTGCAGGGCTCGGTGACCGTGGACGTGGCGCTCGACGGGGACCTGCCGAAGGGCGCGCGCCCGGACCTGAGCGTGGACGGCACGATCGAACTCGAACGCCTGGACGACGTCATCTACGTGGGGCGGCCGGCCTACGGGCAGGAACAGAGCAAGGTCATGATCTTCCGGCTCGAAGCCGACGGCGTGACCGCGTCGCACGTGCCCGTCACGCTCGGGCGCACGTCGGTGACGACGGTCGAGGTCAAGGGCGGACTGAAACCAGGCGACCAGGTGATCCTCTCGGACATGTCGCAGTACGACGCATTCGATCGGGTCCGAATCAAGGGCTGAGACGTCGAGCGCAGGACAATCAAAAGGAGCGGCAATGAACGCAGGAGGCGACGCGCTGATTCATCTGGAAGGCGTGACGAAGATCTTCTACACCGACGAGGTCGAGACGCACGCGCTGTCGGGCATTCATCTCGACATCCACCGGGGCGAGTACCTGTCGATTGCCGGGCCGTCCGGATGCGGCAAGTCCACGCTGCTGTCGATTCTCGGCCTGCTCGACACGCCGACCGAGGGCAGCTACGTGCTGAACGGGAAGCCGGTGGCGAACCTGAGCCTGGCCGAGCGCGCGCGGATCCGGAACCGCGAAGTCGGGTTCATCTTCCAGAGTTTCAACCTGATCGGCGATCTCACGGTGTTCGAGAATGTCGAGCTGCCGCTCACCTACCGGGGCATGAAGTCGGCCGAACGGCGCACGCGCGTGACCGAGGCGCTCGAGAAGGTCGGGATGGCGCACCGCGCGAAGCACCTGCCCAGCCAGTTGTCGGGCGGCCAGCAGCAGCGCGTGGCCGTCGCCCGCGCGCTGGTCGGCGATCCGCTGATCCTGCTGGCCGACGAACCGACCGGGAACCTGGATTCGAAGAACGGCGAAGCGGTCATGACGCTGCTCCAGGACCTGCATCGGGCCGGCGCCACCATCTGCATGGTCACGCACGATCCCCGCTTCTCGCGCCACGCCGACTGCACCGTGCACCTGTTCGACGGCCGCATCGTCGAGGAAAGCGTCGAGAGCGCCAACTGAATCGGAGCCGTGCCGGGGCGCGACACGTGGGGCGCCCCGGCCCGGCGTTCCGATGTGCGCCTCTGCTCGATCCGCCCCGAACCCCTGTTTGGTCAGCGGGTTACCATCGAATGACGCCTTGTAATGGGGTCTGACCCCAAATTGGCACCTGAGCCGCCACGAACTGCTGTCTGGTCAATGGGTTATGGTCGAATGACAATTTTGTCCTGACCCCCAATTGGCAGTTTCTGCCACCTGCACTTCACGGCGACGCGCCGGCTGCGATCGAACTGTCATGATCAAACTGCACAACATCGAGAAGTTCTACCAGCACGGGGTGAGTCGGACCTACGTCCTGCGCCGCGTCTGCGTGGACGTGAAGGATGGCGAGTTCATCTCGATCATGGGGCCGTCGGGGGCGGGCAAGTCGACGCTGCTCCACATCATCGGGATGCACGACACCGCGTGGACCGGCGAATACTACTTCTTCGATCAGGCCGTGCACGCGCTCGCGCCGAAAGCCCGGGCCGCGCTGCACAAGCAGTATGTCGGCTTCGTCTTTCAGAGCTACCACCTGCTCGACAACCTGACCGTCTACGAGAACCTCGAAGTGCCGCTCTCCTACCGCAACGTCAAGCGCAGCGAGCGCGAGTCGATCGTCTGCGATGTGCTCGACCGGTTCCAGATCGTCGGCAAGAAAGATCTCTATCCGAACCAGCTCTCGGGCGGACAGCAGCAGCTGGTGGCGGTTGCCCGCGCGATCGTGGCCAGCCCGAAGCTGATCCTCGCCGACGAGCCGACCGGCAACCTGCACTCGGCGCAGGGCAAGGAGATCATGGAGCTCTTCAAGCGGCTGAACAGCGAGGGGACGACCATCGTCCAGGTGACGCACTCGGACGTGAACGCCTCCTACGGCGACCGGGTCATCAAGCTGCGCGACGGCTGGATCGTCGAAGAGTGAGACAAGACGTGCCGATGACACCGCATGCGCGCATTCGCGTGCTCGTCGCCGACGACCAGGCCGACGTGCTCGAGGCGCTGCGCCTGCTGCTCAAGAGCGAAGGCTACGAGATCGAGGTGGCGACCTCGCCCGCGGCGATCCTGCGCGCCGTCGAGGAGCGTGAATTCGACGTCGTCCTGATGGATCTGAACTACACGCGCGACACCACATCGGGACGCGAGGGCCTCGATCTGTTGGCGCGGCTCCTGGCGATCGACATCACGCTGCCGGCGATCGTGATGACCGCGTGGGGCACGGTCGGTCTGGCGGTCGAGGCGATGCGCCGCGGCGCCCGCGACTTCGTGCAGAAGCCGTGGGAAAACGAACGGCTCCTCAGCATCATCCGGACGCAGGTCGACCTCGGGCGCGCGCTCCGGCGCGGGCAGCGCCTCGAAGCGGAGAACCGGCTGCTGCGCGACCAGCCGCGGCCGAACCTCATCGCCGAGTCGCCCGCGATGCTGCCGATCCTGCAGATGATCGCGCGGCTGGGCCCGGCCGATGCGAACGTCCTCATCACGGGCGAGAACGGCACCGGCAAGGGCGTCGTCGCGATGGCGCTGCACGCGGCCTCGGTGCGGTCCTCGCGCGCGATGGTCACGGTCAACGCCGGCGGGCTGCCCGAGGGCGTGTTCGAGAGCGAGTTGTTCGGGCACGTGAAGGGCGCCTTCACCGACGCGAAGGTGGACCGCGTCGGGCGCTTCGAGCTGGCCGACGGCGGCTCGCTCTTCCTCGACGAGATCGCCAACGTGGCGCCGGGCCAGCAGATCAAGCTGCTGCGCGTGCTCGAGACCGGCGAGTTCGAGCGCGTCGGATCGTCGCGCACCCGGCGCGTGGACGTGCGCATCATCTCGGCCACCAATGCGGATCTCGCGCAGGAGGTCGCCGCGGGCCGGTTCCGCCAGGACCTGTTCTTCCGCCTGAACACCGTCGAGATTCGCCTGCCGCCGCTGCGTTCGCGCCGCGAGGACATCCCGCTGCTCGCCCTGCACTTCCTCCGGCAGCACGCGCAGCACTATCGCAAGTGCGTGACGGGCTTCGAGCCGGCCGCCCTGCACGCCCTCACCGAGCACCCGTGGCCCGGCAACGTCCGCGAGCTCGATCACGCCGTCGAACGCGGCGTGCTGATGTCGCAGGACCAGATGGTAGGCGCCGCCGATCTCAGCCTCCAGCGCGGCGCCGACAACGCGTCGCGCATGGAGGACATGAGCCTCGAGGACGTCGAAGCCTTCCTCATCCAGAAGGCGATGGGACGCTACGACGGCAACGTCAGCCACGCGGCCAGGGCGCTCGGGCTGAGCCGCAGCGCGCTGTACCGGCGGCTGCAGCGTTATGGGCTCTGATCGACGGCCGCCCGTTCGCCGCCACAGGCGCCTGCGTCACGACCGCCGCGTGCTCCTGATGGCGCTCGCCGCCGGTCTGCCTGCCATCGTCATCAGCCTGGCAATGCTCTGGGGCGGCGACTATTCCCCCAAGGTCCGCTGGACGCTGACCATCTTCATCCTCTCGGTCTGGGCCGGCGTGGCGCTCAGCCTCCGCCAGCACGTCGTCTTCCCGCTGCAGACGCTGTCGAACCTCCTGGCGGGCCTGCGCGAAGGCGACTCCTCGATCCGCGCACGAGGGGCGGACGTGACCGACCCGCTCGGCGAGGTGATGCTCGAGGCGAACCTGCTGGCGCAGACGCTCAGAGATCAGCGTCTCGATGCGCTGGAAGCCACGGCCCTGCTGCGCAAGGTCATGGTGGAAATCGACGTGGCGGTCTTCACCTTCGACGCCGAGGAACGGCTGCGGCTCGTCAACCGCGCGGGCGAACGGCTGCTCGGGCAGCCGGCCGAGCGCATCCTGAACGCGTCGGCGACCGATCTGCGACTGGTCGACTGCCTCCGCCACGACCTGCGGCCCGTCGTCGAGATGGCCTTCCCGGGCGGATCGGGCCGCTTCGAAGTCCGGCGCACGCAGTTCCGGCAGGGCGGCCTTCCCCATCACCTGCTGGTGCTGAGCGACGTGAGCCGATCGCTCCGCGATGAAGAGCGCCAGGCGTGGCAGCGCCTGATGCGCGTGCTCGGTCACGAGATCAACAACTCGCTGGCGCCGATCAAGTCCATCGCCGGAAGCCTCGAGCATCTGCTCGCCAAAGATCCACTGCCGCCGGACTGGCAGACCGACGCGCACCGCGGTCTCGCGGTCATCGCCGGCCGCTCCGAAGCGCTCGCGCGCTTCACGGCCGCCTACGCGCGGCTGGCCAGGCTGCCCCGCCCGACGTGCGCGCCGATCGCGATTGCGCCCCTGGTCCGGCGCGTGGTCGGCCTCGAGGCGCGCCTGCCCGTGGCGGTGCAGTCGCCCGTGGACGTCACGCTGGACGGCGACGCCGACCAGATCGAGCAGGTCCTCATCAACCTGGTGCGCAATGCGGTCGATGCCGCGCTCGAGACCGGCGGCGGCGTGACCATCGGCTGGAAGGCCGGCGACGGGTGGCTGGATTTGTGGATCGACGATGACGGGCCCGGACTGCCGGCGACGGCGAACCTGTTCGTGCCGTTCTTCACGACCAAGCCGGGCGGTTCCGGTATCGGCCTCGCGCTCAGCCGCCAGATCGCCGAAGGCCACGGCGGCTCGCTCCGGCTCGAAACGCGCCCGCAGGGTCGCGGCTGCCGGGCGCGCCTGCGGGTACCGCTGCGCCACACCGAGACCGCCCCCTCGTCTGGCCCGGCCGCGCCGGCCGATCTCGAGAATGAGACTCATTGAGAAAAGGGGTCAGACCCCAATCCGGAAGGCAATAATATACTTGACTAACCATGCGCGTTTCGGTAGACTCTACTCATGGCTACCGAGAACGCGCCCCAAACCCTTCGCGAAGCAATCCTGTTCTTCGCCGACTACGAGAACTGCAAGCGGGCTGTCATGGCGATCCGCTGGCCGGACGGCATCGTCCGCTGTCCGAAGTGCGGCTCTATCGAAGTGACCTATCTTGCCAACCAGCGCCGCTGGAAGTGCTACGAGAAGCACCCGCGCCAGCAGTTCTCGCTCAAGGTCGGGACCATCTTCGAGGATTCGCCTCTCGGCCTGGAGAAGTGGTTGCCGGCGCTCTGGCTGCTCACCAACTGCAAGAACGGCATCAGCAGCTACGAACTCGGCCGCGCCCTGGGCGTCACCCAGAAGACCGCGTGGTTCATGCTGTCCCGGCTGCGACTCGCGTTGCAGGACCGGCAGACCGGCGGGAAACTCGGCGGCGAGGTCGAGGCGGACGAAACCTACATCGGCGGTGTCGCCCGGAACATGCACGCCAGCAAACGCGACCGGGTGAGCGTCAAGCGTGGGCGCTGCCTCGCCGGGAAGGTCGCGGTGATGGCGCTCCTGCAGCGGCACACCCAGGACGGACCCTCGCGCGTTCGCACCGCAGTCTTGAACAGTCTGAAGCGCGGCCACATCCAGGCCCACGTCCGCGAACACGTGCGCCCCGGATCGGTCCTTCACACCGACGCCTTCTCGTCGTACACCGGACTCGATGCCGAATACACCCACAACGTCATCGACCACGCGGAGTGCTACGTCAAGGGGAACGTCCACACCAATGGGTGCGAGAACTTCTGGTCGCTCCTGAAGCGGGCCATCAAGGGCACCTACGTGAGCATCGAACCGTTCCATCTGTTCCGTTACCTCGACGAAGAAGGGTTCCGATTCAACCACCGGGCCGGGACCGACGCCTCGCGGTTCGTCGCGGCCCTCAAGGGCGTCCTTGAACGCCGCCTCACCTACGCTGCGCTCACCGGCTCGGAGTTGCCGGAAAGGTGTTAAGAAAAAGCAAACAGCGCCCCAACTCCCGCGCGGTCCCCGACGTGCCCGCGGATAACCCGGTCGGCACGATGGGTCGGTTCATGGACGGTTTACGGCGCGTTCTGAGCAGACCCAAGCCCGCTATCCGTCCACGAGCGAAACGTCGCAGGACGCGCAAGCGTTCCTGAAGGCGGGGGCATTATCGCGCCTCTTGCATGTTCCGATGCAAAGGGCCGATAATGCCCGATGTCGGTAGGTTCTGCTGAGGAACCCCACCACGGGCCGTTGCGCCACACCCTGACCTTTGTCCAAGGGGAGCAGGGCGGGCTTCAACGGCCCTTCGCTTTCTTCTGGCCTCCGGACCGGTGAGGCCGTGCGTCGAGCACGGAGGCCGTCACCCTCCTCTTCATGGACATTCCTCCGTAGGATCCGCGGCCTGGACGTTTTCGTCACTCCGCGGCCGGTTCCTCATTCTTCGGCTCAGGTAACGCCGCGGCCTTTTTCGCCCGAATCTTCCCGCGACGGCTCGCCTTCCGTTTCTTGGTCGTCGGCTCGGTTTGCTGCCGTCGGGTTTCACGCAGGCCCTTCAGTTGATCCTCGGTGTAGAAGCTCACCAGTCCGAACGTGTGCTCCTGCACCTTGACGATCTCATAGGTGCTGCGAATCAGGGACGTCTCCAGCTTGTCGCGCCAGTCGGATCCTTTGATCGCCGCACCGCCACGTGTGACGGCATCTCCGATCTCGTCCATCTGGACGGCGTGCCCAACCGACGCGATGTACTTCTTTGCGGCATCAAGCGGCGCAACGCCAAGGTACTCGTCGGGCCGCAATTCAACATGGGTTCCGATGCGTCTGGGCGCGCCGCCCTGATTCGCCCGGTTGCCATTTGGGACAGCTCCAGATGCGCCAAGGTCAGAGAGGAAGGTCAATGGCACCTTCGTCATCTCTTCAAGTGTGTTGATGACGGCGAGCAGTTTTTTTGCTTCGTCGATCTTGGCCGACAACTGGCGCCGGAAGTCTTCGAGCGTCTTGTCGATGTATGCGATGTTCTCGGCCATGTCTTCCCTCCCTCGGGCGTCGTGACTTACGTGCGCAGAATGACAGTGTATGCCCCGCGCGATGACTGCGCAAGCACAATCTCAACAAGGCGCATTAGGCGCCCATTTACAGGCCGATTCTGAGTGCTGTGACGCACCAACCATCGCTATGCCGGCCCCTTCGCACACGACGGCTCACGGCGCCAGCGACCCCCCTCAGGGGTGAGTGGGCGATCCGGGCCATTGACTTGAGAGGTGAACGAGGGTAAAAGTGAGGGTGCGCTCAGGGGTTTCGCTCT
Source organism: Acidobacteriota bacterium (assembly GCA_003170135.1). Taxonomy (GTDB): domain Bacteria; phylum Acidobacteriota; class Vicinamibacteria; order Vicinamibacterales; family Fen-181; genus Fen-181. The sequence continues at coordinate 42,173 of PMZR01000013.1, forward strand.
TCGGACCCACGGAGACACCTTCATACGCCGCGACGGAGGCAGCTGTTGCCACCGCCCGACGGCGACTCCGTCAGATTGGAGGTGAAGCGATGTGGTGAAGAAGGACGAGAACGATGTCCCGGAGGGCTACACGGTGGTTTACCGGCCGTGGATTACCCTCCGGAACGGGCGGCGGCTCTACGCGTCTACGTACGGCCTCAAGGTGTGGCGCCTGGTGGTCCGTAGCAAGTAGAGGCAGGGGCTAGCGAATGCTCTCCCCTGAGCGCATCCTACCACAACCACGCCGACACGAGCGGCACACCTCGCCCGCCGCATTGCGCCTGCGCGGTTAGTCAAGTATATTGTTACCATCCGGAAAAGGTGCCAGACCCCATTACAAAATTGCCAGGGACGAACTGACGACAAATTCAACGACGGAAATCCGGCTCGGCCGCTGCCGGAGCGCGGTCTGACGTCGCATAATCCGCCATTTCTCGACGTTTTCGCAGTCTCAGGCATCTGGCAATCCGATTGCTTCCTTCCGGTTGATCGCGGGTCGGGCCTTCCATTCGAGAATCTCTGCGTCCAAGCTGCCCCCGGGGAATTTCGTGCGGGCGGGTCTCGGCCTCTCCGGATCCCATTTTCTTCTCGTTTCGTCTGGTCTGCCGACGCCAGGCTGAAGGCCACGCCCCGCAGATGAGGGGGACGCGGCCTGCCTGAGACGCGCCGACAGCAACCGCGCCGGGACCCCGCCGTGCGGCGTGGCCCGGCCGAGCGGTCACCGCGCATGATGCATTCATTCCTCCTCTCTGTGCTCCTCGCGGTCACGCTCGCGGCGCCTGCGGCGGCGGCCGGCCACACCCAGGACCTGGACACGTGCCTGTCGTGCCACGCCGACTCGGGCCTGTCCGTGGCGCTGCCCAGCGGCGAGACGCGCAGCCTCTTCATCGATCGCGGCGTCTTCGACCGGTCCGTCCACGGCGGCAAGCTCGGCTGCGTCGATTGCCACTCGGACATGACCGAGGTGCCGCACACGGCGCGGCCGTTCAAGACGCGGCGCGAGTTCACGGTCGCCTACACCGAGCAGTGCAAGCGCTGTCACTTCTCCAACTACAGCAAGACGCTCGACAGCGTGCACCACGCGGCCCTGGCGCGCGGCGACAGCACGGCGCCGCTCTGTGTCGACTGCCACGGCTCGCACAACATCACGCCCCCCAACCAGCCGCGGACCCGCATCTCGCAGATGTGCGCGAAGTGCCACGAGGGCGTGCAGACGACCTACGCCAAGAGCGTGCACGGCAAGGCGCTCTTCGAGGAGAAGAACGCCGACGTGCCGGTCTGCACCGACTGCCACCGCTCGCACGACGTCGGCGGCCCGCGCGAACCGGGCTGGCGGCTGAAGAGCCCGGAGATCTGCGCGACCTGCCACACCAACGACGCCCTGATGCGGAAGTACGGCATCTCGACCAACGTGATGAGCACGTATCTGGCCGACTTCCACGGCATGACCGCCTCGCTGCACAAGTCGCAGAAGACCGACGGCGGCGCCGTCACCGCGCTCTGCATCGACTGCCACGGCGTCCACGACATCACGAAGGTCGGCGACAAGGCGTCGCCGGTGATGCAGGCGAACCTGGTCAAGGTGTGCCAGCGCTGCCATGCCGGCGCGACGGCGAGCTTTTCGGCCGCGTGGCTGTCCCACTACGAGCCGACCTGGCAGAAGGCGCCGCTGGTCTACGGCGTGAAAGTGTTCTACGCGGTGCTGATCCCGTTCATGATCGGCGGCCTGGTGCTCCAGATTCTCCTGCACCTGTGGCGCGTCATGGTGAACCGATGACCGAGTACGTGACCCGCTTCACTCTCCGGCAGCGGCTCGAGCACATCTGCGTGATGTCGCTCTTTCTCACGCTGTCGCTCACCGGCCTGCCGCAGAAGTTCTACCAGTCGGGCTGGGCCGAAACGATGATCCTCTGGATGGGCGGCATCGACCGCGTGCGCTGGCTGCACCGCGCCGCGGGCATCCTCTTCACGCTGGTCACCTTCACGCACCTGACGACCGCCATCGGGCTGGTCATGACCGGCCGCTCGAACCTGTCGCTCGTGCCCACGCGCCAGGATTTCACCGACGCGATCGTCACGCTGAAGTACTACCTGGGCACGTCGGACCTCAAGGCGAAGTTCGGGCGCTTCGACTACCGGCAGAAGTTCGAGTACTGGGGCCTCGTCCTCGGCGCGGTCATCGTCATCGCGACCGGGATGGTCCTGCTCTTCCCGCTGCTGGTCGCCCGCTTCCTGCCCGGCGCGCTCATTCCCGCCGCGAAGCTCGCGCACGGCAACGAGGCGCTCATGGCGTTCCTCGTCGTCATCTTGTGGCACATCTACAACGCGCACCTGTCGCCCGACGTGTTCCCGTTCGACACGAGCATCTTCACGGGCAAAGTGTCGCGCGAGCGCATGGAACACGAGCACCCGCTCGAGTGGGCGGAGATCGAAGAGCGCCGCCGGCGCCGGAGCCGAAGCGTGTGGGTGAAATAGCGGTTCGACAGGCGATTCTGCACGGTCTCATCGCCGCCGGCCTGGTCGATGCGGCGCTGCGCGCGTGGCGCGTTCGCCGCGCCCAGTCGCGGATCGCGTTCTGGCTGCTCGCGCTCGCCTTCCCGTTCCTCGTGCTTCCCGCCTTTCTCATCGCCGCCCCGTTTCGCGGCACCGACGCGTTCACGGCCGGCTGGGCGCTCTTCTCGATCGATCGATGGAACGCCGTGCGCGTGGCCGGGGCAGGCGCCGACACGATCGCCTTCGGCGCCCTTGCGCTCGTGGGGACGCTGCTCCTTTTGCGCGATGTCGTCCCGCTGCTCGTCGAGACGGCGCGCGATCGCCGGCGCGGCGGCGCCGCCTGCGTCCCGGCGCCCGACGGGCTCGTCGCGCTCGTCGCCGAGATCGCCGGACGCGCAGCGACGCCGGTGCCAGCCATCACCGTCCTCAGGACCGACGCCTCCGTGATGTTCGTGCGCGGCGTATTCCATCCGACGCTCGTCCTCTCCGACCGCGTCCTCTCGCGGCTGTCGGATCGCGAAGGCGTCGCGGCCGTTGTGCACGAACTGGCGCACATCCGATTCCGCGATCCGCTGGCCGGCTGGCTGCTCATTGCCGCCCGCGTGCTGATGTTCTGGAACCCGGCCGTGCAGCTGGTGGGCCGGGCCCTCGTCGAGGAAATGGAGCACCGCGCCGACGGCGTGGCCGCGCGCCTGGCCGGCGCGTCTGCCTTCGCCACGGCGTTGCGCACGCTCACGCCCGGCAGCGGGCGGGACGGCCTCCCGAGCGACAACCGGCCGCCGGCGCGCGTCGGGTTGGCGAGCCGCCTGCACCAGGCGCACCTGCGCGCCCGGTTGGCCGCGCTGACCCAGGTGCAGCCGGCGCTCCCGCTGGTAGGAACGCGATTCGCAGTGCTCGCGGTGACATTGACCGCGATTCTGTTCTTCGTCGTGTAACGGTCCGGCATGATTGAGAGATCTGACAACGGAATGATCGTCGCGTGGCAACTGCTGCGGGTCGTGGTCCCGACGATTCTCGTGCTCGGCGTGCTCAACGCGCTGCCGCAGTTTTTGGGCGGCGATCCGCTCGGTGTCGTCCGCTACGACACGGTGGAGCGCCTCCAGCAGCGCCACCGCCTGGCCGTGTCGCGCGCGGCCTCGCTGCCATCGCCATGGGCGTGGCCACCGTCGCGCATCCGAGTGGCCGTCGGCAAACCGGATTGGGCGGAGTTCAGATTCCAGCCGGACGGCCACGGTGGCGACGCGCTCGTCATGTGTCAGGCGTTCGAACCGGATCGCGCGCAGGCCCGCCAGCCACGTGATGGTGACGTCCCGGCCGCGCTCCTGCCGGCGGGCGAGCTGATGCAGGCGAGCGACCTCGTCATTGCCGGCCGCCCGGCCCGCCTGCGGCGCCTGCTCCTTGCCGACGGCGCCATCGTGCACGAAGTCTGGTGGCGCGACGGCGGGGCGCGTGTCATGCTGAGGCTTCACGGCACGGCCGCGAGCCTCACGCGAATCGCGCAGCGCGTGCTGGGGAACCGTTCATGAGCGCCATCGCGCCGCCAGGCCCCGCTTCGCCGCAGCCGACCCGCACCGGCGCCCGATCCGCCCGGCGCAGCCTGCAGACGCGCGTGCTCCTGCTGGTGGGCTCCGGCATGCTCGCGTCGCTCGCCATCATGGGCGGCGCCAGCTGGCTGTATCTGAACTCGCTGGGCCGGCAGTTGTTGTCCGAGCGCGAGATGCTCGCGCACAGCGTCGCCGATCACGTGGACTACGTGCTGCAGGCGGATCTCGAAACGCTCCAGGGCATCTCGTCGAAGCCCGGTGTGAACGTCGACCACAGAGATCCCGAGCCGGAGCGGCTCGCGATCTCCGATGCGAACCTGCGCGCGCGGCTGTTCGATTCGGTGTTCCTCGCCAGCAACGGCACCTGGCTGTCGGAACAGTCCCCTGCCGTCGGCCGAAGCTGCCAGCCGCTGCTGCAGTTGCTGCGCGAGGCCCAGTCAACCGGCCGTCCCGCCGTCTCGTCCCAGGTCACCGCGGGCGATGTCCGCCGCCTCTACGCCCTCGTGCCGCTGCGCGACTGGCACGGCCAGGTGGCGACCGTCGCCGTCGGCGAGATCGACCCGGCGAGCCCGCGCTTCCGGGCGCTCGTCGCGACGGCCGGTCCGGGCGACGGCGCATCGGTCGATCTGCTCGACACCACCGGGATCGTCCTGGCGAGCACGGGCGCGGGACGCGCGTCGTTCCACACGGACCATGCCGCGCTCGTGCGACGCGTGCTCGAGCGCGGGCGGCCGTCGGTCGAGACGTGTCCCGATTGCCGGCAGCCGCCGCCGTCCACCGACCGTGTGAGTGAAGTGATGGCGATGGCGCCGCTGTCCTCGGCGCCCTGGGCCGTGAGCGTGCGACAGGCCGAGCACCAGGCGTTCGCACCGGTGTTCGCGCTCGGCCGGAACATCCTGCTCGTCGGGTCCGGCCTGCTCGCCCTGGCGCTGCTCTTTGCCTGGGGCGTCGCCCGCAGCGTGCGCAAGCCGCTCGCGGTCCTGACGGGCGCGGCCGAGCGCATCGCCGGCGGGAACCTCGACAAGCCGATTCCCGCGCTCGGCGAAGACGAGGTCGGCCGCCTGGGCCGATCCCTCGAGCACATGCGCGTGGCGTTGCAGGCGTCGATCGGTGAGGTCGAGCGCGCCAACGTCGAACTCGAAGAACGCGTGCGGGCGCGCACCAGCGAACTCGAAGGCTTGTACCGGGAACTCCAGGCGCGCGAGCAGTGGCGCGGCCAGTTGCTCGCGAAAGTGATCGCCGCGCAGGAAGAAGAGCGCAAGCGCCTGGCGCGCGAACTCCACGACGAGACCAGCCAGACGCTGAGCGCCCTGGCCATGCGCCTCGAGACCGCCGTCGCGGCGTTTCCGAGCGAGTTGTCCCGCCAGCGTCTGATCGAAGCGAAAGATCTGACGGTGAAGACGCTCGACGAGCTGCACCGTCTCATCTACGATCTGCGGCCCTCGGTGCTCGACGACCTGGGCCTGCTGTCCGCCATCCGGTGGTACGCCGAACGCCACCTCGAACCGCTCGGCGTCGGCGTCCACTGGGAGTTGAGCGGCCAGGAACGGCGCCTGCAGCCCGAGGTCGAAACCGCGCTGTTCCGCGTCGTCCAGGAGGCCATCACCAATATCGCGAAGTACGCGCACGCCGAGAGCGTCCTCATCCAGTGCGTGCTCAAAGACGATGGGATCGGGATCGAGATCGAGGATGATGGCGACGGCTTCGACCCGGCCAACCTGCCGGCTACCGGCGAGACCAGGCGCGGCCTGGGCCTGATGGGCATGCGCGAACGCGTGGCGCTGCTCGGCGGCACGATCGAGATCGACGCGGCGCCCGGCAAGGGAGTCCGGATCGCGGTGAACGTCCCGTTCAAGCGCGAGGCGAGCTATGTCTAAGATCCGCGTCCTCATCGCCGACGACCATGCGATCGTCCGCGAAGGCGTCCGCGCACTCCTCTCCCTTTCCGACGACATCGCCGTCGTCGGAGAAGCCGCCAACGGACGCGAGGCGATCGACGCCGCGCGCCGGCTGAGGCCCGACGTCATCCTGCTCGATATTGCGATGCCGGGGCTCGGCGGGCTCGAAGCCACCGTGGAGATTCGGAAGGAGAACCCCGAGGCGAAGATCCTGGTGCTCAGTCAGTACGACGACCGCGAGTACGTGCGCCGGTTCCTGAAACTCGGCGTGGCGGGCTACGTGTTGAAGAAGGCCGCCGGGTCCGCACTGACCGCGGCCATCCGCGCCGCGCATGAAGGCGGCCTGGTGCTCGATCCCGACATCGCGCGCGAGGCCGTCCGCGACCAGTCCGACCAATCGTCAGGTGACGCGGCCTCGCCCGACGCCGATTCCTACGAAGCGCTCACCGACCGCGAGAAGCAGGTGCTGAAGCTCGTGGCCGAGGGGCGCACCAACAAGGAAGTCGCCGAGGTGCTGGGCGTCAGCGTCAAGACCGCGATGTCCCACCGCGAGCACATGATGCAGAAACTCGACCTGCACAGCCGTACCGAGCTCATCAAGTTCGCGCTGCGCAAGGGCGTGATTCGCGATTGATGGCGCATGCCTGCGCCATCACACCTGCGCGTTCTTGTCGTTCTCCGCCTCGTCTTCACGCGGCTCGTCTTTCTTCGCGCGTCTGCCCGCCAGGTGCGCCTCGCCCGGCCGCCACTGCGGACTGACCAGCCCGCCGACCCTCACCGCCGCGGCGCGGCCGAGTGCCCCGGCTTTGCGGCCGAGGAACGCGAACACCAGCGCGAAGCCGATGAACGGCAGGAAGAAGGCGTAGAGGCCGCCCATCACCGGCGCGACGAAAAGGAAGGCGATGATCGGGACTTTCAGGTAGCGGTCCTCGCTGTTGCCGGCGAGCGTGCCGCCGTTGCCTGACAGCGTGACCATTTCCCATTTGCGCAGGTTCCAGTAGAATCCTGCTTTGACCTCGGTGCCGCCGGTGTGCTTGGTCATGATGAACCTTCCTGAATGAATGAGTGCGTTTCCGTTCTGAGGACAATGTAAGCCGGAGCGGAGCGCGCGACAATCGGGAGGAACGGCATTCTTCGTGAATCAGCACCCGAATCCGGGGTGCACAAATGCCCGAGTCGGACGGGAGAAACGCCCGACGCACCAAGGACCAAGGACCAAGGACCAAATGATGTCCGGCCTGTTTCCGACGCTGGTGGCCGCGGCCATGACCGTCGGTTCGCTGCATTCGCTCGCGCCCGATCACTGGGTGCCATTTGCCGCCCTGGCCCGCGCGCAGGGCTGGCCGGCGGGGCGCACGGCTCGTGTGACGTTTCTGTGCGGCTTCGGCCACGTCACGGTCTCGGTGCTGCTCGGCTTGCTCGGGCTCCTGTTCGGCCGCGAGATGTTCTACAGCTTCGGCCATCACATGGAGTCGATTGCCGGGGCGCTGCTCGTCGTCTTCGGCCTCGTGTACGGCATCTGGGGTTTGCGCGGCACGGCCGGCCGCCACATCCACGGGCACGCACACGCGCATTACGACCACGTCCACGACCCCGGCGCCATGACCGTCCGCGGCCTGTTCCTGCTCTTCTGCGCCGACCCGTGCGTGGCGGTCGTTCCGCTGCTGTTCGCCGCCGCGCCGCTCGGCGCGCTGCAGACCACCGTCCTGGTCGGGCTGTACGAACTGGCGACCATCGTGACGATGGTGGGCCTGGTGCTGCCGGCGAGGGCGGGGGCGCACCTGGTGCGGGGAGCGTGGGTGGTCCGCTACGGCGACGCCACCGCCGGCGGCCTGATCGCGCTCACTGGGGTCGTCGTCGGCGTGCTCGGGTGGTGAACTGGTCGTTAGTCGTTGGTTGTTAGTTGTTGGTCGTTGGTCTGAGTCGTTGGTCGCGTGCGTGGTACGCTGTCCAGATTCGCCATGGCAGAGCTGGCCGCCAAGTCCTCGAAGCGTCACGAAATTCGCCAGGTTCCCCGGCTGAATCCCGCCTGTCGCTGATTTTTGCAACAGAATTGTGCCGGCTGGCCCGAATCGCTGTAGAATTACCACACAGCCAGCCGGCCGGCATCGGCCGGGCTCCGGTCGGGCTCGTTCACGGGATTCTGCCCCCTCTTACATTCGATCGCGTGGTTCTGGCGTCCCGGCCTGACGCCCGCGTTGCGGGCGGCGGTGTTCAGGTGCGACACCCCGGGGACCGGAAGGAGTCGCCGTGCCGTTCGTCGACATCAAGTGGTGGAACCGGCTGGCCGTGAAGATCAGCGTGGTCACGGCCACGATCACGGTGGCGATCATCGCGGTGCTCACCTACGTCACGGTGGAGAGCCAGAAGCAGAACCTCGAGGCCGAGGTCGTCGCCGGCGCCGCCCGGTTCAGCGACACGATTCGCAGCAGCACGCACGACTTCATGCTCGACGATCGGCGCGACGAGGCGTACCGGGTGATGCGGACGATCGGGCGGCAGGAGGACATCGAGAACGTCCGCATCTTCAACAAGGAAGGGCGGGTCACGTTTTCGACCGATGCCCGCGAGATCAACACCCTCGTGGACAAGCGCGCCGAAGCCTGCTATCGCTGCCACGAGGCCGGCCGGCCGCTCGAGCGGCTGAACCTGCCCAGTCGCGCGCGCTTCTTCCAGCCGAACGGCCACCGCGTGCTCGGCATGGTCACGCCGATCTACAACGAGGCGGCCTGCGCCTCGACGTGCCACCGCGAAAACGGGACCCCCGTGCACCCGGCGTCGCAGAGCGTGCTGGGCGTGGTGGACATCCGCATCTCGCTGCAGGCGATCGATCGCAAGCTCGCCAGCATCCGCCGCAGCGCCGTGCTGCTCGCGAGCCTCGGCGTGCTGCTGCTCGCCGCCGGCGTCAGCCTGACCGCCCGCTTTCTGGTGGTCCGCCCGGTGGCCGCGCTCGTCGTCGGCACGCAGCAGATTACGCGCGGCGATCTGGACCATGAGATCCATGTGCCCCGCAGCGACGAACTCGGCATCCTCGCCGGCTCGTTCAACGAGATGACGCGGTCGCTCAAGAAGGCGCGCGAGGAGTTGCGCGATCTGGCGGACACCCTCGAGCGCCAGGTGGAGGAGCGCACCGGCCAGCTGAAGGCCGCGCAGGCGCAGCTGATTCAGTCCGAGAAGCTTTCCTCGCTCGGCAAGCTGGCCGCCTCGATCGCCCACGAGATCAACAACCCGCTTGCCGGCATCCTGGTCTACTCGAAGCTCCTCATCCGGATCCAGGAAGAGGGCGACACCAGCGAGAAGGCCCGCGCCTCCGCGCTCAAGAACCTGCGGCTCGTGCAGCGCGAATCCGAGCGGTGCAGCGCGATCGTCCGCAACCTGCTGGATTTCGCCCGGCAACGCCCGATCACGCTGAAACAGGTTGAGATCACCGGGGCCATCGCCGAAGCGCTGTCGCTCATCGAGCACCAGATGGCGATGCAGGGCGTGACCGTGGAGAGGCAGATGGACGGCCCGGCGCTGGTCGAAGCCGACTTCGGGCAGTTGCGGCAGGCGTTTGTGAACATCGCGCTCAATGCGTGTGACGCGATGGCGAAGGGCGGCACGCTGTCGGTTGTCTCGCGCCACGTCGAAGCCTCGCGCGAAGTGGAAATCGTGTTCGAAGACACGGGCGTTGGTATCCCGCCCGACCACCTGTCGAAGATTCTCGACCCGTTCTTCACGACGAAGGAAAAAGGCACCGGCCTCGGGTTGTCGGTCGTCTACGGCATCGTCGAGCGGCACAAGGGGACACTCGACATCAAGAGCCGGGTCGGCAAGGGCACGCGCGTGACCATAAGGCTGCCAATCATGGAAACAGGAAACGCGGTGACCGTGTGATAGTGCGGAGTGCGGGGTGCGCAGTGCGATGTGCGCTGCGACGTGCTACGTGCGGTGCGTGGTGCAGCGTGCACTCCGCACTTCGCACATCGCACCTCGCACTCCGCACCTCGCACGTCGCACCTCGCACCTCGCACCTCGCCCTTCCCCCTGCCCTCCGACCATGAGAGACATTTCCCTCTGGTGGATCGGGGCGGATGCGGCCGATGGGCGTTTGCTGGCGTCGGTGCGTTCGGTCATCGAGCGGACGTTCGGGCGCACGGTCCACGTCTGGAGCGGTCGCGATCGCCCGGTGGACGCGTTCGATCCGCGCCGGCAGCAGCATTCGTCCACGCGCATCCTGCAGTGGCTGGTCGACCGCCGTCCGGAGGACGCCCAGAAGTTGCTGGCGGTCACCGACGTGGACCTGTTCATTCCGATCCTGACGTTCGTCTTCGGCGAGGCGCAGCTCGACGGCGCCGCGGCCATTGTCTCGACCGCCCGGCTGCGCACGAACCATGGCACGTCGAACCTGCGGCTGCTGACCGCGCGCCTGGCGAAGGAGTGCGTGCACGAACTCGGGCACACGTTCGGCCTGATCCACTGCGATCAGCCCGGATGCGTCATGACGCGATCGGTCAACGTCCTCGACGTGGACGCCAAGACAGTGTTGTTGTGCGGGGATTGCTGGGCGCGCTACCAGGACCTCGAGCGGGAAGGAAGAGGAGATCATGAGCAGAGAGCGGACGCGAATTCTGATCGTGGACGATGAGGAAATCGTCCGTGAATCGCTGTCGGGGTGGCTGGAGAAGGACGGCTACACGCTGGGCACCGCCCCCGACGGGATGCAGGCCCTCGCGCTGCTCAAGGCGGAGCCATGGTCGATCCTGCTCGTGGACCTGAAGATGCCGGGGATGGACGGCCTCCAGGTGCTCGAGGAGGCGAAGAAGCTCCAGCCTGACGTGTCGGCGGTGATCATGACCGCGTATGCGACGGTCGACACGGCGGTGGCGGCCATGAAGATCGGCGCCTACGACTACCTGGTGAAGCCGTTCGACCCCGAGGAACTGAGCCTGATGATCCAGAAGATCGTCGCGCAGCAGTCGCTCGTGCGCGAGAACGTGATCCTGCGCAAGGTGCTCAAGCGCGAGTACCGGTTCCGCGACCTGCTCAGCAAGAGCCCCGGGATGCAGGCGGTGTTCGACCTGGCGCGCACGGCCGCCAAGAGCCAGTCGACGATCCTCGTCCTGGGCGAGAGCGGCACCGGCAAGGAACTGCTCGCGCGGGCCATCCACGCCGAGAGTCCGCGGCGGCAGGCGGCCTTCATCGACGTGTCGTGCGCGGCGCTCACCGAGACGCTGCTCGAGTCGGAGCTGTTCGGTCACGAGAAGGGCGCGTTCACCGGCGCGGTGGGCCGGCGGCGCGGCAAGTTCGAGCTGGCGCACGGCGGCACGATCTTCCTCGACGAGATCGGCGACATCACGCCGAAGCTCCAACTGGACCTCCTGCGCGTGCTCGAAGAGCGGCGCTTCGCGCGCGTCGGCGGCAACGAGACGGTCCAGGTGGATGTGCGGATTGTCGCGGCGACCAACCGCGACCTGAAGAAGGCCGTGGCGGATGGCGACTTCCGCGAAGACCTGTTCTACCGGCTCAACGTGATCCCGATTGCGCTTCCGCCGCTGCGCGATCGGCGCGAAGACATTCCGCTGCTCGTCGATCACTTCCTCGAGCTGCTGGGCGCCGAGATGAGCCGGCACATCGACTCCGTTTCACCCGAGGCGATGCGCCTGCTGATGGCGCACTGCTGGCCCGGCAACGTGCGCGAGCTGCGCAACGTGATCGAGCGCGGCATGGTGGTGACGACGAGCAGCGTCATCCAGGCGGCGGATCTCGGCCTGCTGCCGACGGCGCCGGTGCTGGCCGGATGCGAGGGACCGGTGTCGCTCGAAGAGGTGGAGCGGCGGCACATCTGCGGCGTGCTGCACGACACGGGCGGCAACATCAGCCAGGCCGCGCGCGTGCTCGGCATCGACCGCGCCACGCTCTACAACAAGATGCGCAAGTACCAGGTGGGCCGCGACGGCGCGCCGGAGACCGGCGAGGCGGAAGCGGAGAGCGTGTGACGGAAGGCTTCGGGCTTCGGCCGTACTCGTGCGAAGTGCGGAGTGCGGAGTGCGGGGTGCGAAGTGCGGTGCGACCTGCGACGTGCGGTGCTGCCTGCGGCGTGCGGTACATCACTTCGGCTCTGGTGCCACCCTCGTCAGAGGGGTCCACACTTCGAGGAACCGCGCGCCCTCCTGCGTGACACGGATGGCGTTCGCCTGACCGCACACGCTGTGGTTGACGCCGCCCTCCGCCACAGATATGCACAAGTCGTCGTCGTCGCTCCGCACCTCCACAAGTCCGTTCGGCACAACCGCAGAGATTCGTTGGGGGAGCTCGTTAAACCGTACGCGTCTGACGGCCTCAACAACGTCGCGCCAGCGGCCTGCGTCGATATCATAACGGCGTCGGTACTGCCTCGGCTTGATGCAGGTGTCGTTGACCTCTTGCCACGCCTCTCGTGACGTCACGGACAGCGTCCACCCAGGACCGCAGTGCACCGTTCGACGAGCCTCGACGCGCACCGGCTCCAAGCGCGGCGGCGTGCAGCAACACAGCACGAGGACGAGCGGAATCGTCTTCCACGAGGGCGCGGACTCGAACTTTCGTGCATTACGCATAATGAGAGGCATGGTGTTCACTCGAGTGGAGCAATCGGCGACGGGGTTCGGCCGATAGCGGCAAGCGCCCAGTCGGCCCGAGCTTCGAACGATGGCCAACCGCCCACTCGGGCATCAGGCTGTGGTCTCCGGCTTCGCGTTCGTCACCGTCAGCACCTGGCCGGCTGCATTGTAGACGAAGGTCGTCGTCTGGCCTGCGGCACCCGTCACGGTCTGCGGCTGGTGCTGCGTCGTGTAGCCGCTGTATGAGGCCAGCAGGTCGGTGGCCGTGCCGCTGAGCTGACCAACTTCCAGTAGGTCGCTGCCGTTGACGGCGCAGCTGTAGGTCGCCTGCCGGCCGACCGGGTCCGTGTGGCTCACCACCAAGCCCGCCGTGTTGTAGGTCGTCTCCGTCACCTGCGATGTCCCGTCGTCCAGCACCCGCCCGCCCCGGCTCAGCTCGCGCCATGTGCCAATGCAGCCGTGCAGTGTGCGAAGTGCGGTGCAGGTGCCAGGTGCCAAGTGCGCGCAACGTGCGACGCGGCGGGGCGTACAAGCCGCGCGCGGCACTCCGCACCACGCACGCACGTCGCACCCGCGCACTTTGCACCGCACTTCGCACTTCGCACACCGCACCGAGCACCACCTTCCGCCCGCCCGAGCGGCGGCAAGCCGAGCGTCCCGTCGCGGCACGACTCGGCGCGCGCCCGACGATTTGACCGGCCACGGCGGTCCTGTTGAAAACCTCCCCACGCCGCAGAAATTCTCCACAATCTCCCAGACCGCACTTTTTCTAACGATTCCTCCGGTTTAGGCGATCGCCGCACGATCGCCCGTTGAATCTTTCAGCACAAGGTCCGAAACGCCGCGTGCCGGCGCAGGTCCACCGACGCCGCAAGCGCCACTGCCGCAATGACTTGCGCGTTCCGGCCGCGTGTGGCCCGGACCTTGCCCTACAGGGCGGCGACAAGAGAAACGCATATGTCCTGTCCATATCTCAAAGAAGTCGTGATGTTGTTCTGCCAGGCGTACCCGGTGAAGAAGATGGTCCCGCTCGACCGGCTGGCGAGCGCGGATCCGTGCCTGGGCAAGGACTTCTCGAAGTGCCAGATGTTCACGGAGCTCATCGCGCGGCTGCAGGCCGCCGAGGAGATGCCGGGCCGGCCGGCGTGCGGGGGCGCCGCGGGGTGCGCGGCCGCCGCCAATAAGGAGGTGCCGCGATGATCGCCGCGCCATTGCTCGCGTTGTGGGGCCTGATTCTCATCGGCCTCTCGGCCGCGACAGCCCGCTGGCTCGCGTAGCCGGCTGCCCTCGGGGGAGATCGAACATGTCACTGAGCCGACGGAAATTCCTGAAACTTGCCGGAGCGGCCGGCGCCGCAGGCGCCGCGCTGGCGCCGCACGCAGCGCACGCCTCGACGGTGGTCGCGAGCGGACGCGGACGCGGCCTGCTCATCGACACCACGCGCTGCGTCGGATGCCGCGCGTGCGAGGCGGCCTGCAGCGAGAAGAACGGCCTGCCGGAGCCCGCGCTTTCGGGCGATGCGCGCGTCTTCGACGTGAAGCGCACCACCGCGCCGCAGGCCTTCACGGTCGTCAATCGCTACGCAAATCCGAACAACGCGTCCGAGCCGCGCTACGTCAAGACGCAGTGCATGCACTGTGTCGAGCCCGCGTGCGCGTCGGCGTGCCCGGCCAAGGCGCTCGAGAAGACCGCCAGCGGTCCGGTCGTCTATCACCAGGAGCGCTGCCTCGGGTGCCGCTACTGCATGGTGGCGTGCCCGTTCGGCGTGCCGCAGTTCGAATACGAGAAGGCCGCGCCCTACATCCGCAAGTGCTCGTTCTGCGCCGACCGCCAGGCCGCCGGCAAGCTGCCGGCCTGCGCCGACACGTGTCCGAGCGGCGCGCTGCAGTTCGGCGACCGCGCCAACCTCCTCGAGGAAGCGCGCACGCGCATCTACCAGAACCCCGACAAGTACGTGCATCACGTCTTCGGCGAAACCGAGGCGGGCGGCACCAGCGTCCTCTACATCACCGACGTGCCGTTCGAGCGTCTCGGGTTCCGCACCAGCGTCGGATCCACGTCGTATCCGGCGATGACCCAGACGGCGCTCTCGGCCGTCCCGTTCATCCTCACACTCTGGCCGCCCGTGCTGATGGGGCTCTATGCCATCAACAAGCGGCACGACGCGGCATCCCGGGGGACCACCGGAGAAAACGAGTCGCACGATGAATAACCGCGCCGACGCCGGACTCCGGTCCGCGGACTTCCCTGCTCCTCTGTCGCTGCGCGCCCCGGGCGCGTGGATCGCCGACACGCTGTTCATGGGACTGACCCCGCGCGCTTACGTCCGCTCGCTCTTCACGCCGTTCAATCTCATTGCGACCCTCATCCTGGCGTCCGGCATCCCCGTCATCATCTATCGCTTCGTGTACGGTCTGGGCGCGGCGACGAACCTGTCGCAGGCCAACCCGTGGGGACTCTGGATCGGCCTCGACGTCCTGAGCGGCGTCGCGCTGGCCGCCGGCGGATTCACGCTGGCCGCCACCGTCTACATCTTCGGCCTGAAGCAGTACCACGCCGTGGTCCGCCCGGCCGTCCTCACCGGCTTCCTCGGTTACGCCTTCGTCGTCGTCGGGCTGCTTGTCGATCTCGGCCGGCCGTGGAAACTGCCGGTCCCGATTGTCTACAGCTACGGGACGACGTCGGTGATGTTCGAGGTGGCGTGGTGCGTGTGCCTCTACAACGTCGTGCTGTTCCTCGAGTTCGCGCCCGCGGCGCTCGAGTGGCTGGGGCTGCGCAAGGCGCGGGAATGGGCCGTGCGCATGACGATCGGCCTGACGGTGTTCGGCGTGATGCTCTCGACCCTGCACCAGTCGTCGCTCGGGGCGCTCTTCCTGCTGACGCCGACCAAGATGCACCCGCTCTGGTACTCGCCGTTCATCCCGATCTACTTCTTCGTGTCGGCGGTCATCGCGGGCCTCAGCATGGTGATCGTCGAGAGCAGCCTGTCGCATCGGATCTTCCGCAGCCAGATCGACCCGACCGGGCACGTGGACGTCGATCGCCTCACGCTCGGCCTGGCGCGGGCCGCGTCGATCGTGCTCTTCGCGTACTTCTTCATCCGGCTGCAGGGGCTGGCCGACAGCCAGAACTGGGCGCTGCTCAATACGCCCTACGGCTACTGGTACCTGTTCGAGATGCTCGGCTTCATCCTGCTGCCCTGCCTGGTCTACGCGTTCGGCGTGCGCTATCGCAAGCCGGCGCTCGTGCGCGCGACGGCCGCCTGGACGGTGCTCGGCGTCGTCGTCTATCGGCTGAACATCTCGGTGGTCGCGATGAACTGGAACATGGCAAACCGGTACGTGCCCAGCTGGATGGAGGTGCTCACCTCGGTCACCATCATCACGATCGGCGTGCTCACGTTCCGCTGGATCGTGAACCGGATGCCGGTGCTGCGCGAACACCCGGCTTATCACGAGACCTACTAAGGGGCGGAGAACAGCGATGAATCCTCATGACTTCATGACCATGCACGCGGCGAAGACGGTCGAATACCTGATCGCCGTCAGTTACCTGCTGCTCTTCATTCCCTTCTGGCGGTTCGTGAACGGGCCGGCGGAACCGGCCGTGGCGCCGGCACACGCCGCCAGGCACGTGGCGATCAAGGATTGGTTCGCCGCGCCGGAGGGGCTCTTCTATCATCCGGGACATGCGTGGCTGCGCGTCGAGAGTGCCGACACCGTCACCGTCGGCTTCGACGACTTCGCCGGCAAGCTGGTGGGCGCGCCGTCGGGCATCACGCTCCCCGCGCTCGGCGCGACGCTCGCGCAGGGCGTCCCGGCGTGGGCGTTACTCGCCGACGGCAAGGCCATCGCCATGCTGTCGCCGGTTGACGGCACCGTCGTCGCGGTCAACGACCAGGCCAGCCGGCGGCCAGCGCTCGCGCACGAGCGGCCGTACGCCGACGGATGGCTGCTGAAGGTGCAGAGTGCGCGGCTGGCCGCGAACCTCAAGCAGCTGCTGACCGGGCGCACGGCGCGCCGGTGGATGGACGATCTGACCGACGGGCTGCGCGGCGACCTGACTCCTGCGCTCGGCCAGCTCGCCGAGGATGGCGGCGTCGTCATTGACGGCCTGGCCCGGGCCCTCGAACCGGACAGCTGGGACCAGGTGGCCCGGCGCTTCTTCCTGACAGACGATGGCGACGTGCGGCCCGGCGCTCCCGATGCGGCGCCCGCGTTGGCGAGCAAGGGAGGCAATCATGTGTAAGCGGAACTGGACGATCGGGATCGCGGCAATCATTCTCGCCGTCGGCCTGGGCGGCGCGGCGCTCGCGCAGAACCTGCCGAAACTGCCGGACCAGCTGACGCTGCGGCAATCGCCCGGCAGCCCGGGCCCGGTGACCTTCCTGCACGCCAGTCACATGGGCGACAGGCCGGATTGCACGCGGTGCCACCCGAAGTTGTTCAGCATCATGAAACAGGGCGCCGGCACCACCGCCGCGCGCCGGATCACGCATGCGGACATGGAGAAGGGACGACAGTGCGGCGCCTGCCACGATGGCAAGACGGCCTTCGGACGCGACGATTGCACGGCGTGCCATAGACAGTAGTGGAAAAAGGCTTAGGGCTTAAGACTCAGGGCTTAGGATTGGGACTTGAAAGGGGCAACATCATGAACGCCCTGTTCTCGATTATCCAGACGATCGGCATCTTCCTCGCGGGGCTCGTCGTCCGCTTCGGACTGCTCGTCGCCGTGCTGCTCGTCCTGACGGCGATCTTCCTGGTGGGCCTGGGCATCGTGCGCCTGGCCGGCGCGTTGCGCCGCCGCGTCCTGGGATTGAGCGTCGCCGATGGCGTGTCGTGGAAGCGCCAGGGCTACTACGCTCCGGGCCACACCTGGGTCGCGTCGGTCAGGGGCCAGGCCGCGATTCGCGTCGGCTTCGACGATGTCGCCCAGCACGTGCTCGGCCACGTCACAGCCGTCACCTTTCCATCGCCGGGCACGAAGGTCCAGGAAGGAGAGCCGCTCGCCGAGGTGACCTGCGCCAACGGACGCGCCGTCATTCCGGCGCCCGCGGGCGGCACCGTACTGGCGTTCAACAACGCGGTCATCGACGATCCGACGCTCATCCATCGCGATCCGTACCGGCGAGGCTGGCTCGTCTCGCTCGAACCGGCCAACACTGCCTACACGCGACTGCTCTGGGGCGACGCGGCGAAGCGATGGCTGCGCGAGGAATCGAATCGCTGGTCGCGCGTCCTGGAAGAGCAACTGCAGCTCCACGCGGCCGACGGTGGCGAACTCACGGCGCCCGGCGCCTCGCTGCTCAACGCCGAGCAGTGGAATGCCACGGTGCGGTCGTTCCTCAAGACGGAGGGCTAAGGCCGCGAACAGATCCTCGCCTCGACAGCACCTCGCTCGATCTCAACAGCGTGTGGTACGGGCTTTGATGCTACCCGGACCAATCGTCTGGCCCAGGTAATCCGTAGCTCAAACCCGTGCCCGGCGTGGAATCGTTGCCTGCGCCGGGCTCAGTCGAGGTGTCCTTCATGAGAATCGCGCTCGTTGCTCCTCCGTTCATCCCCGTGCCGCCGCGCCGCTACGGCGGCACCGAGCTCTTCATCGCCCACCTGGCGCACGGCCTTCATCGCCTCGGCCACGACGTCATCGTGTACGCGAACGGGGAATCGCGCCTGAGGTGCGAGGTCCGGTCGCTCTACCCGCGAGGCGAATGGCCGGTCCGATCCGACATCAACACCAATCTCAAGGACCTCAATCACACCGCGTGGGCGTGCGCCGACGCGGCCGGGTGTGTGGATATCATTCACCTGAACAACTCGCCCGGCCTGGCCTTCTCGCGCCTGCTTGCCGAGCCGATCGTTTATACGATTCATCACGCAAAGGAGCAGGCGCTTTCCGACTTCTACGCGTGCTATCCCGACGTCACCTACGTGACGATCAGCCGGTTCCAGCGAACGCTCGAGACGATGCCGAAGATGCTGCCGATTCACCACGGCCTCGACCTGGACCGTTACCCGCTGGTCGAACGCAAGCAGCCGTACCTCAGCTTCCTGGGACGCATCGCGCCCGTGAAGGCTCCGCACCTGGCGATCGAAGTGGCCCGGCGGGCCGGGATTCCGCTCAAGATCGCGGGCGAGGTGCAGCCGCTGTACCGTGACTATTGGGAAGCGATGGTCAAGCCGGAGGTGGACGGCGACTTCATCGAATTCGTGGGCGAGGCCGACCATGCGACGAAGGTCGAGCTGCTCGGCAATTCGCAGGCGATGCTTTTCCCGATCCAGTGGAACGAACCGTTCGGGCTCGTCATGATCGAGGCAATGGCGTGTGGAACGCCGGTCGTGGCTCTACCGGGAGGGTCGGTGCCCGAGGTCGTGAGCGATGGTGTCAGCGGCTGGGTGTGCCGCGATGTCGAAGAAATGGCGACGCGCGCCCGCGATCTGCGGATCACCGCCGCATCGTGCCGGCAGCACGTCGCGGAGAATTTCTCCCTGGATCTGATGGTGCGGCGCTACGAAGCGGTCTACAAGGTCGCGATCGCCGAGCGCCAGGCGCTTCGCCGGCCTGCGCCCCGATCGGCCCGCCAGGCGCAACCGGAGGTCGTCGATCGGCCGATCGTGCCGGTCACGGACACGCTGCCCGTGCAGTAGCAAAATAGGGTCGGGAGCATTCTCTCGGAGCGAGGTGGGTCAGGGCATGCCCGCAACGAAGCGGCCGCACGTGAAGGGCGAGAATCGACGAGCGCAGGCGCGCGTCGAAATGGGCGCGGTGCCCGCCGACGCGCTCGACACACGTTTCCCGCCCATCGACTTGCCCGTCACGCCACCGGTTGAGCCGCTGGACGCCGTCTCCCTCGAGTTTCGTGCTCGACGGCGAGATTGTCATCGAAGTCGGCGGCGGGCTCTCCTTCGATCAGCTCCTGCAGCCAATTCATCCCGCCGAGAGCCGCGTGCGCAAACTTGCCGCAGAGGCGCCAGCCACCCTGCTGGCCTTTGACCTGCTCGTTGACGCCCGCGCCACCAACCTGATGCCCCACGCGCTCGGCGAGCGGCGCCGGCACCTGGAACAGTTCTTCGCCCGTCTGAACGCCACCTCGCGGCTGTACCTGTCCCCGGCGACGATCGATCACACCGTTGCGACGAAATGGATGCGGACGCTGGTCGGACACGGACTGGACGGCGTCGTCGCCAAGCGCATCGACGCGGCCTACGTGCCCGGCGATCGCCGATCGATGGTCAAGGTCAAGCCGGCGCGCACGGCGGACTGCGTCGTCGGCGGCTTCCGGTACGACGCGACGCGCACGCGCGTCGTGTCGCTGCTGCTCGGCCTGTACGACGACGCGGGCCTGCTCGATCACGTCGGGTTCGCGGCAAGCTTCACCGACGCCGATCGTCGCGCGCTCAAAACCATCGTCGAGCCGCTGCGCGGCGGGACGGGCTTCACGGGGCGCGCGCCGGGCGGTCCGAGCCGGTGGAGTCGCGGCGCTTCCACCGCATGGGAGCCGCTCCGCCCATCGCTCGTCTGCGAAGTAGCGTTCGATCATTTCTCGGGTTACCGGTTCCGGCATGGAACGACGTTGATCCGCTGGCGGCCCGACAAACGACCGGAGGCCTGCACGTTCACGCAGGTCGCGCCGCCGCACTGGTCGGGCGGTCTCGAGCGTCTGCTGGCCGCCACCCGGTAGATCCGCAGTCACGGGACGCACGCCGGCGCTGTGTGCGCGCCCGCTCCGCTCGTGCTACCCTACTCCCGCCACCGCCGCCCCAACCTGAACGAGTGCTCACTTGCGCTGGCGCGGTACGGATCGAGTGTCGGGTCGGGGACACAAATAGGGACCTATGCGTCGACGTTTCGCGGGCTCTTTCGTCTTCGCCCTGGTATTCATCGCCGGGTTCCCCGTGCCCGGACCGTCTGCCCAGGCCCCGGCGCCTGTCGTCGTTGCCGTTGACGTCGTCGCGGTCGATCGCAATGGCCGAACGGTGGATGATCTCGGCCTGCAGGACTTTGCCGTGAGCATCGACGGGCAGCCGCGCCGCGTGCTGTCGGTCCGACAGGTCAGTCGCGGTCCGGGCAGCGCCAGCAATGCGGCGTCGCGGCAGGCCAACGGCGGGCGGGCCGGGACGTTCGCCGCCGAACCGAGTCGGACCGTGCTCGTGGTCGTGGACGAGACGATGCTGCGGCGGGGCGACGAGCGCGTCGTCATCCAGGCGGCCAGCGCATTCCTCGATCGCCTCGGCCTCGACGATCACGTCGCCGTCGTCCGGTTGCCGGCCACCACCCGCACGCGCGTGGAACTGACGACGGACCGGCCGGCGGCCCGCGAGGCGCTGCGCGCGCTGACCGGACAGCCGCTGCAGGCCGGCGTCGCAGCCGACGACAAGGCGGGCCCGCCGGAGGGCGCGAGCCGCGCTACCACCGTCGATCCCAACCGGGTAGCCGCTGTCGACCCGGACAGAGTTGCGAATCCTCCCGACCGCGAGCAGCAGATCGTCGCTGCGCCGGAGCTGGCGCCGCCGGCGATGGCGGATGGCGATCTCGAGCGGGCGCGCGCGAGTCTCACCGGCCTCGGGAACCTGTTGAAAGGGCTTGACTCGATCCCCGGCCGCAAGGTGGTCGCGCTGTTCACGGCCGGCCTGCCACCGGTGTCGGTGTCGCTCGGTGCGCAGGTGGATGCGCTGTCAGCCGCCGCCGCTGGCGCGCGCGCCGTGGTCCACACCTTCGGGCTGCGTTTCGCGCACGCCGACGATCCCGTCATGCCGGACTTCTCGGCGATCGAATCGCTTACGAAGAAGACCGGTGGCACGTTCGCAGTGCTGGAGAAGGACGCCGGCCGCGCCGTCGAGCCCGTCATCGCGCAACTCTCCGCGTGTTACGTGTTGCAGGTTGAGGCAGGCGCCACCGCGACCGGCAGTCGGCCTTACGCGCTTCGCGCGGAGACGACAAGAAAGGGCGTGACGCTGCGGTCAGCCGCCTGGGTCGTTGCACGCGACGATCCGGAAGACGCGCTCGTCCCCGCGGCCCGGCCCGAAACACAGCCCGAAGCACAGCCGTCGCCTCCGGCCGACACCCGCGCAGCATCCCGCGAAGCGGACCTGGAGATGATCCTCTCGCGCATGACCGACTATGTGCGCGGGTATCAACGGGCCTTCTCGGGGCTCGTGGCCGAGGAGACGTACGAACAGCAGATCCCGGGCCAAAGCGTACGCCTGCGCTCGGACTTCCTGCTGGTCAAGTTGCAGACCGCCGACTACTGGCAATCGTTCCGCGACGTGTTCGAGGTCGACGGCAAGCCGGTGCGCGACCGCAACGAGCGTCTCAAGCGCCTGTTCCTGGACAATCCCGGCACCGAGGCGCTGGCCCAGGTGCGACGGATCCAGGACGAAAGCGCGCGACACAACATCGGCCCTGTCGAACGGAACTTCAACGTCCCCCTGTTTCCGCTGACCTTCCTGCTGCCCGACACGCGGGGCCGCTTCCACTTCACGGTGGCGAAGAAGGGGAATTCGGACGGGCTGGAGACCTGGCGGGTCGAGTACCAGGAGCAGGTCCATCCGACGATGATCAGGAACCCGAGGATGGACACGGACATTCCGGCCTCCGGGTGGTTCATGGTGGACCCCGTCACGGGAGCCATCCTCGAGACCGGACTGAACGCGGAAACGTCGGTGAACGCGTACTTCGAGGTGCGCTATCGTCGCGACGCCGAACTGGGGCTGTGGGTGCCCGCGCGGATGAGCGAGATGTACACGTCGCGCGTGCGTCAGGATCTGGTGATGGGCGCGCAGGCGACCTACTCGAACTTCCGGCGGTTCCAGGTGAAGACCGAAGAAACGATCACGATTCCCAAGTAGCGTGACATCATGACCATCTTCGACACCATCATCCTCGGCATCGTCGAAGGCATCACCGAGTTCCTGCCGATCTCGTCGACCGGGCACCTGATCCTGACGACCAGGCTGCTCCAAATCGCCGAAACCGACTTCGTGAAGACGTTCATCATCGTCATCCAGCTGGGCGCGATCCTGGCCGCCGCCGTCCTCTACTGGCGGCGACTGCTGCTCGACCCGCGCACGCTGACGCTGACGATGGCCGCTTTCATCCCGACGGGCGTCATCGGCTTCGTCCTCTACAAGGTCATCAAGGGCCTGCTCGGGAATCCCGCGATCGTCGTCTGGTCGCTGCTCGTCGGGGGCGTCGTGATGCTGGCGATCGAGCGGTGGCTGCGCGACAGGCGGCCGCGCATCACGCACGTGCGCGACATCTCGTACGGGCAGGCGGTCGTCATCGGCACCTGCCAGGCCCTGTCGATGATCCCGGGCGTGTCGCGCTCGGCGGCAACCATCATGACCGGGCTCGTCCTGGGCGTCGAGCGCAAGGCGATCGTCGAGTTCTCGTTCATCCTCGCCATCCCGACGATGGTCGCGGCCAGCGCATACGAGATCTACAAGACGCGCCACCAGATGGATCTGGCCCAACTCGACCTGCTGGCCGTCGGGTTCGTCGTGGCATTCGTCCTGGCCCTTGTCGCCATCAAGTTCCTGGTGCGTTTCGTCCAGACGCACACCTTCAACGCGTTCGGCATCTACCGGATCGCCGCCGCGATCGCGTTCTGGCTCATCGTGCTCCGTTAATGGTGGCCAGCTGCCCGGTCGACACGGCGGGCCATGACAACCGGCCGCTTCGCGAAGACGATCCGCTGCCGCCACTCTCTCTCGAGGGACACATGAAGAAGGAAGATCTGGCCGCGCCGCGCCCGACCGACGAAGCGATCGCGCGCCTGCGGAGCACGTTGCACCTCTCGACGCCGCTCATCGCGCTCTACGACACGGCACCCTCCCCCGACTTCGAGCCACTCGTCGAGCCGAAGGGCACGGATTGCTGCTTTTCGTACTTCGCACGGTGGCTCAACGGGGAGACGCTCGTCGTACGCAGGGGCGGCCCCGGCTGCCCGGGCGGTCATCGCGGCCTTGGCCTGGAGAACACGTCACCGCCCTTCATGGCGCACTTCCTGACCGACGGTGTGGGCGCGCCGGCCGCCGAAGGGCTCCGCGCGACGCCCGAGATCGCGCAGGCGATCCTCGATCAGAAAAGGCCCGTGCCGAACCAGAGCGGCCACGTGCTGGTCGGCCCGCTGCGCGCCGACAAGTGGGACGCCGTCCGGTCCGTGACCTTCTTCGCCAGCCCCGACCATCTGGCCGCCGTCACGACGCTCGCCGGCTACTGGTCCGGCGACAAGGACATCGTCGCCGCGCCGTTCGGGTCGGCCTGCTCGTCGCTGATGAGCGCGCTAGGCGAGTACGGCGAGGACGACCACCCGATCCTCGGCGGCCTCGACCTCGCGATGCGCCGGCACATCCCGGAGGACATGCTGACGCTGTCGGTGAGCCCGGCGCGGTTTGCGAAGATGCTGACGTTCCCGGAAGAGAGCTTCATGTACAAGTCGTGGTGGAACGAGCTTGCGCGCGTAAGGCAGTAATCTGTCTTGGTCGTTGGTTGTTCGTTGTTGGTTGTTGGTCTTGGTCATTGGTCGTTGGTCGTTGGTCGGGGTCGTTGGTCGGAGGTGGCTCGCCGCGGCTGGCGCGCATTCAGGCGAGCGACGGCGGGTTGGACTCGCAGCGAGAGTCATGCCGGTGCTGTCTCGCGGTGGTCGCTCGTGCTCGCTGGGTCTCGCGCTCATGCTCGGCGCCCTTTTGTGCGCCTGTGGCAGTGGTAGTTCTCCCACAACTCCACGGACGACCCTGCTCGTCTCGGTGTCCGGCTCGGTGACGAACCGCATCGACGGCGCGACGATCGACGGATCGCAGATCCGGTTCGCCGGCCAGGCGACCGCGACGGCCTCGGTCGTCGGCGGGCGGTACCGAATCGATCAGATTCCCGCGGGCGCCTACACGGTGACCGTCACGGGTCCGTCGCACGTAGACCACCAGACGGACTCGATCCTTCTGACGCTGCCATCGACCGAACTGAACTTCACCGTGCTGAAGTGGGGCACCGGCCGTTTCGGCGTCGTCTACGATCAGCAGTTCCACGATTTTTTCAATCTCGTCGCCAGGGACGCGGGAGAGACCACAACCGGGGTGACACACAAATGGCGCCAGCCGCCAGGGGAAATCTACGTGGTCAATGAAGGGATCTCGCCCGACGCGCTCGCGGATTTCCTGGTGCTGCTGGGCGAGGTGAATGCGGAGAGCCTGCCGGACCTGTTTGGCCAGACGGCGCAGCCCGTGCCCGTC
Source organism: Acidobacteriota bacterium (assembly GCA_003170135.1). Classification (GTDB taxonomy): domain Bacteria; phylum Acidobacteriota; class Vicinamibacteria; order Vicinamibacterales; family Fen-181; genus Fen-181. The sequence goes on from PMZR01000013.1 coordinate 66,961, forward strand.
GTGACGGGACCGGCGCCGACCGGTGGGCTCTACGTCTCAGGGACGATCACGGTCTCGTTCGCCGCGGGGTCGACCAACTCCGGCGGGCCAGGTTGTCAGGTCGCGGCAAACCTGTTCGACTGTGGCCACGTGCAGATCGGGCTCGCCGCCTTCGCCGATCCATCCTCGACGCCATATCCACCCCGCCAGCGGAAGTACTACATCCTCCACGAGATGATGCACGTCGCAGGGTCCTGTCACGCGTACAATGGCGCCGGCGCGAGCTACGCGGTGGACAACGAGAGCGTCATGGGCAGCGGTAAGACGCGCGGCTCTCCTCCAACGAGCCTCCCGCCGGTAGACAGGTTCGCGATGTGGCTGCTCTATCTTCCGGCCACCGCACCGGGCAACGCGTATCCAGACAAGAACCCGTCGCTCTGAGCGCGGCGCGGGCGCACGCCGCCACCCACGGGAGCGTCAGTTCAAGAGACCGCGAGTTGTATAGGGAAGTTGGAACGCGGAAGCTCGTCGGCATCAAGCCCGAGAGCCTGAGGCCCGAAAGCCCAAGGCCCAAAGCCAAAGTTCCGCCAGCGTCAGAGAGGGAAGGCTGGTCGGGGCGCCGGGATTCGAANNGAACCCGGGACCTCTTGCACCCCAAGCCCGGCCACACGGAGCACGTAGAGACACGTAACACACTTTAGCGCACACTTCCCGCGATCGCGATCGGCGCGCTGGCCGAACAGGCGCGATCGAAAGTGCTGGTTTCGGTAGTTAGTCGCACACCGCCTCGCACACGAGTAGAATGGCGTCCGGAGGTGACGATGGAGACGTCGCAGCACTGGGAACTCGTCGTGAAGGAAGGCGACGGCGATACGTCGCGCTTGGAGGTGCCGGGGGGGTGGCTATATCGCTCCACGGTCATCAAGCCAACGGTGGACGGTTGGCGCGTGGCGGTTGCGCTGTGCTTCGTTGAAAGAAAGGGATGACTCTGTTTCGGCGGCTAGGGTAGCTCCCGAACGGCCGGTTTCCGCCCGGCCTGCCGCCGAATCTCTTGCGGATGCTGCGAACGGAGGCAGCGATGCCCTACGCCCTTGACGGAGAATCACCGGACCCTGACGTTGGCAAGCGGCAAGCCGAGATTGACGCCGAACTGCGGCGTGCGGGGATCGATCCCGCGCGGCTGCGCCGCCTGGTCAAGGGCCTGCCCGACACCGCGCGCCTCGCGTTAGAGTACCGGGCGGGGTGCGATTACTACCGGTGGCACATCGTCCAGCCGTACTACGACGAACTCACGAAGTCGTATCGTGGCGCATTCGCCGCGCTCGAGCGCGCCGGCCTCGAGGGGTTCCCGCCTGCGGCGCAAGATCACTTCTGTGATTTTCAAGAGATCATCAGCATACCGGCTAGGCGGTGCGCCCGCGTGGCGAACGGGCCTGCCGCTTATCGACGCGATAACCCCGAGATGCAGATGAAGGCCGTGCACCGGCGAATCGCTCCGGTCGTGCCGACTAAGACCGGCCTGGCTCGCTTTCTGCGCGCGGTGCGCCAACGGTATATGTCGAAGGTCCGGGCTGGGGTCTATCTCCACATCGCGAAAAGGACGGTAACGCCGGCGCGTGGCGATCGCGATGGCCACATCAAAGCGTGCCGGTTGACTGCCCGTTGGATCTGCGCCTACTTCCCGCTGTTCGGCGCCGGAACCACAACCGAGTCAGTGCGAAAAGCCATCCCCCGACACCGCCGCCAGCGGAAAGTGACCGCGCGCACGTAGCCGCTCGGACCAGCACTTTCCGCTTTCGTGACACCCCATCGCGACCGGCTCAAACTCGTTGCAGATTAGTTCTGTAAACGGAGATGAGCCCATGCCACTCCCCGAAAGCGTCCTAGACATCATCCAGCTCGCCGACGTGGCGTTCCACCCGTGCAAGCTCGGCCTGGCCAAGCGCGGCCTACTGAAACAACGGGACATTGCGAAGGCCAGCGGCATCCACGAGGTCCGCATCTCCGAGATCTTCCGTTCGGCGCGGCGCCTGCCAACCGAGGAAGAAAAGCGGACGCTCGCCTCACTCGCCGGCATGTCTGTCGCCGAAGCCTTTCCTGACCGCACGCTCGATGCCGCGAAGTCCGCCCGTGTGGGAGACGTGCTCAAGGGCTTGCCGAAGGAGGCCGTGTCGGTCGTGCTGGCGACCGAGATTCTTGAGCGAGTCTGCAAAGCGGTCGGGATGTCGGCTGCCGAGCAAGAGCAGGTCGTCGCCAGGTTCACCAGCGCGGCCGTCGAGAAACTGCAGCGGTAGCAGCGAGCCCGTCATGGACCCGAGCACCGGACCATCGGCGTCGCCCTGGCTCACGACGGCACAGGCCGCCGAATACCTGCAGACGAGCGAGGCGTTCTTGCGGCGCGCAGCGCACGCTGGTCGCGCGCCCGCCTACAAGATTGGCGCCCGTCAGTGGCGCTGGAAACGCGCGGACCTCGACGTCTGGCTCGAAGCCTCCCAACAGCCCGCGGGCACATCCCATCATCAACGCCCGCGGGTCCTGCCTTCGAACGGAGCAGCGGCGTGACCGCGATCGATCGCGTGCTCGCGCAGCTCGCCGGCGTTCGGGGCACAGATGGCCGCTTCGAGGCGAAGTGCCCGGCGCACGACGATCAACATGCGTCGCTGTCGGTGACGACCGGTGACGACGGCCGAGTGCTGTTGAAGTGTCACGCCGGTTGCGAGGCGTCGGCGATCGTTACGGCGCTGCATCTCGAGTGGGCCGACCTCTTCCCGCCACGCGAGGGCCCGACGAACCGAATCGAGGCAACGTACGACTACCGCGACGAAGCCGGGACGCTGTTGTTCCAGGTCGTGCGGGTCCCGCCGAAGCCGGACGGGAAGAAGGTGTTTTTGCAGCGACGGCCCGATGGCGCGGGCGGCTGGATCTGGAAGCTGGGCGACACGCGCCGCGTGCTCTATCGCCTGCCTGAGCTGAAGGGGCACACCACGGTGCTGGTCCCCGAGGGCGAGAAGGACGTCGAGAGCCTGCGTCGTGTTGGCGTGACGGCCACGTGTAACAGCGGCGGCGCCGGCCAGTGGCGTGACGAGCACGCGCAGCAGTTGAGGACGGCCGGCGTCGAATGCGTTGCCGTACTGCCGGACAACGACGTCACGGGCGAGGTGCACGCGCGGGCGGTGGCGCGCAGCTGTCACGCGGCCGGCCTCGCCGTCAAGATCGTCGTCCTACCCGGACTCCCGCCCAAGGGCGACGTCTCCGACTATCTCACGACGCACAGTAAGGCCGACTTGGCTACCTGCGTGGTTGGGGCGCTGCCGTTCGACCCCTCAGAGTCGGTGGCGGCGCCGATCAACGGCAAGCCATTCACCTTGACATCGATCGGGGACCTGTTGGCCGAACCGGACGACCAGGTCGAGTGGGTCGTCGAAGATCGGATCCCCGCGGGCGCGATCATCCTGCTCGCAGGTCGACCGAAGGCCGGCAAGAGCACGCTGGCGCGCGACCTTGCCTTCGCCGTGGCAACCGGCGAGCGCTGGCTGGGCTGGCGGACGCACTTCGGGGCGACCTGGTATCTCGGCCTCGAAGACAAGCGCTCCGAGATCCGGCGGCACTTCCGGATGATGGGCGCTACCGGGACCGAACCGATTCGCATCTTCGCCGGTCAGGCGCCGAGCGAGATCCTGCCGGCGCTGCACGCCCTGGCACTCACCGAACGGCCCGCGTTGATCATCGTCGACACGGCGCAACGGCTGATTCGCGCGAAAGACCTCTCCGACTACGCGGAGGTGACATCCCGCTTCGAACCCCTGCTGTGGCTGGCCCGCGAAACGGGCGCCACACTGGTCCTGCTCACCCACGCCAGCACGCACGCCGACCGGACCGGCCTGGATGCGGTGCTCGGCTCGACGGCCCTGACAGGGAGCGCTGACAACGTCTTCGTGCTGCAGCGGACCGACAAGTACCGCACGCTCTCCAGCGTTCAACGCATCGGCCCGGACCTCGAGCCGGTCGTCCTGGTCCTCAACGCTCAGACCGGACGCGTGGAAGCCGCAGGGCGCAAGCGCGAGGCCGACGACCGGGAAATTGGCGACCGGATGCTCGAGGCGCTGCGCGGCGAGGCCGAGCCCGTCACCGAGGGCTGGATTGGCGACCACGTCGAAGGGCGCAACGCGGACAAGGTGCGCGTGCTCCGCCAACTGCTCGGCATGGGGCGTGTCGAGCGCACCGGCAGCGGCGGCCGGAAGGACCCGTACCGCTACACCTTGAGTCGCCCCGTATCATGTTCCCGCAACTCGGCCAATTTGCCAAATTCGCCGGAAGGCCGGGAACCTCAATCAAGTAGCACTCCCGTAGGCGAAAACCTCGATTTCGATGATGAGGTTCCGAGGTTCCCTATAGGGAATAGCGGGAACCTCCAAGTACGTACTTCAATCGAAGCATCTTCCTCCCACGTTGCATCTTTTCAGGTTCCCGAGGTTCCCGAGGTTCCCAGTGCTTCCGAAAAGCGCGAATTTGGAACCGCGGAAACGCAAAAAGCACCCGATAGAACCGAGTCCGATTCGGGTTCCCAGAACAGCGAAAACGAGGACGCCTATGAGCGGCTGTGACTTCGTCACGCTCCGCGATGGCCTGGCTGTGCCCGTGCCCGTCCTCCAACGCCTCTGGAGCCTCGAAGAACGCGGCGTCACGTTCCGACTCGAAGATGGCGGGATGCAGGTCGGACCGTCGCGACTACTCGACGACAACGACCGCGCTTTCCTCCGCGAGCACAGGGCGATCGTCCTGAGCATCTTGTCGAGCGAGGTGGCCGCGGCGGATAGGCGCCGAGCGCTCTGCTGAGCCAGGCAAACGGTAATCCGGCGCACTTGCTTCAGGGACAAGGGACCGATGAGCAAAACGAGTAATGAAATTGGGGCCGAAGTGATGGCTGAGACGCCGATGTGCGACGGCGCGTGCGACCAGGCGCCGCCGTCTCAGCCGGACGGTCAGGGCGACGGACTTGTCTGCAGTGCCTGTGGCGAGCGCTCGCGGGCTGGCGTTTTCCAGTGCGTGAAGTGCGGGCGCTGGCTGCCAGGGAACCAGGCGGCGCGTGAACTCGGCCTCTACGCTCGGAACCAGCCGGCGGACCTCCGGGAGAGCGTGGACACGCTGGCAGCCGGCATCGTGGCCGACCGGGGCGGCGAGTCCGAACTGACGACGCTTGAACGCGCCTACGTCGGCCGCCTGGCTGATGTCGAGATCACGCTACGGCTCATCGCGGCAGACATCGCGGCGCGCGGGCTGCTCACGCCAGCGGGCGGTGTGCGGAACGTCTACGACAAGTTCTTGGCCGGTATCGATCGCTGGGATCGACTCGCGCAGCGGCTCGGCCTCGGTCGTCACGCCAAGCGATTGAACGTCGCCGAGCAGTGCGCGGCGCTGCACGCCACAGAGCCGCGATGCGACTGAAGCGAGACGTCCTCGATTCGTTTCGCGCCTTCTGTCTGGCGTTCAACGTCACGCCCTACCCCTGGCAGCTCAAGGACTTCGGGGAAGCGACGCGCCGTCTCAACGGTCGGTTCGTCTACCGTGTCGCAGGCATCAGCGCGCCCCGGGGCGACGGCAAGTCCTTCGCTGCGTCTGCGGTCGGCCTGTGGCGCCTGATTGCCGGGCCCGCCCCACAGGACATCATCAGCGCGGCGCTCGACATCGACGGCGCGAAAGTGATTATCGATCACGCCTCGCGCATCGTGCGCGCGAACCCCGACCTGGACCACGTAATTGACATTCAAGCGGGCGCCCTGCTCGTGCCGTCGACGGGTTCCCGGTGGACAGTCGTGAGTCGGGAGCACACGTCGAGCCGCGGCCGGCACCCGGACCTGGTCCTGTATGACGAGTGCGGATGGGCGCGAGATGATGAACTGTTCGCGTCCCTGCTCGCAGGTCAGGCGTCCGTGCCGGACCCGCTGATGCTCGTGGTGAGCACGGTCGGGAGGCGGCGTGTCGGGCCATTGTGGAACGTGAAGACGCTGGCGGAAGCCGGCGAGGCGTCGGTCCTGTGGCGCTGGCACGGCGAGAACCTGAGCCCGAGGGTGACGCGCGAGTTCATCGAACGCCAGCGGCGCCTGTTGCTGCCCGGGCAGTTCGCGCGTGAGCACCAGAATGCGTGGGTTGACGCGGCCGATTCGTTCACCGCCGCGGCCGAAGTCGACGCCGCGATGGGCACGGGCTGGACCGAGCAGATCGAAGGGCGGCCCGGCGCCGCGTATGTCGTCTTCGTGGACCTCGGGGCCGTGCACGATCCATCCGTCATTGCGATCGGGCACGAGGACGACGGCAAGGCGTACATCGATCGCCTGGTCACGTTTCAGGGCTCGCGCGAGGCGCCAGTGAGCCTGGACGCGGTCGAGCGCACCCTTCGTGATCTTGCGGGGCGATTCACGATTCGACTCATTCGGATCGAGTCCTGGCAAGGCTTGTCGGCGGTGCAGTCTCTGCAACGGGCCGGCTTGCCGGTGGAGCTCTTCTCACCGACGGCGAAGGCGCACAGCGAAGAATGGCCGGTCCTCGCGGGGCGGCTCTCCGGGCGCACGCTGGTCCTGCCGCCGCACGCGCGACTGCGCGAGGAACTGCTCAACCTGGTGTATGAGGTTGGCCCGCAAGGCGTGCGGGTCATCGATCGCGGGAGCGTGCATCAGGACCACGCGGTCGCGGTCCGCGGCGTCGTCGCGCAGTTCTCGACGGTGCGCCCCGGCGAGGGTTGGATCGCCTACGCAAAGTCCGAGGCCGAGCGCACGTCCACACCGCCGACCGATCATCACGATGCGCCGATCGTGGTTGTGCCCGAGGACGATGCGGCGGCGCGGGTCCAGGAGCATCAGCGCTGCAGAATTTCAGGATTCAAGCGAACGATCGTTGTCGGTGACCGCCTGGTCTGCGCGAAGTGCGGGTGCCCGCTCGGACTCGCGCCGGCGCACGCGACGCCACCGATCGTCGGAGAGTGCCCGATCGACATTTCCTCATGGAGATTCCAATGACCACTGAACCGTGCCTCGTCAGCGGCGGCCCGATCGGGAAGCCGCGCCGCGATCTCACACTCGAGCCAGGGCCGATCGGGGCGGAGGGGCTCGACGCGTTCGTGACCGGCCTCTGCGGCATGCTCGGCTTCGCGCCGGGCCATCTGGAGTATGGCGCGTCGATTACGTTCTCGCCATCGGGCGCGCCGGCGCCCGCGGGGTACGTGGCCGGCCAGCTCGCGGTGCACGGCGCGTTCGGGTCGTACGTCGCCGAGCTCGTCACGATCGAAACCGCGCTGCTCTCACGATTCGGCGTGCCCGTTCCGGCAGAACCCGCCGCGCCGGCGCCGGCGGCCCTGAGTCCGGACGACCGGCTCACGCGCCTCGAAGCGCGCGTGGAGGCGCTCGAACGGAAGGCGACGCGATGAACAAGCAGCTCGGCGGCGTCGACAAATTGACGCGCGCCATCGGCGACCTGGTGGACAAGATGGTGCTGATGCGGGACGGCATCGTGCGCTCGACGGCCTCCGTCAGGCGCTCAACCGCCCAACTCATCGACGTTGACACGCGCCTCGCGCGCCTCGAAGCGCAGTCCTGGCCGGACGGGTCGGCGATCGTGCGTCCGCACACACAGACCGTGGACGAGGCGCACGAGGTTCTGAAACACGCGGGCCGGTAATCCCGGGCCCGAGAAAGCGAGCGAGGAACATGCGGATTCTCAGCCTGACCGAAGCGATCGCGCTCGTCGAGAAGAAATACCTGATCGACCAGCACAACGGCACGGCCCCGACGACACCCTTCGTGGCGGCCGCGGCCGAGTACCCGGAGGCGTGCCAGCGGCAGCCGGCGTTGATGGCCGTCGCGGCGGCGATCTACGCGATGAAGCTCGCGGTCGTCGACGGTGCGGCGATCGACACGACGGCCACGACGGCGGCACAGGAAGCGCTCGACATCAACGACGTGCTGTAAACCAGCTCGGCGCGGCGGCATCGGGCCGCCTGGCGGCGCCGCGCACTGACGGGTCCGGTTACTCCCCGGTTCCCATCAGTCCTCACCCGCCCGGCGGCAATTTTCGAGAGACGACCATGGACAACGAATTTCAGGACATCGGGCTCACGTGCGTCAGGCGTTGCTCCACATTCACCTGGACGGCCAGCCAGCAGGAGTTTTTCTCGCGCAAGGGCCTGGTGCAACCGCGGAGGTGCCCGGCCTGTCGCGCGATTCGCCGGCAGGAACACGAGCAGGCGAACGAGCACGAGCGCGAAGCGGCGGGGCAGCCATGAACGCGCCCA